>CALETE010000042.1 GCA_937920085.1 uncultured Alphaproteobacteria bacterium | reverse complement strand
AATGGAGGAAGGGAATGTCCTCAACACAGCCCCAGTTACGGCCATAGAGGCAGTCGTCACCAATAAGATTCAAGGCGCCCGCCACCCACCGCCCCTGTCGCCGCGCCAGAAGGAGCAAGACCCGATCAGCCATGCGCTCCCCCAGCTGCGAGAAGAAGGCGCGATTAAGGTAGGGCCGACCCCATTTCCGTGACCCCGTATCCAGGTAAAAAGCAAAGAAGGCATCCCAATGCTCTTCTTTCAGGTCAGCCCCGGTCAAGGCGACCACATCGACCTCAGCTAAGGCGTCGCGTCGCTCACGGCGGATGGTTTTACGGCGCCCCGAAGACAGTTGATCAAGGAAGGCGTCGAAATCAGCGTATCCTTGGTTATTCCAGTGATATTGTTGGCCTTCGCGCATGGCCAAGCCCTGCGTCCCAAGCCAGGTCCATTCGGCATCCGTTGGGAAGTTGATGTGCAGGGATGAGGCCCCGTAGGTCTCGCAAAGTTGGGTCGCCCCACCGAGCAAGAGCGACCATGCGGCCTCGGGCTCAACATCTGGTCGAACCAAAAGTCTAGGCCCCGTTGCAGGGGTAAAGGGCGCTGCACTTAGGAGTTTTGGATAATAGCTGCCCCCAGCACGCTCGTAGGCATCAGCCCAGGCATGGTCGAAGATATACTCCCCCTGACTGTGGGACTTCAGATAGAGCGGCATGACCGCGGCAACCTGGCCGGCTTCATCTTCGATCGATAAGTGCTGAGGGCCCCATCCTTGACGCTCAACCGCACATTCTGAGCTTTCAACCGCATCGAGAAAATCGAACATAACGAAGGGATTGGCGGCATAGGCTGGGTTTAGAGCACACCCATCCCAAGCGTCCCGTCCAATCTCAGCGACTCGACGGCTGACCTTCACCGTCGGATTCAGGTTCACGCCTTGAAGCCCTCGAAAATCAGGTTGTCGCAATAGGGTTTGACGGAATCCCAGACCGCCGGGTCCCTCACAGTCCAGGTTACGACCGGCATGCCGGCCTCACGATAGGCCTTCACCTTCGGATCCGTGACTGTGTCGGTACTCATGGCTAGGAAATGCGGCTTTGCGATCTTGACCTGTTCCAGCCGGGCGAAAGAGTCCCGCTGCTCTTTCGACAAGTGGGGCGCTTCATCCGACCACGCCCAACTATCGAGCCCCCGAAGAACCCCTGGGAATTTTTCAGCAAACCAAGCATGGCTGTAGGGGTTAAATCCGATCACACAGACGGGGCCATTGTGATCAATCAGAATCTCGTGCACCCGCTGTTCGAGGGGCCCGACCTGGCCAAAGGGTGTCTTCAGCTCCACGTGCACCATAGCCCGGTGACCGATCAGAGCCAGGGTTTCAAGCAGGGTCGGAATGCCCTCATCCGTCCCCTTTAGCTTCATCTTTCCCAGATCGTCGGCGGTATAGTCGCGAATGCGGCCCTCCAGGCCGGTCATGCGCTTCAGGCTATAGTCGTGATGGACAACCGCCTCCCCGTCCGCCGACAAATGGACATCCAACTCGATGCAGTATCCCGCCTCACAGGCTTGTTGGAAGGCAGCCAGGGAATTTTCAGGTGCGCCGTCTGCGTTCCAGAGTCCGCGGTGGGCAATGGGAGGATGAAACAGAAGTTCCCAGGCTTGGCCAAACTGTGCCTTCACTTAACCTCCACGACGGCGTCAACTTCCACCGCGAAATTCAGCGGAAGACGGTAGACCCCTACCGCAGACCGCGCATGTTTTCCGGCATCGCCGAATGCCAGCACCATGACATCTGAGGCACCGTTCACCACTTGAGGGATATCAAAAAACTCCGGGCCAGCCTGAACAAACCCGCCGAGCTTGATCACCCTGACGACCCGCTCCAGGTCTCCCTCACAGGCTGCACGCATCTGGGCCAAGAGGTTGACACCGCACATCCTGGCAGCGCTCCGCGCCATCTCAAGATCGACATCAACGCCGACAATGCCCTTCACGCCACCAGAGGCGTCTATCGAGACCTGACCCGATATGTGCACCAGATTGCCGGTCCGGACGAAGGGAACGTAATTAGCCACGGGTGCGACGGGCTGGGGCAAGACAATCCCAGCGGCGGAAAGGCGTTCTTGAACGTTTGACATGGCCCCGTTCTAGACCCGATTTGCGCCTTTAGGAAAGCGGGCCTGCGCCTCATTTTCCCCAGCAATCGCGCAAATAGAAAAGGCCCGAGGCCTTTCGGCTTCGGGCCTTAAAATAATCGGTCGTTCTGATCGTAAGGATCGACGATTAGCGAGCGGCTTGGAAGGCTTCGACCGTCGCGGTCACCCGTTCATTGATCGGCTTCACGGTGTCTTTCATTGAAGCGCTCATGATCTGGGAAACCTTACCCATTTGAGCCATGTAGGATTCCATCGCAGACTTAGCGAACCCAGATTGCAGTTCGAAAAGTTCCTGCACGCTCTTAATGCCCGAAATCGATTTTGCAGCCGCCACTTGAGCTTCCATAGCGGTTTTCGAATAGGCCAGGGTTTCAGTGGTCAGGGCTTCAGCACCCTTGGCGGCGGCGGTGACAGACGCGATCACTGCCTCCAGGTTCTTCTTGGAATGGGCGTTAACATCGTTCAGCGCCGAGAGAGACTTATCGACGGCATCCTTAAACGCAGAATTTCCAGCTGTGGTGATTTGTTCGACAGTTGACTTAGCAGTTTGCGCAGCAGCCATTTGAGGTCTCCAGGATTTGGAACACGACGGCAATCGAAGCCGAATAGGTGGCGGGAGGCGAAAATTTCGCCTTGAAAACGAATAACTATTCCCATGCTGCACTGCAGCAGTCAAGGAATTTTTGTGCAGTGCAGCAATTATAGTTGCCCGGGATCTGCGCACTATCGAAAGTGATCAAAAAGTGAGTTGGTCAAACTTTGTTTACCCTGGCGCAAGGCTCTGGCTGTCATGTAGTATCTCAAGGGTCGGACTTCCTGCCGACGGCGTATTTTTCGACGGACGAACCTCATGATCGAGCGCGCCCGCCGCCTTATGGCTGCAATTGGATTTGGCCTTGCCATTTCCACGACACTGCTTGCGCCCCAAGCGTGTGCAGAAAGTAGCTTCTTGCAGACCCCGACCATACGGCCACAATACGCCGCCATTGTCGTTGACGCGGCCTCTGGCGAAGTCTTGTACGCCAAACGTGCGGACAGCCTTCGCTATCCAGCATCGATCACCAAGGTCATGACCCTTTATTTGACCTTCGAAGCCCTATCCACGGGCCGACTAAAACCCGATGATCTTGTGACGATTTCGCCGCACGCAGCGGCTCAAGGCCCCACCAAGCTAGGCTTGCCGATTGGGGACACCTTGACGGTCTCAGACGCCATGCAGGCGCTGGCAATTAAATCAGCCAACGATATTGCCGTCGGCTTGGCAGAAACTCTTGGTGGCTCTGAGAGCCGTTTTGCCGCCATGATGACCCTGCGAGCGCAGGATCTCGGTATGACAAACACACATTTTGTGAATGCTTCGGGCCTGCCTGACAGTCGACAAATTTCAACAGCCCGGGACATTGCCATCCTGTCCCGCGCTGTCATGCGAGACTATCCACAATATTACCGTCTCTTCAGCCAGCAGCAGTTCACCTTCCGCGGCAAGGTGATGAACAATCACAACGGACTGCTGGGAAGAATGCAGGGGGTGGATGGGCTGAAAACCGGTTTCACCAATGCCTCAGGCTATAACCTCGCGGTCTCTGCGGTTCGGGGCAATCGGCGCATCGTCACGGTCGTTCTAGGGGGCCCGTCCAACGCTCTGCGGGATCAAACGGCGGAAAGGCTCATGCTGACCGGTTTTGATGTCATGTCCCGCCGTGAGGGTGGTGAAAAAATCATCGTCGCGCAGAATATGTTTGAACCGCCGCCGGTCTACTCGCAGCCGAATGCCACCCTTGATCCTACAGAAACGCAGCCAGATCGGGTTTATTTCACCTCAGCCCCCGCCCCGGCCAATCTTTCGAAATTCCAGATCGTCGACCCTAGGACAACCGCGCTGCACGTCTCCGCACGCTCAGAGCCAAAGCCTCAAAAGGATATCTGGGCGATCCAGGTGGGGGCCTTTAAGTCGAAGAAATTGGCCCTATCCCAGATCAAGCTGATTGGCAGCCGCTTCGCATCCCTGACCCAATCCACCTCACCGATTGTCGCAAATGGCGGCCGTAATAGCTGGAAGGCCCAATTCAAAGGCTTTGACGCTGAGTCCGCCCGATCGGCCTGCCAGTCGCTCCGGAAGAAACGCCAAGCTTGTATGGTCGTGAACCCCGGCGATGGTGACACCGCAGAGCTGGTGCCGACGCCAGGTCTACGTCGACTGTCAACCGACAGGACGCAGCTTGCTGAGCAAGCAGTCGCGGGCCGCATTGATCTGCGCCGCTAGACCATCCGTCCCGCCCTTGTCCGGGTGGGCCAGCTTGATCAGCCGCGCGTAGGCCGCGAGGATTTCAGCTCGACTCGCTTCGGGCCCGACACCAAGGAGTTGTCGCGCCTGGGTTTCGGCCATGGACTGAGGCTGAGGTGCCTGGGTTGAGACTGTCGGCCCCCGGGTGGTTGAGGCAAGCCAGAGCCCTAAGAGAAAAAGGATGACAGCCGGAGACCAACCTCCGCGAATGGCCTCGTAAGCACTGGCGGCGAAGGCAGCCAGGGCCAAACCGCCTGACAGCAGCCGCCACTCCCGGTGCCTAAGCCGCGGCCCAGATCGTCGCATCCATGCCAAGACGGCAAGAACCAGTCCGCCCGCCAGGAAATAAACCACTGGCGCCAGACCTAGGCTGCACTGCCAAGTGGCAGGTTAAGAGACGCCATCAGGGCCCTTAATTCCTGCCGCGCAGCCACGTGCTGCAAACTCATGGCAACGGGCTTTATGGACGGAGACAGATCCGCCACGGTCAGACCAAAGGGGAAGAGCTCCCGATAGATCACACGGTCGCGCAAACCTGGGCCAATCCGGAACCCAACCCGGCGTGACAATGCCTGCACCCGCTCATCGACCCTGCGACGATTGCGGGCTTCCGTTGGTGCAAGACGATTGCGCAGAACCACCCAGTCAATGGAAAGGCCAGATTCCATGGCACGTAGCTTGCGACTGTTCCAAACCGTTTCCGAGTACAGGCTTGGCCGTTTGAGCTCTAGGGTCACAGGATCGACAACGCCAAGGGTGTCGAAGTCCACAAAACTGTCGTTCATCGGGGTGACAATCAGATCAGCCTTGCCATGCGCAGCTCGGCTGAGCGCTGTATCGGCACCTGGGGTATCGATCAGAATGAAGTCGGAACCTGCAGCGTCGTCCAGCGCAGCGAGGAAACGCGCCAGCACGACATCTTCCGGCTGCGCAGCCAACTTGGCTTCTAGGACGTGTTCCTTTGGCATGGGAGCAGACTGACCGTTTGCCGCGAGCCAGGCGCGCCGGTTGGCGAAGAAGTGGCCGAGGGACTGCTGGCGAATATCCAAATCGAGGATGGAAACTGAAGCGCCCCCATGCAGCAAACCCGCGGCAAGGTGGATGGCCAGGGTCGATTTCCCAGCTCCGCCTTTTTCGTTGCCGATTACAATGACCTTGGGTTGGGTCATGGACGAAACGCTCCACTTCAGGCTCGGACCATGCCGAACGACTACAAATTAACCCTGAGCTCAGGTCGGAAGGATCGTCAACGCAGCGAAGCCATCAGCCTGTGGACGGATGTGAGACATGCCACAATGGGTAGGTTACCAGGCACCGACTTCGCGTAATTGCCGGGCGAGTTCTTCGGGAATTTCCTCACCCCCGTTCAAAGCGAGGTCACCTGGTGCATCCATGGGATCGAGATAGCGCCACCCCTGAAAGGGTCGCCGAGGAGTCGGCACGACCTTGATGATCTCCGGGCTTAGCTCCATTTCACACCGCGCAGCCGCCCCTTCCCCGATCTTTCGGATATCGAGAATTTGCTGCCGGCAAAGGATCACACCCTTGAATATCCGATAGAGCGACCCGCCATCTAGCATGTCCTCAGCCCGTTTTGGCGTCATCCGGGTGTGTAAGGTCCAAGACCCGCTGCGGGCGCCGTGCCAAGCCACAAGCTCTTCGATGGACTCACATCCCACACACAGGCGAAGCATATGCACAGTCATGCCGCCTCTCCCTTCAGACGCGCCAGACCAATGCCTTCGCTAACCTGATCTCCGGCCGTCACCGAGAGGGCTTCGACCACCCCGTCAAACGCGGCCGTCAAGGCGTGCTCCATCTTCATGGCTTCCAGCACCATCAGCACCTGACCCCTTGTCACCCGATCTCCAATCGCAACGCCGACAGAGACGACTTTTCCAGGCATTGGCGACCGGATTTCGCCATCGCCCGCGGCCAGACTTGCCAGGTCACGAACCGGCGGTCGCACAGAGGACGTATAGGTTTCGCCACGCTCAAAGAGAACGAAGGTGTCGTCCACCACCAAAATGTCGGCTTCAAAGTCTTCGTCACAGATCGGGCCTTCGTAAGCCTCTCCATCGACATAGAGTCGAAGACGGGCCGAAGGTGCTGAATTCAGACGGAACCCCGTCAGCTCAGACCAGGGACTGGTAGACTCTTCATCAGAGGCAATCATGGCAGCGGCTGCCAAGGCTTGCAGGTCGTCAGATGGCTTGGGCTTAGAGGTCAGCTCCGAGAGCCTGGACTCGATAAAACCCGTGTCGACCTCCCCAGCAATGAAGTCGGAATGATCAAGACACCGCGCTAAGAACCCGGCATTGGTCTTCACGGGCCACACTTCAACCGAGGCGCAGGCCTCCGCCAATTGGTCCGAGGCGCCTTCCCGGGTCGGCGCGTGAGCGATCAGCTTTGCGATCATGGGGTCATAGAACGGCGAGACCTCATCGCCCTCTTCGACCGCACTGTCGATGCGGAGGCCATCTGGCAGACGGAAGTGATCTAAGGGCCCGGTCGACGGCAAAAACCCACTTTCTGGGGTTTCAGCATACAGTCGGGCCTCTATGGCGTGGCCAGAGAGTTGAATCTCGTCCTGGGTAAGGGGCAAGGCTTCGCCGACCGCCACCCGGAACTGCCACTCCACAAGATCAACCCCCGTGACGGCCTCGGTGACCGGGTGCTCGACTTGCAAGCGGGTATTCATTTCCATGAACCAGATCCGATCAGCACGAAGGCCGTCACTGGCGTCGGCGATGAACTCAATCGTACCCGCCCCGACATAGCCCACAGCCTGAGCCGCCTTCACGGCGGCAGAGGTGATTACCTCGCGGGCGGCCTCGCTCAGACCTGGAGCGGGTGCTTCTTCAATGACCTTTTGGTGTCGCCGCTGCAAAGAACAGTCGCGCTCGAACAGATGGACGACGCGTCCTTGCTGGTCGCCAAACACCTGAACTTCAATATGCCGGGGTCTGGACACATATTTTTCAAGCAAGACGCGATCATCGCCAAAGGCCGCTGCAGCCTCTCGCCGACAGGCCGCTAAGGCTGTTGGGAAGGCTTCTGTCGCCTCAACCCTGCGCATGCCCCTGCCACCACCGCCGGCAACCGCCTTAATCAGAACGGGGTAGCCGATCTTGTCTGCCTCAGTCTGCAAACGCAGAGGGTCTTGGTCGTGGCCGAGATAGCCAGGAGTCACAGGCACGCCAGCTTCAATCATTAGCGCCTTGGCAGCATCCTTGAGACCCATGGCGCGAATAGCTTTTGCCGGTGGGCCGATCCAGATCAGACCTGCAGCTTGAACTGCGTCTGCGAATTCGGCGTTCTCAGAGAGAAATCCATAACCCGGGTGAATAGCTTCTGCACCGGACTCTCGCGCCGCCGCGAGGATGGCATCGGCGCGAAGATAGCTGTCTGGTGCCGGCGCCGACCCAATCCAAAGGGCTTGGTCAGCCTCGCGAACATGGGCGCTTTCTGCATCGGCGTCAGAATAGACTGCGACTGTGGCAATACCCATACGACGCGCCGTGCGGAAAATCCGGCGGGCAATTTCACCGCGATTTGCAACGAGAACGGTCTTGAACATCTGATCAGTGCACCTGGGCCAGACCAACAATGACCAAGGCCGTCATCAGGATAGCAAAACCGAAGCAGGAACCGACAAACAAAAAGGCCATGCGGGCCAAGGTGCCCAAAACGCTGGATTGATAGACGCCGCGCATATGGAAAAACAAATGGACAGGGGCAAGCGCAAGCAGGATCGGCGCGGCTTCGATCCAGCCGCCGACCACCAAGACCACAGACATCAGCAGGCCTTGGAACGCCAGGGAATGCATCGAAAAAATGAGGTGGTCAAAAACGTAGAACTGACGCTGAAACAGGTAGGCGAGAGTCAGTAAGGGAGCCGCCACCAAGACAAACAAAATCGCGAACTGATGGCTCCAGTGTTCCATGGCCGTGATGAGCTTTTCAGGATCTTCCGCTGCTGCGACGATCCGTTTTTCAAACCAAAGTCCAACGGGGGAATCAGCCTTACCCTTGTCGAGCTTGGTGTCGAAATGCACCTCTCCGGGTTTAGTCGAATTTATCAGGTGATAGCCATCATTGGGCTTCACCAAACCCATCACGGACCCCGACATGAACAGCAGAAGCAGAACGACAAGGTAAAGTCTGAAGGGTGGAACCTGCGACACTCGCCGCCCAGCAAGATAGTCCCGCGTAAGCCGCCCCGGCTGCAAAACAAGGCGGCGCAAGGTGGTCCAAACCCGCCCATCCATATGGGTCAGTCCTTCGAAGGCCTCGCCGATCAAATGCAGAATGGAGCGATGAAAGGCCTCTGCCTTCTGACCGCAGGCGTGGCACCAGGCCCCCTGGATCGGCGTCTGACAATTGGCGCAGGGCGTGCCGGGGGGAGGACTATGCCGCGAGGCACGGGCGACCTCTCCTGCAACAAGATCTACCGTCGCAAGATCTTGAATATCCGACTCCACGCCTTTGCCCCCCATGACTGATCAAGGTCGCAGCATAGCTGTGACGCGAGGGGAAATTCACCCCAAATCGGCGTCAGCTCTGGGCCCAGACCGGCTTGCGCTTTTCAAGGAAGGCCAAAACCCCCTCCTGGCCTTCTTCACTCACTCGGGTTCGAGCAATCCTACGCGCTGTCTCTTCCAGCAGACCTCGATCAATAACCTTGTGCGCGACGTCGCGAACCAGGGCTTTGGAGTCGCCGACAGCACCCGGCGCTGCCAATTGCATCTCATTAGAAATCCGGTCCCTAGCCGCGATTAGCCCATGAGAATCGGCCACGCACTCCGTGACCAGCCCAATTTTTTCAGCATAGGCGGCGTCAAAAACTCGACCCGTAGCGAACAGACCCCGAGCCGCCCGCGGTCCAATCGCATCGACCACATAGGGGCTGATGGTCGCAGCAATCAGGCCAAGCCGAACTTCTGAAAAGCTAAACTTGGCCCCGGTCGTCGACACAGCCATGTCACAGGCCGCCGCCAAGCCCGCGCCACCGCCAAAGGCACCGCCCTCAACAAGAGCCACGGTCAGGGCCGGAATATCCCATAGCGCCTTCAGCATTAGAGCCATGCGCAAGGCATCGTCGTGGTTATCGGCCTCGGTCCTTTGAGCCGCCTCCTTCATCCACGCCAGATCAGCACCTGCGCTAAAGGTGCCCCCCTCCCCCCGCAGGAATACCACGCGCACCCCTTCCGCCCCCTGAAGGGTCGTAAAGGCTTCGTGCAAGGCTTCAATGAGTTCGGCGTTGAAGGCATTGCGGGCCTCTGGCCTGCGCAGCGTTACGGTAACAGCCCCGGCCGGGGTGGCTTCAATCCCAACCAGTCCTGAGGAGTCATTGCTATCCATGCCCTCGACCATGGGATCGGCAATGGGTTTGGTCATAGGATCATCCTTCGAATTTTTCGAGCCAGCTTTCAGCCTATCACGTCGAGACGCTGCAACTCTTGTCCTTGCGCAAATTCGCAGACAACAGGGTCACATTCGGAATATGCCAAACTTGGTCTCGCCAATGGGCGCATTCAAGGCCGCAGAAATCGACAGGCCAAGCACGTCCCGGGTCTGGGCCGGGTCAATAATTCCGTCATCCCAAAGCCGAGCTGTGGCGAAATAGGGATCACCTTCAGCTTCATAACGCTCACGGATCGGCGACTTGAAAGCCTCCTCGTCCCCCTGTGACCACTGGCCGCCTTTCGCTTCGAGTCCGTCCCGGCGGATTGCAGCTAGAACGCTAGCTGCTTGCTCGCCGCCCATGACGCTGATCCGGCTATTGGGCCAACTCCACAGGAATCGAGGCGAATAAGCCCGACCGCACATGCCATAATTGCCGGCGCCGAAAGACCCGCCGATTAGCACTGTGAACTTCGGCACCTCAGCACAAGCCACGGCCGTCACGAGCTTTGCCCCATCCTTGGCAATACCCCCGGCCTCATACTTGCCACCGACCATGAAGCCGGAAATGTTCTGCAGGAACACAAGCGGTATGCCGCGCTTGCAGGCCAGTTCAATAAAGTGGGCACCCTTGAGGGCGCTTTCGGAAAATAGAACGCCATTATTGGCCAGTATGGCCACGGGCTGTCCCCAGATCCTGGCAAACCCAGTGACCAGGGTCGTGCCATAGAGCGCCTTGAACTCATCAAACTCCGAGCCATCCACAATGCGGGCAATGACTTCACGCACGTCATAGGGTGCCCGCACATCGGAGGGAACGACCCCATAAAGGCTTTCAGGGGCGTAAAGTGGGTCCCGGGGCTCGCTCAGAACCACAGTGTCAGGCTTATGCGTGTTCAGATTTGCAACAATGTCTCTGACAATCTGCAGGGCGTGATCGTCGTCAGCGGCCACATGATCCACCACCCCAGAGCGTCGACCGTGGGTATCCGCACCGCCCAACTCCGTGGCCGAAATCACCTCGCCAGTAGCAGCCTTCACTAGAGGTGGGCCGCCCAGGAAAATTGTGCCCTGACTTTCTTCACCAGCGCCGCGCACGATCACGGTCTCATCACTCATTGCTGGGACATAGGCACCGCCTGCGGTGCAGGACCCCATGACACAGGCGATCTGGGCAATGCCCTGGGCACTCATCTGTGCTTGATTAAAAAAGATGCGGCCAAAGTGATCCCGGTCGGGAAAGACCTCAGCCTGATGTGGCAAATTAGCGCCACCGGAATCCACCAGATAGATGCACGGTAGTCGGTTCTGAAGCGCGACTTCCTGGGCGCGCAAATGCTTCTTCACCGTCATAGGAAAGTAAGCACCGCCCTTCACCGTGGCATCATTGGCCAGGATCATGACCTCTCGCCCACTGACCCGGCCGATACCGGTGATCAAGCCTGAGCCCGGCGCTTCGTTGTCATAGAGCTCAAAACCCGCCAGGGCCGCAATTTCCAAAAAGGGCGAACCGGCATCGAGCAGGCGCATGACCCGATCTCTCGGCAGGAGCTTTTTGCGCGCCACATGACGTTTACGGCTCTCCTCAGGTCCTCCTAGCGCCGCCAAGGCGGTCCGCTCGTGCAAGGTTTTGACGAGACTTCGGTTGAGCTGCTCATTGGCCTTGAAGACAGGGCTTGAGGTATCGAGGGCGGTTTTCAAAACGGGCATATGCAAGGCATAGCGCCGCACGGCGACGCAAGCTAGCATCCCGCTTCGTGGTCACTCTACCTGATGTTCCGACAAATTCGGCCCTTGCTCGCTTGTTCGAGGATGAGCGAGCCATGGGTGAGGCAACCTGGTTCTCGCTTCCGGGGGGTGCCACCCTATTCCAAAGCGGCGATCCTTCCGATCAACTCTACCTCCTGCGGGCTGGCAGGCTTGGGGCCTTTCGCCAAGAGGAAGGGATGGAACCGCAATTCCTGGGGGTCATACGCCCGGGAGAACCAGCCGGTGAGATGAGTCTGATTGCAGGCATACCTCACAGTGGAAACGTCGTTGCCCTGAGAGATTCAGAGATCTTCGCCCTGCCAAGGGACGTCTTCTTCGAGGCCTGCGACGCCAGCCCTGCCGTCATGACGGAATTGGCCCGGCTGATGATCATGAGAAGTCGCCAAGCTGCGACCAAGAGCACAGCTGGGGTGCCATCGGTCTATGGGTTTGTGACGGTCGGTGAACCGATAACCCTCCGCCCCATTGTGGACCACATCGCCCAGGAGATTGGCAAGCTCGGCTATACGGTCACCGTCATTGGCGCAGAGGCTCAGCATGCACCCACGGAATGGTTCTCTAATGTCGAGCATGACTACGACTTCGTGCTCTATGCGGCAGAGGCCGACAATTTGAACTGGCGCCAAGTGGTCGGGCGTCAGGTGGACCGCCTGTTCCGCGTGGGCCGAGGTGACACCTCCCCACCGATGGATGGGCGCATGCGCGTGGGCGATCCCCTCCAGGCGCAAAACCTTGTTGACCTCATTCTAGTTCAGAAGCCGGGGGTTAAGTGGCCAAAGGGCTCTGAGGCCTGGATGGACGCCACCATGCCAGCGCGGCTATTTCACCTGCGCAGAGAAAAAGGCGAGGACTTTGCCCGTATTGCAAGGGTCCTGACCGGCCAGTCGGTTGGCCTGGTCCTCTCCGGAGGGGGCGCCAGGGCCTATGCCCATATCGGTGCCATTCGTGCCTTGCGGGAACAGGGTGCCCCTATCGATTTCGTTTGTGGGGCCTCCATGGGCGGTGTGATCGCCGCAGGCGTCGCCATGGGCTGGGACACCGAAGAGATGGACGAGCGGATCAAGGCCGCCTTCGTCGACTCTAGCCCCTTGGACGACATCGCCTTTCCCATTCTCGCCATGACCCTCGGCGAAAAGGTGCATGTGCGGTTACAGGAGCACTTTGGGGATGTTCAGATCGCTGACCTGTGGTTGCCCTTCTTTTGTGTCTCTTCAAACCTGACCACAGGGGCCTATCATGTCCATCGCCGGGGGACACTGCGCGACGCCCTGCGCGCAACAATCGCCCTGCCCGGTATTTTGCCCCCAGCAACCTTGAACAACAATGTTCTGGTCGATGGGGCCGTTCTCAAGAATTTTCCCGCCGACATTATGCGCGTCACCCATTTGGGCCCCATTGTCGGCGTCGATGTCACCCGCGGTCGCTCCATCACAGCAGATGATGTCGCGCGACCGGCCTCGATTTGGCGGTGGATTTTGTCGGGCCAGTGGCGCAAGGGCCCGCCCATTGTCTCTCTGCTTATGCGCGCGGCGACCGTATCGTCTGGACGCGACCTGATCGCCTCCCGGGAGGCGACTGATCTTTTGATTTTGCCGGAAGTCGCCGGTGTCGAAATCCGCGATTGGACGGCCTACGAGCCCGCGGTCAGCGCCGGATACCAGACCATGAAGGACGCCCTGTCCAAGCTCACCAAGGCGGTCATCGACCTGCGCCGCAGGCCAAGCCAGCGCGCCGACGTCTAACCTTAGATCACCTATTTGCGGGAACGCGAATCCGTGCCCATATCAATGTCTTGTTCAACAACTGAAAGGAGGTGATCCAATGTCTCATAGTGAAAGCCGCATGGCTGCAATCGTGACCTGGACCTCCGCTTATGAGGTCCGCGCCTAAGCCATTGATTGGCGAGGGGTCGCGCGCCGCTCTGCGGTCCGACTATGGAAAGGCCGTCCTGGCGACAGGGCGGCCTTTCGCATTTCCAGGAAGTGACCAACCGGCGTAACCCGCCCCAAGCCTTACGCCCCGATCAGCTCTCGCCCTATCAGGTAGCGGCGGATTTCATTGGTCCCCGCCCCAATGTCATAAAGCTTGGCGTCGCGCAGGAGCCGTTCCACCGGATAGTCTTTCGTATAGCCGGCGCCGCCGAGGGCCTGGATCGCTTCGGCAGCAACCTTCACCGCATTCTCTGACGCCATGAGGATCGCCCCAGCCGCGTCAAACCGTGTGGTCATGCCGGCGTCGCAGGCCCGGGCGACCGCGTAAACATAGGCGCGAGCCGAATTCAGCGCGACATACATGTCGGCGACCTTGCCCTGCATCAGCTGGAAGGAGCCGATGGGCTTACCAAACTGCTTGCGGTCCCGCACATAGGGCAAGACCACATCGAGGCAGGCCTGCATAATACCGAGGGGACCCGCTGAGAGGACGGCGCGCTCGTAATCGAGGCCGCTCATCAACACCCCCACTCCGCCATTGAGCGGACCCATAATGTTTTCTTCTGGAATTTCGCAGTCTTCAAAGACCAGTTCAGCGGTGTCAGACCCACGCATCCCCATCTTGTCCAACTTGGGACTGACCGAAAATCCCTTAAAGCCCTTCTCCACCAGGAAGGCGGTAATGCCCTTGCTGGACTCCTCGGGCGTCGTCTTGGCGTAGACCACGAGCACATCAGCGTGGGGGGCGTTGGTAATCCAGAACTTGGTCCCGTTGAGGACAAAGCGATCGCCCCGGCGTTCAGCCTTGAGCTGCATGGAGACCACATCTGAACCAGACCCGGCCTCGCTCATAGCCAGGGATCCCACATGCGCGCCAGAAATCAGGCCGGGCAGATAACGCCGCTTCTGCTCTTCCGATCCCCAGCGTCGGATCTGGTTCACGCATAGATTGGAGTGCGCGCCATAGCTGAGGCCGACCGATGCAGAGGCGCGGGACACCTCTTCCATCGCCACCACATGCTCCAGATAGCCAAGTCCAAGTCCGCCGAACTCTTCCTCAACCGTAATACCATGTAGGCCCAAGGCCCCCATTTCAGGCCAAAGCTGCCGCGGGAAAGCGTTGGTCTGATCAATCTCAGCCGCAAGGGGGGCAATTCGATCGGCGGCGAAGCGCGCGGTTGTATTGCGAATGGCGTCGGCGGTCTCGCCGAGGGCGAAATCCATGGAGGGATTATGGTTCGAGATCATGCGGCCAAACTATCATGCCCCGACGGACCATGCGAGGCGGCGGCGCACCTACCAGCCTCAAAAGTTTGCCCTAGCCTTCGCTATCTCCCAGGTCATAGGAGGGTTCAATATATCCCAACTGAAGCAGGAAGGTGTAGGCGGCATAGCTGAGGCCAGCGAGCCCAACCAGACAGACCACCGCCCCAATCAGGAACGGATGAAACAAGCCATCGCCCTCGGTCACATGGCCTGACCAAAACACACCACCAACGGCAAGCGCCAAAGCCGGTGCAGCGATCATGAGGATCGGCATCATCTTAACCCGAGGACGATCAACAATCCTCCAGCCTTGGGCCGGTGAGGGCTCCGCGAGTAACTCCGGTAGCGGCTCAGGCCGCAAACCGAAACGTTCCCGAATGGGAACCACGTCAGGCTCCACGGGTGGGAACTCAGGGGCATCTTGATGGATTTCGGCTCTTAACTCGCGATCGCCAGGGTCAAAGCTCAGGGGCCAAGCCGAAGCCGACACGAGGGGTAAGGCCGGACTGACGGACAGATCATCGTGCGGGACCTCTGCGTCGGACGCAGGCGGCGTTGATAGCTCTGGCGATTCAGGCGCTGTCTCGACGGCTTCAAGCGCAACCTCAATCGGCTCGACATAGACCTCCGGAATCTCCGATGGGACGGCTGGCTCGATCACCGGCTCATTGAGCGCAGGCCCTAAAGTCTCATCGTCACGGGTTGGCCGCATCGTGGCCGAAGGGACCGGCACCCAGCCCTGCTCTGGCGTGAGGAATAGAGTCTTTTCCGCCGCGCGCCGACGGACAATGGCGTCTACGACCTGTGAGGTCCCGTGAAACTCCGCACGTCGCCAAAATTCCATGGCAAAGGCCGCTTCCAGCAAGCGACCTTCATTGATGTATCGAAGGACGTCTGACCCCTGAAAGGCCTCGGTCCCAATATTATAGACAAAGGCGCACAGGGCATCGAATTGGTTCTGGGACAGGGGGGTAAAGGTCAGGGTGTTGACGGCGTCAGCTACCGAGATCAGGTCATAAATCAGCAGGGCTTCTGCGTCAGTCTGGGACACGACCGCGCCTGGAAGTGTGCTCCGCGTGTGGCCATACCCAATCGTCCATCGCCCATCGGCGAGTTGCGTAGCCCCCTCAAGAAACCCCTCAAAACTCTTGATGATTTCTATGGCGGCTTTGGAGACCTGATATCGCGGTTTCATCGCCCATTGACCCAAATTGACACAAACGCCTAGGCGTCCGCAGGGCCTGCCGCAAGAACGGGGCCGGTCTAGTGATAGATGAGGCGGGCAATCCCAAGCAGGGCCAGGAAGCCCATGAAGTCCGTTGCAAAGGTCACGACCACCGAGGATGAAACGGCGGGATCACGGCCCAGGCGTTCTAAAACAATGGGGGCCAGGATCCCAGCAAACGCGGCCACAAACAAGTTGGCTATGATGGCCAGGGACATAACAAGGGCAAGCTTCTGATCATGATAGAAGCCAAAGACGGCTAGCCCCATCACCAATGCCAGGGCAAGGCCATTGAGCAGGCCGACAATCAGCTCGCGATTAATGACCCGCAGGGCATTGGCCGCATTGAGTTCCCGGCTAGCCAGGGCGCGCACGGCAACTGTCAGAGCTTGGGTTCCGGCATTTCCGCCCAGGGACGAGACAATGGGCATGAGCACGGCCAGGGCAATAACCTTGGCAATAGTGTCCTGGAACACGCCCACGACGGAGGCGGCAACCACCTCAGTAACGAGGTTTATCAACAGCCACGGCAAGCGCGCCCGCACGATGCCGGCAATGTCGGCGTCACGGCCAGCGTCCGACACACCGGCCAGGGCCAGAATATCCTCTTCGCTTTCCTCTTGGATAACCCCGACGATGTCATCGACGGTAATCTGACCCACCAGGCGGCCGCCCGGTTCAATGACCGGTGCCGAGATCAGGTGATACTTATTGAAGATATAGGCCACCTCTTCCTGGTCCATATCCACGGGGATTTCGGTGATCTGGCCCATAATCTGCGCCAGCGGCGTATCCCGAGGCGTCATCAGCAGATGACTGACCGGAATCCCACCCACCGGCTTATGGGACGGATCGACGACATAGATGTCAAAGAACAACTCCGGAAGGCGCTCGGCCTCCTTCCGGAAGTGATCTATGGTCTGTCCCACAGACCAGAATTGCGGTGCCCAAACCACTTCCCGCTGCATGAGGCGGCCAGCGGTTTCTTCTTCATAGGATAGCGAAGACTCAATTGCGGTCCGATCGCCTTCCGGCATGGCTGCAAGCACCTGGGCGCGCTTGTCGTCTTCCAGGTCCTCGACCACGTCGACCGCGTCGTCAGAGTCCATCTCGCCCAGGGCCTTGGCCAGGGTGGAGGATGGGAGTTGTTCAAGGATCTCTTCGCGAATCTCAGTGTCGAGTTCTGAAAGGATCTCCGCCAGAGCCTCTGGATCGAGGTGGGCCAGGACCTCCTCCCGGTCGCCCTGGGAGAGGAAGCCCATCAGATCGGCCACGTCGGCCGGATGCAGGGCGGCCAAGAGCTCGCGCAGCCGCTCCGCGTCGCCGCGATCGGCTGCGTCCACCACCATCGCAACGAAGTCGGGATTTAGGGCATAGTCTTCACCAAGCGCCATATCCTCCAAATCTTCGGCGACCTCAGAGGTCGTTGTCAGATCAGCGATAGGGCGAGCATCCTCAAGGTGATCGGCGTCGCGGCTCATGCGGACCTCCCCCTTCTAGATGCGTCGACTCGTCGTTTCGTCAGCCTTGGCTTAGACTCTGTATCACTGGTGCGGTCGAGAAGACTCGAACTTCCACGGGTTGCCCCACAGCGACCTCAACGCTGCGCGTCTACCAATTCCGCCACGACCGCGCGTGGTGAGCCGCGGGGCGTAGCAAAGCCCGACGGGTTTGTGAAGCGTTTAGAGCGCGTGGGGATAAATCGAAATCGGCTATTGCCCCGATATGCACTCTAAGCGGTTGAATTTGTGACTTTTTGATCCGTTTAGATAATTCGATCCAAAGGGAAAGCGCGCTACGAGTTTCCGCCCGCCAAAAAGTCATAGACATCGGCAGGGCCGGTGACGGCTATCGAAATTCGCTCGTCATTAATTTGGATTTCCCCCCGGGCCACAGGGTAATTGTTGGCCAAGATCCAGACTTCGTCATTGGCCGTGGCGTCCAAAGGAATCACCGCGCCCCGACCCATTTTCAGCAGCTGGGCCATGGGCAGGACCGAACGCCCGAGAACCACTGAAATTTCGACATTAACGGAGTTGACTTGAGTCAAGATACTGGACCTTTGAATTCCCGAACGAAAACAAGCTGCCCATGGCGACTTGTTCCAATCCTCGCCATCATGTGGGCGTTATGCTGAACCGGTCGTTAAGCTCCGCACCGTCCTCGCCAATTTTCGGCAGAAAAGATGGCATACCTGTGGATTGGGCGATCTCACATGCACCCGTGGGATACGACCAAGCCGTTTCGGCGATGGAATCGCGCGCACTTGCCATCGCCGAAGGCAAGGCCCCGGAACTCGTTTGGCTTTTGGAGCACCCTGCCCTTTACACAGCGGGCGTCTCAGCCAAACCAAGCGACCTATTGGAGCCAGAGCGCTTTCCGGTTTTTCAGTCCGGGCGCGGCGGTCAATTCACCTATCACGGCCCGGGGCAGAGGGTGGCCTATGTCATGCTCGATCTGACAGCCCGGGAGCGTGACGTTAGAAGGTTTGTAGCCGCCCTGGAAACCTGGGTCATCGCCGCTCTCCTTCGGTTCAACGTAGAAGGTCAGATTCGCAACGGCCGTGTCGGGGTCTGGGTTGAGCGTAAGACGCCGGGCCTGCCACCTCGCGAAGACAAGATCGCTGCCATTGGTGTCAAGCTCCGCAAATGGGTGTCCTTCCACGGGATCTCATTGAACGTAGAGCCCGACCTAGGTCACTTCTCAGGCATCGTCCCCTGCGGCCAAACCGAGCACGGGGTGACCAGCCTGATAGACCTTGGCCTGCCTGTCACAATGGATGAGGCGGACGCCGCGCTGAAGGCGGCCTTTTTGGAGGTCTTCGGACCCTGCCAGACGGTAGCGCCCCCCGCTTGCCCCGCACCCTAGACCAGCTCCAGCAAGACCTCATCCGCCGCCACCGAGTCCCCTGCCGCAGCGCCGACGGACTTCACCACGCCATCGCGCTCGGCTCGGATGATGTTTTGCATCTTCATGGCCTCGATTACGGCCACAGCCTCCCCAGACCGCACCGTCTGGCCCGCGACGACGTCAAGGCTGACCACCAAGCCCGGCATGGGCGACAGGATCATCTTCGACGTGTCAGCAGCCTTCTTCGGCGGCAGCTTAGCATGCAGTTCCGCCGACCGTGGCGATAGGACCAGAACCCGCAGGCTCGCGGCCCGGTGTCGGATAAAATAGCCCTCTGGGGCGGGCCTTACGGCACAGGTAAACGCGACCCCATCCAGCCTGGCGCGGAAGCTTGGATCCCCAGGCCGCCAGCCAATGTCGCTGAGCACCACCGTGCGGTCGTCCTCAACCATTGTCATCTTGTACTCACCGCCGCCATTGGCGAGCTTTACGTGGCGGGTTTGTGACCCAGTGATCACAACCCATTCGTCGCGGACGAGATTAGGCGAGGTCCGCTTGGTCTGGATCTGCTGCATGGCGCAGGCGACGGAGGCCACCAGGTCCCGCTGGAAATCGGTTGGCGACGTGCCGTTAAAGCCCTCGGGGAATTCATCCTTGATATAGTTGGTCGAAAGCTTGCCCGACCGGAACCGATCCTGATCCATAACCGCGGCCAGGAAAGGGATGTTCTGGCCCAGGCCTTCAATGTGGAAGTCTTCCAGGGCGCGGCCCATGACATCTATCGCTGCCAGCCGCGTCGGTGCCCAGGTGGACAGCTTGGAGATCATCGGATCATAGAACATGGAGATTTCGTCGCCCTCGCGGACCCCGGCATCATTGCGGACAATGGTGCCATCACTGAGGGTCCCCTCCTGCGGTGGCGCATAGCGCACAAGGCGACCGATGGACGGCAGGAAGCCCCGATAGGGGTCCTCGGCATAGATCCGGCTCTCAATGGCCCAGCCGTTGATGGCAAGGTCCTTCTGCTCAAAAGCTAGGGGCTCGCCATAGGCTGAGCGGATCATCTGTTCCACAAGGTCCACGCCGGTGATCAGTTCCGTGACCGGATGCTCCACCTGCAAGCGGGTGTTCATTTCCAGGAAGAAGAACGACTTATCCTGGCCGGCCACGAACTCCACCGTTCCGGCGCTGTCATAGTTCACGGCCTTAGCCAGGGCTACGGCTTGGGTGCCCATGGCGGCGCGGGTCGCTTCATCCAGAAGTGGCGAAGGTGCTTCTTCGATGACCTTTTGATTGCGGCGCTGGATTGAGCACTCCCGCTCAAACAGATGGACCACATGGCCATGCTTGTCGCCGAGCACCTGGATTTCGATATGCCGGGGGCTCTCGATGAATTTCTCGATGAAGATTCGGTCGTCGCCGAAGCTCGCCTTGGCTTCAGCCCGAACGGCGGGGAAGCCCTCTTCCACGTCCTGACGGTTCCAGGCGACACGGATACCCTTGCCGCCGCCGCCGGCAGAGGCCTTGATCATCACCGGATAGCCGATGTCCTCACTGATCTTGATGGCGTGGGCCGTGTCATCAATTTCACCCACATGGCCGGGGACGACGGAGACATTGGCCCGAGCTGCAAACTTCTTGCTCTCGATCTTATCGCCCATGGCCTCGATGGCGTGGGGATTAGGACCGATGAAGACGATTCCCTCTTCCGCCAATCGCTTTGCGAAGCCGGCGTTTTCCGAGAGGAAGCCAAAGCCGGGGTGCACAGCTTGGGCACCGGTTTGCCGACAGGCTGCCACGATCTTGTCAGCCACCAGATAACTCTGCGCCGCAGGTGCTGGCCCGATGAACACCGTCTCGTCAGCCATTTCCACGGCCATGGAGTCGGCGTCAGCCTCGGAATAAACCACAACAGTTGCGATCCCCATCCGACGACAGGTCTTGATGATCCGGACTGCGATTTCGCCGCGATTGGCGATCAGGATTTTCGTAAACATGGACCTCGACTTGGAACTGTTATGTCGATGCGACGGTGTAACCCTAAGACGGGCGCTTTCGTAGACCAGACAAAGACTTTAGAGTGGACCACATGGACAAGCCAGCCGCCTCCCCCTCGAGATTTGATTTGACACCCCCCGACGCAACGGAACGCAAGCGCTTGGAAAGCGGTCTGAGCCGCGAAGAAGCCGATGTTCTGCTGCATCATGGAACCGAAGCGCCATTCTGTGGTGGTCTTTTGGACAACAAGGAGGACGGCGACTACTGCTGCCGCCTCTGCGGCCTGCCGCTCTTCAAGGCCAAGACCAAGTTTGAAAGCGGTACGGGCTGGCCCAGCTTCCACACGCCGTTTGAACAGAGCCATGTCCTGGGTGTGCGCGACACAAGCTATGGCATGCTCCGTGTCGAAACCCGCTGCGCCCGTTGCGACAGCCATCAGGGCCACGTCTTCCCCGACGGCCCACCGCCGACCGGGCTGCGCTATTGCATCAACTCGGTCTCCCTGGAATTTGTTCAGGCCGAAGAGTCCCTGCGCGACCCCTTAGACCGCGGCGATGCCTTGGCCATGGCGGCCATCGACAAGGGATGATTTGACGGCGGTGGGGGATTAGGTCCAATCCAGGGGACTAATTCAGCCCCACGGATCGCCAATGCCCAAGCTCAAAACCCGCCGCCTCGCTGGCCTCCTCGTTTCTACTTGCGTCGCGCTTAGCGGTCCGGCCTTGGCCAAGGATGTGGTGATCCACGCCGGTCGCTTGATAGACGGCCTGAGCAAGACCCCACGGTCGGAAGTCTCCATCCTGATCCACGACGATCGGATTACCAGCGTCGAGCCTGGATATGTCACACCCGCCGGTGCAGACGTCATCGACCTAACCAAGGGCACGGTCTTGCCAGGCCTGATCGACGCACACGACCACATCACGAGCCAGTTCGACGGCGGTAACCCGGTGGTAGAAGCCGTCACCCGCTCGGCCTTTGATGATAGCTTCGTCTCAGTCGGCGCGGCATGGCGCACCCTGCAGGCGGGCTTTACGACCGTCCGCGACGTGGGCGGCAATACCGATCTGGTGGTAGCAGAAAAGCGCGCCATAGCCCGGGGCATCATTCCAGGTCCCAGGCTCTATGTGGCGGGCGCGCCCCTAGGCCCCACTGGCGGCCATGGCGATCCGGCCAATGGTCTCGACTCTGAACTGACCCACCCAGGCTGGGCAGACTCCCTGTTGGACAGCCCTGAGGCCGCGCGCCGGATCGTGCGCACCATGCATCGCCAAGGGGTCGACCTGATCAAGATCATGCCCAGCGGCGGGGTGCTCAGCATTGGCGATAATCCCAATGAACAGCTCATGGCCGACGATGAGATCAAGGCCGTGGTCGACACCGCCCATAGCCTGGGCATGAAGGTTGCCGCCCACGCTCACGGGACGGAGGCCATCAATAAGGCCGTGACCCTTGGCGTCGACTCCATCGAGCATGGTTCCTTCGCCGACGCCGAATCCTACAAGCTGATGAAGGCCCATGGGACCTATCTGGTCCCCACCCTGCTGGTGGGCGACACGGCCATGAAGATCGCCCGGGCCCATCCTGAACAGCTGAACCCCTCCTCCGCCGCCAAGGCTTTGAAGGTTGGCCCTGTGTTGATCAAAAATCTAGGCGACGCCTTCAAGGCCGGCGTCAAGATCGCCTTCGGCACCGACGAAGGCCTGGCCCCCCACGGCGACAACGGCAAGGAATTCGCCCTGATGGTCAAGGCGGGCCTGACCCCCATGGACGCCATCCTCTCGGCGACGGCTGGCGGTTCTGACCTCCTGGGCAAGGCAGCTGACATCGGCTCGGTCCAGGCTGGCCGCTATGCCGACATCATCGCCGTGTCGGGAGATCCCCTGGCCGATGTGACCGAGCTTGAGCGGGTCGCCTTCGTGATGAAGGGCGGCGTGGTCTACAAGGCCGACGGCAAGGGTGTTAGGCCTTAGGGCTCCACGGCCTAGAGCGGGATGTTGTCGTGCTTCTTCCAGGGATTGGTCAGAACCTTGCCCTTGAGGTTCTTGAGCGCCCTGGAAATCCGCTTGCGGGTCATGCGCGGGCTGACCACGTCGTCGATATAGCCCCGAGAGGCGGCGACGAAGGGATTGGCGAAGCGGTCTTGATACTCCGCCGTGCGGGCGGCGATAGCGTCGGGATCGCCGATCTCTGAGCGGAAGATAATCTCCACAGCCCCCTTGGCGCCCATGACCGCGATCTCAGCGGTCGGCCAAGCATAGTTGATGTCGCCGCGCAGGTGCTTGGAGCTCATGACGTCATAGGCGCCGCCATAGGCCTTACGGGTGATCAGGGTCACCTTGGGCACGGTAGCCTCGGCATAGGCAAACAGCAGCTTGGCACCGTGGCGGATCAGGCCCCCCTGCTCCTGCTTGGTGCCCGGCATGAAGCCCGGCACGTCCACAAGGGTCACCAGGGGGATATCAAAGGCATCGCAGAACCGTACGAAACGGGCGGCCTTGCGGCTAGAGTCGATGTCCAGAACCCCCGCCAGCACCTGGGGCTGGTTGGCAACAATGCCGATGGTGGCACCGTCCATGCGGCTGAAACCACAGATGATGTTTTTGGCGAAGTCGGGGGAAATTTCGAAGAAGTCGGCCTCGTCCACGACCTTCAGGATCAGTTCCTTCATGTCGTAAGGCTTGTTCGGGTTTGACGGGATCAGGGTGTCGAGGCTGGGCTCTTCCCGATCGGGATTGTCAAAGCTCTCACGGACCGGCGGCTTTTCCCGGTTGGAGGCGGGTAGGAAGTCGATCAGGCGGCGAACCTGGGTTAGGGCCTCCAGATCGTTCTCGAAGGCACCGTCAGCAACCCCGGACTTCATGGCGTGGATGCGATAGCCGCCGAGCTCTTCGTGGGTGACTTCCTCGTGGGTGACCGTCTTCACCACATCGGGGCCGGTCACGTACATGTAGCTGGTATCCTTCACCATGAAGATGAAGTCGGTAATGGCCGGGGAATAGACGTCGCCCCCG
Source organism: uncultured Alphaproteobacteria bacterium (assembly GCA_937920085.1). GTDB lineage: Bacteria > Pseudomonadota > Alphaproteobacteria > Caulobacterales > Caulobacteraceae > Phenylobacterium. The sequence goes on along the minus strand of CALETE010000042.1, from coordinate 42,709 downwards.
GCGCAGGGGCCCATAATCACGCTGATCTGTGGAATGACCCCGGAGGCCAGGGTGTTCTGCAGGAAGATGTCGGCATAACCCGCCAGGCCGTCGACCCCCTCTTGGATTCGCGCCCCACCGGCATCGAACAAGCCGATGATCGGCGCGCCCATCTTCAGGGCCTGTTCCTGCACCTTGACGATCTTACGGGCGTGGGCGTTGGACAGCGACCCGCCGAACACGGTGAAGTCCTTGGAAAACACAAAGACCACCCGGCCATTGATCGTGCCCCATCCCGTGACCACCCCATCGCCGGCGATCTTGTTGTCGGCCATGCCGAAGTCGGTGGCGCGGTGTTCGACGAACATATCGAACTCTTCGAAGGAACCATCGTCGAGCAGCAGTTCCAGACGCTCCCGCGCCGTCAGCTTGCCCTTGGCGTGCTGGTTGGCGATCCGCTTTTCGCCGCCGCCCTGGCGGGCCTCCTCACGACGCCGCTCCAACTCATCCAGGATATGCTTCACGCCCAGGCCCCTTGATTGGTCAAATCGAACGCAAAGCCCTAGAGCCCCAAGCAAGCCCTTGCAAGATCACCATGCGTCACCTGCGCTAGCGCTAGAATTCAGGGCAGGCTAGATCGGAGGAAGACGCCGAAGGATCAAAAGATGCGAATCGCCACCTGGAACGTCAATTCCGTGAATGCGCGCTTGGAGACCGTCACCCGCTGGGTCGAAGAGGCCCAACCCGACGTGGCCTGCTTTCAGGAAATCAAATGCGTCGATGAGAAGTTCCCCGCCGAAGCCTTTGAACGGCTTGGCTATAATGTCGCCGTCCACGGACAGAAGACCTATAACGGGGTCGCGATAATCTCAAAAAACCCTCTCGAAGACGTCACCAAGGGCCTGCCCGGTGACGAAAGCGATGAACAAGCCCGCTATCTAGAAGCCGTGGTCAGTGGCCCCCGTCCAGTACGCGTCGCCTCCATCTATCTGCCCAACGGCAATCCTATTGGCACAGAGAAGTTCGACTATAAGCTGGCCTGGATGGCGCGCTTAAATGCCCACGCCAAGACCTTGCTCGCCCTGGAAGAGCCCCTGGCCCTGGTTGGGGATTACAACGTCATCCCTGAAGCGCGGGACGCCTCCCACCCCGAACAATGGGCCAAGGACGCCCTGGCCCAGCCGGAAAGCCGGGCCGCCTTTCAGGCCTTGAAATGGCTTGGCCTGACCGAAGCCTTCATGGCCGTGGACGGCGCACCGGAAAGCTACACCTTCTGGGACTATCAGGCCGGAGCCTGGCCGAGGAATAATGGCATCCGAATTGATCACGCCCTGCTCTCGCCCCAGGCCGCCGACCTTTTGACAGGCTGTGCCATCCACAAGCACGTGCGCGGCTGGGAAAAGCCCTCCGATCATGTGCCTTTCATGATTGAGCTCAACCTCTGAGCTTTCTCGCTGGGATTAGAGGGGTTAGCCTCCACCCATGACGGAGATTCCAAAGCTCTTCCTGCTCGCTGTGCTGGCCGCCATCGCGGTCACGGCGGCTGGGTCTTTGGTCGCTTGGTATATGCAGGAAATTCACACCCTCGCCCGCGCCTTACAGCGGGTCTTGGGGGGTAAGCCTGACGCCATGATCATTGCCCATGGCCGGGGTCGAGCCGCCGGGTTCAATTTCGCCAATGACACCTGCGCCGTCGCCTGGGATGCCGGGGATTGGTGTCTCGTCTACAAGATCGAAGAATTGGCCGGCGCAGAGGTCACCGTCGATGGAATCGTGGTGGCCCGGGCCTTTCGCAACGAACCGCGTAAGGCCCTGGATCAGACCGTCCCCAACGCCAATCGCGTCACCCTACGCCTTATATTCGATGACCCCCATCACCCAGACTTCGAGCTGGACCTCTGGGTCTTGGGCGACGAGGCCCGCCGCCGGGGCGAAGCGACAGCTGCTGGGGCGATCAAGGATGCCAATCGCTGGATGGCCAGGGCCGAAGCGATTCTACGCCGGCCTGCCTCGCCAAAGGCCCCTTACGTCCGGCCGCCCGCGCCGCCGCCGCCCATGTCTGATCAGCCAACCCTGTTCGACGACGATGATTTTGATCTATAACTTGACAGTGTAAATTTATAGATCCACTCTCCTATCCGACGCGATTTGGGAGGTTCCATGGTCAATCTGTTGGCAGCGGCCATTTTCTTCGTTCTGCTGCACCTTCTGGTGTCCGGCACGCCCCTGAGGGACACACTGACCAATAAGATCGGCCAGGGCCCCTATATGGGCCTCTTCTCCCTGGCTTCGGTCGCCGGGCTGACCTGGCTCGGCATGGCCTATGGTGCTGGCCGTCATGAAGCCTGGAACCAAGCCTATTGGGAGATCACCCCGGCCACCCGGCACATCCAGCTTGGCCTGATGCTCCTCGCCTTCCTGCTAATCGTGCCGGGCCTCACAACCCCAAACCCCACCAGTGTTCGCCAGGAGGGTACCCTGGACCGGCCCGACGTGGTCAGCGGCATGCTGCGCATCACCCGCCACCCCTTCCTCTGGGGCGTCGCCATCTGGGCGGGCGGCCACCTGCTGGTGAACGGCGACCGCGCCTCCATCGTCCTCTTCGGCTCGATGCTAGCCCTAGCGATTTTCGGGACGCTCAGCATTGACGCCAAGCGCAAGCGCGCCCTCGGCGCCACCTGGGACAGCTTCGCCGCCCAGACCAGCAATGTCCCCTTCGCGGCCATCTTGGCGGGCCGTCAGCCTCTCAAGGTCGGTGAAATCGGGTGGTGGCGGATCGCTTTGGCGATCGTGATCTATGTTGGAATTCTGATGGGCCACGCTGCGGCGTTTGGGGTGCAGGCTTTGCCGTAGCCCCCGGCCCCTTTCGACGGAAAAGTCCCAACCAACGCTAACGGTAGCTCAGACTGTCACCTTGCTTTGAATAGCACTAAGTGCTATTTTTTCTTGCGATGACTGATGCCTTCAATGCCGCGCGCACCTTCAAAACCGCCTGGTTCGCCAAGGCGGCGCGCAAAGCTTTGATCAAAGATGCCGAACTTTGCCAGGCCATTGCGGAAGTGAGGAAAGGTCAAGCCGACGACCTCGGCGGGGGAGTATTCAAGAAGCGCCTGGATAAGAACAGGAGCCGAAGCATTATTCTCGCTAAGGGCGGTGTGCACTGGGTTTACGAATATCTTTTCGCAAAGAAGGACCGGCACAATATCGACGATACTGAACTAGCGGCCTTCCGCAAACTCGCCAGGGCCTATGAGGGTTTGGACGATCAGAAGCTCGATCAGCTTCTGAAAGATGGAGCTTTTACGGAGATTTGCCATGACCGCTAAACGCAAGTTCAAAAGCGATGCCTTCGAGGCCATCCATTCATCCGCCTCGGCCCTGCTCAAAGTCGGCGCGATCGACAAGGCGACGATGCGCGATTTTGATGAAACCTGCTTGGCGGCAACACCGACCATCGCGCCAGCGGCGATCAAGCAGCTACGGGAAAGCAATAAGGTCAGTCAGCCTGTTTTCGCCCGCTACCTCAACACCAGTGAAAGCACGATTGAGAAGTGGGAAACCGGCGCTAAAAAGCCGAGCGGAGCTGCCCTAAAGCTGCTGTCCGTCGTGCAGAAACACGGGCTCCAGATTCTGACTTAGGCGAGCGCACAGGGCTGCCTGATAGACGTTACGATGGCTCTGTATGAACCACCTGCACGATCCCATTGCGGATCGCTTACGACCCAGGACCAAGAATTTCGTACATTGTCACCGTGACTCCCACCTTGTTTGGGTCGAGTTTCACACATAGGAACCGTAACTTACAAGTTCAGGCCGCCGTAAGCGGCGTGATTGCAGCCAGTTCATCCCGTGCGGAAATCGCGGCCTTGGAGAGGTCGTGGGCGACCTGCAGGTTGATCCAGAACTCCGGCGTAGTTTTGAAGACCCGCGCCAGACGCAGCGCCGTGTCGGCCGTGATCGCCTGTTTTTCCCGCACCAACCGTTCGATCCGGGCGCGGTCTCGCAGCCCCATGGCCCGCGCCAAGCCGCCTGCCGTCAGCTTGTAGCCCGGCAAATAGTCCTCGCGCAGATACTCGCCCGGGTGGGGCACCGGACTGGCAAAGTTTGCGTAGTCATAGGCATTGGCCATCGGTCTTACGTCTTCCGCAAAAAGGATTGATCCCATCAGTGATAGTCGACGAATTCCACATCCGCCGGTCCCTCATCTGTCCAAACAAAGCAAATGCGAAACTGGTCGTTTACGCTAATCGAATGCTGGCCTGCGCGGTCGCCGGTCAGGGCATGCAGCCGATTGCCCGGCGGCGAGCGCAAATCCTCTAGCCGTGCCGCTGCATGGAGGTAGCCCAACCTGCGCCGCATGACCTTCGCCAGATCGGCCGGAAACCCCTTTGGCGCGCGGCCTTCAAAGACTTCTCGGGCCGCTGGCGATTTCCAGCTCATGATCATGAGGTTTTGTAGCGCGAAACGCTACGCTTCGCAAGAGATATGTCTCGTCCTCCCCTAGTCGCTAAGGGAAAACGCCACCCCCGCCTCGGCGTGGACAATCGCCGTATCGACCACCGGCAACTCCAAATCCGACGCCGAAATCAACAGCCCGATCTCCGTACAGCCGAAGATCACGCTGTCAGCCCCGGCTGCCCGCGCAATCATGGCCAGCACCTCGGCTTTGGACGCCGCCGTCACCACGCCCTGCACCAGCTCGTCATAGATGATGGCGTGCAGCCGCGCACGATCCTCTGCGTCAGGCACCGAGGCCGAAATGCCCATGGCCGCCAGTCGGTCGGTATAGAATCCCATTTCCATAGTGTAGCGGGTGCCCAGCAACAGGGGCTTGCTGCAGCCCAGGGCCTTGATCGCCTCGCCCGTGGCGTCGGCGATATGGATCAAGGGAATGCCCACCGCCGCCTCAACTTCGGGCGCGCAGACGTGCATGGTGTTGGCCCCGATCATCAGCGCCTCGGCGCCGGCACGCTCCAGGGCTTGAGCGACCTTGACCAGTTCAGCGCCAGCCGCCGCCCAGTCGTCCTTGGCCTGCAGTTCCGCCATGGGGGCGAAGTCGATGGACCAGATCACCACTTGCGCCGAATGCATGGGCCCCAGGCGCTCGCGCACCAGGCGGTTGAGCGTCTGGTAGTAGTAGGTCGTACTTTCCGCGCTCATCCCGCCCAGCAGGCCCAGGGCCTTCATCGGTTAGAGGTCCGCGTAGACGTGGCTTTCGCCAGCCATGCCCGGGTGGGTCACGGCGCCTTCATGGGGCGGTCCCACCAACTGGGCGTATTTCCACAGGGCGCCTGAGCCGTAATTGGTCACCTTGGGTGCCCATTGGCGTTTGCGGTTTTCCAGCTCGATGGGATCAACTTCCAGGTCGATGGTCCCAGCGTCGGAATCGATGCTGATGATGTCGCCGTCCTGGATCAGGGCGATGGGGCCGCCCAGCTGAGCCTCAGGGCCGATATGGCCGACGCAGAGGCCGCGGGTACCGCCAGAGAACCTGCCGTCGGTGATCAGGGCCACCTTATCGCCCCGCCCTTGGCCTGAGATCGCCGCTGTGGTCGACAGCATTTCGCGCATGCCCGGACCGCCGCGGGGGCCTTCATAGCGGATGACCAGGACGTCGCCGTCCTTGTATTCGCCAGCCTCGACCGCGTCGAAACAGGCCTGCTCGCCGTCAAAGCAGCGGGCGGGGCCGCGATGGCTGCGGTGGCTGGTCATGCCGGCAACCTTGACGATGGCACCGTCGGGGGCCAACGAGCCCCAAAGACCGACCACGCCGCCGGTAGGCGAGAGCGGATTGGAGACCGGGCGGATCACTTCCTGGTCATCGCGCCAGACCACATCTTTCAGATTTTCAGCAATGGTCTTGCCGGTGACGGTCATGCAGTCGCCGTGGATATAGCCCCCGTCCAGCAGGGTCTTGAGCAGCATGGGCATGCCGCCCGCCTCGCCCATATCCTTGGCCACGAAGCGGCCGCCGGGCTTGAGGTCGGCGATGTGCGGCGTGCGCGCTGCGATCTCGGCGAAGTCGCGCAGGGTGAACTCAATGCCGCACTCATGGGCCATGGCTGGCAGGTGCAGGCCGCCATTGGTGGAGCCACCTGTGGCCGCGACCACCGCCGCCGCATTCTCGAAGGACTTGCGGGTGACAATGTCCCGGGGCCGCAGGTTCTCAGCGATCAGCCGCACGACGCACTCGCCAGAGGCCACAGCGTAGGAATCGCGGGCGAGATTCGGCGCTGGCAGGGAGGCCGACAGCGGCAGGGCCAGGCCCATGGCTTCCGAAACGCAGGCCATGGTGTTGGCAGTGAACTGACCGCCGCAGGCGCCGTCCGAGGGGCAGGCGTGCTCTTCAAGGCTGCAGAGATCTTCTAGGCTCATCTTGCCCGCCGAGTGCATGCCGACGCCTTCGAAGACGTCGACCACGGTGACGTCCTTGCCCCGCCAATGCCCTGGCAGGATGGAGCCGCCATAGAGGAAGACGCTGGGGACGTTGAGGCGCAGCATGGCCATCATCATCCCCGGCAGGGACTTGTCGCACCCGGCTATGCCCACCAAAGCATCATAGCCGTGGCCGCGCATGGTCAGTTCCACGGAGTCGGCGATCAAGTCGCGGCTCACCAGGGAGGAACGCATGCCCTCATGGCCCATGGCGATGCCGTCGGTGACGGTGATGGTGCAGAACTCCCGCGGCGTGGCGCCCGCCGCCTTCACCCCTTGCGACACCGCATGCGCCTGACGCATCAGAGCCGTGTTGCAGGGGGCCGCTTCGTTCCAGCAGGAGGCGACGCCCACGAAGGGCTGGGCGATCTCGCGGGTGCCTAGGCCCATGGCGTAGTAATAAGACCGGTGCGGCGCGCGGGCCGGGCCTTCAGTCACATGCCGACTGGGAAGACGTGATTTGTCCCAGCTGCCATCGGGATTACGGGTCATGAGGGCCTCCATACTTTGAGAGCCGCATCCCTAAACGCCTGGGCCCGACCATGGAAGCCTCAGTTCGCATTGGAATGCAGGTTCTCGTCAGCGCCGACGCGAGGGGAATGGCCAGTCACCGGTCAATAATGATTGGCTGCGCCAATCAATCACAAATTCAAATTAGAACCACGCGTTCAAGCCGCAGCCACCCTAACTTCCTCCGCGATCCGCGCACCATCGGCTTGCTCAACCACCGCCAGTTCATAAGCGGTCTGAAGATTGAGCCAAAATCTCGGGCTATTGCCCATAAAGCGCCCTAATCTCAGCGCCGTCTCCGGAGAGATTCCGCGCTTGCCGTTTAGAATATCGGTGATGCGGCCCGAGGGGACCTTCAACTCCAAGGCCAACCGGTTTGCCGACAGGCTGCGCGCGGTCAATTCACGCTTCAAAATGCGACCGGGATGAACAGGCATCATCGGAGTGACTCCTCAGTGATAGTCAACAATTTCCACCTCCCAAGCGTCGCCGTCCGCAAAACGAAAACATAGTCGCCAAGGTCCATTGATCGTCATGGCCCACTGCAGTTTTCGAGCGCCTTTGAGCTTGTGCAGACCCACGGATTTCAAAGCGCTTAGATCCCCTAGCGAGGATGCGGCATCAAGGACCGCCAAAAGTTCAACCGCAGCATCTGCGTCAAGGCCGGAAAACTTGCTCTTCCCGTCCTCGGCAAATCGTTGAGTCGCGCCATTGGCCCAGGACTTGATCATGCGATATCCATACTACGTTTGCCGTAGTATTTCAAACCATTGCGTTCTACAAATCTCCTTCGCTGGAGACATTGTGAAGCCCTACCCCCGCGTACTTGGCCAGTCCGGGAGCGGACGTTTCACCGACTTGCCCTCTTGGCTGGCGCCCAGATTGAGCAGGAAGCTGGCCATGCCCGCCGCCCCTTGCATGTAGCCGGTCTGGGCCTGCAGGAAGTCTGGGCGATCGCGGTGCTCAGCATGCAGCCAGCGGCGGCGACCATCGGTCACCTCGGACTGACTGACCAAGACCTGGGCACACCGCAAGGCGATGTCGCGATAGGCGGCCTCGCCGGTGCGCTTTTCCATGAGCAGGGCAAACTCACCGACCCCGGCATCACCACAGCATTGGCCGTAGTTGTTCCAGAAACCCTTAGAACGGGTTTCCGGGGCGCCAGTGGCCAGCAAGCCGTCCATCAGGGTCCTGGCGTCATCTAGCCAATTGGGGTCGCCAGTGATGTCATACAGTTCCAGGAGCAGGCGGCCCGTTCCCGCGGGGCCATGACAGGCACCTAGATAGAAGATCGGGTTCCGGGCCTCTTCCGTGTGACAGACGAGCCGACCAGTGCCCACCGGGTGCGAACGGCTCATGGTGTAGTTGGCGGCCGCCATGGCGGCATCGAGATAGCGCCCCTCTCCGGTAAATCGGTGGAGGCGCGCCAGCAGATAGCCGACCCCTGCCCCACCATGGGCAAAGTTCGGAGCGGTAAAGGGAAAAGGCATGTCGGACATCATCCGCCAACGCAGACCGTCGGGATCGTCTTCCGCCACCTCCAAGAGTCGCTCACAGACCGCCTTGGCCCAGTCCAGGGCCTTGGGATGCACGCCGTGCTCGTGGGCATAGAGCAGGACAAGCCCCGCCCCCGCCGCGCCGACCGACTGGTCGAAAATCTCCCGATCCCCGGTCATGCCGGTGATCTCAGAAAAGGGCATGGGCTCGATCCAGCCGACGCCATCGCCGAGGGGATGAGCCTGGGCCATGAGGCGCTCAAGACAGGTGGCAGCTGCAACCTTGAAGTCGTCGCGGCCGGTGGCCTGGGCCAGTTCATTGAGGATGAAGGCATAGCCTGGCCAGCCTGTGGAGGGGCTGACCGACAGCCAGTCCTTGCCCAAGACATAGGCCATGACGTCTTCGCCAGCCGCCACAGCCTCTTGGAGGGCCTGATCATCGAGCCCCGCAGCATGAAGCTCCAGCAGGGCCAGGATCACCCCCGATGACCCGCGATAAAGGCTTCGATCTGCCCCCGACTTGGCCTCATCGGTCCGCTTCCAGCCCGCCTGACCCTCCAATTTTTGGGCTCGAATAAAGGCCACAGCCTCCTTGGCTGCTGTCAGTTGAGGATTCATCGGTCCGCCCTTCGTGTGCTTGTGGGCATGAGTGCGCGAACCGGTTGATGGGTCAAGCTCACTGACAACTGACAAATGCTGAAAAGCCAGTATAGGATCGCGGGGCAGCAGGTCAGCCAGACCGCGCAATCGGCTCCAAGAGGAGCAGGGAGAGGAAACATTATGGCCACAAAGACATTTCCCGTGGAAGCGTCCCACATTCTCATGTTTGCAAGATCCGTCGGGGACGATAATCGCGTCTATGCCGACGCTGACTATGCCAAGACCACCGAAGCTGGCGGCATTATCGCCCCGCCAACCTTCGCCCAGGCGAGCGCACAGTTTGACCCAGACTACTTCCTGCGGCCCAAGATCGGCCAACCCTGGTTCGGATCGGGCAAGAACCCCACAGGAATTAACCGCGCCCCAGGCGGGGGCGGCGGTGGTGGCGGCGGCGGCGGACTTCACGCCGAGCAGCACTTTGAATATCACCGCCAACTGAAGGCCGGCGACGTTCTGACCGCCACCACCTTCCCCGGCAAGACCTGGGAAAAGGAAGGCCGCCGCAGCGGAAAGCTCGTCTTTTCTGAAAGCGTCACGGAATACCGCGATCAGAACGGCGACCTCGTGATCACAGCTCGCGGCGTCGGTGTGCGCACCGAGCGTCCTGTCGAGCAGAAGTAGGAGACCCCATCATGGCGCTCAGTGCAAAAAACCTAAAGGTCGGCGACGTCCATACGGCTAAGCTGGTCGAGGACCTCAAGCGTACCCAGATCGTGCAATATGCCGGTGCATCGGGGGACTATAACCCCCTGCACACCGATGAAATCTTCACCACCAAGGTGGCTGGCTATCCCAGTGTCTTTGCCCACGGCATGCTGACCATGGGCATGACCGGCAAGATGCTCACCGACTATGTGGGCGACGCCCGCCTGACCAAGTACGGCGTGCGCTTCACCAGCCAGGTCTTCCCAGGTGATGACCTGGAGGCCAAGGCAACGGTAAAAGCCCTCACCGAAAAAGACGGGGTGACTTTGGTGGAACTCGACGTCTCCACCACCAACCAGAACGGCGTTGAAGTGCTCAGCGGCTACGCTGAAGCCCGCGTCGACGCCTAAATCATAGCCTAGCGAGACGCCTCCGATGTCACAGCCATCTACACCGCCATCGGGGGCGGAACGCTTGCGGTCTATCCTAGCCGGAGCGGCGGGAAACCTGGTCGAGTGTTTCGACTGGTTCACCTATGCCGCCTTCGCCCTCTATTTCGCCAAGGTCTTCTTCCCGGAAGGGGATCAGACGGCCCAACTCCTGAACTCCGCAGCGGTCTACGCCGTCGGCTTCTTCGCACGGCCAGTGGGAGCATGGCTGATGGGCCTCTATGGCGACCGCATTGGACGCCGGGCAGCCATGATCGCCTCGGTCTGGCTCATGTGCCTTGGGTCCATCACCATTGCCCTTTGTCCAGGCTACGCCGTAATCGGCATTGCCGCCCCGATTGTTCTGGTCCTGGCCCGGATTTTCCAGGGGATCAGCATGGGCGGCGAATACGGCACCAGTGCAACCTACATGTCGGAAATGGCCGGACGGGATAACCGCGGTTTCTGGTCCGGCATTTTCTACGCAACCCTTATGGGCGGCCAACTCCTGTCCCTCTGCCTCCTGCTGATCCTAAATCAGGTTCTGACCCAGGCCGAAATGCAAGCCTGGGGCTGGCGGATCCCTTTCTTCATTGGTGGAGCCCTGGCCCTTGCCGTCTTCTGGTTTCGGCAGGGCATGGATGAAACCCCATCCTTCAAGGCACGAACCGGCGAGAAGGCGACCACTTGGGGCCTACTGATCAAGCATCCGCGCCAGAGCCTTCTGGTCATGGGCCTGACAGCTGGGGGTACATTAGGCTACTATACTTTTGGCACGTATATTCAAAAGTTTCTGGCTAATACCTCAGGTTTTTCTAAGGACCAGGCGAGCCAGATTACTGCCATTGCCCTGCTGGTCTTCATGATCGCCCAGCCCATCATGGGGGCCCTTTCAGACAGGGTCGGACGCCGCCCCCTGCTCATCGCCTTCGGGGTGGTCGGGAGCCTGATCACCTGGCCGGTCCTGTCGACCCTCGCCAAGACCCACGACATGATGAGCGCCACTGGCCTGGTGGCCGGTGCCTTGATCGTGGTCAGCGCCTACACCTCTGTGAACGCCATCGTGAAGGCCGAGCTCTTCCCCACCGAGGTCCGCGCCCTGGGCGTCGCCCTGCCCTATTCCATCGCCAATGCCCTGTTCGGCGGCACGGCGGAATATGTCGCCCTTTGGTTCAAACAGGCCGGCCATGAGACCTGGTTCTTCACCTATGTCACCATAGTGATTGCCGGCTCGCTCTTGGTCTATCTCACCATGCGCGACACCAAGACCCACAGCCTGATCGTCGAGGACTAAGCATGACCTTTCGCGCCCTGCGCCTGCACAAGACTGACTCTGCGCCAGAGGTCCGGTTCGAAGACCTGACCCTGGCCGATCTCATGGACGGCGACGTCACCGTCCGGGTGGAGCATTCGACCATCAACTTCAAGGACGGCCTAGCCATTACGGGCAAGTCGCCCATCGTCCGCGCATGGCCCCTCATTCCCGGCATCGACTTCGCAGGGGTCGTCGAGACCTCAGAGAGCCCCAACTTCAAACCCGGCGACCGGGTGGTGCTCAATGGCTGGGGCGTCGGCGAGGGCCATCATGGCGGCTATGCCCAGATGGCGCGGGTCAAGGGCGACTGGCTGGTCAAGCTGCCGGAGGGCCTGACCACCGACCAAGCCATGGCGATCGGCACGGCGGGCTATACCTCCATGCTCTGCGTTCTCGGCCTAGAGCGCCAGGGCGTGACGCCGGACAAGGGCGATATCCTGGTCACCGGCGCCGCCGGCGGGGTCGGAAGCGTCGCCGTCGCTCTGCTGGCCAAGCTCGGCTATCGGGTGGTCGCCTCCTCCCGGCGCAAAGACAGCGAGACGGACTATTTAATGGGCTTAGGCGCCGCAGAGGTCATCGACGCCGCCGAGTTGCAGGGCCCAGCCCGCATGTTAGGCAAGGAGCGTTGGGCGGGCGCGGTCGACTGCGTCGGCAGCCACACCCTGGCCAATGTGATTTCCCAGACCTGCTATGGCGGCGCCGTCACCGCCTGCGGCCTGGCCCAAGGCATGGACCTGCCGGGCTCCGTGGCACCCTTCATCCTGCGCGGCGTAGTTCTGGCGGGCATAGACAGCGTCATGCGCCCCAAGCCTGACCGCGTCGAGGCCTGGGACCGCCTGGCCAAGGATCTAGACCTCGCCAAGCTCGCCGCCATGACCAGCCGCGCCACCCTGGAAGACCTGCCCCGTCTTGCCGGGGACATCCTCGAAGGCAAGGTGCGCGGCCGGGTGGTGGTCGACCTCTAGAGAGCGGCCTTCACCGTCGTCACGACCTCATCTGCCAGCGGCTCGGTGCGGGGGCCGAAGGCGCGGATCAGGGCGCCGTCCTTGCCCACCAGGATCTTGTGGAAGTTCCAGGCCGGATCGGCTGATTCACCTAGGGTTTCCAGGGCCCACTTGTAGAAGGGATGAGCGCCCTCGCCCTTGACCTCTTCCTTGGAGGTCAGGGGGAAATCGATGTTGAAGCGGGTCTCGCAGAAGGCCTTGATCTCGGCCTCGGTCCCCGGCTCCTGGCCCATGAACTGGTTGCAGGGCACGCCCAGCACCACCAAGCCCTCGTCCTTGTAGTCGGAATAGAGCTTTTCCAGGCCGTCATATTGCGGGGTCAGGCCGCAGGCTGAGGCGGTGTTGACAACCAGAACCACCTTGTCCTTGAAGGTGGTCATGGGCAGGGGCTGGCCCTCAATGGTCTTGAAGGCGAAATCATAGGCGGTGGTCATCGGGCGCGCTCCGTTCGGATTTAGAGCCCAGCTAACCCCGTTTTCCCCTTGGCCTCAACCAGCTTGCGCGGCTTGTTCGATGGCTAGGCCGAGGTCCAAGGCCCGAGCGGCCTCGGCGGCGGTGACGATCGGTCGGTCGGTTTCGCCCCGCACGCAGGCCAAGAACCCCGCCACACTGGCACCCAGGGGATCCTTGGCACCGGCGGTGTCCTGGAAGTTTGGGTTGAGATCAAGACCCGTCGTGTTGCGAAACTCTCGGCTGATGAAGTCAATCTCCAACTCACCACTGGGATAGACCAGCTTCATGGTCCGCTTACGGCCCGGCGCCATGCGCGAGGCATCGAAATTGGCGGTAAATCCATTGGCGAAGGTGACTTCAGCGCTAACCTGATCCCAGCCGCCGCTGTAGGACGACACGCCCTCAGCCTCGGCACTCAGGGGCTCGACGCCAGCAAGGGCCAAGGCGAGGTCCAGGTCGTGGATCATCAGGTCTAGCACCACTGACACATCCAGGCTGCGCTCTGACTCTGGACCGTGACGCACGGCTTCCAGACGCAATGGCCGGGCGGAGGTATCGAACAGGCCGATGGCCTGAAAGACCAGTCGCTCTTGATGGCCGCAGGCGACCACCAAGCCCTGCTTGGCGGCTTCATCAATAATCTTGTCAGCGTCGCGCAGGGAAACCGCCAGGGGCTTTTCCACATAGACCGGCTTGCCTGCCTTCAGGGCCGCCAGGGCGCCCTCTACGTGATAGACGGCGGGCGAGGCCACGGTGACTACATCCACCTGCGCCAGAAAGGCCGCCATATCGTCAAAGCCCTGGGCGTCGTGTCGCCCGGCGACCTCATCGGCCCGGCCCTTGTCGGGGTCGAAAACCCCCGTCAGCTGGACATTGGCCGCATTGGCGTATTGCCGGGCGTGATAGCCGCCGAACACCCCAGCGCCCATTACCCCTGCTCGCAAGACCCGTGACATGGCCGACTCCAAATTCTCTGTGAGCTGCGCCTAGCACTTGAGAGCCCTCGACGCCACCTGAGGCGATCGTTAGGAATGGATGCAAAGCGACATAGGTCGCGCCGATCAAGAGGAAGACGCCCATGACCACCTCCCGTGAAATCCGCCTGAAGTCCCGTCCCGTGGGCCTGCCCACCTCTGACAATTTCGAGCTGGCCACCGTCGAGCTGGCCGCGCCCGGCCCCGGCGAGGTTCAGGTGCGCAACACCTGGATGACCGTCGACCCCTACATGCGCGGCCGCATGAACGACGTGAAGAGCTATACCCCGCCCTTCCAGTTGGGCGAGGCCCTGCAGGGTGGCGCCATTGGCGAGGTGACTGTTTCCAATGACCCGGCCTTCAAGGTCGGCGATCTGGTGCAGTCCATGTTCGGCTGGCGGGAAGGGTTCAATGCCCCAGGAGCTGCCCTACAGAAACTGGACACCCACGGCCTACCTGCAGAAGCCTTCCTGGGCGTGGCTGGCATGCCCGGTCTGACCGCCTATGCAGGTCTGCTGCGTATTGGTGGCCTCAAGGCCGGTGATGTGGTCTTTGTCTCCGGCGCAGCCGGGGCCGTGGGCTCCGTGGTCTGCCAGATCGCCAAGCTTAAGGGCCACAAGGTCATCGCCTCGGCCGGCGGCGCGGAGAAGGTGAAGTTCCTCACCGAAGAGCTCGGCGTTGACGTCGCCATCGACTACAAGGCGACCAGCGACCTTTCCGCCGCCCTGATGGCTGCAGCCCCTGAGGGCATTGATGTTTATTTCGAAAACGTCGGCGGCGCCCACCTGGAAGCGGCCATCAATGCGGCCAATCCCTTCGCCCGCATGGCCCTGTGCGGCATGATCTCCCAGTACAACGACACCGAGGCTGGGGTCGGCACCCGCAACATGATCCAGTGCGTCGGCAAGAGCCTGCGCCTGGAAGGCTTCATCGTCTCCAACCACTGGGACATGATGCCCGCCTTCGTGAAGGACCTGGCCGAGTGGCACGCCGCCGGCAAGATCACCTGGAAGCAGACGGTTCGCGAAGGCATTGAGAACGCCCCCGCCGCCTTCCTTGGCCTTTTTGCTGGTGAGAACTTCGGCAAGATGCTGGTGAAGCTGGGGTAACGTCTTTTCCCAGTCATACCGGCGAAGGCCGGTATCCAGTTGCATCCACAGAGGTGACCGGAGAGGCCGAAGTCAGGGGCCTGACCTCACGCCGCACCCTACGACCTGGACCCCGGCCTTCGCCGGGGTGACCGGTTGTGGGGAGACTGACCGCGACCTCGTTTCAACCCCCGGCCATACCGGCAAATGCTTGAATTCAGGGGCCTGACCTCACGCCGCACTCTAGGAACTGGACCCTGGCCTCCGCCGGGGTGACCGGGTGTGGAGAGACTGACCGCGACCGCATTCCAACCCCCGGTCATACCGGCGAAGGCCGGTATCCAGTTGCATCCACAGAGGTGACCGGTGGTACTCAGGCAACGTCACCAAACGCCTTGAGGGCGGCCTCTGCGATGGGGCCGCCCCATTCTTGTACGAAATGGCCGCCGTCGGGGATGATCATGGGCTCAGGGCAGCCGCGTATCTGGCTGCGCAGGATTTCCATTACCGGAACCCCTAGCACCATGTCGGCTGCGCCCACCGCCATGAAGCTCTGGCCCGTCCAGGTGTTCGACCAGAAATCGATGGCCTTGAGACTTTCTTCGATCCCCTCCATCCCTGGGTCGGTCATGACCCGCTCTGGAAAGGCCCGAACCCCGCCCTTGTAAGTGATGTCTGGGAAGGGCGCGTCATAGGCGGCGACTTCTTGGGGCGTCAGGTGGGGATTGCCCCGTCCGAACAACTCTCCCACGGCCAGATCGGGATTGGCCTTGGCATAGGCCCGCCAGGCCAGGAAGCCGTCGCTGGGCGGCGCGCCGATGGCCAGGCAGGTGTTCATCACTAAGAGCCGCGAGAGCCTAGCCGCAAAGGCGTCATCCACCGGTAGGGTCAGGCCGATCAGCCCGCCCCAGTCCTGGACCACCAGGGTGATGTTGGTGAGATTCAGACGCTCCACCAGAGCCAGCAGGGCCTTGCGGTGGAAGTGGAAGCCGTAGACCGCGTCATCCACTGGCTTGTCCGACCGGCCAAAGCCGAAGAGGTCTGGTGCCACCACCCGGGCCCCGCTGGCCAGGAAGTGGGGGATCATCCGGCGATAGAGAAAACTCCAGGATGGTTCGCCGTGCAGGCAAAGAAAGGTCCTGTCCCCCTGCCCCTCATCCACATAGGCCATACGCAGGCCCTCATAGCCCGTTAGATCGTCCACATAATGTGGGACAAAGGGAAAATCGGGCAGGTCTGTGAAACGATCGTCGGGGGTGCGTAGGGCCTGCATGGGCTTGATCTCCTGTGGACGGGGGATTGTGCCAGATCAGATTGGCGAATGCACGCCTTGGCCCCAGCCCATGGGAGGGATACAAGGCCCGGTCATCGCCACCGGAGTGCGACCGTGTCTCGCCTGTTTAACGCCTATGTGATTGTCGACTGGAGCGCCGCGGCCAAGCCGTCTACGGGCGCTGATTCCGTCTGGATTGGCGTCATGAAGCGCGACGTGCGGTTCCGTCTGACCTTTGAGTCCTTTAATCCACCGACCCGTCAAGAGGCTGAAAAGAAGCTGGCCAGTTTGCTGGAGGACTTCAAAAAGCGCTCAGAGCGGGCCCTGGTGGGCTTTGATTTTCCCTTGGGCTTTCCCCGTGGCTTTGCGCCAGCCCTGAACCTGACCGGTGATCCCCCCTGGCGCGCCGTCTGGGATCAGCTGGACAAGATGGTCAAGGACAAGGCCGACAACACCAATAACCGCTTCGGCGTGGGGTCAGAGATTAACCGTCGCATGACCGGGGGGCCCTTCCCTTTCTGGGGCTGCCCGCCCAAGGACACCCTGACCACCCTACAGCCCAAGCGCACCCGTGAGCACGGGCCCGACGACTTGCCAGAGTTCCGCTATGCAGACCAGGCGGCCAAGGGTGCCAGCTCAATCTGGAAGCTCTATTACAATGGCTCGGTCGGCGGTCAGGCCATTATGGGCATTCCCGCGGTTCGCCGGATGAAGGTCGCCCGGGGCGATGCATTAAAGGCCTGGCCCTTCGAGACCGGCTTTCAGGCCCTGAAGGAACAGGACCTCGAAGGCGTCGATGTGGTAGTCGCTGAGGTCTATCCCAGCCTCTACAAGGCCCAACCCGCCCCCGGCGAGGTCAAGGACCAAGCCCAGGTCCGCGTCACCGCCGAACACTTCGCCAAGCTCGACGAAGCCGGCAAGCTGGGCGCGGCCTTCGGGCCCGGCAAAGCCCTGACACCTGAGGTTGTGGCTGTGGCTGAGCGGGAAGAAGGTTGGATCTTGGGGGTTGAGGGATAGATTCCCCACACCACTAATCGAATGACAACATGTTGCGCCTAAAATAAGCTAGCTTAAGCTAGTCTATTGGAGCGCGTGATGCAGGTTGGAGCTTTCGAAGCCAAAAACACCCTTGGGGCCTTGCTGGACCGGGTGGAGCTAGGCGAAGAAATTGTCATCACCCGCCATGGCAAAGCTGTGGCGCGTCTTGCACCTTGTGCCCCACAGATAGATCAACATGCAGCTAGGTCCGCCCTAGCTAGAATTCGGGCGCGGGCCGTTGAGTTGGGCGGCGCGTCGATCGCCTGGGAAACCCTAAAGGCAGACCGGGATTTAGGACGGCCATGAGCCTCGTGCTCGACAGCTCCGCCACCTTGGCCTGGGTCTATAGCGACGAGACAACAGAGGCGGTGAGCCAAGTTTTCGACGCCGTCGCATCCCAGGGCGCCTGGGTTCCAGGGCTATGGCGACTGGAAGTTGCCAACGTGCTTGAAATGGGAGTCCGCCGCCGACGACATGACGCGGCCTTCCGGGACAACACCTTGTCGGATCTCGCAGCTCTACCCCTTAAACAAGACCTCGAGACTGAGCAGCACGCCTGGGGCGCCACAGCTCGGCTCGCAAGCCAATATGGCCTCACCCTCCATGATGCGGTCTATCTAGAGCTCGCCCGTCGTCGTGGGCTGCCCTTAGCGACCCTGGACAGAGACCTTAGGCAGGCTGCACTTAGCGAAGGCGTGTCTCTGCTGGGGCTCTAGCCCTACCGCCCCCGCACGTTCAAATACCTGAACCGCGCCATCAGTAGACCCGCTGAGACAAAGCTCGCCACAACCACCGCCCAGACTATGCCGTTCACCCCCAGCTTCATGGGGATGGCGAAGACATAGGCCATAGGGGTCATGATGATCACATAGCTGGTCAGGTGGGCCGCTGTGGGGATCCACACGTCGGCGCGGGCGCGCAGGGCCTGGGCGCAGACCACCTGCAGGGCGTCGGGGATCAGGAAGAGGCAGGAGATGACCAGGGCTGAGGCCGCCATGCCGATGGTCGCTGGGTCTTTCGTATACTGCCCCGCAATGACACCTGCTGCGGGCCAGAGCACAAACGACATGAGCACGCCAAAGGTCACCGTCACCCCAAAGGCGATCCAGCTGATCCGGCGCACGCCGGCGAAGTCCCGGGCACCATAGGCTCGGCCCACCAGAACCGCTGTGGCCGTGGACAGGCCCAGCGGCACCATGAAGACGATGGCGATGACATTGAGGCTGATGGCCCAGGCGGCGACAGCCAGGCCGCCGATCCAACCAGCTATGACGTTCATACTGGCGAAGGCCGCCACTTCAAAGAAGTCGGAGATACCGGCACCATAGCCGATCTGTCTCTGCTCGGTCTCCGCCGCCAGATTAGTCTCAGGCTTGCCGAAGACTCCATGGGCCTTCGCGTCGGGCATACGAGCGATATAGATCAGCAGGGCCACAGCTAAGAAGGTCCGTGCCGCTGCCGTCGCCCAAGCGCCACCGACGGCCCCCAAGGCAGGCAAGCCAAAGACGCCGGGCACCAGGAGCAGGTCTACCGCCAGGTTCACGCCATTGGCGATCCACATCAGGGTGGCGGCAGGCTTGGGCCGACCCAATCCCTCCAGCCAGAAGCTGGCGGCAATGCTGATGGCGTAGCCGGGCATGGAGGCCGAGAAAATCACCAAGGGCCGGGTGGCACCGTCAGCTAGGGCTGGGGCTAGGTGCAAATGATGCAGGAAGGTCGGGCCGCCAATCACCAGGAGGGCTGAACAGGCCAGACCAATCCAGAAGCCATAGACCAGCCCCCGCCTCAGAACCGCACCGGTCTCCGCCAGGTTATTTCGTCCCACTGCGCGGGAGGTCATGACCTGAACCCCAGAGAGCAGGCCAACAATCATGGTCACCACCACGCTGGTGGGGGCCCAGCCCAGGGCGTGAAAGCCCAGTTGCTCGGCGGAATAGCGCCCCACGACGATGGAGTCCGACAGGCCCATGCCCATTATGCCCAGGCGCGACAGAACCACTGGCCAAGAGAGCTGCAGCAGCTCTGCCAGATCTGTGCGAACAGTCGCGGTTACCGGGGAAGCCGTTTGGGCTTCTTCGGGGGTCATGGGGCACCTGTTGTCAAAGAGGGCGGGAAAATGCCGGTTCACGCCTCCCCCCGCAAGGAGAACTTTGATGGGGAAGATACCCTGGGCCACCTTGCACCCCAAGCCGTTGTTGGCATGATGGATCGGCCCGACCGGAACGTGTCAGATTACTAAGGCACCACAACTGCCGCTTTGCAGAGAGACCCTGACCCATGAAAACCTACCGCATTGGCGTCATCGGCCTTGGCCAGCGCATTGCCCACGTTCTAGCGGCCATGAAAGAGGTCGGCTGGAACCTTGAGGTGGTTGCCCATGCTGACCCGGCACCCGTGGGGGCATCCATCCTGGCCGAAGCCGGGATCGAGGCTGGTCGGAACCTGCCAGATGCCAAGGCCCTGCTCGCTGGCGGCCCCTATGACCTTGTCATGATTGGCACGCCTAATCACCTGCACTTTGAACACCTGAACATGGCCCTGGACACAGGCTGGCCGGTGTTCTGCGAAAAGCCCATTGTCCGCACCCAGGAGGAAAGCTTCGCCCTGGCCCGGCGGCTGTCGGCGGGCACGCCCCCACCCCTCTATATCGGCCTGGTCATGCGCTCCATGACCATCGTCCGGGAGGTCATAGCCAGGTGCGACTCCGGCCAGTTGGGGGAGATTGTTTCGATAGACGCTACCGAGCACCTGCCCCCAGAGCATGGCGGCTATCTGGCCCGCAACTGGCGGCGTCGACAGGAATGGGGCGGGTCCTACCTGCTGGACAAGGTCTGCCACGATTTCGATATTTTCGGCCGTATTGCCCGCTCCCGCCCCGGCAGAGTCGCCAGTTTTGGCGGTCGCCGCATTTTCACTGCCGAGCGGGCCAGTCGCCCAAGAACCTATGACAATGGCGAAGCCGCCTATTCCCTGAGGGATGCCGGCTGGATGGGGGCAAATGACAGCTTTCAGTCTGACATGGACGTCACCGACCACCAGACCGCCATGGTGGAATATGCCAACGACATCCGCCTTACCTTCCACGCCAACAGCCATGTGGCCCTACCTGAACGCCGTTGGTATGTGGCAGGGACCGAGGGGACCCTGATCGCTGACCTCGTACGAAATCGCCTGATGATCCGCCCCACCCTGTCTCGCCAAAAGCCCGAGCGCATCGACTATGGCGGGGTTACTGCCGACAGCCACAACGGCGCTGATCAGTCCATGGCCCGAGATCTTCTAGCAGCCCTAGAAGGCAAGGCCCCCTTCCCTGTCACGCCCTTCGAAAGTCTGGAGGCTGGGCTGACGGTCATGGCCCTGGATCAGGCCCTGGAGAACAGGACCATGGTCGACTGTGAAGCGATGTGGACGTCTTACGACGGGGCGATTAGGGGCGGCTAGCGCCCTAAAATTGGGCTTAAATACCGTTATCTCGTCGGCGCTGCGCCCTACTCAATCCAGCACCGTTTTTTCTTGGCTATTGACGACAGATTCCGATTTCTCGGGAAAGGCCACCGGGGTAAGAACCGCGGTTGTATGTTTGCAAAATTCAGCTCCCGCGAATGATCTGGGTGCTAGAACCACAAGTCGGAGCTGGACCGTGTCTAAAATCTATTGGCTGCAAGGAAAGCCCCTTCATCTGCGCAGCAGGGCCATTCTAAAAGTCTTGCTTTTGCTGTCCTTGCTGATGGGTATCGGCGGCGAGGCCGTCGCCCAAGGGACAGAGCCCACCCACAAGACACCCAAAATCGCTCTGGTCCTTTCCGGGGGCGGAGCCCTTGGTCTGGCCCATGTTGGCGTGATCCAAGAACTTGAGCGCATGAACCTGCGGCCTGATTTTGTGGTCGGAACCTCCATGGGCTCAATCGTCGGGGGGCTCTACGCCTCAGGCCTCGACGGTCCAGCACTGGAGCGGGTGGTCAATGAAATGAACTGGGGTGAGATCTTCAATCCGACCCCCGAGCGGCGCAATCTGACCTATCATCAGAAGACCCAAGATGCAGATTTTCCAGTCAAGGCCAGCCTCGCGCTGGATGGGGCACATCTAATCCTGCCGGCAGGTGCCATTTCAGATCAGAAGCTACTCCAACAGCTCCGGCACTTCACCGCAGCAAAAGGGGTCTTAAAGACCTTTGATGACCTCCCCATACCCTTCCGGGCCGTTGCCACGGACATAGAAACTGGCAAGCCGGTGGTCATCGATCACGGGGAGCTTCCGATGGCCATGCGGGCCTCCATGTCGGTGCCCGGTGTCTTCTCACCCATAACCCTAGATGGAAAACTGCTGGTCGACGGGGGTATGGCTGCAAATATTCCCATCAGCATCGCCCGCGACATGGGGGCCGATATCGTCATCGTGGTCGCCACTCCCAGCTCCCTGCAGAATAAGCAAAAGATTGCCACGGCCGTGGATGTCCTGGGTCAGTCCGTGACCCTGTTAATTCTTTCCAATGAGCGCGCCCAGCTTGCCACCCTGACACCCAATGACGTGCTGATCATGATCGATCCAGGCGACATTAATGCCGCCGCATTTGACCGCGGAAAGGACCTTGTTCAGGCTGGACGTCGGTCCCTAATTGCAAAGACAGCGGACTTAAATAAGGTCCTGGCGAACCGTCCTCTGACGACCAAGGCCCTGGCACAGGTGCCACCTGCACCTCAAATCGACTATATCCGAATTCAGAATGGGTCTCGCCTTGCCGACGAGGTCATTAAGCAAAAAATTGATGATTTGGTCGGGAAGCCGGCAGACCCTGAGACCATCAATTTGGGCCTCGACCGCGTGTACGCCCTGGGGCAATTCGACCGTGTCGACTACGTTCTCGAGCACAGCAAGGATGGCGAAGGATTGGTCGTCAGGGCCGAAAACCGCGCGCCTTCTGCTGGACGTGTCAGGTTGGGACTGACCGTCGCCAACGATTTCAACAGCAGTTCTGACTACACGCTGTCCTTTGATTATCGCACCCCTGCCTTAGACAATTACGGGAGTGAGTTGCAGCTTCAGGCGACCCTGGGCGATCGCAGCGCCGCGTCGGCCGAGTTGTTCAAGCTCTTGGAGCCAAGCCAGAGCTGGTTCCTGTCTGGAAAGGTCAAAACCGAAATCCGACCGGTGAACATTTATAGCGGCAAGGGCTACAAACTCGGCACCTATGATTTGGTCTATGCTTTGGCCTCGGTCGGTGCTGGATACCAGTTTGGCGGGACGAGCGAACTTCGCCTTGAACTTCAACGGGGTGAGGGGCGCATAAAAGCCCAAGAAGGTTCACTGAACACCCGAGCCCTGACCCTTAATATCGGTCGAGTGCGCCTGTTGGGCAATTATGAGACCTTAGACAACGCCTATTTCCCGCGCACTGGATCGAAGGCCTCGTTCAATTGGACCCAGGGCGCTAAGGGTCTTGGCGACAACAACACATTCCAAACCATCTCTGGGTCTGCACTGACAACCAGGACGCTGGGAGATGATACCTTAATCGCAGCGATATCAGGCGGCACCAGCCTTTCAGGCGTGACTCCCACTGACGCACGCTTCCGTCTCGGGGGCCTATTCAATCTTTCGGGGTATTATCTGGACGAACTGTCCGGAGAGTCTTTCGCCCTAGGCCAACTCGTCTATCGGCACGCCATTAAACAGCCCGCTCTCGACATCCTTGGCTCGAAACTCTTTGTCGGTGGCACCGTCGAGGCGGGTCAGATTTGGGCACGACGGTCGGATGTGGATTTTTCGAATATCCAATACGGCGGGAGCGTCTACCTGGGTGCCGATACCCCTCTAGGTCCGATATTCCTGGCCTATGGCCAATCCGATAAGCGCCGCAGATCGGTCTATCTGTTTATTGGCAGGCCGTTCTAGAGCGAGCGTTCAAAATGACAGGCCCAACCCGTCTCGCGACCTATGGGACCCTGGGGCCTGGACGCGCCAACCATCACCACCTCGCCATGCTGCCGGGCCAATGGTCCAAGGGCTGGGTCCGGGGCCGGTTACACAACCAAGGCTGGGGGGCCGATCAAGGCTTCCCTGGACTTGTGCTCGACCAAGCCGGCGACGTGGTGGACGTGGATGTCCTCACATCTGAAGCCCTGCCCGACCACTGGGCTCGGCTTGATGCGTTTGAAGGGGCCGAATACCAAAGGGTGCTAGCAGAGGTCACCACGACGGAAGGTGGGTTTGAGGCGTTTATCTATGTGCTGGCGGATGGGTCACCAATCAGCAAAAGCTCTAGCACTGGTGTCTGACGTTGCTGGCGGGTTGGAGATATCAATCTCAAATAACGGGCCCCTAGCTCACGCAGCGGCTCGTTCGGCGACGTCGTGTAACACTTCAACAATGCGCTGCACGTCCGCCTGAGGGAATACACCGCTTACGCCCTGGTCGTCGAAATCGGTGAACGGGCTCTCGTAGAGACGGCGCGGGTCCATTGCGCCGCGCTCGGTGAGGTGATCGATAATCAGGTTGATGAATTCGATCTGGTTCCCCCGCAGATTCTTCTCAGCCATGAATTCTGCGAACGCCTGCTTTGCCGCATCCCGCTCAAGGCCGACGAGCGAGCGCACGAAGAGGCCAAGACCGCCTTGGGATTTCGCGTCTTGAAGGTCCGCATCTGAAGCACCGGCCTCAGCGACCATCATCCGCTCCAGCTCTGCCAAATCCTGTGGCGTAAGCTGCTCGTTGCGGCGCAGCTTTTGGATGGCGATATGATCGGCATGCTGTTTTAGGAAATGGCGTACCTTCATCTGGAAGCGCGCCTTGTCGGTGCCGACTCCGGCGTCGGGCAGTTCGATAGTCCGACCTTCACCGATCTCGTCCTCGAAATCGGTATAGACAATGACGCGCTCATCGCCCTCGATCAGCTTGACCAGAGACCGCAACCGGCGGCGCATCTGCTCCAACGTCCAGGCATGGATGTCCTGCCAATACTCCTCCGTCTGAAGCTCAAGGATGAGGGCCATTTCCGCCGCGACCATGGGGATGTTCCCCAGCTCTTCGAGGCGCGCCGCGATGGCAATCACTTTCTCTTTGCAACGGGCGAAGCTAGCTTGGTTTTCAAGTAAGGCCAGTTGACCCGTCAAGACGATGTAATCGAATTGCTTGGCAACAAGGTCATTGTCTTCCAGTGCGCTCGGCAGTCCGGCCACCTCGTGGACCAGGGTGTCACGATCTTCGCGCGATAGTCGTTCCCATGCGTCCGCCTGCTGGAAGTGTTCCACCACCCTGCGTTTTGCACGCACCAGAAAATTGTCGAGGGTCATGCCGCTGACCTCGTCGAACAAATGTTTCCGAACATCGCGATCTAGATCAACAACATACTCTGCCCCTCCGTCTTCTGAAACGCCTTGAAGAGCGCCGGTCAGCTCAACGCGCGCCACAAAGAGGCGCTGCGCCAGCGACACGCCAATAGCGCCATCGGTGAGTTTTGGATTCTCATTGAAGAACTCGAAATTCTGGCAGAAGTCGAAAATCAGGAACTGATCTTTGTGACGCCCTGGGCCGAACAAGTCGGTGCAAAGCCGTGTGCCGCGCCCTATCATCTGCCAAAATTTGGTCTTCGACCGAACGATTTTGAAGAACACCAGATTGACGACTTCTGGGACGTCAATGCCGGTGTCGAGCATATCGACCGATATGGCGATGTGCGGTGCTTTGTCGGGAATGGAAAAGTCGTCGATCAGCGACTGCGCGTATTCTGTCTTGAAGTCGATCACCCTTGCGAACTGTCCAGCCAAGTGCGGGTAGTTGGCATCGAAGCGACTGGCGATGAACATGGCGTGGTCATGGTTCTTGGCGAACACGATGGTCTTGCCGAGCCGGTCGCCCTCGGCGACTTTGAGCCCGTGGGTCAGCAGGTGCTCCAGCACCTTGTCCACGGTGTCGGTGTTGAATAGCCACTTGTTGACGGCGTTCGCGTCGATGTCCCCGGATGGGAGCTTGTCCTCCCATTCGAGCAAGTCCCACTTCTCTTTGTCTTCGTCCGAAAGCTCGTCGTACTTGATCCCTTCGCGGGGAAATTTCAGCGGCACAGAGACGGCGGTGGGTGGCACAAGAAAGCCATCGGCTACGGCTTCATTCAGGTCATAGGCATCCGTGGGGACGCCACGCTCAAGCTCGAAGAGCGAGTAGGTGTCGCGGTCGATCTCGTCGCGCGGCGTTGCCGTGAGGCCGACCAGCAAGCTGTCGAAGTAGTCGAAGATGGCGCGATATTTCCGATAGATCGAACGGTGCGCCTCATCGATCACGATGAGATCGAAATGCCCTGGGCCGTATTTGCGCTGGCCATTCTGCATCTCATCGATCAGGCCCATCATCGTTGGGTAGGTCGCGACGCAGACGCGTGCTCCGTTGTGATCGTTCTTCTTCGGGTCGTGCTTTTCGATCAGATTGGCGCTCGGGGCCGACGGCAAATGCCGTTTGAAATTGTTGTGCGCCTGTTTCACGAGGGCGACACGGTCGGCAAGGAACAGGACGCGCTTGCACCAGTTCGCCCGCATAAGCTGATCGATCAGGGCGATGACCGTGCGCGTCTTCCCAGATCCCGTCGCCATGAC
Organism: uncultured Alphaproteobacteria bacterium; assembly: GCA_937920085.1. GTDB lineage: Bacteria > Pseudomonadota > Alphaproteobacteria > Caulobacterales > Caulobacteraceae > Phenylobacterium. The sequence continues at coordinate 16,828 of CALETE010000042.1, read as the reverse complement.
GAGCAGGGCCTTGCGCTGGTGGTCCTTCTCGAACACCTCCCCGACCCGGCGAATGGCGCGGGTCTGGTAGTAGCGCTCGACGATGTCGGCATCGACGCTGGTCGAGGAAAGTGAGCGGCGGTTGGCATGGCGTTGACGCCACAGCTCCAGCTCGTCCTTTTTCAGAAATCCATAAACCGCGCGCGGCGGATAGCGACCGTCATCCCACAGCCAATGCTCATAGCCGTTGGTGTAGAAGATCAGTGGGCGAACCCCGAATTCCTTCTCCAGGCAATCGGCATAGAGCTTGGCCTGCTGCTGGCCGACGCGCGCGTCACGCTTGGTGCGCTTGGCTTCGATGACGGCCAGCGGCTTGCCGTCATCACCCCACAGCACATAGTCAGCGAAGCCATCGCCCGACGTGCTTGGCATCCCTTTGACAGGATATTCACGATCACGCGGCTGATCGAGCGGCCAACCTGCCTCGGCCAGCAACAGGTCGATAAAGGCGTCGCGGGTCTCGGCCTCATTGTAATCGTGGGTGTCGGCAGTCTTTTCGTTGGCTGCTTTGACGGCGGCAATCTCGGCCTGAAGGCGCTTAACCTCCGCGTCGAGAGCAGCACGATCCGCCTCACTTTTGATGCGTGCGGCCTGCGCTTCAGCAAGGGCCTTTGCCCCCTCCTCCCGGTCCTTCGCCAGCGCCTGCAATTTGGTGAGGGTGGACGCCTCCACCTGCACGGCGCGGGGCAGCGCCTCGGCATTGAATGTCAGCGCCGGATCGGGTCGTGCGCCACGGCCATAGGTGTGTGCCAGCCAATAGGTGAAATGGAACAACTCGCGGACGCAGATGATGGCGTTCTGCGGCGGCACAGGGCGCGTTTCGTGAACCGCTTTGTTGCCGTAGTCCTTAATGATGCGGGCTTTGGTGACGAGCGCATTGCCGACCAGAGTGCGGAAACTGCCTTCATGGATCAGCGCGGATAGCGCCGTGTCATAGGGCGACCGCAGGCTGCGGTCGTTGTCGTACATCCATTTGACGGCGCTTTCGAGCGCGAGGCGCGCATAGAAACAAGCGCCGCGTGGGTCAGCCAGCGCGGCCGTCTCCGCCTTCCTCGCCAGGTCATAGACCGGCGCAAACTCAGTTTTGAGGAAGGCGAACTGCGACATGGTTACAGCTCCCCTTGGAACGCACGGTGTTGAACGGCAGCAAAGAGACTACCGATAGAATTGGCGGATTGCCAAAGGCTTGCTTTGTGCAATTCAATTTCTCGGATCGCCGTTCCGAATTCGTCCTGCGACTGGCGCGGCGGCATCGGGATGGGGAGTTCCCGCAAGATGGCAAGATTGATGTTTTTCTGAGCTGATTGCGGCGCAACTTCCTCAAGCCGTTTTTGAATGCAGCTCATCCAAAACTGGACATACTCAGCGTTGGTTTCCTTGGATGGCGTAAACCCCACGACACTATCTGGAAAACAAGCCTCGATTTCTAAGATCGCAGTCTTTCCAATGTTTGCCGCGATTGTAATGCAAAGGGTGCCTGTAGGCCATTTTTTCGACTGCTTTAGGCCAAGGTCGGAATATGTGCTGATAAACGAGCGGATATAACCATCTGCGTTTGCAACATCGCCTGTTTGAATCAGCGGGTGCGCTCCGCCAAGCAACGCAGGGTCGTTCCGTGGGCGATGCTTCGATATTCCGCGATCTAAGACGCCGATCTCGCCTAACTTTTTAACAGGCCACCCAAATGGATTGGAAACAGGGTCGCCAAACATCTCATAGAAGATAGCTTGGCCGAGCTGGTTAAGGCGGTCGATGGCGCGTTGACGCTTGCGGCGCAATTCATCGGCCTGATCGAGGATCGCCGCGATCCGCTTTTGCTCGTCGAGCGGGGGGAGTGGGATCGATAGTGTTGAAAGATTGCCACGCGATATTCGCTGCCTCGTACTTCCACTAACGAACCCATCGATTTTTGTCAGGAACTGGGGGCTATTGATCATCCAGTTCGCGTAACTTGCATAAACGATGCGGGGGTCTGGCCTAAGGACGCAAACATCCACGACCGTCGCGCATGGCTGCGATAGCCCAGGAAAAATGCATGTACGGCCTATAGGGTCAGGCATTCTCGCAATTAGAAGGTCTCCCGGTTCAAGGAAGGTGCATCGTAACCGCTTTGCTGCCTCCATCGTCAGGAATCGCGATGACTTGTCCAAGAACGCGCCGACCCCAATGTCTGCGAGTTGGATCAATCTAACTTCACCATTAGGGTCCTGGTCTTTGGTCTCGACCCAATCGCCGTCAGTGAAAACACCGGTTGAGCCAACACTTTCAGAAAGCGCAATTTGCCTCATCCCAGCATCTCCTCCAACTTGGAGAGACCATCGCTAATTTCGGCCTCAAATTGGCGAAGCTCAGCGATGATGTCGGCAGGCTTTGCGTGCGTCTGCTCGGCGTGCTTGACGACTTTGTAGCGGTTCAGCGAAAGGTCGTAGGTGCCGGTTGCGGCAATCTCAGCCTTCGGCACGCAGAAGCTTTGAGCGGTACGGGGATTTTCTAGCTCGCCTTCCTCGCGGCGAAGCCAGCGCGCCAGCACGTCGGGCAGGTTGTTTTTGGCGTGCTCCGCCTCGGTCAATGGCGGCGTCGGCGACACGCCCTGGCGATCATCTGGCAGGAGCGCATTGCGTTTGTCGTCCAGCGAATAGCCATCGGCCTGCATGTCATAGAACCAGACATGGTCGGTGCCGCCGACGCCCGTTTTGGTGAACAGCAAGACGGCGGTCGAGACGCCCGCATAGGGGCGGAACACACCGGAGGGGAGCTTGAGCACGCCTTCGAGCTTGTGCTTTTCGACAAGCAGTTTGCGTAGCTCCTGGTGCGCCTTTGATGAGCCGAACAGCACGCCGTCGGGAACGACGACGGCAGCGCGGCCACCCGTTTTCAGCAAGCGCAGGAAAAGCGCGAGGAAGAGCAGTTCAGTCTTTTTCGTTTTGACGATCTGCTGGAGATCCTTTGCCGTGACCTCGTAATCGAGCGAGCCCGCGAACGGCGGGTTGGCGAGAATGAGAGAATAGCGCCCGGCGTCCGCATCGTGCTCCTGCGCCAGGCTGTCGCGGTAGCTGATGTCGGGGTTGTCCACCCCATGCAGGGTCATGTTCATGCTGCCGATGCGGAGCATGGTCGGATCGAAGTCGAAGCCGTGAAACATCTTCTCGTGAAAATGCTTGCGCAGCTTTTCGTTGCGGAACAGTTCGGGCCGGTTGTCGCGGAGATATTCGCCCGCCGCCACAAGGAAGCCGCAGGTGCCGACAGCAGGGTCGCAGATCACGTCTTCGGGCGTTGGGGCCATCATCTCGACGATCAGTCGAATGAGATGGCGCGGCGTGCGAAACTGGCCGTTGGTGCCCGCGCTCGCGATCTTGCCGAGCATGTACTCGTAGAGGTCGCCCTTGGTGTCGCGATCCTCCATCGGGATTTTGTCGAGCATGTCGACGGTCTTGGCCAGCAGTGCCGCGTTGCTGAAACCCAGCCGCGCATCCTTCATGTGCTGGCCGTAGCTGGAGCCCTCTTCACCCATCTGGCGCAAGAAGGGGAAAACGCGTTCGGCGACGACATCCATCATGGCGCGGGCTTCAAAATTCTTGAATCGCGACCAACGCAAATCTGAATAGGGGCGGCCTTGATCATCGTTCCCTTCCGGGAAGATGCGGCGCTCCATGGGGATTTTGAGGTTTGCTGCCTTGTTCTCTTCGAGCGTGTGCAAGTCGTCGAGCCGCTTGATGAAGAGCAAATAGGTAATCTGCTCGATCACGGACAGCGGATTGGAAACGCCCCCAGACCAAAAGGCGTTCCAAATTTGATCGACTTGGTTTCGAACTTCACCGGTCAGCATTTGGACGGCACCCCATTCCAGATATTTCAAAATTTGTCGTCAATAGAGCGGGCACGTCAACTCAACACCAAGTCGTACTTGGATTGGTTCATTACGTAAAGGCGACGAAATATTGCCGCCGCCATTTGAAATAGGGGATCAGGGGCCCTAAACCGCCGCCCTTACCGCCTCGGCCACTCGGTCTTCCTTCAGCTTCTCTGCCACCAGGAAGGCCAGTTCCAGGGCTTGCTCGCCATTGAGGCGGGGGTCGCAGTGGGTGTGGTAGCGGTCGGCGAGGTCGCCCTCGGTAAGGGCGCGGGCACCGCCGAGGCATTCCGTGACGTTCTGGCCGGTCATTTCCAGGTGGACGCCGCCCGGGTGAACACCCTCTGCTTTGCAGATTTCCACAAAGCTCTTCACCTCTGACAGTATCCGATCGAAGGGCCGGGTCTTGTAACCGTTGGTCGCGGTGAGTGTATTGCCGTGCATGGGATCGATAGCCCACACCACATTGCGCCCATCCTTCTTGGTGGCGTCCAGCAGGGCTGGCAGACGGCCGGCAATCTTGTCATGGCCGAAACGACCATAAAGGGTCAGGCGTCCGGCCTCATTCTTGGGGTTCAGCACGTCGATCAGGCGCAGGAGGTCGTCTGGCTCCATGGTCGGGCCGCACTTGACGCCGATGGGATTGCGGATGCCGCGGAAGTATTCCACGTGGGCACCGTCCAGCTGGCGGGTACGCTCACCGATCCAGACCATGTGGGCCGAGGTGTCGTACCACTCGCCCGACGTGCTATCGATGCGGGTCATGGCCTCTTCAAAGCCCAGCAGTAGGGCTTCGTGGGCGGTGAAGAACTCCACCCGGTGCAGGTCTGGCTGGCTCTCCGGCGTGACACCGATGGCCGCCATAAAGGTCAGGGCTTCGCTGATCTTCTCGGACAGTTCGTGATACCGCGCACCCTGAGGGCTGTCATTGACGAAGCCCAAGGTCCAGCGATGGATGTTGTAAAGGTCCGCATAGCCGCCGCCGGCAAAGGCCCGCAGCAGGTTTAGCGTCGCCGCCGACTGGCTATAGGCCTGCATAAGGCGCTGAGGGTCCGGGGTTCGCGCCTCAGGCGTGAACTCCATGCCGTTGATAATGTCCCCACGATAGGACGGTAGGGTGACGTCGCCCAGGGTCTCAATCGGTGAGGACCGCGGCTTGGCGAACTGACCAGCCATACGACCGACCTTCACCACAGGCTTGCCGCCAGCAAATGTCAGGACCACCGCCATCTGCAGGATAAGCCGGAAGCTGTCGCGGATATTGTCGGCAGCGAATTCCTTAAAGCTCTCGGCGCAGTCACCCCCCTGAAGCAGGAAGGCCTTGCCCGCGGCAACATCGCCCAGCAGGGACTTCAGACGGCGGGCTTCCCCGGCAAACACCAGGGGCGGCATGCCGCGCAGGGTCTGCTCAACACCGGCCAGGGCCGCCATGTCGGGATAGTCGGTCGGCACGTGCTTGGCTTCTTTTGAGCGCCATGAGGCCGGGGTCCAGGTGGTGGTCATCGTTTCCAACTCCGCTCCGCCAACTCTACCTTGCAAGTCGTGCGGGCGTGGGGTTCTAGACCATAAGTCCCCCAAAGGTCGATACTTTAGCGCAAGGTTGGTGTCTGGCGTTGCAAGGCGATGCAGATGGCGCACGCCATAGCACCCAGGGCGACCCACCACTCCTGCCAGACCCCGAAGCTGAACGCATTAAAGGTCAGATAGACCACACCGCACCCCGCACTGGCGGCCACCCGCAGATCAGGGCGGTCGCGATGCAGGCCCGCAAAGATTGAGACCCAGACCACGGCGGCAGCCACCGCACCGATCAGGCCCAGCTCCATCCAAACCTGCAAGGCCGCGTCGTGGGGGTGGAGCACAATGCCTGGCCCAAACATCCGGCTCGCGTCGAGCCCCCAGCCTCGGGTGGGATCATCGCTGATCCAATCCTGGGCGTGAGACCAATATCCCATCCGCTCGGACCAGGAGAGCGAGACCTTAGCCTTCAAAGGGTCGTACCAGCCGACATGCCTTAGCCCCCAAATGACCGCCGGTGTCGTCAGAAAGAAAATCGCCGCAAGGCTTGCAAGAAGGCGGGCCCCTACCCTTGGCCAAAGCCAAACCATACCCATGGCGAGACCGGCGGCAACCAGGGCCAACAATGGCGCATCATACCCAAACATATGAGAGGGCCAGACGATACCGACGAGGATCGGAACCGCCGCCCAATAGCCGATCCCCAGTCTCTGGCCTGCGACAATGGCGGGTGGCGCGAACAGCGTCAGGACAAATAGCCCTTGGGCAACGTTCTTCACAGCCAGATCAGGGCGGATGGGATCGCCGCTCCACAGGCGTAAATGCTGATAGATTGAGGCCCCGGTCGCAGCCTCCGTCACCATGAAGACCCCCAACAGGCTCATACCGAATACCAGGGCCCGCATCAGCCAATGACGGGAACGCGGCGTCCCCTGGCGGGCGGCGATAACCAAGGCACCAAAGACCACGCACTCAAAGACTAACTTTGTGGCTGTCGACTGCCAAATGGTCTTGGGGATGTAGGGGCTCCAGACCGTCGAGACGCAGGCCCAGACCACTAGAACCAGAATGGCAATGGCTGCCGGTCGATCCCCGTCCTCAATACGATAGGTCGGGAGGGCGAGCAGACCTGCCAGGGCAACCAAGGGCGCAAAGGTTAGAGGGCCCAGCCAAGCAATGAGGGGCGCTGCCAGAAATACCCCGGTCAGGCTCCAGCCGCTTAGGGTGCGCCATCGCGATTTGCCAACGCCCTGTGGCGTGACCTGTTTCAAACTGCGCCCGTGGCCGGAGCGACGTATTTATCTTTCATGGTCACGAGCTCTTCGGCCAGGGTCGGATGGACTGCGCAGGTGGAGTCCCACTGGGCCTTGGTGACGCCCATCTTCATGGCGATGGCGGCCATCTGAATAATCTCGGGTGCATCGGGTCCGACCACATGACAGCCGACGACCTTCTGGCTCTCGGCCGCGACTACCAGCTTGATCATCGCCCGCTCCTCCCCACCATAGAAGGTCTCCTTCATGGGCCGGAAGCGGGACAGATAGATATCCACCGCGCCAAACTGTTGGCGAGCCTCCGCCTCAGTCAGGCCCACGGCCCCAACGGGCGGCTGGCTGAACACCGCAGAAGCGACCATGTCGTGGTCGAAGCTCATGGGGTTGTTGTGGAACTCAGTCTGGGCGAAGGCCGCGCCCTCGCGAATGGCGACAGGCGTCAAGTTGATCCGGTCGGTGACGTCGCCCACAGCCCAGATATTGGACACATTGGTCTTCGAATAGGCGTCAACCGCAATGGCACCAGCCCCATTGAGGGCGACCCCAGCTGCCTCAAGGCCAAGGCCCGCCGTATAGGGCTTACGCCCCGTAGCGAACATGACGAGATCGGTCTCGACGTCATGGCCATGGGTTAAGCGATTGAGATAACCGCCTTCCGTCTTCTCAATGGCGGTGTGCTCCGCACCGAGGACCACCTTAATACCCCGCCGCTGGATTTCTTCGGTGACGTGGGCCCGTACATGATCATCAAAGCCCCGCAGGATACCGGTCCCGCGATAGACCAGGGTCGTCTCCACCCCCAGACCATTGAAGATTCCAGCAAACTCCACGGCGATAAATCCGCCCCCGGCAATCAGCACGCGCTTGGGCAAGGCCGGCAAATGAAAGGCCTCTTCCGAGGTGATGGCATGTTCAATGCCGGGCACGTTATCTGGCTTCCACGGACGGCCGCCGGTGGCGATCAGAATCTTCTCCGCCGTCACCAGGCCCTTACCCGTCACCTCGACGGTGTGGGCGTCCTTAAGCACCGCCCGACCCTGGAAGAACTCCGCCCCGGCGTTCTGCAAATTGTTGACATAGATGCCCGATAGCCGGGCGATTTCGCGATCCTTTGCCTCTAGGAAGCGGGACCAGTCAAACTGCGATCCGCCCTGGCTCCAGCCAAAACCGTGGGACACGTGGGCGTAGTGCGCGAACTCCGAAGCATAGACCATGAACTTCTTAGGCACACAGCCACGGACCACGCAGGTGCCGCCAGCCATGTACTCTTCGGCGACGGCAACCTTGGCCCCTGACATGGCCGCAACCCGGGCCGCCCGTACCCCGCCTGAACCGGCACCGATAACGAAGAGGTCATAGTCATAGTCCGCCATGGGGCGCTCCTGAAGCACGAGGGTCAGTCTGCTTAGTTAGGGCGTCATTCCGCCCGTGAACAGACCAGCCCTTAAGGTTCAACCTCGATCACGCCGTTCGCCGTGCCGATCAGGGCCAGATCCGCAAGGTCGAGAAAGAGGCCATGATCAACAACCCCTGTCACCGCCTTGAGCGCGTCGGCCAATGCGGCTGGCTCAGGGATTTTTCCACAAGGGGCATCATAGATGACATTGCCCCCATCGGTGAGGACTGGCGCGCCGTCCTTAACCCGCAGTCGCGGTGCAATGCCGATCTCACACTCTGACAGGGCGTCGCAGATCCTGGCCATGGTCGTTACATGGCCAAAGGCCACCACCTCGATGGGCAAGGCAAACTTACCCAAAATAGGCACCCGCTTGGCGGCGTCGGCAATGACCACGCACCGGCGTGACGCCTCCCAAACCAGCTTTTCCCGCAATAGTGCTGCGCCACCGCCCTTGATCAGGGACAGGGCCGGACCGATCTCGTCGGCACCGTCGACGGTCAGGTCAATGGTCTTGGTTTGCCCCAGCTCTACAACCCTCATGCCGAGGCTTTGCGCCAACTCAGCAGTGGCCTGGGAGGTCGCCACACCAACAATGTCGAGGTTCCGCGCGGCCAGGGCTTTGACAAACCAGGCAGCCGTAGAGCCTGTCCCCAGGCCTACGACCATGCCGGCTTCGACCAGGGCGGCGGCGGCCTCACCACAGGCACGTTTTTGATCGTCTGGGGTCATTTGGGCTTCCGATTGGCAAGTTTACGGGCGCGAAAGGCCGCAGCCCAGCCGAGCTTATTGACCTGACCATTGCGCTCAAGGGCCAAGGCGTCATTGGGCACGTCTTCGGTGATGACCGAGCCTGAGCCGGTCATGGCGCCGGCACCGATTGTCCGTGGCGCGACAATGGCGGTGTTGGAGCCGATAAAGGCCCCCTCCCCCACATGGGTCTCCCATTTGTCAAAGCCGTCATAATTGCAAAAAATGGTGCCGGCGCCGAGATTGGCCTTCGCCCCCACGGTTCCATCGCCCAAATAGGCCAGATGATTGGCCTTGGCCCCTGCCCCGACCTTGACCTTTTTGACCTCAACAAAATTGCCGATGTGGGCTTCGGGTCCGATCTCGGCCCCTGGCCGCAGGCGAGCATAGGGCCCGATCAGGGCGCCGGAGGCGACACTGGCACCCTCTAGGTGGCTGAAGGCTCGGATTACCGCCCCAGTCTCGACCGTGACGCCTGGGGCAAAGACCACGAACTGTTCGATGGTGGCCCCAGCCGCGATCTGGGTATCCCACGAAAAATGTACCGTTTCGGGGGCCAGCATGGCCACCCCCTCGGCGAGGTGCTGGGCCCGCGCCTGGGCCTGGAAAATGGCTTCAGCCTGGGCGAGCTGGGCTGGGGTGTCGGCCCCCATGACAGCGTTTTCTGGGGCGAAGCTGGCACGTACCGGCTTGGCCTCCCCGGTCGCCAAGCCAACAATATCGGTGAGGTAGTACTCGCCCTTGGCATTGTCATTGGTCACCCGCGACAGCCAGGCAAACAGCTGGGACCGATCTGCGCAATACATGCCCGCATTGCAGTCGCCCACCGCCAACTCCTCAGGGGTCGCCTCCTTAGCCTCAACAATACGCAGGACGTGGTCGTCGTCTCCGCAAACTAGCCGCCCATAGAGCAAGGGGTCTGCGGGCTTAAATCCGAGCAGGGACAGGGCTGCTCCTGCCGCCCTCAAGGTGAAAAGAGGAACCAGGTCCTCCGGCGACAGCAGGGGGCAGTCACCATTGGTGATCAAGACGTCACCGTCAAAGTCGGCGAGAGCCGCCTGGGCCGCTAGCACGGCGTGCCCTGTACCCAGGGGCGGGTCCTGGACGGCAATTGCCCCCTGGCCCAAGCGCTTGATCACCAGGTCTCTGACCCCGGGGCTGTGATTGCCGACGACGACAATAATCTTCTCGCACCCTGCCGCTTCAACCGTGTCGATCACACGATCCAGAAGGGTCCTGCCGCCCACCTTGTGTAGGAGCTTGGGGGTCGCTGACTTCATACGGGTACCCTGCCCAGCGGCGAGGATGACGGCGGCGCGTTTGGCCATGGTGTCTCTAGTCCTGGAATCGTCGACGACGTTGCAATCAACCCTGGTTTAGCCGAAAGGGCGTGGCGTTTCGATGGCGACGTTTGGAGGACTTCATGTCTGGCACAGAGATTTTAACAGGCGCGACCATCGCCTTTGATCTGGACGGCACCTTGGTGGACACCGCCCCAGACCTGATCGGCACCCTCAACCACATCCTAATCGAGGAAGGCTTGCCGCCTCTGCCCTTCGAGGCGGCCCGGCCCTTCATAGGCCACGGGGCCCGCCGACTGCTGGAAAAGGGTCTCCACGCCCAGGGCCAAGCCTTGGAAGAGAAACGCCTAGATGGCCTCCTGGCTCGGTTCATTGACCATTACAGCCAGCACAGCTCCGACCTCTCCAGGCCCTTCCCGGGGGTGGTTGAGGCCCTAACGGCCCTCAAGGCGGCGGGTGCGCACCTCAGCGTCTGCACCAATAAGCTCACCGGCCTGTCGGTCCCGATCTTGGACGCCCTGGGCCTCTCACCCTTTTTCGACAGTGTGATTGGCGCAGACCTCGCCCCGGCCCCAAAGCCAGACCCCCGGCACCTCATCAAAGCGGTCGAGACCGCCGGCGGCCAGATCGACCGCGCCATCATGGTCGGCGACGCCTCCACCGACGCCGGTGCTGCCCGCGCCGCAGGGGCCCACCTGATCCTGGTCAGCTTCGGCTATACGGAAATTCCAGCGGCCGACCTCCAGCCCGACCGCCTCATAGATCACTATGATCAACTGGTCGCCGCCTGCATCACCCTCCTCAGCCCTTGCCCCGAACCAAACCGCGGGCTATAGGCGCATCCCTTCCAAGGGGATGCGTAGCTCAGCGGGAGAGCACCTCGTTCACACCGAGGGGGTCACAGGTTCAATCCCTGTCGCATCCACCATTATTTTCAATGACTTAAATCCCAAAACTCGCCGGCCCAAGAACGGCCCGATACCAAATAGACACCAGACGGTAGGAACATGTCGGATCCCAGGTATCCGCCTCGCTATGCAAAGCGAGCTAGATCGAGAGCTAGCCCACCCCGCTAAACTGCGATCTTGCCAATCAGCTCGGATGCCCCTTAATCAGTCCCGCCCTTGGCACAGTTTATCGCCTCTTGAACGACTTGAGCGATCTCATTTGGGGACGTTTCCGACCACTCAAGTACCTCAAGGGCTTCTCGGACCGTCTCGACATTGAGGTCCTCAAGGACGATTTCAGGCAAGTTCGGGTCTTGCCCAATGTCACCTCTAAGGTACTCACCATCAAAGGCTTCGAATTGTTCGCCATTGATCGTAACGGGCAGTGCGATACGCCCATCCTTGTCAGCGAACTCGGTAAGAAGCTCCCCTTCGTTATTGTACCACTCGGTTGGCACCGCTGCGATTTCGTGCATGCAGATAGCAAGGTGGACGTCAGTCCCTACAGCCCTGTAGCAGAGATATTCGGACCACTCTCCAGATCCTGCAGAACCGGTCACTTCCCGAGATCGGATTATTCGCCAAGTCATCATCAGATCCCTCGATAGTGAAGATAGGTCCGCCGCCAGAGCTGACCCTATGAACTACGCGATCCCCTCTGGCCGCAAGTCAGTCCCAACTGCTGGAAGGCCGATCAGCTCGTCAATCACCCCGGGTAGCTCGATCGTCTCCACTTTCCGGAGTGTTCGTTCAATGGCTCGAGTGCGAGTTCCCGCCTCTGTGACTGTGTTCTGAGCGGCAGTCAGCTGCTTACCTACCTTATCCCAGAGCTGGCCGTATTTGCTAAACTCGGCCTTGGCGGCCCCCAGAACCTGCCACACCTCGCTCGATCGCTTCTCAATAGTGAGGGTGCGAAAACCCATCTGCAGACTACTTAGAAGCGCAGCCAAGGTCGTCGGGCCGGTGAGCATGACGCGGAAACGGTTCTGAAGCTCGCTGCAGAGCCCAGGCCGGCGAAGCATCTCAGCAAACAGACCTTCAGTGGGAAGGTACATGATCGCGAAATCTGTCGAGTACGGCGGATGGACATACTTATCGCTGATCAGTTTGGCCTGAGTCCGGATAGCGCGTTCCAGGGCGGAACCGGCCTTCTCGATCTCCTCCGGAAGGCCACTGTCCTGAGCCAGCAGTAGGCGGTCGTAATCCTCTTGCGGGAACTTCGCGTCGATCGGCAGAAACAGGGGGCAGTCATCCACCTTCCCCGGCAGCCTCACAGCGAATTCGACGATTTCATTGCTGTCTGGCCGGATGCGGACGTTGGTGTCGAACTGTTCAGGGGTCAGCATGTCCCCCAGCAGGGCGCCCAGCTGCATCTCACCCCAACCGCCGCGCGACTTCACGTTGGTCAGAACGCGCTTCAGGTCGCCGACCCCGGTAGCTAGGGTCTGCATCTCGCCAAGTCCCTTGTGAACTTGCTCAAGCCGATCGCTGACCATTTTGAAGCTCTCTCCAAGCCGGGTCTCCAGGGTGCCCTGCAGCTTCTCATCCACAGTCAGACGCATTTGCTCGAGCTTGGTCTCGTTCTCCTTGCGCAGTTGGTCCAGACTCAGGGTCAGGGCCTCACGGATAGCGTCCTGCTTTTTGCCGTTTGCCTCAGTCAGTTCCTGGATCTTGGTGCTTACCCCCTCAAGGCCAGTCTTCTGCAGGTCCCGCGCCTCGGACTGAGACTTCTCGAGGCGGTCCGCCAACTCCTTTATGGCGAGATTGGTCTCACCAAGGCGGGTGGTCTGAGTATTGGCAAAGGCCTCACTTGTCGTCTTCAAGGCCTCTTCAAGCTTCGCGCGTCCATCGGACGCTTCCTGCCGCATTTGGGCAAGCTGCTCGCCCTGCACTTGTCCAAATGTCGTCAGACGGGTCTCAAGCCAGGTCTGCAGGGTGGACTGCGAACTGCGATTTTCTTCGCGCATCAAACGCCCCTCTTCTCGAATGGCCGTTGGGACCTCCTTCATGCCGCCCTCAAGCAAGTCAAGCTTCGCGAGCAGTGTCGGATCAAGTCCATTGCCACGCCTGACAAGGGCGATGATTTGAAGAGTAAGCGAGAGTGCAGCGACCGCTGCGGTGAGGGTCAAGAGCCAGGTCATCGGTGTACCTTTCGGGAAGCGGTCGAATGCGTTTGACCGGCGCGATTAATGTGAATAGTTTGTATATGGGTATATAAATTCTACCCGTCAAGTTTCTATTCGTATAGGGCCTGCGCCATGGATCACAGTGACAGCTCGAAGAAGCGGTGGGGCGCTGAGCAGCGCCTTGAGTTCATTGAGTTTCGGGCGTTCTGGGAGGGGGGCGTCAATCGCTCGGACATTACGGAGCGGTTTGGGGTTTCTGTGCCCCAGGCCTCCAGCGACCTATCAGCCTATCGCGAAATTGCCCCGGATAACCTGGTCTACGACTCCAGCGCCAAGCGATATCTGGCCGGACCTAACTTTGCCCCACGCTATTTGGACGTCAGGCCCGATCGGTACCTGTCCCAGCTTCGCGCTATGGCTCAGGGCGTCATTGATCAGGGCGAGACCTGGCTGGGAATTGCCCCGCCGGCCGTGGCCATGCCAATTCCCGCCCGACGGGTTGAGCCCCAGCTTTTTCGGGAACTCCTGGCCGCCATGCGAGCCAAACAGTCAGTTGAAGTCCGCTATCAGTCCCTGAGCCCCCAGCGCCCTAAGGCCCAGTGGCGAAGGGTCACGCCGCACGCCTTCGGATCCGACGGCCTGCGTTGGCATGTGCGGGGCTATTGCCACGTGACCAATGTTTTCAAGGATTTCATATTGTCGCGATGGCAGGACCTCCGAAGTCCCGACGCCCCAGGCCCGCAAGGAGAGTTTGATCTGGACTGGCAGACGATCGTCTCGGTCGAGTTACAACCCAACCCCGACCTATCCACGTCCCAGCAGGAAGCCGTAGCTTGGGAATACGACATGCCCCAAGGTCGCTCCACACTTTATGTGCGAAGAGCCCTTCTCTACTACCTACACAAACGACTACGGTTGGATGTGAAGGATGACCGTCCCGCCGAGCGCCCCGTCGTCGTCGCAAACCATGTTGAGTTTGAACAGGCCATGGCGTCAGCCAATGGCCTAGTGAGTGGAGTAGCCTTGTGAACGTCTGTGAGCCCCCGACACATTGCAGCGCAGGATCGGTAGGCTCTAACTCATTCAGTGACCATTCAAACGAATGCGTCCTTTTGAATCAGGGTCCTTCGCTATGACACTGGAAGATATTAGAAATGGGGCGAGCGTTCGGGGAATAGCGGCGGTTCAGACGGTCCAGATCCTTTCTGTCGACTGGATCGGAAACCAAGCCATGAATGTTGTTTTCCGTTCTGACGATGGGTCCGTCGCTGAGACAACCCTCTATCGCGACGATGAGCATCGGCTTGAACTCGTCGCTTCAGGTCATTTCTGGTCCTTCGATGCCGACGGCGCGCTCCTGCGGCTGGTCACCGAGGCCAACCGGATCAAGCTGGCGCACTTCTTTGATCCGTATCTTGCTATCCACACCAGCCTAGTCGAGCCACTGCCGCACCAGATTTCTGCGGTTTACGGCGAGATGCTCACGCGCCAGCCGCTGCGGTTCCTGCTCGCCGATGACCCGGGCGCCGGCAAGACGATCATGGCCGGCCTGCTGATCAAGGAACTGATCGCCCGCAGTGATCTCGAACGCTGTCTGATCGTGGCGCCAGGCAGTCTGGTCGAACAGTGGCAGGACGAGCTCGGCCAGAAGTTCGGTCTGGAGTTCGACATACTGACCCGCGACATGATCGAGACATCCCGGTCCGGAAACGCATTCAACGATCACCCCCGGCTCATCGCGCGCCTAGACGTGCTGGCCCGCAACGAAGACCTGCAGCAGAAGCTCTCCAGTTCCACGGAGTGGGATCTGGTGATCTGTGACGAAGCCCACCGCATGTCGGCGTCATATTTCGGCGGCAATGTGAAATACACCAAGCGTTACCAGCTGGGCCAATTGCTAGGCGAGGCGTCCCGAAACCTGCTGCTCATGTCGGCTACGCCGCACAACGGCAAGGAGGAGGACTTTCAGCTTTTCATGGCCTTGCTGGATGGCGACCGGTTCGAGGGCCGCTTCCGTGACGGCGTCCACTATGCTGACACCGCCGACATGATGCGGCGCCTCACCAAGGAAGAACTGCTCCGTTTTGACGGCAGACCACTTTTCCCCGAGCGCCGCGCCTACACGGTCAAATACGAGCTCTCGCCCATGGAGGCTGAGCTCTATAGCACCGTCACAGAATACGTCCGGACAGAGATGAACCGCGTTCAGCGGTTTGCCGACCAAGACGGCAAGAAACGCAACAATGTCGGCTTTGCGTTGCAGATCCTGCAGCGCCGCCTCGCATCGTCGCCGGCCGCGATCTATCAGTCCCTGAAGCGTCGCCGCGAACGTCTGGAAAACCAGCTTGCAGAAGCCCGGCTTGCTCGTCGTGGCGGCCGAACCGACTTCAGCGTTGACAATGTTCGGGAAGACGACCTGCGCGACATTGAGGAATACGGCCAGGATGAGGTCGATGAGATCGAGGATCTGATCTCGACTGGCGCGACGACCGCTGAAACCATCGAGCAGCTGGAGATCGAAGTTCAGACGCTAAAGGGGCTGGAAAGCATGGCCCTAAACGTCCTCGGCTCAGGCCAAGACACCAAGTGGACCCAGCTCAACCGCATCCTCGACGATGACCTGATGGTCGACGCTGATGGCAACCGGCGCAAGCTGATCATCTTCACCGAGCCCAAGGACACACTTCACTATCTTGTCGACAAGGTGCGAGCGCGTCTCGGCAGGCCGGACGCCGTCGATGTGATCCACGGTGGTGTGACCCGTGAGGAACGCCGTAAGATCGTCGAGCGGTTCATGCAGGACCGCGACATGCTGGTCCTCATCGCCAATGACGCTGCCGGTGAAGGCGTGAACCTCCAGCGCGGCCATCTGATGGTCAATTACGACCTGCCCTGGAACCCCAACAAGATCGAACAGCGCTTTGGCCGGATCCACCGGATCGGCCAGACCGAGGTCTGCCACCTTTGGAACCTGGTCGCGGCAGATACCCGTGAGGGCGAGGTCTACGGCCGTCTTCTGGAAAAGTTGGAGGCTGCTCGGGAGGCGCTCGGTGGCCGCGTCTACGACGTCCTGGGCGAATTGTTCGAGGGCACGGCCCTCAAGGACTTGTTGTTCGAAGCGATCCAATACGGCGAACAGGAGGATGTCAAAGCCCGCCTGTTCCAGGTGGTCGACGGCGCCGTTGATCAGCAGCACCTTCTGCGACTTCTTGAGCGCCGGGCGCTCACCAACGACACCATGCCCCAAACCAAGGTAGATGAGCTGCGGCTGGAAATGGAACGGGCCGAGGCCCAGCGGCTACAGCCCCATCACGTCCAGAGCTTCTTTGTCGAGGCCTTCCAGCGCTTGGGTGGACAGATAAAACGCCGCGAAGAGGGGCGTTGGGAAATCCTGCATGTGCCGGTCGTTCTAAGGGAGCGCGACCGGCAGATCGGCTCAGGGGCGCCGGTTCAGAAGAAGTACGAGCGGGTCTGTTTTGAGAAGAGTCATATCAATCAACAGCCGGTGGCCGCCTTTCTCTACCCGGGCCACCCGTTGATGGTAGCGGTGATAAGCGTCGTTCGCGAGCAATACGACCATCTGATGAAGCTCGGAGCGATCCTGGTAGAAGATCGGAAGAGCGTCGT
>CALETE010000041.1 GCA_937920085.1 uncultured Alphaproteobacteria bacterium | reverse complement strand
TCCCTACACGACGCTCTTCCGATCTGTGGATCAAAGGGGATACAGACGACAAATTCGGTCAGGTCAGGGTGCTTATTAAGCCCCATCCGTATCGACTTATCTAGCTGCCCCTCAAGTGAGGAACCCCACTGGAATACGTACTTCGCCTGCCAGCCTATCTCCGTTCCATCAGCGCGCCTCAGGAAGCATTCAACGCCGGCGTCAGCTCCACGACCTTTTCGATAGAATTGGCTTCCTTTGGCTCGCGGTTCCAGTCCGGCAAGCTGACAGCACAGCTCCTCAAAGCCAGTATTTTGGCTGCCTTCGTGAGATCGAATATTCTCAAATCGGATGTCTGGAAGGCTCACGCCCACCCCACTCTTTTTCATCTTGTGTACGTAGTTTGCGGCTCGCGCTGCCCCTCGCGGGCTACTTCTCAATGCACTCATGATAGTTATTCGGCGACTCGCCGCTAGGAGTGTTGACGGATATTCCAATGCTGTTGGACCACTTGGATACCTGCCCAAATTGGCTGCATCCAGGCGGCGATGAGCGCAATCTCCCCGATAGCCGACGAGTCTCATTTGTGGATTGTAATTCTTTGATTTTGCTTGCCTAATTAGCTTGTAAAACAAAAGTCTCACAAATAACGGTCGAAAAGTCTCACAAATAACAATTCTTATCACCGCCGCCGGTGAGGGCCGCCATGGTGGCCGAGTGATGGGGTGCGCGAAATGGCCGGGCACGGGTCAGTTCCCCCTTGGCGATCAGGCCGGCTACCGAATGGATCATGGAGGTTTCCAAAAGTTCGGCCGGAGACAGGGGTGGCAGGAGCCCCGGCAACCGAGCCGCCATCATGGACTTTCCAGACCCTGGGGGCCCGATGAACAGCAGGTTATGGCCTCCGGCAGCGGCCACCTCTAAGGCGCGCTTGGCATTTTCCTGTCCCTTAACGTCGCGCAAATCTGCGGTGGGCGCCCCATCAAGAACCTGTCCAGGGGCCGGAGGCGAAAGGATTTGGGTGCCCCGGAAGTGGTTTACCAGGGAAATCAAAGAGGGGGCAGCCAGGATACGGGTGTCTCCTGCCCAGGCGGCTTCAGCACCGCAAGCTGCGGGGCAGATAAGCCCAAGATCCAGAGCCCCCGCCGCCACGGCTGCGGGCAAGGCCCCGACCGCTGCGACAATGCGGCCATCGAGGGAGAGCTCGCCCATGGCAGCCCAGCTGCTGAGGGCATCGGGGGGAATCACCCCCATAGCCGCCATGACCGCTAGGGCTATGGGCAGATCATAGTGACTACCCTCCTTGGGGAGATCCGCCGGAGCCAGATTGCAGATGATCCGACGACCTGGCAGGGCAAGCCCGAGGCCTGCAAAAGCGGCCCGCACCCGTTCCCGGCTTTCACCGACGGCCTTGTCGCCAAGACCGACCACCACAAAGGCAAATTCGCCGCTGGTGAGCTGAACCTCGACATCCACAGGCCGCGCTTCGACCCCTTGAAACGCCACCGTCATGACCCGCGCCGCCATAAGCATTCTCTTGATTGAGCATTTTCAATTCACAACCGGACCACGGTCATGGCGCAAAATCAAGAACAAATACGGAACTGATACGGGATGGAAGCCTTAAAGGCCCAAGACCGCCCTTAGGCTGGCCGCCACATGGTCAACATCTGCTGGGGTCATGCCAGGATAGAGGGGCAAGGTCAGAGAGGCCTCATACCAGGCTTCAGCACCAGGCAGATGGAGTTGGCCATACCGCGCCTGATAATAGGGCTGGGTGTGCACGGGTATGTAGTGCACCTGGGTCCCGACGCCCTTGGCCTTGAGGCGGTCGACCACCTGACGTCGGCTCAGACCTGCGGCCTTGAAATCGATTAGGGCGACCAGCAGGTGCAGGACAGGCGTGCTCCAGTCAGGTCGGCTGGCAAGCTTCACCATAGGCGCAAGATCGGCCAGGACTTCGCCATAGCGGGCGGCCAAGGCCTGGCGCTGGGTGGCAAACCGGGGCAGCTTTTTGAGCTGTGACTGACCCAAGGCACACAGGATATCGGGTAGCCGATAGTTGAAGCCTGGCTCTGGCATTTCATACCACCAGGGATCTCCATCGGCTGGCCTGACCATGCCATGGCTGCGGAAGGCTTTCAGCCGTACGGCGAGGTCTGGGTCATTGGTGGTGATCATGCCCCCTTCACCGGTGGCGATGGTTTTCACCGGATGGAAGGAAAAGGTCGACATGGCAGAGTGTCGGCAGTCCCCGACCGTCTCCCTTTGATTGCCGAAAACCGCTTCTGACCCCAGGGCGTGAGGAGCATCCTCCACGAGCACGGCCCCGGCCTGGGCGGCAAGGGTCTCCAGCCGATCAAGCTCTGCCACATCCCCCCGCAGGTGAACTGGCAAGACCGCGCGCAGCGTTCGCGACCCAACCTGGTTTAGCGCCGCGGCCAAGGTGTCTGGCGTCATCAGACCTGTGGTGGGATCAACGTCAGCGAAGATCACCTCTGCCCCCACATAGCGGGCACAGTTGGCGGTGGCCAGGAAGGTGATGCTGGGGACGATGACCACCTCTCCGGGGCGGACATCAAGGGCCAGCATGGCCAGATGCAGGGCCGCCGTACCGTTGGAACAGGCCACGGCATGGCGCGCACCGACCGCCTCGGCAAAGGCCGCTTCAAAGGCGTCGACCCTGGGTCCGGTGGTCAGAAAATCAGACCTGAGCGCTGCCGCCACGGCCTCAATATCATCGTCTTCGATTGTCTGACGCCCATAGGCAAGGAAGGCGCTCACGACCCTAATCCGTCAGACGCCGACGCGGATTCACCGGAGGGGTGTCATCGAGCAGGCTGATCAGATCCGCGCCCGAGAGCCATTCGGTATTGGTATCGCTGCCGTAAGAAAACCCATCCACCGCTGTGGGGTGAGTCTTGGCATAGGGCGTGCGGGTATATTCCACGAAGGCCGGTTCGATGGCGTAGCGATCCCCCAGGTCTGCTGTTGTCCGGGCATCGTCTACCGAAATCATCATTTCGTGGAGTTTTTCCCCGGGACGAATGCCAATCACCTTCACAGGCAGGTCCGGTGCCATAGCATGGGCAAGATCGGTCATTTTCATGGAGGGTATTTTCGGCACGAAAATCTCACCGCCACGCATCAGGGACAGGGATGACAGCACAAAGTCCACACCTTGGGTCAAGGTGATCCAGAACCGGGTCATCCGTACATCGGTAATCGGCAGCTCAGTGGCCCCCTTGGCGATCAGCCGCTGAAACAGGGGTGCCACTGATCCTCGAGACCCAACCACATTGCCATACCGAACGACCGAAAACCGCGCACCGATATCCCCCGACAGATTATTGGCGGCCACGAAGGTTTTATCGGAGGCAAGTTTCGTCGCCCCGTAGAGATTGGCGGGATTGCAGGCCTTGTCCGTTGACAGGGCAATCACCTGCTTCACCTGGTTGGTCAGACAGGCCCAAACCACATTTTCCGCCCCAAGAACATTTGTGTGAATGCATTCAGAGGGATTGTACTCGGCTGCGGGGACTTGTTTCAGCGCGGCGGCATGAATCACAATGTCGACCCCACGAAAGGCAATGGTCAGCCTCTGGCGATCTCGGACATCCCCTAAAAAGAACCGCATGCACACCAGATCGGCCGCATCAAACCGTTCGGCAAGGTCAGCCTGCATCTCGCTCTGCTTGAGCTCGTCGCGGGAAAAAACAATAAGTTTCCGGGGCTTATATCGACATAGGACGGTCTCGACAAACCTCCGACCAAAGGAGCCTGTGCCACCCGTGACAAGGATGACCTTGCCATCAAGATTGAGGGAGGATGGTTCGAATCGGCCCACGGAGGTCTCCTGGAAATCGGAACAGCGAATCTCTACAGGAGTTTTGCCTGCTCGGCGTAAAGAGTCTGCTAACCATAATATGGCTCCTTGGTCCCATGGACCGTCGCCATTTCATCCTGCTGCTGAACCTATTCAGTCTGGTGCCCCAGCTCGCCCTTGCGGCTGAAAAGAAAGAAAAGGGCGGCGAGGGCGGCAAGACGAAGGAGCCGACCGGGACCTATATCGCCGTTGGGCTGATCACAGCCTCAATCCTGAAGTCAAATGGTCGCCGGGCCATTCTGGCGGTGGAAACCGGCATTGATGCGCCAGATCCTGCCCTCCATGCCAAGGCCGACAAACTAATCCCGCGACTGCAGGCGGCCTATGTCCAATCGGTCCAAACCTACGCCATGAGCCTGTCCCTGACGTCCGTACCCGACGCAGACTTTATTTCCCGGGAACTCCAGAAGCAGACCGATCTCGTTATGGGTGCCCGCGGTGTCCGCCTTTTGTTGGGCTCCATCATTCTCAACTAGGGTCAGAGCGCGCCCAGTCTCTTCGCAGCCGCGTCCATGAACTGAGCCAGTTCCACATCAAGGCTGGTGACGCCGTCGGCGCTATGGGTGGTGAGGACGACCTCAACCTGATTATAGACATTCCGCCACTCGGGATGATGATCCAGGGCCTCGGCCTTGAGTGCCACCTGGGTCATGAAGGCAAAGGCGTGATTGAAATCCGCAAACCTGAACCTGCGGGTGATTTCATCACGGTCACCCGGGGTGTCGGACCAGTCCGGGAGCTTTTCAAGGGCGTCTATGGCCCCAATCTTGGTTGGCCGGACCATCAGTCTTGCGCCGTCTCGAAGGTTAAGCCTGTGGCAGCTGCAAGATCAGCGAGGGTTTGATCCACGTCGACAACCTTGATCGCCGTCATGCCAAGGCCAGCGGCGGGCTTACAATTGATCCCTAGATCATCGAGATAGACGCACGCACTCGGCTCAACACTCAAGGCCTCGCACATCATTAGGTAGATTTTCGGGTCGGGCTTGCGCACCCCGGCCTTGGAACTTTCGATGATGTGGTTGAACAGGGGCATGACCTGGCCCATGGCCCCGGCAGCAGGTGCGTCGCGCCCCGGCGAATGGTGCGACACCATGTTATTGGTGATGCAGCCCACCTTAAAATGTGCCTTGCAGGTCTTTAGCGCCGCCACCATCCGCGGGCGCAGCTGGCCAGACAGCAGGGGCAATATGTCACGGCCTGGAACGGGATGACCCAGGGCCGTGGACTCTGCCAGGAAGAGGTCGTCAAAACCTTGGGTGTCGATTTCATTGCGCTCAAACAGGGCCCAGGCGTTGGAGTCTGGATTGGTAGAATTGATCCTACGGATCAGATCCTTTGGCAGGCCTTTGCTCACCTCATAGCGGGCGAAAGCTTCGAAGGGGGAGGAGGTAAACACGCCACCAAAGTCCCAGATCACCGCCGAAATCGCCATATGCTACCCCCATTGAACGTGCGCGGGACGCTAAAGCAGGTTCAAAGAGCTGGAAACCGGTTTTCCCCCATGCAGGGGGCAAATTCGCCAACGACATGACCCAAGACCGGTGCAGGGTTCGCGCCCGAGGTGAAACTACCAGCGCGACCTAAACTTGATGTCCATGGTTACCTGAAAATGAATTTCAGGACTCCGCCATGCGTATGACCTCGCTTCTGCCCCTCATCGCCCTTCTGGGTCTTGGGGCCTGTGACTCCGCCAAATTAGCGGAACTGACCGGGGTGAAGCCTTCGGCGGCTGCCTGTACATCCAATGCCTTGCCGGCCTGCGCGCCCGGCCGGGGCGCAGCCCCCCCTGCCATGGCACCTGAGGCCGAAAAGGACACCCTGGCCCCCGCCGTTCAGCAAACCGCTTACGCCCGGGACACTGTCAGGCGCACGCCCAGCAGGTCGACCCACAGGGTCACCCATCTTCGTCGGGCCGAGACAAGACAGGTCAGGACCTATGTGATGGCCGACACCCAGCCGCAGAGGGCCTATGATCAGCCACCACGCCAGGACATCTATGTGAACCAGGAGATTGATCGCACCGCGTCGGTCTATGGTCGCCAAGTCTACAATACCTATGCCCGACCGGTGGCCTATAACGGCCTCTATCGCGAGGCCCAGCAGGGTAATTCCGGAGTTCGGCAGGGGGGCTATGCCTATCACTATGGGAACCAGGGCCCCTATGTGGACTGCCCCTGCGATCCTCCAGCAGCAGGCCGCGACCGCGCAGGCTATCTGACTTGGCCAGGTAAGACGGAGCCCGGCCGCTACTAGATGCGCCACCTGTCCATAGGGCGGGGAAGGCGATAAGGCTGATCAGGTCCTGGCCCATGAGAGTTAGGGCCTTTTCTTGATGCTGACCCGGAGCGCCCATGACCTTGATCACGCGGATTCTGCCCCTTGAGGGTGTTGAGAATTTTCGAGATTTCGGGGGCTATCCTGCCGCAAACAGTCGGCGCATGCGGCCAGGCCGGTTCTGGCGATCAGCCCACCTTGGGCGGGCGACCCAGGCCGATCTGGACGCCATACATACCCTTGACCTCACCGTTGTGGTTGATCTTCGCCGGCCAAAGGAGCGGGAGAGCGAACCCTCCCGGCGCCCTGCGGGATATTCAGGGGAGGTCATCGACTGCGACCTCGGTGACCGCGCCGAAGCGCCGCATCTTGCCTTTCTTCGGGACACAGATCTCACCCCAGCCAGCGTCGACGCCTTCTTTTTAGACTATTACGCCAAGGCCCCCTTCGAGCCGCGGCATGCCATCCTGTTCCGGCGCTATTTCGAAACCCTACTTCAAACAGAGGCCTCTGTCCTCATTCATTGCACAGCGGGCAAGGATCGCACCGGCCTTTTGGCAGCCCTGACCCACCAGGTGCTTGGGGTCCATAGGGACGACGCCATTGCCGACTTCATGCTGACAAATTCTGCCGCAAGGGTCGAAGCGCGGGCACCGATGGTGGCCCAGGCCCTGACGCAGAGCCTTGGCAAGGTGCCGTCAGACATCGCGGTACGTCTCTTCCTTGGGGTGAACGGAAAGTACCTGGACGCTGCCCTCCAAGCCATTGTCCAGGACCGCGGCAGCCTTGAGGCCTATCTTTTCGACCTTGGCGTTGATGCCGCGGCGACAGAACGCCTGAGGGACCGCTACCTGGCCTAGACCTCCATCAGGTCATGAGCCAAGGCGCGCCATGACCTTGTCGATAACCTCAGGCGAAAGGCCAGCCTCTTCCAAGACCTCGCGGGTGTGCTCGCCCAGCTTGGGGGCCCCACGGGTGACCACTGGCGCACCTTCGGGGAACCGGGCCGGGGCGGCAATGGTCGACATGCGCCCGCCCCAGCCATTGTCCACCTCGACCCGACAGCCGGTAGCCTCAAACTGTGGCATGGAAATCGCTTCGCTCAAGGTCTGCAGCGGGGCCCAGGCCAGGTCTGCGGCGGTGAGGATCTCTGCGGCCTCGGCCAGGGTCATTTTGGCAAAGGCGGCCTCGGCATAGGCGCGAATCTCGCGCACCACCTCGAGGTCTGTGGCAGGCAGGGCATAGCGCGGATTGGTCACCACCTCTGGATGACCCAGGACGGTCATCAGATTGGGGAAGCATCCTGGCCCCTTCAAAACAAAGCAAAGCCAGCGGTCATCGGAGGTTCTGAAATAGACCCCGGAAATCGGGTGGGGCCTCTGGTCCCGGGACTGGGTCACCGGCGCCTCGCCAAACCGCAGATGGGTGGCCATGTCCCAGCCCAGGGAGTAAGCGGCTGTGCGCAGGAGGGAACACTCCACAAGCCGCCCGCGGCCTGTTTCATGGCGCTCATGGACCGCCGCCAGAACCGAAGACAGGGTCGCCAGGGCTGTGGCGTGATCACCAAATCCAGGACGGCAGGCAAAGGGCTCCTGGTCGGGAGGTATATGGGAGCGTCCCACGCCACTCTTGGTCCAGAAGACGGTGATATCGAAGGCCGGCAAGTCGATATCTGGCCCCTCCAGGCCAACACCAGACACGCTGGCATAGATCAGTTTGGGCATGTCGGCCTTGAGGGACTCATAGTCCAGCTTGGCCCGCTTCAGGGCACCTGGACGCACATTGGTGATGAAGACATCAGCACCCTTGAGAAGCGTCAAAATGGCCTGACGACCATCTTCGGCGGCAATGTCCAGGGCGACACCGCGCTTGCCACGATTTTCCATGGTGAAGATCGGACTGCCTGGGCTCTCGGCGGTTTCGGGAAAGAAGGTTCGGGTGGCGTCGCCAGCAAGGGACTCCACCTTGATCACGTCGGCACCCCAGTCGGCCATGATGGCGGCGCAACCAGGTGCCGCAATCCATGTCGCCAACTCCACGACCTTCAGTCCCTGCAGCAACATTTCAGCCCCCCAAATATAGTCTCTCTTGGCTCATTGGCCGCTGGTCACGATGTCCCGACAGCACCACCGTCGCTGGCAATGGTCTGACCGACAATATATTCGCCGGCCCTGGAGGCCAGGAAGATCACCAGCCCCGCAATGTCCTGCGGCGTGCCGACCCGGCCGCTGGGATTGCCACGACCGACCCTGTCCCAGTCAGCGTTTTCTGTTTCCCCACCAAAACCCACGCCGGTGGACAACATCCAGGTCGGATAGGGGCCCGGCGCAATAGCGTTGCACAGGATCCGCTCCTTGGTCAGGTGCGAGGCCAAGAACCGTGTGAGGTGGTGAACCGCCGCCTTAGACGCACCATAGGAGAAGGTGTCAAAGGCAGCTGCCTTCAGACCATCAATGGATCCGATATTGATCACCCGGGCCGGCTCGCCCTCAGCGCCGGCTTTGCGTAGCAGGGGCAGGAGCTTCTGGGTCAGGAAGAAGACGCCCTTGACGTTGGTGTCCATGACCTTGTCCCAACCCACTTCGGGAAACTCATCGATCGGTGCGCCCCAGGCCGCGCCGGCATTGTTCACCAGAATATCGAGTTTGGGCTCAGCCTCACTGAGCCGCGCCGCCAAAGACACAATACCGGTCATCTGTGAAAGGTCGGCGGGCAGGGAGATACAATCGCCCCCATAGGTTTCGGCCAGACGTTTGGCGGTGGCGTCGCAGACATCGGCCTTGCGGGACGAAATATAGACCTTGGCACCCCCCGCCAGCAGGCCAGCGGCGATCATTTCGCCAATACCTCTGGACCCACCGGTCACCAGGGCAACCTTGCCCTTGACTGAAAACAGGTTGTTGAAATCTTTTGCCATCTGTCGCTTCCTTGCCCTGTCCCTACGGTTCTTTTCCGACCGCAAGCTGAAACTTCCCTTAGACCATGCCTAGGGGTCGGGCAATTTATGTCCACATACCAAGTTGACAATCCCGGAATGGAGGGGCCACGTTCCGGAAACGTAAAGTGCTCGGGAGGCGAAGATGGCTGACGGTGAAATCCTCGATAAAGCCAAGTTCCACACCATGGTGGAGTCCACGAAAGAGGACTGGGCGGCCATCGGCCGGGCGGGCGCTCCCTTTCATCAGGCTTTTCCAGACCGCCTCCTGGACCACCTGAACATGCTGGCCGACGACAGTGGCGGCTTTACCGTGACCCGGCTGGAGCATTCCCTGCAGACCGCCACCCGCGCGCACAAGGACGGGCGGGACGAAGAATATGTGGTTTGCGCCCTGATGCATGATGCCGGCGACATTCTGGCTCCGTCAAACCATGCGGAGCTGGGGGCCATGATCATGAAGCCCTACATCTCGGAACAGAACTATTGGATGATGGAAAAGCACGGCATTTTCCAGGGCTATTACTTCTTCCAGCACCTGGGTCTGGATCGCGACATGCGCGACCAGTACCGCGGTCATGAATGGTTCGAATACACCGCCCAGTTCTGTCATCTCTACGACCAGAACAGTTTCGATCCGGCCTATGAGTCCATGCCCCTTTCGGCCTTTGAACCCATGATCCGCCGGGTCGTTGCCCAACCCAAGCGGTCGATCTACCGTAAGAAGGCCTAAGCCAGACGCTTGGCCGCTTCATCCCGCAATTGGCGCTTCAGGATCTTGCCTGAGGCGATGCGCGGCAAGGGGTCAGGGGAGACAAAGATGTATTTGGGCACTTCAAACCGAGCCAGGTGAGCGCCGAGGAAGTCTCGCACCTCATCTGGATCAAGCCCGGCATCGCCATAGATGGTCGCCCCGACCTCTTCGCCCAGGCGATCATCTGGCACGGCATAGACCGCTGCTTCGTGGATTTTCGGGTGCAGAACCAGGGCCGCCTCAACCGTGCCACAGCCGATGTTTTCACCGCCTCGGATGATCAGGTCCTTGATCCGATCAACAATGAACAAGAACCCTTCATCATCCAGATAGGCCACATCGCCGGTCCTGAACCAGCCGTCTTCAAAGGTGGTTGCGCTGAGGTCGTCTCGGTTCCAATAGCCCCGGAACACGCTGGCCCCGCGAACCAGCAGTTCGCCCCGCTCGCCAGCTGGCAAGGCGCGGCCGTCATCATCGACCACTTTCAGCTCTAGGACCGCCGAACAGCGACCGGAACTGGCAGGACGGTTCAGATAGTCCTCGCCGCTAATGCCTGTGCCGATGGCGTTTGTTTCGGTCATACCCCAACCGGTATTGGGCATGGCCTTGGTGAAGGCAGCAATCTGGCGCACCTGCTCAGGGGCCCGGGGGGCACCCCCGCCCCCAAGGGCGACCAGGCTAGAAAGATCACGATCGGTCTTCTGGGCCTCGCGCACAAGGTCGCCCGTCATGGCCGCCGGCGCCACCACCGAAGTAATCTTCTCCTGCTCGATGAGAGCCGCGGCCTGGGCTACGTCCCACTTATACATGCAGACCAGTTTCCGCTGGGCGCGATAGGACTGGAGATAGACCGCATGGCAGCCGGTGACGTGAAACAGGGGCACTGCCATCAGCGTCCCGGGCTGGGTGGCCGGAACGACAGGCTCGAGCCCAGCAACCAAAGCCCCGGCCTGTAAGTCCAGCTCCCAAGAGAACAGGGCCGAAATGACATTGCGGTGGGTGGAAATCACCCCCTTGGGGTGGCCCGTCGAGCCTGAAGTATAGAAGATGATGGCGTCATCATCAGGCTGGATGTCCACCTGGGGCAGGGCGACCTCGCCCGTTTCGGCCAGCAGGGTCTCAAAGGCGATGGCGTTTGCTGCAGGGCGGCTGGACCGCACGGCGATCACCGGAATATCTGGGGCATCTTCACACTGTGCCAGTCGGTCCAGCCTCTCCTGGTCAGCGACAAAGACCTTGGCCTGACAGTTCTTGAGGCCATATTCCAGCTCATCAGCCTGCCACAGGGCGTTGAGCGCCACGGCTATGGCACCCACAGACGTGGCGGCCTGGAAGGCAATCACCCACTCGGGAAAATTCCGCGTGGAAATGGCCACCCGGTCACCCCTGCAGACCCCAAACCTGTGAACCAGGGCGTGGCCGAGCTTTGCCGCAAGGGCCGCGGTTTCGTTGAAGGTCAGGCGCTCATCATCATAGACGATGAAGGTCTGGTCGCTGAGAGTCTGGGTGTAGAGGTCCCGAAGGGTGGCTGGCGCAGACTTAAACACGCGGCGGCCATAGCCGCCGATTTCCCGGGTTTCCAGCTCATAGGGCTGGCCCGGGGCGGTCAGTTGCTCCAGGGCGGCCTGGCGGGTTTGCGGGCGCTCGGCGTCGGCCATAGGAATCTATACCTTGCGTAATCTAGAAAAGAAGCTTGGCCAACTTGGCCTTGTGGAAGCTGGCGTCACCATAGTTTGCGGCATGCCAAATCGCCCGGCGGCGATAGAGCTGGGCGTCACAGTCATAGGTAAAGCCAAAGCCCCCATGAAACTGGATCGCCCGGTCGGAGGCAAAGCTGTAGGCCCCGTCGGCAGCGGCCTTGGCCATGCGGACCGCGATTTCCCCAACCCCTTGCTCGCCAAAGCAATGGGCGGCGGCATAAAGGTGAGAGCGAGCCTGCTCATACCGGCAATAGGCGTCCACCGTGGGGTGCTTCAGCGCCTGATAGGACCCGATCAGCTTGCCGAACTGGGTGCGGGTTTTCAGATAGTCCACGGTGTAGTCAATACAGGCCTGGGTCCCGCCGATCATATCTGCGGCCCCTAGCAAATTCGCCGCCAAGTGAAGATGGGTAAGGGTGGTCGCCGCCAAGTCCAGATCCAGCAAGTCGTCTTTTGAGACCGACACCCCGTCCAGGTTCAGGGCGAAGGACCGGCGGGTCTCATCAATCACAGTTTCGCGACGCAGGGCACCTTCGGGCAGGGCCGATCTGGGGATCAGGACCATAGCTGGCGCATTGCGGTACAGGACCGAGGCGACAATCCATTGGGCGATGCCGGCGTCACACACCAGGACCTTCTGCCCCCGAAGCACCAGTTGCCCGCCCTCAGTCTCCAGGGCCTGACAGGAAACGGTATCCGGCTCCCAATCGAAATCAGGCTCGGCGAGGGCTACCGTGGCTGCGACGCCCTCTGCCAGGCGTGGCAGGACATTACGTTTCTGGGCTTCGGTTCCGCCCACCACCAGGGCCTGGGCGGCCAGGGTGGTGGAGATCAGGGGCCCGATCATCAGCCGGCGCCCCATCTGTTCCACCACGGGCACCACTTCGGCCAGGCTGAGACCTGAACCGCCGAAGTCTTCGGGAATGGCAATGCCAAGCCAGCCAAGTTCGCCCATTTCCGTCCAGACGGCTGGATCATGACCCAGTTCGTCTTCTATCAAACGGCGCACGGTGGATACCGGCGAGCGCTGCAAACAGAAGTCCGTGGCCACATCGAGCAGGGCGGCCTGGTCTTCGCTAAATCCTATTCGTCCGAGATCTTGCATGGTCGCGTCTCCCCTCAGGATTTCGGCAGGCCGAGCACATGCTCGCCGACAATATTTGCCTGAATCTGCGAGGTGCCACCGCCAATGGTCGCTGAGAAAGAATTGAGATAGGCCCGGGCCCAGATCCCCTGATCGACGGCCGCAGCCTCACCCACATAATAAGCGCCGCGAGCGCCGGTCAGGCGGATCGCGAATTCATTCAGTCGGCGGGACATTTCAGTGCCCATCAGCTTGGAAGCTAGGGGTATGCCCTGGGGATGATCCGCAATGAGGTTCGGGACCTGGGTCCGCTGGCCATTGAGGTTCATGGCCTGGATTTCCATCAGAAAATCCACCATCTGATCGGCGACGGCGGGGTCATCCAAAACCGGCTTGCCAGACCGGGTCATGCGCTTAGCCAGGTCGAGGACGTCGAAGGCATTGCTACCCACCGCCACATAGCCGCCGGCCTGGCCACCGCGAGCCCCCCGCTCGAATTCCAGGGTCCGCATGGCAACCTTCCAGCCACCGCCCTCAACCCCCATCAGCCCCGTGGCAGGAATGCGGGCGTCGGTGAAGAAGGTCTGGGTAAAGCCGTGCTCGCCGGTGAGCTTGCGGATCGGATTGGTTTCCACCCCCGGAATTTTCATCGGGGCCAGGAAGAAGCTGAGGCCATCGTATTTCTTAGGCGTATCGGTATCTGTGCGGGCCAGCAGGATCATGTACTTGGCGTAGCGTCCCAGGGTGGTCCAGATTTTTGAGCCATTGATCACATAATGGTCGCCGTCTCGAACGGCCCTGGTCTGGGCATTGCCGAGGTCTGATCCATTGCCAGGTTCAGAAAAGCCCTGACACCAGATGTCTTCGGCCGAGAGAATACCCTTCAGGTGCGCCATCTTGTGCGCCTCTGACCCCATGTCGAGCAGCAGGGGCCCCGTCCAGTTCAGGCCAATAGCATTGAGCATGATCGGGCCGTGATGTCGGCGCATGGCCCGGGTGGCCGCATTCTGGAAGTCCTGGGGCAGACCGCCACCCCCATAGGCCTTTGGCCAGGCCGCGCCGAGATAGCCGGCGTCATAGACCTTGTTCTGCCAATCCCTCAGGAAATGGAACTGCTGGTCTGTCCCGACCTCCATGAAGGTTAGGGGCAGCATGAAGCCCGGATCCCGAACCACGTTTTCCTTAAACCAAGCATCTGCATCGGCCTCAAAAGCCGCCAGGTCCTTTGGATCAACCGTCTGCATGGCACCGCCCTCCCGCGTCCTTTAATTGCGAGTGATAAGAGGGGCGTCGCCGGGAGAATTCAACTGTCTGGGCTCGCCCGGGGTTGAATTTTACCTTACCCCTGCGGAACCTTAGGGGCTCTGGCGTGGTTAGGGAGCACATTGGCACCAAGGGAAGCAAAACCCCCGTTGTGTGCTGAGGGCTCTGCGTTAAAGAGACTGAAGACGGCAGAGGAGCTTTGTGCCAAATGCGAAAACTGTGGTTTGGACTGGTTGGTTCGGCGGTCTTGGGCGTAAGCGCCCTGAGCGGAGGCTTGGCCTGGGCTCAACAAGACCCCCTGCCTGAGGGGCCGGGGAAGGCGGACATCCTGTCGGGCTGTGTCAGTTGCCATGGGGCGGAGGTGATTACCGCCCAGAAGCGCACGCGGGCCGAGTGGGGCGACATCCTGACCCGTATGCTCGGCTATGGTGCCCAGAGCGATGCCCAGCAACAAAAGGCCATTTCTGACTATCTCTCAAAAAATTTCGGCGCGACCCCTGAGGCCAAGTCCTGATCGGGGTCTCGCCGAAGGCCGGGCAATGAACGCCGGCCAGGAAATCTGTGGCCCCAGATCCGAAATCCTCCACATTTACAGACGGTCGCGGTCGGCCTACCAAAACCCCTAGACGCGTCCTGATGCTGAAACCGGCACGAACTCGGCGCGTATCGGGGCCCCTAGAGTCATCATGTCGATGATCTTACGAACCTTTTTGGAGAATGAGGGGGGTATTAAGCGATACCTGTCCCGGTTCTTTTCCCGTTCGCAGGATGTCGACGACTTGGCGCAGGAAACCTTCCTGCGCGCCTTCGCGGACCCCACGCGAGAGGTGGCCAGTCCAAAGGCCTTTCTTTATCGGATTGCTCGGAATCTCGCCCTAAATGAGAAAGACCGGCACTCCAATCGGTCAACCACCTTTATAGAGGATTTTCCCGACCCGGCGGTCTTAGACGCAGGCGACCAAGTCTCTGTGGAGGACGAGGTCGAGGGTCGACAAAAAATGGCAATCTTTGCAGACGCAGTCTCAGCCCTGCCCCCGCAGTGTCGGCAGGTGTTCATCTTGCGCAAGATTCAGGGGCTTTCACAAAAGGAAGTTGCGCAAAAATTGGGCCTCTCGGTGAGCACGGTTGAAAAACACCTTGCCGCGGGTTTGATCAAATGCAGCGAGTATCTAAGGCTCAGGGGCTACGACGTCGGAAGTGGCCGCGTCGCGGCGATGACAGCCTCAAAGGCTGAAACGCCCCTTAAGTCGGCAGGTGGATCAACCTCAGATGTCTGATCCGAACACCTTCATCCCCCTACGGAGTCCCGCCAACCTCGAAGCTGAGGCCGCCGCGTGGATTGCCCGTCTCGACCGCGGGACACAGTCAGAGGCCGATCTCGCGGCATTTCGTGCCTGGAGGGCCCTAAGTCCGCTGCACCGCCAAGCCGCAGACCAAATGATGGCCCTCTGGTCTGACCTGGATGAGCTTTCTCATCTGCCGCACATCCTTGAGGCGAAAATTGCCACGCGAGACCGTCGGACCCTAGGACAACTGCCCAGGGGTTGGGTCGCAGGACTAGCGGCAGCCAGTGTGATTGTTGCGGGCGTCGCCGCGATCACGGGCTTGCAACTCCTGCCGCGCACCGAGGTCTATGACACCGCCGTCGGGGGCCAAAGAACCATAAACCTCGACGATGGATCGAGCATACAGCTGAACACCAACAGCAAGGTCGAGGTGCGCTATTCGCCGAGGGCCCGGGATCTGCGCCTTCTGAAGGGCGAGGCCTATTTTGAGGTCGCCCCCAACAAACAACGGCCGTTTTCCGTTTACGCCCACCAGGATGTTGTTAGCGCGGTCGGCACGGCCTTTGTCGTCCGCCTAACCGGGGATCAGGTTGAGGTCACAGTCACAAAAGGCAAGGTCGAAGTGGCGGCCATGTCACACCCACCCCCCTCGGCACCCTTGGACCGCATCGCCGCCTTGCCCCGCAAAACCCTGACCATGGTGTCTGCCAGCCAGGGCTCTACCGAGTTGGCGGTTGTTGAAAAGGCAAGACTTGTCGAACATTTGGACTTGGCGCCGCCGGAAGTGTCGCGAAAGCTGGCCTGGCGTCAGGGGATGCTGGTCTTTAATGGTGATGATCTGGCCAGTGTCGTCGCCGACGTCAGCCGCTATACCGACGTTCAAATTGAGATCGCAGACCCAGCACTTAAGTCTCTGAAAATTGGCGGATACTTCAAGGTCGGCGAAGTCGATCCTATGCTGGAGGCCCTGGACTCCAGCTTTGGTGTCCACGTAGAGCGGCTGGACCGTAAACATGTCAGGTTGACTGCTGCGCTTTAGCTGGGCGATTTGGCCGTAGCCTCGAAAAGCAGTGTTTGCCTCCGCTGCAAAAAAAACATCACATATGGCTGAGGGGCGCTGGAGGATTTCTCAAGCTCATCGGTCCTATCCCCTAAGGCCGGTGACTAGGCGGCATCGTTGCGTCCATCGTCGTGCCAGGAATTAGGGAAGAAGGATCGCCGATTGCGTGCTGGGACTGTCGCTTGCCTCTTGGCTGGCACCGTTCTCGCCAGCAGCGGCGAGGCTCAGGCCCAGGTGGCAGGCCAAACCTGCAACCTGCGGATCACGCAGACGACGCTCGGACCAGCCCTTGAGGCCTTGGCTCAGCAATGTGGCGCGCCGCTTCTGTTTCCCTACGAACTGGCCCGAAAGGGGGGGATACACCCCGTCAGAGGACGACGCACGATCCCAGAGGCCCTGAAGATCATGCTTCAGGGCACGTCTTTCACCGGTGAAGTGACGGCCAGCGGGGTCATTACGATTTCGCGGTCCGTCGTCAACGGGGAGAAAGATATGACACGCAATACCAAGACCGGCCTTCTTGCCGGTGCCTCCGCCATGGTTTTCAGCCTGATCGGAGCTCAGTCTGCCCTTGCTGCCGAGAATAAGCCGGTGGTGATCGAAGAACTGATTGTCACCGCCACCAAGCGGGCCGAGTCGGTTCAAGATATTCCGCAGAGCATCACCGCCGTCAGCGGTAAGGACCTCGAAGCCCGGGGCATTGAGAACTATGAAGACCTGACCCGCACCGTGCCAGGCGTGATCGCCACCGGGGGCTCAAACTTCAACAAGTTCGTGGTGCGTGGCATCCAAACCTCCAACGGCACCAGCAGCAGTGGCGAACAGAAGCTGGTCGCCATCTATTTGGACGACCTGCCCCTGACCTCGTTCTCGGTGATCACACCAGATGTGCGGCCCTATGACATCAACCGGGTGGAAGTGCTGCGCGGTCCCCAGGGCACACTGTTTGGTTCAGGCTCCCTGACCGGCGCCATCCGTTATGTGACCAATAAGGCCGATCCATCGGGCTATCACGCCTCCATCGATCTGGACGCCGGTAAGACCAAGGGTGATTCCAATCGTCTGCGCCTCAGCGGCATGGTCAATGTGCCCCTGATCGAAGACCAATTGGCTATTCGCCTGGTGGGCTACACCCGCAATGAAGATGGCTGGGTGAACTATGCCGGTGCCAATGGCCGCAAGAATGCCAACACGTCCGATGATTGGGGCGTCCGTGGCTCCCTCCGTTGGCAGCCCACCGACAAGCTAAACGCGACCCTGATGGTCACCAGCGACCATAACCGGGTCGGCGACTCCTCGCTCTATGACCCAACCCTCGGGGTCAATATTGCCAAGCGCGACTATCCCTTTGCCGTGGATGTGGACCTCACCAGCTATAACGCAACGGTGGAATACGACTTTGGATGGGCCGATCTAACCTCAGCCACCGTGCTGGCTCGCGCCAAGACCGGATGGGATCTCGATCTCGATGGCGTCCTGACCGCCATCATGCCTTATTACTTCCAAGAGAAGATCGACACGAATTCGGTGGTCGAGGACTTCCGGTTGGTCTCCAAAAAGGGCGGCAAGTTCGACTGGGTGGCCGGGGCCTTCTATCTGGACCAGAAGAGCGACTATGCTGACCTTTTCCACGTGCCGACCTCATTCCTGGCGGCTCTGAAGATTACCGGCCTAAACCCGATCCTCACCAAGGATGCCGACGTCAATGACGGCTTCCGCAATAAGAAGAACTATGAAGCCGCCTTCTACGGCGAGGCCAACTATCACCTGACCGACACCGTTACCCTGACCGCCGGAGCCCGGGCCGCTCAGTATCAGTTTACCGATCAGGACAAGGGCACCGGCTTCTCCACCCCCACCCTGATCCCCTCGATCTTTGGGGCCATCTTCGGCTTTGGCGGGGCCAATATCGTCAAGGTTCCGTCAGTCGCTGTGACCAACACCACAGGCAAGCAGAGCAAGGTGATCGGCAAGTTCGGCATCGAATGGCAGCCCAGCGCCGACGAGACTTATTATGGTCTGGCATCCCAGGGCTTCCGGCGCAGCCACCCCAATGGCCCCTCGGCCTTCAACGGCGGCAAGAGCCTGATCAACCCCAATGACCCGGCCATCATTCCGGCCATGGCCGCCGCAGACTCCATCTGGAACTATGAACTGGGGGCCAAGAACATCTGGCTCGACGGGCGGCTCCGCACCACGGTTGCTGCCTATTACATCGACTGGGGCCCCATGCAGGTGCCTCTGGTCCGCTCGTCAGATGCAACCCCGTATGTGGGCACGGTGGGCAAGTCCCGCTCTGTGGGTCTGGAAACCGAAGTCGATGCCCTGATCAGCGACCATCTGGAAGGTGGCTTTAACTTCACCTTGCAGAACGCCAAGGTCACCGAACTGACGGCTACGGAATCCCTGATCTCCGGGGCCGTGGTCGGTGCCAAGCTGGCCTCGCCGGAATTCAAGGCCGGGGCCTATGGCAAGTATACCTGGGCCCTGGCTGATGGCTCAGACCTCTATGCGCGGGTCGATGCCCAATATGTCGGGTCTTATGTGAATACCTTCCCCAATACGGCGGGCTCAAAGACGCCAAACGCGGCCTACGCCAAGATCCCCTCCTATGAGAATATCAATGCCAGCCTGGGCTGGGCCAAGGGGAATCTCAAGGCCGTGCTCTACGGCGAGAACCTGACCAATAACCACTCGCCGATCTTCATCGACGCGGCCAACTACTCCCTGAACCGCTACGGCACCCTGCGGCCGCGCACGGTCGGTGTGCGTTTAGGCTGGAAGTACTAGACAGACGGCGGCGCGATCAGGTTGATAGCCTGATCGCGCCTCTCTCTGACCCTGCCGTCTCCCAAGGAAATCCTGATGTCCAAGCTCAATGATGATCCCCGCATCGATCCCCGCATCAAGGCGATCTTCGGGATGACGCCCGACTTTGGTCCGGCGGGAGACGTCAAGGATCGCGCCGAAATGTTGGCCTATGAGGCCAGTGAAGAAGGCTTGGCAACGGCGGCAGGTATGAAGGCCATGTTCGACATGGTCGACAATGAGGTCGTTGCCCCCTCTGCGGGCCTGCGCATCACCACAGAGCGCTTCCAGTCTGCGCCGGACGGCAACTGGGTCAATATCCAATACATCCGCCCCGACACCGACGAGACCCTGCCTTGCGTCTATTACATCCATGGCGGCGGCATGATGGTCATGTCCTGCTATGACGGACTCTATAAGGCCTGGGGCCGTATCATCGCTGCCCGGGGCGTGGCCGTGGCCATGGTAGATTTCCGAAACTGCTTGCGGGCCTCGTCTGCACCAGAGGTTGATCCCTTCCCCGCCGGTCTCAATGACTGTGTATCGGGCCTGAAGTGGGTGAAGGAAAACAGCGCCCATCTGAACATTGACCCTGATCGGATCGTCATTGCGGGCGAAAGCGGCGGCGGCAACCTAACCCTGGCCACAGGCCTGAAACTGAAACAGGACGGCGATATCGGCCTGATCAAGGGGCTCTATGCCATGTGTCCCTATATCGCCGGGCAATGGCCCCTGGCCCAGAACCCGTCATCGACCGAAAACAACGGCATCTTTCTGGAACTGCACAATAACCGCGGGGCCATGGCCTATGGCATTGAGGCCTTTGAGGCGCGCAATCCCCTGGCCTGGCCTGGGTTTGCCACGGCCGAGGACGTCAAGGGCCTGCCGCCTACGGTCATCAGCGTCAATGAGTGCGACCCCCTGCGCGACGAGGGCATCAACTTCTACCGCCTGCTGATGCAGAACGGCATCAATGCCCGCTGCCGTCAGGTCATGGGCACCACCCACGGGGTGGAAATCTTCGCCATCTGCTGCCCCGACATCAGCCGCGATACGGCCAATGACCTGGCGAGGTTTGTTCGCGAACCGGTCTAGGCCGCAAGGGGCTTGGGATTGGGCCCGCTCCCGCCAACGCTCGTGCATCAGGTGACCATAGACCTGACGGCGCCAGGTCATGTCTTTCGACCCGATGAAGCCCTAGGGGCGGCCCTCGACGGGGGCGTGAAGGGTGAAATCGACCCCGTCTTCACGCCGCATAATATTGCCGCCATGAAGCGTGTCGGCCTGCGCCCCTTGACCTATCGGCTGCGCACGGAACTGGGCATTGAGGCCTGGCACTGGAACCCGGTCGGGCATTGGAGCGATGCTGCTCACAGCCAGGGATATTGGACCTCCAGTCCTCGTCTCGGGGCGCCGATCACCATGTCCTGGGGCTATAACCTGCCCCGGCGTGGCGACTCTATGGACAATGCCAATGAGACCGCCTGGTCCAAGCTGACCGACGGCGATCCGAAGACCTTCTGGAAATCAAACCCCTATCTTGACCCATCCGTGGTGCGAGACGGCCACGCTCATGCCCAATGGCTGCAGGTGCGCTTGCCCAAGGCGGAGTCAATCGACGCGATCGGCATAGATTGGGCTGAGCCCTATGCGACGCAATATACGGTACAGTATTGGATCGGAACCAGTCTGGATGATCCAGACGGGCGCTGGGTAACCTTTCCCCATGGCGCGGTCCGAAACGGTAGGGGTGGACAGGTACGCCTGACCCTGGCGGACCAGCCGATTTCAACCCAGCTTGTCCGGGTGCTCCTGAAAGCCGCCTCGGGCACGGCCCCGTCGGCTAGCCATGACTGGCGTGATCGCAAGGGTTACGCCATAGGCGAGGTCTATCTGGGTCGCCGAAAGGCTGATGGCCTGGAGGATATTCTGGTCCATGCCGAAAACCCCCGGACCCAGAGCTTCACCCACGTTTCCTCCACCGATCCCTGGCACCGGGCCGTTGACCGGGATGATCAGCTCGAACAAGCCGGGATCGACCGGGTATTCCGCAGTGGTTTGGGATTTGGCCAGCCCATCATGATGCCGGTCGGCCTGTTGTTCGACACCCCCGACAATGCCGCAACAGAGCTACGCTATCTGAGACGCCGCCACTACCGGGTCCGCCAAATCGAACTGGGGGAAGAGCCCGACGGTCAATACGCGTCCCCTGAAGACTATGGAGCCCTCTATGTGGCAGCCGCTCGCCGTTTGCGGGGTATTCTGCCCAATGCCCAGTTCGGAGGGCCGAGCCTACAGTCCTATTCCACCACCACCGTCCTGCAACCTGAAGCCCCGCCGTCTTGGAACGCCGGGTTCATGGCCTATCTGCGCGAGCAAAAGCGCCTAAGGGACCTCGGGTTTGTCAGCTTCGAATATTACCCCGTCGAGACCATGTGCGGCGACATCAATGCCGCGCTCATCGCCCAGACCCCCTGGCTGAAGGAGGCCGTGCGGACCTTGCGCGCCGACGGGGTGCCGGCCAAGACGCCCCTGATCATCACTGAATATGGTCTTTCCGCCCACTCCGGACGGGCGATGTCAGAAATGCCCAGCGCCCTTCTCATGGCCCAGATCGCAGGAGAGTGGCTGCACCTGGGGGGCAAGGCCGCCTACATGTTCGGCTATCCGCCCAATACGCCGATCAACCAGACCAATGCCTGCGCGGGTTTTGGCAATATGACACCCTATATGGCCGACCCCCAGGGTCAGGCCACGACCCCAACGCCGACCTATTACGCCGCCAAACTTCTGGTGGGTGCATGGACCCTGCCTGGCCACGGCCTTCACAAGAGCCTGCCGACAGAGGTTGCCCACATGCCAGGTGATGAGGTCAGGGCCTATACCGTGCGTCGCCCGGACGGACGCTTGGCGGTCCTGGCCATAAATCGCAGCGCCCAGCACAGCTTCCGCCTGGCCTTGACCGGGCGAAGGGGAGGGCGGCAGATCGCCCTGACAGGCCCCGCCGAGATTCAGACCTATGGCCCTGATCAATACGCCTGGAAGGACGCGGGACCGACCAGCGCCCCCCTACGCAGCCTACCCCCCACCAAGCAGACCCTGCCCCCTGGGCCGTTGATCCTCGACCTAAAGCCAGAGACCCTCGCCGTGGTGGTGGTTAGACCTTGAAGGTCAGGGGGCCTAGGCCCCCGGTGCCGTGCGATCTTCCTTCCGGTGGGTCTCGGTCAGGATGAAGACTGACAAGAGAGAGACCGCGCACAGCACCGCCATATAGGCCGAGATGGCCATGGAGGTGTGGTGCTCTTCGAACAGGGCTGTGGCGATAATCGGCGCAAATCCGCCGCCGAAGATCGAGCCGATCTGATAGCCCAGGGAGGCACCGGAATAGCGGAATTCGGTGGAGAACATCTCGGTCATCATGGCCGCCTGTAGGCCATACATCATATTGTTAAAGGTCAGGCCGCCCACCAGGGCCAAGACCATCAGGGGGAAGGCCCCTGTGTCCAGCAGCATGAAGAAGGGCCAGGACCACAGCAGGGCCAGGACCGCCCCGGCCATAAACACCCCCCGCCGTCCGAACCGATCCGATAGGGAGGCCGTGATGGGCAGGATGGGGGTTGCAATCAAGGCGCCCAACATCACCGCCAGCAAGATAATCGGCCGCTCCACGTGCAGGGTCTTGGTGGCATAGGCCACCGCGTAGGTGATCATAATGTAGAAGGTGCCATTATTGGCGACCACCGACCCCGCCGCCAGCAGGATCTCTTTGGGGTGCTTTAGCAGCACCTGGAGGATGGGCGAGCCTCCGGCAACCCTTCCCTCAGCCTTTTCCTTCTGTTCGGCCGCCTCTTGCAGGGCCTTGAACTCTGGGGTGTCTTCCAGCTTGAGCTGCACATAGAGGGCCAGGCCCACAAGCAGGACCGACATCAGGAAGGGGATACGCCAGGCCCAGGCGACAAAGGCCTCGGGCGCCACGGTAGCCCCCATGACCAAGAAGATGAAGTTGGCGATGATCAGACCGGCGGGCACGCCCATCTGCGCAAAGCTGCCATAGAAGCCCTTACGATGGGCGGGTGCATTCTCAATGGCCAACAGGGCTGCCCCGCCCCACTGTCCGCCCACGGCCAGACCCTGGAGGAATCGCAGGACGATCAGGATCACCGGCGCGGCTGCGCCGATCTGGGCATAGCCCGGCAGGAGGCCCACAGCGGTCGAAGCCAGGCCCATGAGCAGCATGGCAGCCACCAGGGCTTTCTTCCGACCCATTCTGTCGCCGAAATGGCCAAACACCATCCCGCCCACCGGCCGGGCGATAAAGCCCACCGCGAAGGTCGAAAAAGAGGCCAGCTGAGCCACCGCCGGCGGCAGGCCCGCGGCGAAGAACAGCTTGGGAAAGACCAGGGCCGCTGCGGTCCCGTAAATGAAGAAGTCGTACCACTCGATACTTGAGGCCGCGAGGGAGGTCAGGGCCACCCGCACCATGCTGATCGGTTTGGCCTGGGCCATGGTCGTCTTCTCCCCTGAAACTCGCGCGGTGTCGTCCCGCGATTTGCCCCTTGCTAGCACGGGGTGCGCAGGAGGGTAAGCGGCCGGTTAGGCGTCTAGAAGCTGACCATGAGGTGGCGACCGTCGCGAAGTATATTCGCGGTCAGGCACCATGGCGATCGGCCCTGAAGTGTGGTGTGATCGCTAAATGCTGAGCGATAGTCCGTTTCATCTTCGGCCGACCGAGGCGACCCCCAGCGCCCTGGAAGGGTATTCCCGCCTGTTGTCCCAGGTGTTTGGTGCCGGGCCCCGGTTCACAGGCGCGGCCCTGGCCTGGCGTTATGGGGCAAATCCTCTGGGTCAGGTGGTCGGCACAGACGCCTTTGTCGGGGATGATCTCGCCGCCCACTACGCCACATGCCCCGCGCCCATCTCGGTGGAGGGGCGCAGGGTCAAGGCCCTGCTGTCCCTGAACACCGCCACCCACCCTGACCATCAGGGGCGCGGTCTCTTTACCAAGCTGGCGGAGGCGACCTTTGAGGCCGCAGGTCTGGCCGGGTATGATCTGGTCTTTGGCGTTGCCAACGCCAACAGCACGCCAGGTTTCGTTAAACGCTTAGGCTTTCAGCTGGTCGCGCCCTTGGCGGCCGGGGTTCTATGTCGGCTGCCCTCAGACCTGTCCGGCGGCACCCCGCAATTTCAGGGGGCCTGGGAGGCTGAGAGCCTCGCCTGGCGCCTCGCAAACCCTGCAACGACCTATAAGGCCCGTCCCCGAAAGACGACGACCCAGGTCTTGGCCCCAACCCACCTGCCGGGTTTGGCCTGTGCCGCCATACTTCCCGGCGCGCTGGAAACGGGCAAGGTGGCGGGCCCCACCTTGCCCTTGCCCCGCCTCTATCTGGGGCTAGAGCCTCGCATGCACCTGCCAAGCCTGGGCTTTATCCCCATTCCCCAGCGACTGCGGCCATCACCACTGAACCTGATCTACAAACCCCTGAATTCGACCCTGCCCCTAGCCTTGGACCCACATCAGGTGGCCATCAGCTTTCTCGACTTCGATCCCTATTGATATGACCCACGTCTATATCCTGGCGCATTTCGACGATGAACTCGGCGTCTTGCCCCTGATGATGGCGCGGCAAAAGCAGGGTTGCGCGCAGAAATTCATCTACGTCGCCACCTATCAGGACGACGTCTTCGAGGTCAGAAAACGCGAAACAGAGGCCATGCTTTGCGCTCACGGCTGGGCGAAAGAGGATGTTTTCACCCTCAAGACCAAGGTCATGGATGGGTCATTGTATGAACACCCCCTCGAAATATATGAAGACCTAACCACGCTCCTTCAGACCCTGGGTCCCATAGAGGTCCTTACGACCACCGCTTGGGAAGGGGGCCATCACGACCATGATGTCTGCGCCACCTTGACGGTCTGTCTTGGCAGGGCGCTGAGCGTCGAGACGCAACAATTCAGCCTCTATAATGGCAAGAACCTCCCCTGGCGGCTGTTTCGCG
The DNA here is from genome assembly GCA_937920085.1 of uncultured Alphaproteobacteria bacterium. Lineage (GTDB taxonomy): Bacteria > Pseudomonadota > Alphaproteobacteria > Caulobacterales > Caulobacteraceae > Phenylobacterium. Next base: position 71,379 of record CALETE010000041.1, on the reverse strand, counting down.
GGGCATGGCCCCTGGAAGAGGGTGGGCCGAGACGGACCATCAAACTAGGACTCCAAGACTGGCTAAGGGTGCTGAGCGCCGTGCGGTTCTATCCCTCCCAGTGGCGGACATGGATCGGGCTCTGGCCTGCCATGGTGGCGGGTTTTCTTTGCCGAGGGTTTACCTATCAGGACCTTGACCTGAAGCAGCTGATGCAGAGACCCCATTCCGGGGCCCTGCTCTATGAGCGCATGTTCAAAGTGGACTATGGGGCCCTGCGTCCGGCTATAGATCGTTTACTGCAGGCTACGCCCAGACCCGCGGCCTAATGAGCGATCCCCTTTTCCTAATCCCCCTGTTCGCGGGCCGAGCAGGCTGGCGGGGGTTATGGGGGAGCTTTAGAAAGCCGTAACGATGATGAGCGGACCGACTGATGTTTCATGATGGGTGGGCGATAGGATGGGCCGTGGTGGCGGTCATTCTGTCTGGGTTGTCCAAGGGCGGTTTTGCCGGGATCGGCGCCCTGGCCATGCCCTTGATGGTGATTGCCAATCCGCCCCTGCAGAGCGCCGCCGTGCTTTTGCCCATCCTCATCGTACAGGACCTGGTGGGGGTTTGGTCCTTCCGCAAGACCTGGGACAAGGTGGTCCTGATGGTCATGATCCCGGGTATGACCCTTGGCGTCCTGCTGGGATATCTATTCGCCGCGCGGGTCTCTGAAACCGCAGTTCTGGCCACGGTCGGGGGCCTGTCCTTTGTCTTTGGCCTGCACCGCCTGTGGCAGGACACTGGCAAGGCAGTGGCCCTGCCGGTCAATGCGCCCCGCTGGTTGGGGGTGCTGTTTGGCGTCGCCTCAGGGTTTGGCAGCCAGATCGCCCACGCCGGCGCACCGCCCTTTCAGATGTGGGTCCTACCACGCAAATTGCCCCGGGACGTGCTGGTGGGCTCAAACGCCCTGTGCTTTGCCTATATGAACCTGATCAAGGTCCCGGCCTATATCGCCCTGGGCCAGTTCACCCCCGCCAACCTTCTGCACTCGGCCGAGCTGATCCCCGTGGCCATGGCCTCCACCTTCCTGGGGGTGATCCTGGTGCGCAAGGTGGATGCGGAGCGTTTTTATACCCTGATCTACCTGACCATGGTCGGCATAGGCCTAAAGCTGGTGCTTGACGGCCTGGGGGTGTTTCGCTGAGGCAGTTGTGCGTATGCGGAGGGATTTTGCTAGGCCAAAGGCAATGGCCACAGACCGACATCCTGCCTTGACCCATCTGGGTGCGACAATTTGCCCGGGCCTCTGGCCCCCACGCTTAGCTGCCCGTCCATAGTTCGTACACGTTTCCTCCTGAAACACTTGGCAGGTAAAACGGGGAGACTCATGGCGGCTTTGAGCACTGTGGCAGCGGCGCTTCGCGCGACGGCCAACGAACGCCGACGCCAATTACCTGTGAGGGTGTTGCTGGCCCTTTTAATGGCCTGGGGACTTTATAAAGCCGGACATTCCAACTGGGTCGGATCATGGTTGGCCCTGGCTGCCCTGGTCCAGGTTTGCGAAATCCTGGCCTTGCGGCGCTTCCAGGAAACAGGCCGGAAAGCAAGGCCCGCCCACGTCCTGCTCGGGCTGGCATCCACAGCTGCGATCGCCGCGGTATTCGCAGGCGGTGCGGCGGCGATCTGGGCGATGGACGGCAGGGGGCTGCAGGGCTTTGCGATGCTGATCATCGCCGGCGGACTGCTCACCAATGTCGCCTCCGGCATTGAATCCCGGTTCATCTTCTATGTGGGCGCGACACCCTACATTCTCGCCTTGGTCATTATGCCACTGATGGCGATCGCCGGATCCCCGTCCGGAGATCCGGTCCTGAGCTCCTTGGGGTCTTTGTTATTCGTCGGCGCGATTATGACTGTCTATGGGCGGGTCTACGCAGCGCGTGCGGCGGAGCTTGAGGCCCTAAAGGAGGCTGAGCGCAGGGTCGAACAGGCGGAAGGCGCCATGGCCGACCGTGCAGCCATGGCAGCCATTGTCAGTCATGAACTGCGCACCCCGGTCAGCGCCATCCTCGCCGGCGCCGAGGCGATGCGCGACGACGTTGCCCCAGCCCAACGCCAAGATACCGCAGAACTCATCCTCGACGCTGGCCGAATGATGACCCGGATGTTGAATGACCTGCTTGATCATTCAAAGATGCAAGCAGGTGCCATGTCGCTGGAATCCCGCGACTTCGACCTCGCAGACTTGATTGCCGACACGGTCCGTTTCTGGCGCGCCCAGGCCGCCGAGAAGGGGCTAACACTGGAAGCGACCAAGATGGATCAGGCGGTCTGGCTGATCGGCGATCCCTATCGCATGCGTCAGATTCTCAACAATTTGCTTTCCAACGCCATCAAGTTCACTGCGGCGGGGGTCATCGTTATCGACGTGACGGCCGACGCCCAGGACCAGGATGGGTATGCCCTTCTCATCACCGTGCGGGATCAGGGTGTGGGAATCCCCCCGGAGGCAATGGCGCGCCTGTTCACCCCCTTCGCTCAAGGCTCGTCCGCAGTGGCGCGAACCTATGGCGGCACGGGACTGGGCTTGAAGGTTAGCCGCGATCTTGCGCAGCTGATGGGTGGAGATTTGACCGTGGCCAGCCAACTCGGTCAGGGTGCCGCCTTTACCCTGTCCCTGGACCTTCGGCTGGGAAATCCCAGTGGCGAGGGCGACGATGACGAGCGGTTCGCAGCGGAAATCTTTCCCAGCCTGCGGATCCTCGCGGTCGATGACCATGAAATAAATCGCCGGACATTGGCACTGGTCCTACAACCCTTGGAGGTTTCCCTGTCGACGGCTTCAGACGGCATGCTCGCCCTGGAACTTTTGGAGCAGCATCCCTTCGACCTCGTGCTGATGGATGTGAATATGCCAGGCATAGACGGCAACGAAACCACCCGACGCCTGCGCCAGTCCAGCGGCCTGAACGCGGGTATCCCGGTCATTGGCTTCAGCGCAGGCACAGAATCCCATGAGATCGCCGAGTGCCTCGCAGCGGGCATGACCGACTGGTTGCCCAAGCCCCTGGAACCGCAGAGGCTCTACGAAGCCTTATACCGCGCCACCGAGCGCAGTTAGCCCGCCGAGGGCCTGGCCTCCACCTTCCCGGGGGCGTTTCACTGAGGGTGTTGCGGGGTAGGATTAAACTTTAGGAAGATGCCCGATAGGCACCCTTCGCCAAGACCAATGACCTGCGACCGCAAAAAACATATCGCATAGAAAATCGAACCGAGAAGCGACCTACTCTTGCGGTCATGAGAAATTTCGGTAGCTATCCCCACCAAGCTCAACGGAAAGCTGCAGGCCAGGGTCATCATGCACGTCCATGTTCCAAAACCACTCCATGGCTGGAGAGCTTTTTTCAACGAGATCTTTGTCATCATCATTGGTGTCTTGATTGCTCTGGGTTTGGAGCAGACCGTCGAAGCCTATCATTGGCACGAAAAGGGCGAATTGGCGCAAGAGGCCATGCGGATCGAGATGCTCGACGACAATGCGCCCCAGCTCTATATCCGGCTCCTGATCTATCCTTGCCTTGAGCAAACAGAAGCCGGACTGCTGGAACACGCCGATACCCTCCCCGCTAGCCGCTTGAGGGACCTTGCAATGCAGACAGGAGCGCCTTGGAACACATTTGATTCAGAGGCGTGGAAAGCTGTGCAAAGCTCGGATTTGGCCAACCATGTTGACCCAGAAAAGCTAATCCAGTGGTCGCTACCCTATCGGCTAATGCCAAGCTTAAGCACAATGACCGCCCAGGAGCATATGCTCCAGGCCGAATTGCACACCATCCTGCGGCCATCCGGGATACCATCCCAGGAAGAACGGGCGCAATTGCGCAGGGTGGCTGGCCAGTTGCGCACTCACAATAGCACCATCGCCGGCTTGTCCCTGGTGGCTATGCAACGCCTGGGCCAACAAAAGATCAGCTTACCAGAGAAGACCATGCTGGCCCTAGAGCGGGAAACACGCAGCCAATATGGGGCCTGTGTTAGGCACCCTAATCTGAGCAGCGATGTATATATCCCCAAGGTCCACAACGACGCCGTCATCAGCGAGATCGTGGACAGCATTTACCGGTAGGGAACATGGGGCAGGGTCCAAGTCCATGTTTCCAGCCTAGCCCTGCACGACATTTGGATTAGGACCTTGGGCCCAACCCGGACTGCAGATCGCCCGACATTAATTGGAACTGATGGCTTACTGGACCTCGCTGGTGTCGACGCCGGGTGGCAAGGTCCACCCCAAGGGCAGGTCCTTTACACAGGCTGAGCCATACCAGTCGCGCGCCTCATTTAAGAACCTATCCATCCGCCCCGGATCTAGCGACCCAAGCTTGCGTATGTGCGGCAGCACAAATGCGCCCGCTCCCCACATTCTAAACTCGAGCACACGCAATTCTTCAACCGCGTCCAGCACCCTTGACCGCTCGGCCTCACTCAGCGCGCCTCCAGAATGCTGAATGGCACGCAGGTGTCCGATTGCGGTCGCTTCATCGGCGTTGGTGCGCTCCATGAATGGCATCTGGTTATAGGCACCGTCCCAGACCGCGAGCGCGGCTTTCGACATGTGATCGGTGACACCTGCATGCGATGCATCATCTCGTGCGCGGGTGTCATAGGAGAGAAAGGCTACATGGTAGCCATTGATCAACTGGACCAGTTCAGACCTAGGTTTGCCCTGTTCAATAGCTTGCCGAATGTCGTTTAGCCTACCGACAAGGCAGTCGTGCATGGCCACGCGTTGGTAAACTTGCGGGCCATCATCCCATAACAACTCGTGGCGCATTGCTTCTTCAGCGGCTTCGACCTTGTGGGCCCACTCTGCCCGCAGGACGACCTGCTCAAGACCGAGGGCAATCAAGATACCGCAGACAATAGTTCCTATTTCGATCAGAAACTCGCGCCAGCTGTGGGCCGCCTTCGGTTTGTGAATGTCCATGAATACACCTCATAGGGGTATACAGCTTAGCTGGTCGCCAAGGGTTCACAATAGCCTGATCAGACAAGCCGATCCAGCAGACGGTCACGGGCTTCCGTCAATCGGGTGAGTTCTTCCGCCAGGACGCACTGAACGACATCGCCATCGTAAAATAGGGCACCCATCACTGGAAGGGGCCCTTTTCCGCCCGATGGCGCCGCGCTAATCACGCAAGGAACTCTGCCTTAAGGGACCCGATCCATGACCGCACGACTGGCGCTTGGCCTGACCATGCTCGCCCTGGCCGCAACAGGTGCTCGGTGTGAAGCCCTGCTGATTGTCCCAGATCGCGTCTTCACGGCCCAGGACCGGACGGCGCATCCAGGCTGGAAGGTGCTGGTGGACGGCGAGACCATCCGCGCCGTAGGACCAGACATTGTGGCCCCGTCACGGGCGCGGACCCTCCGCCTTCCCGGGGCGACCCTACTCCCCGGCCTGATCGACCTTCATTCGCACCTCTTCTTGCATCCCTACAGCGAAACCCTTTGGGACGATCAGGTCCTGAAGGAACAGCTGCCCTATCGGGTGCTTGCCGCAGCCAACCATGCCCGGGACACCCTGCTGGCCGGCTTCACCACCCTGAGGGACCTGGGCACCGAAGGCGCTGGGAATTCGGACGTAGCCTTGAAGCGGGCAATCGGGGACGGCGTGACCCAGGGCCCGCGCCTCCACGTGGTGACCCGGGCCATTGTAGCGACAGGTGCCTATGGCCCGGCACGGCGGGACTATGCGATCGGTGAACTCCCCCAGGGTGCCGAAGAGGCTTCAGGCGTCGACGGAATCGTCACCGCCGTGCGCCACCAAGCCGCAGCGGGGGCAGACTGGATCAAGCTCTATGCCGACTATCAGATCGGACCGAATGGCGAGACCCTGCCGACCTTCTCGCAGGATGAGCTCAATGCCGCCGTCGTCAAGGCGCATGAACTTGGCCGCAAGGTCGCCGCCCATGCAGAGTCAGATGCGGGCATGCGCCGCGCCGCTATGGCCGGTGTCGACACCATAGAGCACGGAAAAGGCGGATCGGAGGCCACCTTCCGGCTCATGGCCAAGGCCGGAATCGCCTATGTCCCGACCCTGACTGAGGTGGAATATTACGGCATCTATTTCCATGGCTACCAACCCGGCAAGACACCGCCCACGACGGACATGGTCGACAGCGAGCGCGCCTTCCGCCTCGCCCGATCCCTTGGGGTGACCATGGCGTCCGGTTCGGATGTCGGCGTCTATCCCCACGGGGAAAACGCGCGGGAACTGGTGTGGATGGTGCGTTATGGAATGACGCCGCCCGAGGCGCTGATCGCTGCCACAGCCACGGATGCCGCCATCCTTGGAGAGGGCAACAGCCTGGGAAAGGTACAGCCCGGCTTCATCGCAGATCTGGTGGCCGTATCCGGCGACCCGACCACAGACATCACCGCCGCGGGTCACCCCGTCTTCGTTATGAAGGGCGGCAAGATCGTGCGCGAACCCGTGGCCGCCGACAAACGGGCCCAGTAAGGGCGGCGACGGCACCTTCAGGCACCTTGACGAAAAACAGCTGATGTGTGCCCGCCCGTTCCGTACGGCGCAGAGACGCGTGGCGCACCGGCCAGTTAAATCTCTGTTTTAACAGGAAAAAGTGTCGCTCTGCGGAGAATGAAACGTCGAACGGGTATGTGATTGAAATCGATATCTAATTGCCCGAAAGGCTTTTGATGCGGCGATGCTTTCGGGCCGTAGCGGCGACGCCAGCGCCCAGTCGGGCATTGAAAATGGCGTTCAGAACACTTCCTTGTGGGTCCGCACATCGATTTCGTGAGACCACGCGTTTCGGGGCTGGTGGTGCAGCATCTGATAAATATCGGCGAGCCCCTCGAGGCCGATCAAGCCGTCAGGCCCAACGCCTTTTGCAAACTCGGGCACCCCACTAACGATCTTCTCGCCATTAATGCCGCCGTCGATGACCACGTGGCTAACGTGGATTCCCTTTGGGCCGAACTCGCGTGCGAGTGATTGAGCAAGTGCCCTGAGGCCCGCCTTTGCTGCCGTGAAAGCGGCAAATAACGGCTTACCCCGCATGGATGCACTGGCGCCGGTAAAGATCAGGGTGCCAGCCCCGCGCGTTGACATGCGGCGCAAAACTTCACGTGAGAACAGGAATCCTCCGAAGCAGGACGTCCGCCAGCATCTCTCAAAAAAACTCGCCTCCATTGCGAGAAAGTCGCCATTCATATTGTTACCTGCGTTGTAGATCGCGAGCGAAATCGGGCCGATGGACTCGGCTGTGGCGACCAGATCCATTACTGCCGCCTCGTCGGTTGCATCGGCCACCACGCTGGTCGCCATGCCACCCGCGCCTCGAATGCCGGCAGCGACATGCTCAACATTTGTGGCGGTTCTGCCGGCGACTACGACATGCAGACCGTGATTTGCAAAACGCCGACAAAGGGTGGCGCCCAGGCCTGCGTCCGGTCCAACGCCGATGATTAAGGCTGTCTGAGTGCTCATTCGGTCTTACCTCCTGTCTCGGTCTGTCGAGTGGAGATTGTAGCTTGCGAGTTGCAAGAAAGTCCGTCAAGCTTGCATATCAAAAGTTATGCCGTGTCGAACACCACAGGAACCGGCGAGATAAAGCGTGTTCGAGTAACGGATGACACGGATTACCTCGGCCAACCCAAGCTCGAACATGGATTGCGAAGCCGCACCCATGTTCACGAAACAGGGACCAACTTATGAAGCTCTACAATGTTTATCTGTCGCCGTTTGCGGCGCGTTGCCGCATCCAGATCTATGCCAAGAATCTGCCGGTCGAACTCGTTGATCCTCCGGGCGGCCTGGGCTCGGCGGACTACAATGCCATCACCCCGACCGGCAAGGTGCCTTGCCTGGACACAGACGGCTTCCTGCTGCCGGAGTCGGAACTGATCTGCGAGTATCTGGAGGACCGGTTCCCGCAACCATCACTCCGCCCGGCCTCACCCGAAGACAGGGCACGCGCGCGGCTCGTTTCGCGCGTTTGCGATCTCTACCTCAACCCGCCCATGGGCGTGCTGTTTGGCCAGCTCAACCCCAACGCTCGGGACGAGAAGCTGGTTGCGGAAAAGGTGGCTGAGGTCAGGAAGGTCCACCACCTGCTCAATGGCTATGTTGGCAGCGACGGCCTTGTAACGGGCGGAAAGCTCAGCCTTGGCGACTGCACCCTGGTGCCAATGTTATTCTTCGTTGTGACGCTGGGCGAGCCTATGGGCCTTGGCAGTAGTCCGCTTGCTGATTTTCCCAATCTCGCCGCCGCATGGGCGTATGCCCAAGCGCATCCGAGCCTGTCGAAGGTAATCAGTGAACTGGGCTCGGCCCTCGCGGGGATGCAAGGGGGTTGATCGCCCCTTCTCGACCTTTGGTGCGGGAACCAAAGCTTCCAGAATGAAACTTGTGAATTGCAAGTCAATCTGCCATACTTGTGTTCTGCAAGTTATCGGGCAGTGCGGGGCGATTGGGTACACAACATGAACGAACGGGTTTTGCTGACAGGTGCCACCGGATACATCGGGCAGCACTGCGCTGCCGAACTGCTGAGGCAAGGTTACGAGGTCGTCGGCACGATTCGTTCCCGCTCCAGGGGACTCTCAACCCGCAGCGCCATTGCAAAGGTTGCACCGATCGACCGGCTAAGCTTCGTCGAGGTCGATCTCATGTCCGACATCGGATGGGCGGAGGCCATGACGGGCTGTTCGTTCGTCATCCATGTCGCGTCTCCCTTCATGCTGGCAGAGCCGAAGGATGAGAATGAGTTGATCGCGCCAGCGGTCGAAGGAACCAAGCGCGTCGTGGGGGCTGCTCAGCGTGCTGGAATAAAGCGTCTCGTTCTCACGTCCTCGACCTTCGCGATCATCGGCGGCAAGGACACGGGCACGTATGGTGCCGATGCGTGGTCAGACACCAATGCCAACATCGGAGCCTACGCAAAGAGCAAGACATTGGCTGAACGCGCTGCATGGAAGATGGCGACGGGCAGTGAAATGGAACTCACGGTCATCTGCCCTGGTGCCGTCTTTGGTCCGTCTCTGGGTGCCAGAATGGATGGGCAGAGCGTGGCGATGATATCCGACATGATCGATGGAAAGATGCCGATGATTCCCGACATGAGCATGGGAATGGTCGATGTCCGCGATGTCGCTCGCCTGCACGTCGAGGCAATGACCGCGAACGGCGCCGCGGGGAAGCGGTTCATTGCCGCGTGCGCCTCACCGGTTGAAATGGCGGTGGTGGCAGGCATCCTTCGGCGCGCTGGCTACAGCAAGGTGCCGTCCCTGAAAGCGCCGACATTCTTGTTGAAATTCATCAGCCTGTTCGACCGCCAGATGAGGGGCATGGTTCCGTTTATCGGCAGGGCAGCGTCCTTCGACAATGTTGAGACCCATAGGATTCTCTCCTGGAAAGAAACGCCAATCGAGTCGTCCCTTAGGGAGATGGCGGGCGCTATTTCGCAAAGAGCCACGCAAGCTGCCTGATGGGCCGGATGTCGATCAAAGCACAAATTTGGAAAAGCTCGTGACGCCCGATCTATGGATATTGTTGAGCCTCGCTATACTCGCCGAGTTCCTGACGCTTCCGCCCCTTGTGGCGCGCGGGTCGGTGCCCGGCGGCATCAGGTGGATATTCTACAATCGTGACAGTGAGCTCGTTGGCGTAGCCCCATGGGGCGGCCGTGCGGTTCGGGCGCACCGAAACCTGGCGGATAATCTTGCCATATATGCCATCGTAATCGGGATTGCGTGTGTGACGGGCACCACGAACCACACGACTTTGATCGCCGGAATAGTGCTTTTGATCGCTCGTGTCCTGCATGCGACGGTCTACATCGCGGGCATCCCCTACCTGCGGACGGCTGTTTACGGGACCGCACAAGTCGCGATGCTCGTCTACGTATGGCGGGTCGTTGCTCACTTCTTGGTCCGTTAAAGCATAATGCGTCCACAGACCTTGCGGGCCCCGACAACAGCTCAGGCTTGTCGTATTGCGCAAGCACCTGATTTCATCCCTTGGTCACAGCTGTGTTAGTGCAGACGGATCAAGAGGGAAGGTGATGGGTGACGATGGCCGTGGATGACATTGACTGGCGCTCGGTTTGTCCGATCAGCTCCGCGCTCGATGTGCTGGGCGACCGATGGTCTCTTCTGATCATTCGCGACCTTCTGGTCCACGGAACACGCACCTATTCCGACTTTCTCGGGTCCAAGGAGCATATCTCGACCAATATCCTCGCTGCCCGGCTCGAGATGCTCACCTGCCTGAAGCTGATCGAACGCACCAATCCGGAAGGACATCGCCGTAACAATGCCTTTCAGCTCACGGAAAGCGGCGCGGCGCTCCGACCGGTTCTCGAAGGTTTGGGTCACTGGGCTCACACCCACCTGTCTGAGTTTCACACAGATATTGTCAGCCTGAGCTGAGGCAACCCTCTCACCAAGGACCACACCCCGATGACCGACACCGCAGCGCCTGCCTTCATCATGGTCCAGATCCGGGCCAGGAGCTTTGAGGAAACGATGGCGCGCTATGGACAGAGCGCGCTGGCCACGGTCGCGGACTTTGGCGGAGAACTGCTCGCCGGCACGCCGGAGCCGGACGTTCTGGAAGGCGTCTGGGACGGCAACTGGGCAGCGATCCTGCGCTTTCCAAGCCGGGCGGCGGCAGAGACTTGGTACAACTCTCCGGAATATCGACCGTTGAAGGATCTCCGTATCAACGAGCTCACCGAGATGAACCGGGTTCTGCTCCTCGAAGGTGTCGCACCGGCTCCCCGTTCATAACGCCAATCGAAGTGTCCAGGCCGCAGACGGACACCAAAGATTGTTTGCAAGCCCCTCCCACGTGTAGCCAGCTTCATGCCAACGCTGCCATGCGTCGGCGATCAGCTGTTCCTTGTCCGCACAGTGGGCTTTCCCACCTCGAGCCCCCGAGCAGTGTCCCGTTAACTTTTAGAGTCGTCGCCAAGCGGTTGAAGCGGTATCGCGGGTGAGGGGTCTTGGGGGAGCAAATCGCGCCACTCCGATCTTGAGTAGCTTGAGATCCCTTCGCGGTCCCAGCCAACCATGGCTCACCGTTCGCCACCGTCCTGCAGCCTGTTGCACAGTGAGATGCACAGTGGTGCATTGCACGCACCGCGGCGGAAATGTGCGCATAATCTGTAGATTCAGAATCTGGCCCGCGAGCTATAGTGTTTCTAGGCGCAAGCCCTTGAAACATATAGCAAAGCGGTGGCGCACCCGACACGATTCGAACGTGTGACCTTTGCCTTCGGAGGGCAACGCTCTATCCAGCTGAGCTACGGGTGCTCGCTAAAGCGGAAGGCGCTTCTAGCTTAAAGGCCCGCCGGGCGCAAACGTCCTTACGCAGGGTGCCCACTTATCGGAGCGGGCAATGGTTTTACGCCGCCGCCGTCCAGGCAAACCTCGCAATGAACAGGGCGGCCAGGACGTAGAGGGCGATGTCCTCACGCTTGGGGCCGCTTTTGAGAACCTTGAGCGCCGCATAGCTGACAATGCCGAAGGCCAGGCCATTGGCGATGGAAAAGGTCAGGGGAATAATCGTCAGGGTGAGGAAGGCCGGTATGGCCACCACCGGGTCGGCCCAGTCGGTCTCGGCCAGGGGCGCAATCATCATACCGCCCACCAGGATCAGGGCCGGTGCGGTGGCTGCGGCGGGGATCAGCTGGACATAGGGTGCCAGGAACAGGGTCACCAGAAACAGTATGCCGGTAACCACGGCGGTGAGGCCCGTGCGGCCCCCGGCGGCGACGCCGGTGGCGCTCTCGATATAGCTGACCGTGGTGCTGGTGCCTGCGGTGGCGCCGACAATGGTGGCGATGGAGTCGGCCAGGAGGATGCGGTTGAGGCGGGGGATATTCCCGTCGGGCCCCTGCAAGCCCGCCCGCTTGGTCACCGCCACCAGGGTGCCCAGATTGTCGAAGAAATCGACAAACAGGAAGACGAAGATGATTTCCAGAATGGCGGTGGACAGTCCGCCAGCCCCCAGGCCCAGCGCCGCCGGGAGATCGGCCTTGAAGGCCGTGGTGGTCAGGGCTGCCAGATCATAGGCACCCGGCTTGAACGGGGTGAGATGCAGGACAAAGGCCACCACCGTGACGCCGAGAACGCCGATCAGGACGGCGGCCCTTACCCGCCAGGCCATGAGGGCACCGGTCAAGGCCAGACCCCCTAAGGACAGCAAGGTCATGGGGGATTTCAGGTCGCCCAGGGTGACCGTGGTGGCTGGATTTGCCACCACAAGGCCAGCGCCCTTGAGGCCGATAAAGGCGATGAACAGCCCAATACCGGCAGCAATGGCGGCAAACAGGGGGCGGGGCACAGCCTCGACAATGATCTTGCGCACCCCCGCCAAGGTCAGGGCCAGGAAGACCAGGCCGGAAATCAGCACGCAGCCCAGGGCGGTTTCCCAGGGAACCCCCATGCCCTTGACCACTGTATAGGTGAAATAGGCGTTGAGCCCCATGCCGGGGGCGAGCGCGATGGGGTAATTGGCCACCAGACCCATGAGGATGGATCCAATGCCTGCGGCAACACAGGTGGCCGCAGCCACCCCGGCTATGGGCAGACCTGCATCTGACAGGATCAGGGGATTGACCAGGACGATATAGGCCATGGTCATAAAGGTGGTGACCCCGGCCAGCACCTCGGTCCGGACATTGGTCCCCTGGGCGGAGAGGCCGAAATATTTCTCGAGCATGATGTGTCTCAGCGTCCTGGCAGGGTTGTCTTGAATTGGGACCAGCCGGCGACCAGGGCGCGGGCCACGGGAGCACCCACGTCATAGGCGGCTTGGAAGGCCGCAGCTGCGCCCCCCGGGGTGAACTCTTTTAGCACCGGCTGGGCCCCATCAGGCTGGCGGGTATAATTGCTGGCGGTGCGCAGGACGAGGACCCGCCGAGGGTCGACCTTGCCCTGGGCCCCATAGATGGTCAGGACATCGAGAACGCCCTGGTCTTCACAATCGCTCATGACGAAGACCCCATCGCGGTCGGTCCAGAGAGAGACCCAGTCCCGGGCCCACTGGGTGCGGCGATCCCCATGCCAGAAGCGGACCGTGGCCAGGGCATCGCCCAGCATCACATGGGGGGCCTTTAGGGCTTCCGGCTCTGAGGGATAGCGGCTGCGGGCCGCCAGGAGCTTGTCATTGTCGGCCAGGGGCAGGTCTTTCGTCAGGCTATAGGCCCAGCCCACCAGACCCGCGTCGAGCTTCCAGGCCATGCCGCTAGACCCCGCCGCTGACCCCTTGACCCGCGGTTCGTGGGTTCCCAGGGAATAGATTCCCCATGCCCAGTCACTGGGGATTTCCCGCTCGTCCATCTCATAGGTGGGATCGCCGTCCACCACCCAGCGGGCCCAGGCCGCTGAGCCTATCGCCCCAGACCGGGGATCGACCCCAGCAATGCCCGCCACAATCCAATAGGCGTGGGAGACATCGAACTGATCGCCAGAGATCAGGGCCGCCACCGCCTCCCGGGGCCGGGCGCGCATGCCCGTGACCACGCCCAGCACGCCGTCGTCGGTATAGCGAACCGGCCGCTCAATACCCGGAACCACGGCGGCCTTTTTGAGAGGATAGCTTTCGGCCCAATGCTGAAACTCTCCGGGCATGTCGCCGGTGTCAGCGCCCACCTCAAAGGTGGTGAGGATCACCACCTTGATCGGGATCTTGGCCGCAAAGGCCGGAGCGGAGGAAACCGCCCAAATCAGGATCACTGCCGCCCAAAATCGTCTCATGAATCGCCCCATGGCCTATGGACACGAACCTGGGGCCAAAGCGCAAGGCCTGGCGCATGGCCCAGGGCGAAATCCTTATCTACAGTGCGAGTCTACCGATGGAGACGACCTTGCGCCCAAATTTCCTGCTGCCCCTGCTGACCGCCCTTAGCCTTGCCTTCAATGCCAGCGCCGAACCGGCGCGGCTGGCCGTCATGTCGGCCTTCGGCCCCGAGCTTGAGGCCCTGAAGACGGCGTCCACCGAAACCAGCGTCCAGCATATCAACGGAACCGACTTCACCCTGGGAAATCTGGACGGCAAGCCGGTCATTCTGGTGCTGTCCGGCGTCTCCATGGTCAATGCGGCCATGACCACCCAGCTCATGCTCGATCACTTTAAGGTGGACCGGATTGTGTTTTCCGGGGTCGGCGGCGGGGTGGACCCCACCCTCGATGTGGCCGATGTCATCGTGGCTGAGCGTTGGGCCGAGTATCAAGAAAACCGCTTCGCCCGGGAAACCGCCGGGGGATTTCAGGGCGCCGATGGCGACAATGTTGGCCTGCCCGCCTTTGGCATGATGATCCCCCGGGGCGTCACCGTGCCCGGACCCAAGGGTGGTGTGGAGCGCAAGACTTGGTTCGAGGTCGACCCCGACATGCTGGCCGTGGCTAGGGCCAAGGCCGATCAGACTGTGCTGGCCCGCTGCGCTGGCACTGCCTGCCTGACCAAGACCCCAAAGGTGGTGGTGGGGGGCAATGGGGTGTCAGGCCCGACCTTTGTGGATAATGCTGCCTATCGGGACTATGCCTATCGCGCCTTCCAGGCCCGGGTTCTGGACATGGAGACCGCGGCCGTCGCCCATGTGGCCTATGTGAACCACACACCCTTCATCGCCTTCCGCGCCCTGTCAGACCTGGCCGGGGGCGATCCGGCTGGCAATCAGTTCCCGATCTTCATTCGACTGGCGGCGGATAATTCCGCCCGGGTGGTGCGGGACTTCTTAAAGGCCCTGCCGGCTCAGGCTCCGGTGGGGCGTTCGGCGGTCGGGTCCCCATAGGTCAGGGACAGGAAGACGTCCTCAAGGTCTGGGTCCTCGGTGGCCAGGTCCTTGATGCCCACTCCGGCCGCGCGGACGGCGGCCAGCACCTGTTCCACCCCGGTCTCTCCGGTCTTGAAGGCCACGGCCAGACTGCCATCCTTGCGCAGCTTGCCCTCAAAGCCCTTGAGGATCGGAACCTCGGTCAGGGGCGCATTGGAGGTGATGACCACCGTGCGGGTGTCCAGGCGCTTGAGCAGATCGCCGGTGGGCTCACACGCCACCACCTGGCCGCGATTGACGATGGCAATGGTATCGCAAAGCTCCTGAGCCTCTTCCAGATAGTGGGTGGTCAGGACGATGGTCACCCCCTTGCGATTGAGGTCGACCACGAAGTTCCACAGCTGCTTGCGCAGTTCCACATCCACCCCGGCGGTAGGCTCATCGAGGATCAGCACCGGCGGATTGTGGGTCATGGCCTTGGCCACCATCAGGCGGCGCTTCATCCCTCCCGACAGCTGGCGCACATAGGCCTTGGCCTTGTCCCCCAGGCCCAGGGCGGTCAGCAGCTCCATGGTCCGCCGCTCCTTAGGCGGAACCCCATACATACCGGCCTGAACCTCAAGGGAATCATAGGGCGTAAAGAAGGGGTCGGCGGAGATTTCCTGGGGCACAACCCCGATGGCGGCCCGGGCATCCCGGGGGCGCAGGTCGATATCCCGGTCCCAGATGGTCACAGTGCCAGAGGTCTTTTTGGTCAAGCCCGCCAGAATATTGATAAAGGTCGACTTGCCCGCGCCGTTGGGGCCCAGCAGGCCGAAGATCGAGCCCCGGGGGATCTGTAGGTCAATGCCCTTCAGGGCCTGCATTTCCGCGCTGGTCTTGGTGGCGGGGTAGGTCTTGACCAGGTTTTTGGCTTCAATGGCAAAATCGGGCAGGGACATGGGGCTCTTTAACCGAAACAGGCAGGAATGAACGCGGCGCGATTGACGCGGAAAGCTATGGTCGCATACCTAAGCCTGCGCGGGCGCGTCGCCAAGCTCCCCGCAGGAGAGAATGCATGGCCCGTAAAGCCCCAGTCCCGTCGAACGCCCCTGCTTCCGCTACCCCAACACCAATGGGGCCAGAGCCAGAAATCGTCAATGTCGCCTCCCACAGGGTTGCCTGTGACGGCGTCGGCGGTGCCCTGGGCCATCCCAAGGTCTTCCTGGAACTGGGAACCGATGGCCAGGTGGACTGCCCCTATTGCGACCGCCGCTTTGTGCTGACGACCAAGTCCGCCCATGCGCCGGGGGTCTATGAGGACTCTAACGGGCACTAGGCCTTAGGTCCGCAGAACAGGGCCCGAACAAAATACCAGTCCTTGTAGAAAGCCAGCGCCCAGGCGCCATTTCCGGGGGTTGGCGATTCGTTCGCTTTGAGCCCCTCTGAGGGCTTGCCTTGCCCTAGGTCATGCCCTCCATAGTTTCGGCAAATCACCGGGAGACGACGCCATGAAACTGATCAGCGACACCGTCGAAGTCGGAACCGTCAAGGGCCCAGCCCACACGCCAATCTATCCTGTGTCCAAGGTTGAACTTTGGAATCCGGCGGTCTTCACCAAGGGCCCGCCCATCGAGGCCTTCGCTGAGCTGCGCACCGCCTCGCCGGTGGCCTGGAACGATGAGCCGGAGGATCGCCCAGGCTTCTGGTCGGTGACCGGCTATAACGACGTCATGAAGGTCAATGCCGACTATGAGACCTTCTCCTCCCAGCGGGGCGGCATTCTTATGGGGACCCAGCGCTCAGAAATGCAGCTGGCCCGGGCCTCTATGGACGCCATGATCAATATGGACGCTCCCAACCACATGCAGTTGCGTATGGAGCACATGCCCTATTTCACCCCGGCCTATCTGCGCGCCCTGACGCAAAAGGTCGAGGTTGAGGTCACCCGCCTGCTGGACGCCATGGCCTCTCAAGGCCGCTGTGATCTGGTGGCCGCCCTGTCCTCGCAATTGCCGCTCTTCACCCTGTGCGAAATCCTCGGCGTGCCGGTGGAGGACCGTCCGAAGTTCCTCACCTGGATGCACTTCCTGGAAATGGCCAACTCCTTTGCCGCCGAGCGCAGCGGGACTTCCGGGGGCATGGAGGGCACAGCCGCCGACCTGCCGCCGGAAGCCAAGATGTTCCTCGACGCCTTCCAGGCGGCGATTTCGGAAATGTTCGAATACGGCCGCCACATGCTGCACAAGCGTAGGCTTGATCCCCAGCACGACCTGATGAGCGCCATTGCCCGGGCCCAGGTGGACGGGGCCCTGCTGGCCGATGAGTATCTGGACGGCTCGTGGTTGCTGATCGTTTTTGCCGGCAACGACACCACCCGCAACACCATTTCCGGGGCCATGGAGTTGCTGACCCAATTCCCTGACCAGAAGGCCAAGCTGATTGCCAGGCCGGAGTTAACCCCCGGTGCCGTCAATGAGATCATCCGCATGGTCAGCCCAGTGATCTATATGCGCCGCACCGCCACCCGCGACACCGAGGTGGGCGGCCAGAAGATTGCCGAGGGCGAAAAGGTCATCATGTATTACGGTGCGGCCAACCGGGACCCAGCCATCTTCGCCAATCCCGACCAGTTCGACATCGAACGGGCCAATGCCGACAAGCACATCGCCTTTGGCTATGGCCCCCACACCTGTATCGGCAAGCAGGTGGCCAAGCTGCAGCTCGAGGCCGTCTACCGCCAAATCCTGGCCCGCTTCCCCGACATCCGCCAGTCCGGCCCCAAGGACGTTGCAGCCAACAACTTCGTCTACGCCATCCGGTCCATGCCGGTGGAGTTCACGGCGGTAAAGTAAGGGCCCGCGCAACTTGAAGTAAATATGCCGCCGGACAAGGTGCCCATTACGTGCTACGACTCGCGCGTGACGGCCTAGCAAAAAGGCAGCGGATATGGACGCGTTAGACGAACAAATCATCGCCTACGAAAACATGCTTCCCCAGATTAAGCGGGATTACGGCTCTGTCTGGGCCCTCGTTGCACATCAAGAGCTGATATCCACGTTTCGAGATTTTGCGGCTGCGTCGCAGTACGCGCGGGAACACCTGGGTGGAGAACAGGTCTTAATCCGGCACACGGAAGCGCAGGCAATGGAGACCGTGCCGTTTGTTCACATTGGATCGTGAAAAGTGGCGTGGAGATCGTGGGTCACAGGACCTGAAATTGACCTGACCATAGCCTTGCCGGGAGGCAGCGCCGTCGCGTGTGTCGGGATTGTCGATACGGGCGCGTCTGTTGTCTGCATGGACAAGCGCATTGCACTGCAGTTAGGCCTTCCGGCCACCAATCGGAAACCGATGCAAATGGCCGATGGGACAGAGGTGCAAGCCACAGCCTATGCGGCACGGATGATCATTCCATCTCTCGGTTTTGATGATGAATTCGAAGTGTTTGGCGTGCCAATGGAACGGCCAAGCTCAAGGGTTCTTATCGGTCGCTCGTTCCTGCGCAGATACAACGTCAACTACAATGGACCCGCTGAGCGATTTGAGTTTCATGAAATCGTTCAAGTCCCCTACGAAGATCATGACGGATAGGTGACCTGGACACTGGGTCATCCTATCCTGCCCCCATGACCGACACGCCCTCTTCAGACGCTGCTCCGATCCGCCTCTATCTGGTGGACGGATCGGCCTTTATCTTCCGCGCCTTCCACGCCCTGCCGCCCTTGACCCGCAAGAGCGACGGCCTGCCCATTGGCGCCGTGTCGGGCTTCTGCAACATGCTGTGGAAGCTGCTGGTGGATATGAAGGCCCAGACAGATGCTCCGACCCACCTGGCGGTGGTGTTCGACTATTCCGGAACCACCTTCCGCAATGAGCTCTATCCCCTCTACAAGGCCCACCGCCCCCCGGCGCCGGAAGACCTGATCCCGCAATTCCCCTTAGTCCGCGACGCCACCCGGGCCTTTGGGGTCCATGCCCTGGAGCTGCCCGGCTATGAGGCCGACGACCTGATCGCCGCCTATGCGGTCAAGGTGCGCGACATGGGCGGTGAGGTGATGATCGTCTCGTCGGACAAGGACCTCATGCAGCTGGTGGGCGACCGGGTTTCCATGCTCGACACCATGAAGAATGTGAAGATCGGCCCAGACCAGGTCTTTGAAAAATTCGGCGTTGCCCCCGACAAGGTGGTGGAGGTCCAGGCCCTGTGCGGAGATTCCGCCGACAATGTGCCCGGCGCTCCTGGCATTGGCGTCAAGACCGCCGCCCTCCTGATCAATGAATATGGTGATCTGGAAACCCTGCTGGCCCGGGCCTCTGAGATCAAACAGGACAAGCGTCGCGAGACCCTGATCAACTTCGCCGACCAGATCCGCCTGTCCCGCCAGCTGGTGCAGCTGGACTTAAACACCCCCCTCCCCGCCGCCCTGGACGAGCTGATCGTCGCCGACCCCGACCCTGTGGTGCTGGGGGACTTCCTCAATGACATGGAGCTGCGGTCCTTAAGCCGCCGGGTGTCCGGGGGCGGCACCCCCAGCCCCATCGCGCACACCATAGCCGGGGCCCACGGCGGCAAGTCCACCCTCGCCGCAGAGCCTGCTCCCGATCAGGTGCCCATCGACACCAGCGCCTATGCCTGCGTCCGCGATCTTGAGGCCCTGGACGCCTGGATCGTCCGGGCGCGCGCCGCAGGGATCATCGCCTTCGACACCGAAACCGACGCCCTGTCCTCGGCAAACGCCGGTCTCTGCGGCGTCTCCCTGGCGGTGGGGCCGAGCCAGGCCTGCTATATCCCCCTGGGCCACGAACCCGAAGGGGGCCTAGCCTTTGACGCCCCGGCAGACCTGACCCAGATCCCCATCCCTGAGGCCATGGCGCGCTTAAAGCCCCTGCTGGAGGACCCGTCGGTCCTCAAGGTCGCCCAGAACGCCAAGTACGACCTGGCCGTCCTGTCGCGCTATGGGATCGAGGTCTCGCCCATCGAAGACACCATGCTGATCAGCTATGTGCTGGAGGCTGGCCTGCACAACCACGGCATGGACGAGCTGTCCAAGATCTGGCTCTCCCACGAGCCCATCAGCTTTAAGACCGTGGCCGGGACCGGCAAGGCCCAGAAGAGCTTCAAGCATGTGGCCCTGGACGCGGCCACCACCTATGCCGCCGAAGACGCCGATGTGACCCTGCGGCTCTATCATGTGCTGCGGCCCCGGCTTCAGCCCCAGGGGCTGGTCACCGTCTATGAGACCCTGGAACGGCCCCTGCCCGTCGTCCTGGCCCAGATGGAAAACGCCGGCATCCGGGTCGATCCCGACCGCCTACGCCAGCTGTCCCATGAATTTTCCATGCGTATGACCGAGCTGGAAGCCCAGGCCCATGACCTGGCCGGCCACCCCTTCAACCTGGGCAGCCCCAAACAGGTAGGCGACGTCCTCTATGGGGAGATGGGGCTGAAGTCCAAGCGCACCACTGCCACGGGTGCCCAAGGCACCGACGCCTCGGTGCTGGAAGATCTGGCTGCAGAGGGCCACCCCCTGCCCCGGGTCCTGCTGGACTGGCGTCAGCTGTCCAAGCTGAAGGGCACCTATACCGACGCCCTGGTGGCGGCCATTGCCCCGCGCACCGGGCGGATCCACACCTCCTATGCCATGGCGTCCACCACCACCGGGCGCCTCTCCTCCACCGATCCCAACCTGCAGAACATTCCAGTCCGTACCGAAGAGGGCCGTAAGATTCGCAAGGCCTTTGTGGCTGAGCCTGGCAAGGTGCTGATCAGCGCCGACTATAGCCAGATCGAGCTGCGCCTCCTGGCCCATATTGGTGACATCCCCCAGCTGAAGGCCGCCTTTGCCCAAGGGCTGGATATTCACGCCTCAACGGCCTCGGAAATGTTTGGGGTTCCTGTCGAGGGCATGCCCGCCGAGACCCGCCGCCGGGCCAAGGCGATCAATTTCGGCATTGTCTACGGCATTTCGGCCTTTGGCCTCGCCAACCAGCTGACCATTCCGCAGGAAGAGGCCGGGGCCTATATCAAAACCTATTTCGAGCGCTTCCCGGGCATCCGCGCCTATATGGACGAGATCAAGGCCCAGGCCCGGACCCACGGCTATGTGACCACCATATTCGGCCGCAAGGTTCACATTCCGGCGGTCAATTCCAAGAGCCAGGCCGAGCGGGCCTTCGGCGATCGCGCCGCCATCAACGCCCCGATCCAAGGCGCTGCCGCCGACGTCATCCGCCGGGCCATGATCCGCATGCCTGCGGCCCTCAAGGCCGCTGGTCTCTCAGCCCAAATGCTGCTTCAGGTCCACGACGAACTGGTCTTCGAAGCGCCAGAGGCCGAGGCCGAGGCCCTGATCAAGGTGGCCAAGCGGGTTATGGAAGGCGCGGCGGAACCCGCTGTGGCCCTAACAGTGCCCCTGGTGGTCGAAGCCAGGGCGGCGGGAAACTGGGACGATGCGCACTAGGATCTAGCTGCAGGCATGTCCCGCGGCCAACACGGTCTGCACTGAGCTAAAGGCCATGGCCTGGCCCTTGGCGAGCGGGATTATGCGGTAGAGCCTGTAATACTCCGCCAGTTCATCCGTCGCCGCCTTGACCGCGTCTGGCGTCACGCCCTTCAGCCGCGGCGCGGCCTTGGTGCGGAGCTTGCCGGTGCCGTCGGAAATGCGGGCGGCTTCCACCTCGGCCTCAAAGCTTCGATAGGCAGCAAACCGGATCGTGCCCTGACACGTCGGCCAGGTCTTGTAGATCTGCGCCACCAGGGCGTCGAACTTCGGCACGGGCGGCAGGGTGGCGGCGCAGTCGGTTCTGGGAATGAAGTTGTCCCGGGTGCTGCCGAAGATGGGCCGGACCGTTTCCAGCAGGGCCGGCTGATAAAGCGCCGCCTCGCAGGGCAGGGTCAGGGGTAAACCCTCCAGATAGGCGCTGAAAATCTTCAGGCCCGTGGCGAACTGGTGGTCGGAGGCCAGCATGTCCTCAGGCTTTGTGATCTTCTCATCGGCCAGGATGTCCTGGCCATAGCTCTGGGCCCCGTCCGACTCCATGCGGGCGAAATAGAAATTCAGAAGCCGGATCAGGCTGGCCTTGTCAGAGGGGGTCCGGACATAGGTCCAGATGGCCCGGTAGAGGGGCGCGGCCTGGGGATCGAGGACGTCCAGGGCCCGGAGGCCGTTAGGCGGATCAGACATGGCCGTCGCCACGGCCAGTTCGTGATTTCGCGCGTCATATCGTGAGCGCAAGCAAGTCCGCACCGACTTGAAACCAACCTTGTCGGGGGTCAGGCAATCCTGGCGGTCCTTCACCCAGGCCCGTTGGAGGCTGAGCTGGTTGGACGGGCCACTGCGGAAGGCGCTGGTCTTGGCCTGGAAATAGAGTTCGGCCATCAGACTGTCAGCCGAAGAAAGTACGGGATCCTTGCAGACCTCGATCTCAATCACCGACTTGGCCAGGGCGCAGTCAAAGCTGGCGGCGCTGGCATGGCCTGCGGGGATAGCGAGGAGAATCAGAGCCACGATAAGTCGCAGGTTCATCATAGGATTCCGGGTTTCAGGCGGCCAATTATGACCCATGATATCGACGGGTGGGTGACCTTGCACTAAATCCTCGCCCATGAAGAGCCGCGACGACATACTCTCTTATCTCACGGACATCGGCGCTGCGCCTGTGACCACCGACCATGAGGCGGTGTTTCGTGTGGGCGAGGGCGAGGGGATCAAGGATGAGATTGCAGGGGCCCACACCAAGAACCTGTTCCTAAAGGACGCCAAGGGCCGCATCTGGCTGATTTCCGCCAAGGACGACACGGTCATTGACCTAAAGCGCCTGCACACAGTGATTGGGTCTGCGCGTTTGTCCTTTGGGTCGGCGGAGCTGATGTTCGAGGTGCTGGGGGTGACGCCGGGTTCAGTGACCGCTCTCGCCCTAATCAATGACGCCCAGGGCCAAGCGACCTTTGTCCTCGACAAGGCCCTAGCAGAAGCCGATCAGGTGAATTTCCATCCCCTGATCAATACCGCCACCACGACCCTGACCCAGGGAGACTTCCGGAAATTCCTAACCAGTCTCGAAATTGTCCCCTTGGTTGTGGATTTTCCGGCATTGACCCTGGATGAGTCTATCTTCCAGCGTTGAAGATCGGGCCAGAAGGGCCCATTTTGTCCGCACGATCCTATGGAAGCTGCTTCATGACCCTGATTGGTGAAACCTCCGCCAGCGCCGCCGCCGACCTGATCAAGGATGGCTCGGACCAGGGCTTTATGGCCGATGTCATCGAGACCTCGAAGACCACACCGGTCATTGTCGACTTCTGGGCACCCTGGTGTGGCCCCTGCAAACAATTGGGCCCGGCCATTGAGCGCGCCGTGCAAGCCGCCAAGGGCAAGGTCAAGCTGGTCAAGATCGACATCGACAAGCACCCCCAATTTGCCGGCCAGCTGAGGGTCCAGTCCATTCCCGCGGTCTTCGCCTTTGTGGGCGGCCGGCCGGTGGATGCCTTTACCGGGGCCCTGCCTGAAAGCCAGATCAAGGCCTTCGTGGACAAGCTGGCCGCTCAGGCGCCCGCTGACGCCGTGGATGAGCTTTTGACCCTGGGCAAGGAAAGCCTTGAGGCCGGCGATCTCGGCGGGGCCGCCCAGGCCTTTGCCCAGGTGCTTCAGGCCGACCCGGAAAACGTCAAGGCCCTTGGCGGTATGGCCAGGGTCTATCTGGAAAATGGCGATGCCGAGCGAGCCGGCGAGATTGCCGACATGGCACCGGCCGGTGCCAAGAATGCCGATCTAGACAGTGTCCGCGCGGCCCTGGCCCTGGCCGCCGCAGCCCCCTCTGACACCGCAGTCTTTGAGCAAAGGCTGGCGGCGGATCCTTCAGACATGGACGCGCGGTTGGAGCTGGCCAAGGCCCTGGCGGGTCGTGGGCTGTGGCAGGGGGCCGCCGATCACCTGTTGACCCTGATCGAACAGGACCGCACCTGGAATGACGAAGCGGCCCGCAAGCAATTGCTGATTGTCTTCGAAGCCGCCGGTGCCGCCTCCGAGGTGGCCCGATCAGGTCGCCGTCGCCTTTCCTCTATTCTTTTCTCCTGACATGGACGCAACCGCCGTGGACCTTCCCCAGGTTATTCCTATCTTCCCGCTAGACGGCACCGTTCTTCTGCCAGGGGGCGAATTGCCCCTACGCATTTTTGAGCCGCGTTATCTCAACATGATTGACGACGCCATGGCGGCCGATCGCATGATCGGCATGGTCCAGACGGCGGGGGGCGAAAAGGCGCGACCCAATCTCGCCATGGTGGGATGTGCGGGCAAGATCACCAGTTTTAACGAGGCCTCGGACGGGACCTATCTGATCACCCTGACGGGGATCTGCCGCTTTGCTTTGGATGGGGAACTGGCGGTCCGCACCCCCTATCGCCAGGTCCGCGCCGCCTTCAGTCCCTTTGCCGTCGACCTGTCGGAAGACGATGATGGTGGCGAGGTTTTCGAAGACAGCCGGTTTGCAAAGGCGCTGAAAACCTATCTCCACCGCCAAGACCTGGCCATTGACTGGCAGAGCGCCGCCGTCGCCCCCCTAGAATCCCTGGTCAACAGCCTGGCCATGGGCCTGCCCTTCTCGCCGGCTGAAAAGCAAGCCCTGCTAGAGGCAGCCACCCTGGTTGAGCGCACGGAGATCCTCACCACCCTGCTGGAAATCGACGCCCAGAACTGGGATGGCGACACGCCCACCAGCTTGCAGTAGGAGCTAGCCTATGACTGACGACGCCCTGCCTGACATGATGATGGCCGAGATTGATCCTCGCCTCTTGGAGGTTCTGGTCTGTCCGGTGACCCATGGCCCCTTGGACTATGACCGCGCCCGCAGCGAGCTGATCAGCAAGCGGGCCAAGCTGGCCTATCCCATCCGCGACGGCGTACCGATCATGCTGCCCGAAGAGGCCCGCGACCTGTCGGACTAAAGCGCCTCACCCCGCAGCAGCCGGGGCAGATCACCGGTGGCACCCCCCGCCTCCTGCATAAAGAACCGCCGAGCCGGGCCGATCCTATTGACCACCGCCATACCGACCCCGCGCGCCAGACGCAGCAGGGGGTTGTCGTTGGAGAAGACCCGAACAAACAGGTCAAACCCGGCCGCCAGCATGACATTGTCGAACTGTCGCCAAGCGGAATAGCGTTGGAGCACCAGCTCTGAGCCAATATCTTCGCCGATCCGCGCGGCCTCCGTCAGCACCTGGGCCAAGGCTGCGGCGTCCTTGAGGCCAAGATTGAGCCCCTGGCCGGCGATGGGATGCACCCCGTGGGCGGCGTCGCCTAGCAGGACGGCCCGCGGCGCGGTGAGCCGATCAGCCAGCTGCAGGGACAGGGGGTAGATAAAGACCTCGCCGTCCACTTGAACATCCCCCAGAAAGTCCCCGAACCGGCGCATAAGGTGGGCGTGGAAGACTTCGGGGCGGGCCGATTTCAAGGCCTTGGCGTGGGGGGTGGTCTCTGTCCACACCAGACTGGCGCGATTGTCCGTAAGGGGCAGTATGGCAAAGGGGCCGCCGGGCAGGAAGTATTCGTGGGCCACGCCCTCGTGGGGGTGCTCCAACCGCACAGTGGCCACCACGCCCATCTGGCCATAGTCCCAAGAGGTGACACCAATACCGGCCGCCTGACGAATGACCGAGGCGCGGCCCTCGGCGCCGACCACCAGGGGCGCCCGCAAGACCCTGCCATCTTCCAGCCGGACTTCAGCGGCGTCACCCGTGAGATTCACATGGGCCACCCGGGCCGGGGCCAGGACGGGAATGTCCTGCGCGATGACCTCAGCGGCGAGGGCGGCCCGAGTGCGGCGGTTTTCCAGGAGATAACCCAGGGGCTCACCCCCAGACCGGTCAGCGATCTCGGCAGAGTCAAAGCGCAGATAAAATGGCGAGGCCGGGCCCACCGAGGCGCCTGGCCTGCGGCCATCGGTTACCAGAATCTGTTCGATTCGCTGGGCGTGGGGTTCCAGGTTCGCCGCAAGACCCAGGGTCCGCCACTGACGGAAACTGGCAAAGGAAATGGCCGCAGAGCGCCCATCAAAGCTCTCTTCGAGCTGGGCATCAAAGGCCACAGGATCGATCAACAGGGGCCTAAGACCGCCGTGCTTCAAGGCCAGGGCCAGGGTAGCCCCCGCCATACCGGCGCCGGCAATGATCACATCGGCGTCGAAACCTTTGGGGACCGGTTTCGCCTTACTCGTCCCCGCCATCGGGCAGCCCCATCATATGGAATCCGGCGTCCACATGGACGATTTCTCCGGTGGTCGAGCGACCGAGGTCGGACAAAAGCCAGAGCGCCGCCCCGGCCACGCCCTCCATGGAGGTGTCTTCCTTGAGGGCCGACAGGGCCCGGCCCTGGGCCAACATGCCGCGACCGCCGGAAATCCCCGCCAGGGACAGGGTCTTCATGGCCCCAGCCGAAATGGCGTTGCACCGGATGCCCTTGGGACCTAGGTCCCGAGCGATATAGCGGGTGGCCGCCTCCAGGGCCGCCTTGGCCACCCCCATGGTGTTGTAATTGGGAATGGCCCGCTCCGACCCCAGATAGGTCATGGAGATCAGCGACCCGCCGTCTGGCATGATCTTGGCCGAGCGCCTTGCGCAGTCCACAAAGCTGTAGGCGGAAATATCCATGGCCTGGAGGAAGCCCTCCCGGGTGGCATTGTCCACGAAGGAGCCCTTGATCTGGTCCCGCGGCGCAAAGGCCAGGCAGTGGACGAAGAAGTCGATCTTGCCAAAGGCCTTTTCCACCGTGTCGAAGGCGGCGTCCATGGAGGCGTCATCGGTGACGTCGGCCGGTGCCAGGACCGTAATGCCGGCCGCTTCGGCCAGAGCCAGGACCCGGCGCTCCATGGCCGGGAGATAGAGCAGGGCCACTTCCGCGCCCTGGGCCACCAGCTGCAGGGTAATGCCCCAGGCGATGGACTGGTGGTTGGCCACCCCGGTCACAATCCCCTTCTTGCCCTTCATCAGCTCGCCCTTGAGCATCTGATATTCGTCGGCCATGAGGCGTCTCCTTCAGAACGTCTTGGTTTAGATCCGCGCCATGACCAGGCAGCCATTGGTGCCGCCAAAGCCGAAGCTATTAGACATGACCGTCTCCACCTGCCGGTCCTCCCGCTTGCGCAGGATGGGCAGGCCTTCGAAGATCGGGTCGAGGTTTTCGATATGGGCGCTCTCGGCCAGGAAGCCATTATTGAGCATGAGAAGGCTGTAGATCGCCTCCTGCACCCCCGCAGCACCCAGGCTGTGACCAGTCAGGGACTTGGTGGACGAGATAAACGGTGCAGCCTCGCCGAACACCTCGCGGACCGCGCCCATTTCCTTTTCATCCCCCACCGGCGTCGAGGTGCCGTGCGGGTTTAGATAGTCGATCTTGCGACCCCCCGCCCCGGCCATGGCCATGCGCATGCAGCGCACGGCGCCCTCTCCGGAGGGGGCGACCATGTCGTGGCCGTCGGAATTGGCGGCATAGCCCACCACTTCCCCATAGATCTTCGCGCCCCGGGCCTTGGCGTGTTCATACTCTTCCAGCACCAGAATTCCGGCCCCACCAGCAATGACGAAGCCGTCCCGGGCAGCGTCATAGGCGCGGCTGGCCACGGCGGGCGTGGCGTTGAAGTTGGAACTCATGGCGCCCATGGCGTCGAACAGCACCGACAGGGTCCAGTCCAGCTCTTCCGTGCCCCCGGCAAAGACCACATCCTGCTTGCCCATGGCGATCTGCTCATAGCCGACGCCGATGCAATGGGTAGAGGTGGCACAGGCCGAAGAGATCGAGAAGTTAAGACCGCGAATCTTAAACCAGGTGGACAGGGTCGCAGAGGCCCCCGAGCTCATGGCCTTGGGTACAGCAAAGGGACCGACCCGCTTGGGGCCGCGCTCTTTTGCAATGGCGGCTGACTCGATGATCGCCCGGGTCGAAGGCCCCCCGGAGCCGACGATCAGACCGGTCATCTCATTGGAAACCTGATCCGGCGTCAGACCAGAATCGGCAATGGCCTGCTCCATGGCAATGTGGCCATAGCCCGTGCCCTGGGACAGGAACCGGGCGGCCCGGCGGTCAACCATGGCCTCCCAGTCGATCTGCGGCGCGGCGTGCACCTGACTGCGGAAGCCGATCTCGGCATATTCCGGTGCCGCAATAATGCCAGACTTGGCCTCCCGCAACGAGGCGAGCACCTCGTTGGGGTTATTGCCGATGGATGAGACAATCCCCATCCCGGTGATGACGACGCGACGCATATTTCCTGCCCCCAATGGCAATAGTCGAAGAGTCCCCGATCAGGGCCTTTGGTAGAGACCAACCCTGAGATCTTGCGCCCAATAGATAGGAACGCCGTCAGCCTCTAGCACCCCATCGCCAATGCCCATGACCAGACGGCGATTGATGACCCGCTTCATTTCGATCTTATAGGTGACGGTTTTGATATCGGGGGTGACCTCGCCGCCGAACTTAACTTCACCACACCCCAGGGCCCGACCACGGCCCTTGCCGCCGATCCAGCCCAGATAGAAGCCAACCAACTGCCATAGGGCATCCAGGCCAAGACTGCCGGGCATGACCGGGTCGCCGAGGAAATGGCAGTCGAAAAACCAGTGGCTGGGGTCAATATCGAACTCGGCGTGAATAATGCCCTTGCCGTGCGCACCGCCCTCATCATCGATTTGGATGATGCGGTCAAAAAGCAGCATGGGTGGCGCAGGCAGCTGCGCATTGCCGGGGCCAAACATATCCCCCCGCGCACAGGCCAGCAGTTCTTCCTTGCTGTATTGGGCTTGAGCCTTTGGGCCCGCATATTGGTTTTCAGTGGTCACTTTGGCGTTTTCTTTCGATTGGCGGCCAGGGCTATCAGAGCCGGGCGGCTTGCTCAATGTTCGGAATTGATCATCGTATCTCGTCGAAGGGCCGTCCCGCATTGGGGCCGCTCGTCCAGACCCCAGACCTGTAGGCTTGGTATCCACCCTGAGACCCCGTCGACCTTGACCCTGCACCAGCCTTTTTCATCGCACTTGGTTAGGTTGGCGATTGATCTGGAGCGAAGATAGGCCACGACGCGGGCGGAGTCTTTTGCGCTGCTGTGCAGGGCAAGGGGCTGGGTTTGGATACGGATCACCGTGCGCGGCGCGTCCGTCGTCCGTTTATGCACCCAGGCCAGGCCGCCGTCCGGATCACAGATCCGCCGCCATTCGCTGTCTTCGGCCACCACCTGCACCGGCAGATAACGGGCGTGATAGACCCACAACAGCCGGTGATCATCCCCTGGACCGCCCCGGGCGTTCACCGTTTGGAACTTTAGAGAGACATAGCGCGGCACAGGAAACCCAGAGGGGGTTTGGGCCTCGGGTGCCGCCCATGCGGCATTAGCGGCGGCGCAGAAAGCCGCCAAAAACATCAACACCCTGCGCCTCATCGCGCGCACCGGGCGAAGCTTAACTTGGCCGTTCATGCCCCCTTTGCTAGAGGTTTGGACGCAATCGCGCTAGAGCCTTTTCCCGTGAGGCGGAAAGTTCTCAAGGGATAAAAAAGGCTCTAATTCAACAAACTAGAGCATGTTTCAGTCCGAAAACCGGTTCCCACTTTTTAGAACATGCTCTAGAGCCTCAATCACGCCATTGGTTTTTGAAGTCTGTCCGCCATGTCCACGCGAAAGCCGCACGTCATCGTCACCAGACGGCTCCCCGATTCGGTGGAAACGCGTATGCGCGAACTGTTCGACACCCAACTGAACCTGGAAGACCGACCCTTTACCCGCCCAGAGCTGATCGACGCCGTCGGCCATTGCGACGCCCTGGTGGCAACCATCACCGACAAGATCGATGCTGAGGTGATCGCCCAGGCCAGCGACCGTCTCAAGCTGATTGCCAATTTCGGAGCTGGGGTCGATCACATTGATGTGGCCGCTGCCAATGCCAAGGGCATTTTGGTGACCAATACCCCTGGGGTGCTCACCGAAGATACCGCCGACCTGACCCTGGCCCTGATGATGGCCGTCTCGCGCAGGATCGTCGAAGGGGCAAATGTCGCCCAGGCTGGGGACTTCACCGGCTGGGCCCCCACCTGGATGATGGGACGCAGGATTTCTGGCAAGCGTTTGGGCATTATCGGCATGGGCCGGATCGGCCAGGCTGTGGCCCGTCGCGCCAAGGCCTTTGGCATGCAGATCCATTATCACAACCGCAAGCCGGTGAGCTCCCGGATCGCTGAGGAGCTGGAGGCAACCTACTGGGAAAGCCTGGACCAGATGCTGGCGCGGATGGACATCATCTCAGTCAACTGCCCGCACACCCCGGCCACCTACCACCTGCTCTCAGCCCGGCGGCTTAAGCTTATGTCGCCCCATGCCATTTTGGTGAATACCGCCCGGGGCGAAATCATCGATGAGAGCGCCCTGGCTGACCTCCTGGCGGCGGGCGGCATTGCCGGGGCTGGCCTTGACGTGTTCGAGTTCGAGCCCGCCATCAATCCCAAGCTCCTGGACCTGCCCAACGCCGTCCTGCTTCCCCACCTGGGATCCGCCACGGTAGAGGCCCGTACCGAAATGGGCGAAAAGGTCATTATCAACCTCAAGACCTGGATGGACGGCCACCGGCCGCCGGACCGGGTCCTGTCGTCAATGCTCTAGGCCACCGCAGGTCACGCATCGAGGATCAGCGCCGATCTTCACGGTCCGGGTCTGGGCTGCGAGGGCGTCATAGATCAGCAGGCGTCCGGTCAGGGCCTCGCCGGCCCCGGTGATCACCTTGATCGCCTCCAGGGCCATCATCGAACCGATCACCCCGGCCAGGGCCCCGATAACCCCCACCGCCGAACAGGTCTCGGCATCGGGTGGGATCTCAGGCACCAGACAGCGATAGCAGGGCTTTGAGCCGAATACCCCCACCTGGCCGGTCCAGCGGCCTATGGCACCCGACACCAGGGGCAGGCCCAGGCGGACACAGGCCTCATTAACGGCAAACCGGGTGGCGAAATCGTCGGTGCCGTCCAGGACCAGATCGTGGCCTGCCAACAGGTCCACAGCGGTTGCAGGTGTTAGCGCCGCCTGCACACCCGTCACATTTACATAGGCGTTTAAGGCCGTAAGCCGGGCCTGCGCCGCCGCGACCTTGGGGTGACCCAGATCAGCCTCGGCATACAAAACCTGACGCTGGAGATTGCTAAGGTCCACCACATCGGGGTCGATCAGGGTTAAGGACCCCACCCCGGCCGCCGCCAGATAGAGCGCCACCGGCGCGCCCAAACCACCCGCTCCAACCACGGCAAGCCTCGCCGCCTTCAGGGCCTGCTGTCCTGGGCCGCCCACCTCCCGCAGGACAAGATGGCGGGCATAACGTTCGACCTCGTTATCGCTGAAGCTCATCCCTAGACCACATAACGGGTGCGACGGGCCTGATGAATGGCACCCTCTAGGGCGTCAGCGAATTGGGCACGTTCTGTTGGCCCCAATGCCCGGGCGACCTGGGCCTCCTTGCCCGACAGGGCGACGCGCAGGTCCTGAAGCTGGTCGTCATCGGCATAGAGATTAACCCGGGTGAAGGCCGTCGGACTTTCCCAGACCACCCGCACGGCCTTTGGCGTCTCATAGGTAATCCGGACACTGCGATCGGTGACCAAAACCCGCTCGACCTGCCGGGCCGCCGCATAGCTCGACAGAAAGGCAATCAGTACGGCCACGACATCAAGACCGAGAAAGAACGGCACGAAATAGGCCCCCATGGCCAGAAAGACTGCAGCGCAGATACAGTTCACCGCCGTGACCACAGAGATCAGGACGATAAACCCCCTTTCAGACAGGGAGCGATGTGGCCGGATTTCGGCGTCCATGAAGACCAGATCTTCCACTGCCCCTGCCTCGCGATAAATGGACATGGGCCTATGGCTACTCCCGTCAGGGACTTGGCGAAAGGGGGGCGATTACGCCATGGTCACAGAATGGCCACCCCCCCCAAGCCCGCGCCCTCAAAACGCACCTCCCCCGCCGAGCGCGCCAGGATCGCTGAAATCTTCGCGCGTTTCGAAACCGTGTCCGACGATCCCCGCACCGAGCTTGATTATACCAGCCCCTATACCCTGGTCACCGCTGTGGCTCTCTCGGCCCAGGCCACGGATGTGCAGGTCAATAAGGCTACCCGCAAACTGTTCGCCGTGGCCGACACCCCTCAGGCCATGCTGGCCCTGGGGGAAGAGGGCCTGATCCCTCTGATCTCGTCCATTGGCCTGTTCCGGACCAAGGCGAAGAATGTCCTGGCGGCCGCGAACATCATTATGGAGCAGCATGGGGGCGAGGTGCCCCTAAACCGCACAGACCTGCAGGCCCTGCCGGGGGTCGGCCGCAAGACCGCCAGCGTCGTGCTCAATGAGCTGGGTATTGAGCCGGCCATTGCTGTGGATACCCATGTCTTCCGGGTCGCCCATCGCCTAGGCTTGGCCAAGGGCAAGACCCCCGATCAGGTGGAGGCCGAACTCATGGCCATTGTCCCCGATGCCGCAAAGGTTAGGGCCCATCACTGGCTGATCCTGCATGGCCGCTATGTCTGCCTGGCCCGTAAGCCCAAATGCGAGGACTGCGCCCTGGCTGACCTGTGCCCCTCGAAGGGCAAGGTCTAGCGCCCAGGTCGAACGGGCAGATCCAGATCGCAGACGGTGAAGTCGGCACCCTTGGCTGTGCGGACCTGCCCTATGAGCGTTTGGAAGGCCGGGGACTTGGCCTCCATAATCTCGACCTTGGGCCGGTCGCTGAGCGCCAGGTCTGAGGCCACCCTCACCTTGATCATTCTATCGGGCTCAGCCGGAGGCTCGCCCACTGCCATGGCCCGGACACGCTCGAGACCGACCACCACCTTACCCCAGACCGTATAGTCGCGATCTAGACGGCGGCTTGAGTCCCGCATGAAGAAGATTTCGGAATTGGCACTGCCGGGATCGGCCTGACGGCCCATGCCAGCGACGCCGGGACAATAGGCCCCCCAGAGTCTTAGCTTGCCATCGGCTGATCGCCCTGCCTCCGCCGCCGAAACCGCCTCGACAGGAACCGCGCCCACAAAGCCCTGCTGGCTGTCAGACGCTAAACTTACTGGTGAAAACCGCCCGGGCTCCAAACGCGCGACAAACTCTGGTGCCAAATCGGGATGGCTGGAGACGCCGCCGTCATGATTATTGGGGTTTCCGGTCTGATCGACAAAGCCCTCAATGACCCGGTGGAACAGAAGTCCGTCATAGACATGCTCTCGGGCCAGCAGCTTGACCCGCTCTACAGCCTTGGGTGCCAGGTCTGGGGACATGGCCACCAGAATGCGGCCTTTCGTGGTGTCGATCACCAGCAGGTTTTCAGGGTCAAGGGGCGTCCAGCCCTGGGCCCGCGCAGGAAAAGCACTCGCCAAAGACCCGCTCAGCAGGAGCGCAAGGCTCGCCGTGACAATCGGAATTCGACCCATGATCCAGAACGCCTTCTTAAATTTCCAGTCCTATAGAGCCTACAGGTGCCGCGCCCGCGTTGCCCAAGTCCGGCTTTACCTGTAGTCAGCCGCCCAAGTCGACCTTGCTGAAAGCACCCGCCCCATGACTCTGCTCTATGATGTCGCTGCGATCGGCAATGCCATTGTTGATGTGATTGCCCCGGCTGACGAGGCGTTCTTGCAGACAGAAGGTCTCGACAAGGGGGCCATGATGCTGGTGGACGAGGCCCGCAGCTCTGACCTCTATTCCCGCATGGCCGCGGGGGTCGAAGCCTCCGGCGGCTCGGCTGGCAATACCATAGCCGGGGTCGCCAGTTTTGGCGGTCGCGCCGCCTATCTTGGCAAGGTGGCCAAGGACCAGCTGGGGGATGTTTTTGCCCACGACATGCGGGCCATCGGAGCGCATTTCGATACCCCGCCCCTGATCGGGGGGCCGGCGACCGCTCGCAGCCTGATCAATGTAACTCCGGACGGTGAGCGCACCATGTGCACCTATCTGGGGGCATCGACGGAATTCACCGCCGATGATGTGGATGCAAACGTCATTGAGGCGGCCAAGATCGTCTATCTTGAAGGCTATCTGTTTGATGCCGAGGCCGCCCGCCGGGCCTTTGCCAAGGCCGCGGGCCTGGCCCGGGCTAGCGGTCGTATGATTGCCCTGACCCTCTCTGACGGCTTTGTCGCCGAGCGTCATCGTGAGGGCCTGCTGGCCTTCCTTGAAACCCAGGTTGACCTGGTCTTCGCCAACCAGAATGAAGTCTGCACCCTGTTTGAGACCGATGATTTCCTAGAGGCCCTCAGCCGTCTGCGGACCAAGGTCAAGCTGGCTGCCGTGACCCGCGGCTCGGCTGGATCTGTGATTTTGCAAGGAACGGAGGCCATCGAAGTTGGTGCCTATCCCGTAGACAAGGTGATCGACACCACCGGGGCTGGGGACCAATATGCGGCGGGCTTCATGTTCGGCCTTGCCGCCGATCGACCCTTGCAGGTCTGTGGTCAACTCGGCTCCCTGGCGGCGGCCGAAGTGATCTCGCATTATGGCCCAAGGCCCCAGGTTCGCCTGGCTGACCTTGCCGCACAAAAAGGACTCTAGCCATGGCGCGCTCAGCCCAGGTGGTTCGCAACACCAAAGAGACCCAGATCGAGATCAGCCTGGATCTGGATGGGACCGGCCAATCTGACATTGCCACCGGCATCGGCTTTTTCGACCACATGCTCGACAGCTTTGCCCGCCATGGGGGGTTTGACCTGAAGGTCCGCACCCAGGGCGACCTGCACATCGACCAGCACCACACGGTAGAAGACACCGGCATTGTCCTGGGTCAGGCCTTCAGCCAAGCCCTGGACGGCTTTAAGGGCGTGCGGCGGTTCGGCCACGCCTATATTCCCATGGACGAGACCCTGACCCGGTGCGCGCTCGACCTGTCCAACCGCGCCTATCTGATCTGGAAGGTCGTCTACAAGACCCCCAAGATCGGCGACATGGATACCGAGCTGTTCAAGGAATTCCACCACGCCTTTGCCATGAACTGTGGCGCCTGCGTGCACCTGGAAACCCTGTACGGGGACAATAGCCACCACATTGCTGAGAGCGGTTTCAAGGCCCTGGCCCGCGCCCTGCGCGATGCCGTTGAGCTGGACCCCAAGACCCTGGGCCAGGCCCCCTCCACCAAGGGCGTGCTCTGAGGTCCCATGAACAAGGTCGCCCTGATCGACTATGGCTCGGGCAATCTGCGCTCGGCTGAAAAGGCGCTGATCCGTGCGGCTGACGGCACCGCAGACATCGTCGTGACCTCTGCGCCGGAAGATATCCTCGGTGCAGACCGCATTGTCCTCCCCGGCGTCGGGGCCTTCGCGGCGTGCATGCGGGCCTTTCAGGCCAGGCCCGGTCTGGAAGAGGCCCTAGATGAAGCCGTCCGACACAAGCAACGGCCCTTCCTCGGGATCTGTGTCGGCATGCAGCTGGTGGCCAGCCGGGGGCTGGAATTTGGCGAGACCACCGGCCTGAACTGGATCCCCGGAGACGTCAAACCCATCACCCCCTCCACCCCAGAGGCCAAGGTGCCGCATATGGGCTGGAATAGCCTGATAAATCCGCACGGCCCGCCCCTGATTGCCGGGATTGGCGATGCGCCCATGTATTTCACCCATTCCTTCGCATTCTTTCCAGACGACCCTGCCCATGTTGCGGCATATGTCGATCACGGCGGGACCTTCCCCGCCGCTGTCGCCCGGGACAATGTTGCAGGCGTACAGTTTCATCCTGAAAAGTCACAGAGTGCCGGTCTGGCCCTGCTGGCGCGCTTCCTGGAGTGGCGACCTTGATCCTTTATCCGGCCATCGATCTGAAAGACGGCCAATGCGTGCGTGTCCTTCACGGCGACCTCAACACGGCCACGGTGTTTAATGCCTCGCCATCCGATCAGGCCAAGGCCTGGGCCGGGGCGGGATTCCATTGGCTGCACGTGGTCGACCTGAACGGCGCCGTTGAGGGCCGGGCCATCAATGAAAAGGCCGTGGAAGCCATACTGGAATCCGTATCGATTCCCGTTCAGCTGGGGGGCGGTATCCGCTCCCTCAAGGACATCGAACGCTGGATTGAGGCTGGGGTCTCCCGGGTGATCCTTGGCACCATTGCCGTGACCCTCCCCCACATCGTCAATGAAGCGGCCTTCCTTTGGCCCGAACAGATTGCCGTGAGTATCGACATTCGCGGCGGCAAGGTCGCCACCCAGGGCTGGACCGAAAGCACGGATCTTGACGCTGTGACGGTGGCTAAGCGCTTTGAGGATGGCGGGGTTGGGGCCCTGATCATCACTGACATTGACCGGGATGGCACGGTCATGGGTTTCAATGTCGAGGCCTTCGGGGCCATTGCCGACGCCGTATCCATTCCGGTCATTGCGGCGGGAGGTTTGGCCACGGTGGACGATATTGTCCGGCTAAAGGCCCATAAGGGCACACCGATCGCTGGGGCCGTGCTTGGCCGTGCCCTTTATAACGGTGCCATCAATCCGGCTGAGGCCCTGAAAGTCGCCCTCTAATGCTCAAGGTCCGCGTCATACCCTGTCTGGACGTCAAGGATGGCCGGGTGGTCAAGGGCGTCAATTTCGTGGCCCTGCGCGACGCTGGGGATCCGGTGGAACAGGCCAGGGCCTATGACGCGGCCGGGGCCGACGAACTGATGTTCTTAGACATCACCGCCAGTCATGAGGGCCGAGGTGCCATCCTCGACGTGATCGCCCGCACCGCCGATGTCTGCTTCATGCCTCTGTCCGTGGGGGGTGGCATTCGCAAGGTGGAGGACGCCCGACGCCTGTTGCTGGCCGGTGCCGATAAGATCAGCATCAATACCGCAGCTGTGGAAAACAGAGACCTGATCAGTGACTGCGCCGACGCCTTTGGGTCTCAGGCCGTGGTGGTGGCCATCGACGCCAAGCAAGGTCCATCGGTGTCTGGGAGCGGCGGCTGGCGGGTCTTTACCTATGGCGGGCGAACCGATACCGGCCTCGATGTGGTGGACTATGCCATAGAGGCTGTAAAACGCGGGGCGGGAGAAATCCTGCTGACCTCCATGGACCGGGACGGGGCCAAGACCGGCTATGACCTGGACCTGCTGAAGGCCGTCACCTCGGCGGTGAATGTGCCGGTGATCGCCTCAGGGGGGGCCGGAAACGCCCAGCATATGGTGGATGCCGTGCTGACCGGTGGCGCTGATGCCGTCCTCGCAGCCTCAATCTTCCATTTCGGCGAAGTCTCCATGTCCCAGGTCAAGGCGGCCATGGCGGCGGCGAAAATCCCTGTGCGATATTCGGAGCGGGTGGCATGAGCCGTTTTTCTGACGCCCTGGAACGGCTGAACGCCACCATTGAGGCCCGCAAGGGAGCTGACCCCAAGAGCTCTTATACTGCACTTCTCCTCTCTCAAGGGGTCGAGCGCACCGCCAAGAAGTTCGGCGAAGAGGCGGTAGAGGTGGTGATCTCAGCCGTTCAGGGCGACCCGGACGGACTGGCCGGGGAAAGCGCAGACCTGATCTATCATTTCCTAGTCCTCTTGGCAGGATCTGGTGTGTCCCTCGATGACATTGCCGCCCAGCTCGAACGCCGTGAGGGCACCTCAGGCCTACAAGAAAAAGCGGCGCGGGATGCCTAGGGGCTAGAACGGCCACCAGGATCTAATCCAGGCCACAAAGCGATCCCAAAGACTCGGCGGCGACTTAGGCTTGATCGGCTCAAGGGGGACAAACCAGGAAGGGGCCGCGGGTGGGGCGCAGTTCATGCGCATGCCGGTGCCCTTCAAGAACCCGCGTCTGACCTCCCCTGCGCGGATGGCCGCAGCCAGTTTCTTATCATGGGCTGCAGCCCCACTCAGCTTGCGAACCCAGCCGCGAAACGGCAGGAGGCTGCGGGTTTGCTCCCGCACCTGCGCTAAGCCAACGCCCTTTACCTCGTCGGTCAGCTTTGCGGCCTTCGACCTCTGATCAGGGGGCGGAGCCTCATCAAGGTCTGGCCCCAGGGCCGCATCCAATTGCCCGATTTCAGCGGCAATGCCTTCACACCGGGTCAAGCCCTCGAGGGCATAGGGGTCATGCCGGGCCCGCGACAGGGCCTCGGGTATGGGGATTTCCTTAAGATCGAGATCCTCGAGGGGCGCCATAACGGCATCGCGCACCGTGTCCTTGGGGTGCACACTGCCGGGGTCAGTGGCCCAGGCGGACCCGGCGACACTCAAAATAGCCAAGGGAAGAAGCACGCGACGCATAATCGGCAAGGTTAGTGGCAAACACGCCCAATTGCAGGCGCCTTCGCGTTCAATCTGAAAAATGCGCGTTTTGGGCTGGTCAGAGCCGCCGCTTACGGCAATCCTCATCACATGGCGTTTAACTCTCTCACCACCCGCATCCTTGCCGGCCTGATCCTTGGCCTCGTCCTCGGCGCTCTGTCGCCCCACCTGTCCCCCGGACTTGCGGCCCAGCTGGTGACCACAAGCCAGGCCCTGGGCGGAATCTGGCTCGACGCCCTGCGCATGACGATTATTCCTTTGGTCTTCTCCTTGCTGGTGGTGGGGGTGGCTCAGGCAGCGGGGGCCCTGAAGGGGGGCGGCCTGCCAGGCCGTAGCCTCTTGGCCTTCGCCGTCATGCTGCTGGTCTCCACCACCATTGCCGCCATTGCCACCCCAGCCCTGCTGGATATTTGGCCAGCGCCCAAGCTTGCTGCAGAGGCCCTGCGCGCCTCAGCCCATGGGCTCGGGTCCCAGGTCCCGGCCTCCCCGCCTGTGACGGACATGCTCAAATCCTTCATCCCTGCCAACCCCATCAAGGCGGCGGCAGAGGGGGCCATGGCCTCGATCGTGTTCTTTGGTCTGGTATTTGGTCTGGCGGCGACCCGGCTGGATCCTGGCCGTCGAGATGTGCTGTTTGGCCTGTTCGATGCGGTTCAAGCCACCATGATGGTTATTGTCGGCTGGGTGCTGAAGATTGCGCCCCTGGGGGTCTTCCTGCTGGCCTTTGTGGTGGGCGCCAAGACCGGGTTCGGCGCGGTGGGCATATTGGGTCAGTATGTGGTGATTGTTTCGATCATGTGCCTGCTGGCCGGGGTACTGGGTCTGATCATGGCGATCTTCGGTGGCAAGATTGCCCCTGGAAAACTGTTCACCGCCCTGATCCCCGTGGAGGCTATGGCGATTTCGACCCAGTCCTCCCTCGCCTCCTTGCCGGTGATGCTGGAAGCCACAGAGAAACTTGGCGTGCCTCAGGGGGTGCGCGGTCTCGTCCTACCCATGGCTGTTGCCCTGTTCCGCATTACCAGCCCACCCGGCAATCTGGCTGTGGCCATCTATGTGGCACATATTTACGGGGTCCATCTGGGGCCAGCTCAGCTGGCCGTGGGCGTGGTGGTGGCCTGTATTGTCAGCCTGGCTGCCGTAGGCGTTGCCAGTTCCGTGACTTTCTTTACCACCCTAGTGCCCATCTGTGGGGCCATGGGCGTTCCCATGGAACTCCTGCCCCTGCTGCTGGCCGTTGAGACCTTTCCAGACTTTTCCCGCACCCTGGGCAATGTCACCAGCGATGTGGGCATCACCGCCTGGGCCGCCCGCTGGGGCCAGGGTAAGGCCGAGGCACAGACCTAGGCCTAGAGAGATACGGCTCTGGGATGGCGCTTGAGGGCAACATAGAGGGCACCTTCGCCGCCGTGCCGCCTCTGGGCCTCTGAAATTCCTGCCACCACATCCCGCAGGCGCGGATCAGCCAGCCATTCCGGGGTCATGCGCCGCAGAACACCGTCCCCCCGTAAACCCTTGCCGGTAATCACCAAAACTGCGCGCATGCCCTCATTCCAGGACCTAAAGATAAAGGCCTCCAGAACACTCCGAGCCCGGGCCTGATCCATACCGTGCAGGTCGATATGGGCACCGATAGGGTCCCGCTCCTTGGCGATCCGGTGGCGGCGCCCTGGCTCTATGACCTTAGATTTCGTGGTGGGGGCCAGGGCAGGCCCAGTTGGAATGGGTCCAGCCGCAAGCCCACCGGCCCCCGGCCTTGGCGCTGAAATGGCATCCCCCAAGGCTGGCTTTTCGGTCGAAGCAGATGGGGCAACCGGTTGACTGCGCCCAGGCAGGGGGTGGACCGTCGAGGCCACCATAGACCAGAGCCTTTGCTCTTCGGGACGAACCGGACGCTTCATGGCCTCGGAACCAGCCTGTGCATACGCAGACTATGGCGAACCCGGCCCGCCTCAAATCCAGCCGCCGCGCCCTGGCCCATATAGAGGTCAGCGCGCACATCCCCCTTTATGGCACCGCCTGTATCGAGGGCGGCCACCAGACGGCGATAGGCTGGGAAGGCACCCGACAGTTTAGGGACGTCGGCGTCAATCCAGATAAGCTCGCCATAGCTGTGGCGTTGGGGATCGATGGCAATGGCGCGGCCGGCCGGAAGCGGCAGGCCAGCGGCCCCCAGGGGGGGCAGACCATCATCGGGCGCCGTCCTGAAAAAAGCATAGCGAGGATTAAGGTGCATGACGGCCTCGGCCTCTGAACCCCGATGGGCGGCGAGCCAGCTGTGGATGGCGTCACCGGAGGTGCCATTTTCCGGCAAGAGGCCCTGGTGACGCATGGGCGCAGCAATCCCCTGAAAGGGCCGTCCATTATTGCCGGCATAGAGGACTTTTTCCCGATGGCCGTCCTCAAAGGTCAGAACCCCTGACCCTTGAATCTGAAGAAAAAACAGGTCCTCTGGCCGCATCCAGGCAACAGCATCGCTGGCGGGAAGCCCCTCGATCGTGGCGCGATCCGGATAGGGGCTAAGCTTTCCCTCGGGGCTCAGCTGCCAAACCTGGCCATCCTTGACCACCATATCGGCAGGTCTGGGTCGAACCGGGGCGAAGAAGTCTTCATCTGGAACAGAGCGCCCTTCATATTCAGGGGCGAAATAGGCGGTCAGCAGGCCTTCGCCACTCAGGCGCTCCGGGTCGAAGTTATCTTCGAAGAATGCCCGGGCGTGGGCGTCATCTGGATCAACCATGGTTTGCGCCCGACGACAGACCACAAACATGGTGGGCTCCCGGCCAGCCTGGCAGGTTTGGCGAAACACCTTGAAGGCGCTGGCATGATTTTCTTGGGGCCAGCCGGGAAGATCTGAAAACCGCTCCTTCACGGTGGCGACAGGGGCAGGAGCCTGGGGGCCAGATGCCTGAGGCCCAGGCAAGGGGGACCCAGGTACGGGCGAAATGGGCAGGGAGGCGGGCCCGGTCTTTGGGCTTGTGGCGCAGGCACTCAAGACCAGCAGGACCGCGAGGGTCGCCAGCCTGGCCAGACGCAAGACCTTAAGCCTCTGCTGGGCTGACTTGGACCAGAACCCAGTTGGGGTCGCGACTGTCCAAAGCCCGCTCAAAGGTCCACAATTCGGCGGTACGCCGATCTTCGATGCCCTCGCCCTCGGGCCCCTTGGTGCGGCTGCGGAGTTCGCCCAGGAAGCGCACGGTCAGACGCGCCCTGTCGCCCTCCACCAAAGCCTTATCCAAATCCG
The DNA here is from genome assembly GCA_937920085.1 of uncultured Alphaproteobacteria bacterium. GTDB lineage: Bacteria > Pseudomonadota > Alphaproteobacteria > Caulobacterales > Caulobacteraceae > Phenylobacterium. Next base: position 30,131 of record CALETE010000041.1, on the reverse strand, counting down.
CCCGGGGAAATTGCAGAAACTCTACCGTCTCCGTACGGCCATCGGCCTCGCGAGCGGTGATTTCCGTCTCAAAGGCCGCCAGGACCGGGGCCGACAACAGGTCTTTCAGAGCCTCGCGATCCCCAGCCGCAAACCCCTGGACGATTTTTTGATAGGCTGAGCGGGCACCATTGAGAAAGCTCGGGAGATCGAAACTCCCGTCCCGGGCACGGATGGCCGTCAATCCAGAGGCATCTGCATCGCTCAAGGCTGGCGCATCGGTGGCAGGGGGCTGATCCCCCCGAGGCGGAGTGGGGGCTGTCCCGGCCGCGGCGTCTTCGGGTTGTCGACCTACCCTGCGGCCCAGCACCGAATAAAGCTGGAACAGGACGACGGCGGCCAGGGCCGCGAAGATGATCATCTGGAGCACTTAGGCTTCGTCGCTCACTTGGGTTACGGAAGTCTTCATATAGGGTGTTCTTCGCGCCGCGTCAGGGCTGTCATTGCATCGCCCCCAACCTCATGTTAGCAGCCGCGGCCTTGAAGGGGATGTAAATGGACATCCCAATCCTGACGGAACCCTGCCATGAGCGATACTGATCAGTCCGCAGCGCCAACAGTCAACGGCCAGGCCGCTGAACCTGGCATTCGAATTCTGACCCAGTTCATTCGTGATTTGAGCTTCGAAAACCCCCTGTCGCCGGATGTCCTGCGGTCTGGTGGGCCCCAGCCGCAAATCGACATGGGTGTCGAGATGAACGCCCGCGGGCGCGATGACGGCTTTTTTGAAGTCGATCTTAAGCTCACCGCCAGGGCCATGCGCGAAGACGGCCCGCTGTTTGTGGTCGAACTGCTCTATGGCGGCCTGTTTGCCATTGAAGGCGTCTCGGCTGAGGACATGGAAATGGTTCTGCTGGTAGAATGCCCGCGTTACCTCTTCCCCTATGCCCGGCGGATTATCGGCGACGTCACCACAGACGGCGGCTTCCCGCCCTTCCTGCTAGACCCCATCGACTTCGCCGGGGTCTATGCCGCCCGCAAGGCCCAGGCCGAGGGCCAGGGTGTCGTGGCGGGCAACGCCTGATTAGGCTGAATTGGGTTAGACCCCCAGCTTCTTCCAAAGTTCGCTCTTGACCTGCTGAAGGACAAAGGCGGCGTGGGCGGCGCGCTCGGCATCGGTGGATCTGAGCGGCAAGGGCCGGGGCCTCGGGCCATAGGCATTCTCCCGCAGCGTGCCAAACACCACGGTCTTGGCTTGCGCTACGAGCTCTAGGGAGCGTTCGCGGCCACCTTTCAGTTCCAGGTAAACGGCCGCCAGCAGGCGGGCGTCGATCAGGGCGCCGTGCTTGTCCCGCTCCGCCAGGGAAATCTTGAACCGCTTGCACAGGGCGTCGAGAGAATTGTGCATGCCCGGAAACCGCAGCCGCGCCAGGGCCAGGGTGTCGACCCATCGGTCTTCGGGCAAGATCTCCCGGCCAAGGGTGTTCAACTCCCAATTCACAAAGGCCCGGTCAAAGCTGGCATTGTGTGCCACCAGGGGCGCATCGGCGATGAAGTCTAAAAATGCCTCAACCACCTCAGGATCAGCAAATTTCGGCTTGCCCCTCAAAAAGGCAGCCGAGAGGCCGTGCACCTTCTCCGCCTCTGGCGGCATGTCCCGCTCTGGGTCGATATAGATGTGAAAGCTGCGGCCGGTCGGAATAAAATCTTCGATTTCCAGGGCGGCGAGCTCCACCAGCCGATGACCCAGGTGGGGCTCGAATCCGGTGGTTTCAGTGTCGAGGACGATCTCGCGGGCCATGGTGTTTCATGGCGCGTTTCGCCGGCCCGAGCAACTTGGCTTAATGCAAGCCCTGTGGATCAGCCGGGGTTTCGCAAGGTTCCAGCTGCGGCTTGGGCCCGAACCTCGGCGATCACAGCGCTCACCCGCGCTTCAGCGGCCTCGAGACCCCGACCCGTGTCGATGACAAAGTCCGCCCGGGCGCGTTTTTCGGCGTCGGGTAATTGCCGGGCCAAAATGGCGTCTAGACGCTCTGGGGTCATGCCTTCCCGAGCCAGAACCCGCTGGCGCTGTTGATCCGCAGGGGCAGACACCACCACCACCGCATTCATGTTCCGCTCGCCCCCGGTTTCGAACAAGAGCGGGATATCCAGAACCACCAGATCGGCCTTGTCCGCCTGGGCCTTTGCGAAAAACGCCAAGCGGTCCTTGCCAAGCAAGGGGTGGACCACGGCATTGAGCTTGGCCATGGCCTCGTCGTCCCCAAGCACCCTTTGGCGCAGGGCTTCGCGATCCACGGCCCCGTCTCGGGTCACCCCAGGAAAGGTCGCCTCCAGGGGCTCAACGGCGGCGCCGCCCTTCAGATATATCTCTGCCACCGCAGCATCGGCGTCATAGACCGGAATTCCCGCCGCGCGGAACATGGCCGCCGTGGTTGATTTGCCCATGCCGATGGAGCCGGTAAGACCCAAGGTGATCATGAATTGGCCTCCAGGGCGCATAGGGCAAGGTGGCGGACATTGACCTCGCCGGGGGGATCTTGGCCAAAAAACGCGGCAAAAGACGGCCGGGCCTGTCCAATCAACATTTCCAGACCATCCACCGTGCGACGGCCCAGGTCCAAGGCCTGGCTAAGGAAGGGGGTAATCAGGGGCTTATAGGTCATGTCCATAATGACCGCATCCACAGGGGTCGCCTCCAGGGGCAGGGCCAGGCCTCCGCCCAGCAGGCCAGCCGAGGTGGCATTGATTACGGCCATGACGTCCTGCAGACCCTGCTCTACATCTGCAAGGTTCCAGGCCTCGACGCCAGCCCCCAGGTTTTCAGCCACGCGCTCGGCCTTTTCGAGGGTTCGATTAAAGAGCCGCACCTTAGGACAGCCGGCTTCGAGGAAGGCGGCTGCCGCCCCCTGGGCCCCGCCACCTGCGCCGATAATCGCCACGGGTCCTGCCGAGGGGTCAAACCCAGGGGCCTGACTGGCGAAGGCCCAGATCAGTCCGGCACCGTCGGTATTGTCGGCCTGCAGGGTGCCATCTTCTGCAAACACCAGAACATTGGCGGCCTGAGCCAGACGGGCACGGTGGCTGATTTGGTCAGCCATAGCCAGGGCCCGGATCTTGAAGGGTAGGGTGATATTGAGCCCGCGGATCGCCCCGCCGCGCAAGCCGTCTATAAACGCCTCGAACCGCGGTTCTGCTATGCCAAACGGGGCATAAATCCCATCAAGGTTCGTCGCGGTCAGCCATGCATTGTGCAGGATTGGGCTAAGGGAATGGGCAATGGGCTGTCCGACAACCCCAGCCAATCGGGTTTTTCCAGTTATGTTCATGGGGTCAAAACCGCATGGGCCCGAAGCCGCTCCAAGAGACCCATTAAGGGCAGGCCCAGAATGGTGAAATAGTCCCCATCAATGGCGGAAAACAACTGAACCCCCAGGCTCTCCATACGATAACAGCCCACCGAGCCCAGGGCTGCGGTGCCTTCGGCATCGAGATAGGTATCCAGGAAGCGATCGGAAAAATCGCGCATGGTCAGGGTCGCGGTCACCGTGTCGCGCCAAACCACCTCACCATCCCGGGCCAGAACCACAGCAGAGTGTAGGTGGTGGGGGTGGCCGCGCAGCTGCTGCAACCGGGCCCGCGCCGCTTTCACATCCGAAACCTTGTCATAGAGCTGGCCTTCGAATTCAAGGGTCTGATCTGCGCCGATCACCAGGCCGGGCTCGACCTTCGACACGGCCAAGGCTTTTTCCTCAGCCAGGGCCTGGGCAATCTCCCGGGGCGAAGCCCCTTTGGCCAAGAGAGCGGCCTTGGTCACGTCTTCATCGACCTGGGAATCCCGGGTCTCAAAGGTCAGGCCGGCGCCTCTCAGCACTGCCGTTCGGGCCGCGCTCTTTGACGCAAGGGTCAGTTTTTCATTCACGGGAATCTAGACCTCGATCTGTCCACGGCCGCCATTTAAGAGGTTTAGGACTGCGGCGGCGGTTTCTTCAACGCTCCGGCGGGTCACGTCAATCACCGGCCAGCCCTGCTTTTCATAGAGGCGTCGGGCCTGGACGATCTCCTCCCTCACTGCATCCACATCGATATAGGTCGAGGCGCGATCTTCTTTCAGCGACAGCAGGCGATTGCGGCGGATTTGAATCAGCCGGTCCGGAGACGCCGTCAGGGCCACGACCATAGCATTCCGTGCTGCCAAGAGCTTTTCAGGGATGGGCTGGCCAGGCACCAGGGGCACATTGGCCGCCCTTACCCCGCGATGGGCCAGATAAATACAGGTCGGGGTTTTAGAGGTGCGAGACACACCGACCAGTATGACGTCTGCCTGATCTAAATCCTGGCCCCCCTGGCCGTCATCATGGCCAATGGCGTAGTTCAGGGCGTCCATACGGTTGAAATAGTCATTATCCAGGGTGTGCTGCACACCCACCCGGCGGCTCAAGGACGCGCCCAGATAGCGTGACATGGCCGAGACCAGGGGGTCGAGGGCGGCAATGCAGGTCATATCCAGCCGCCGGCAACCCTCTTCCAGGGCCGAGCGAAGATCGTCTTCGACAATGGTATGGATGACCACTCCGGGCGCGGCCTCAATATCGGTGAGGGCGCGCTCCAGCTGCCGAGGTGAGCGCACCAGGGCGTAGATGTGTTCAATCGGCAGGATGTTTTCAAACCGGGCGCACACCGCCCGGGCCATGGCATTTAGGGTTTCGCCCGTGGAGTCAGACACCAGGTGCACATGGAAATAGGTCGATATGCGCGGGGGCGTGGTCATGATCTCGGCAATTCTCCCCCAGGGGTCCCGCAAACGCCCATAGATACGACCTACGGCAGGATCGGTCGAGGTGCCAGAGACCACCACAGGCTTAAAGCCGAGCTACCAAATATCCTCGGGACCTCGGTTGATCGCATGGAGGCCTTGGTTCGTGAGCTGAGGCGCCCTGGCACTGGGGGGTGCTGCGCGCCAACGTGGGCTGAAAAAGTTTCTGGGGACAAGGATGTCGACATATCCGTAAGGCCGCGGGGGTGAATTTGGGGTGAGGCCCCGCGCTCAGGCTGTCCTGGCGGATAACGGGGATGCTTGGACCTTTTGGCCGTAGATTCACCCCCGTGAAAGAGCAAGTCAGGACCCTGTTTATAATGGTTAATAAAGTATGAAGACGATTGAGGCGTCATACCCCGGCTTGCCCCTTAAAGAGGTTAATGAATTCTTAATGACAATCGAGACTTCCTCGTCTGTCCCCGCGATTCACAGGGGTGGATTAAGTCTGTGTAAGGCGGTTTGGGGCGTTGGTGGAAAGCGGTCATCGGATACCCTGTCGCCGGGGGTTTTCCCCATGATCGACAGCCCTAACCCTGCTTCTACAATTTCATTTCAAACTCTATCTTATTGAAGAATAGCCGGCGGTCTGGCGAAGCCCTTGAGTGAAAGCGTGGAAGACGGTTTAAGGGCCCCATGTCCCAAGCACCTAAGCCCAAGCTCCTGGCGGCCCTTGCCGGAAAGACCTTCGAAAGACCCCCCGTCTGGTTCATGCGTCAGGCGGGACGGTCCCTGCCGGAATATCGAGAACTCCGCACCCGGGCTAAGGACTTCATCGCCTTCTGTTTCAATCCAGAAATGGCGGCGGAAGCGACCTTGCAGCCCATGCGGCGCTTTCCTTTGGATGCCGCCATAGTTTTTGCCGACATCCTGCTCATCCCTCAAGCCTTGGGGCAGGAGGTCTGGTTCGAGGCCGGGGAGGGTCCAAGGCTGGGTGCCCTGCCTGATCTGGCTTTAATGCGCGATAAGATTGAGACCTCTACCGCCCATCTGGCCAATATTGGTGAGACCCTCAGCAGGGTTCGGGCTGAGCTTGAGCCTGAGCGGACCTTGATCGGGTTTGCCGGTGCCCCCTGGACGGTGGCCACCTATATGATTGAAGGCCGGGGATCTGACAGGTCTGGGGCCCGGACCTATGCTTACCAGAACCCCGAAAAACTTGATGCCCTCTTGGACATATTGGTGGAGTCCACAGCCCGCTATCTTGTCATGCAGGCGCGGTCTGGTGCCCAGGTTCTGAAGCTGTTCGAAAGTTGGGCCGAGGGTTTGGCTGAGGATGTTTTCCAGCGGATCGTCATCAATCCGCACAAGGCGATCATTGAGCGGGTCCGTGCAGCCGGGATTGATGCGCCATTTATCGGGTTCCCCCGGGGCGCTGGGGCCCTGGTAGCGAATTATGCGGCCCAGGTCCCTGTTCAGGCTGTAGCCCTAGACACTCAGGCACCCATCGCCCTTGGGACATCGATCCAGGCCGGGGGGAAGGCCATTCAAGGGGCCCTGGATAACCTGCTCCTGCGGGCCGGGGGCCCGGCCCTGGACGCACGCATCGACACCCTGATCGAGGCCTGGGCCAAGGCGCCATATATCTTCAACCTCGGTCATGGGGTCTTGCCAGATACGCCGATTGAGAATTTGGACAGGGCTATACGAAGGATCACCGGGCGATGAGCAAGATTGCGGTTGTTCTGTTTAATCTCGGTGGACCCGATGGCCCTAAGGCTGTTCGGCCCTTTTTATATAATCTTTTCAAGGATCCAGCGATTATCGGGGCCCCGGCCTTTGTTCGCTATCCCTTAGCGGCTCTAATATCGACCACCCGGGAAAAGAGCGCCCAGGCCAATTATGCCCGAATGGGTGGCGGCTCACCCATCCTCCCAGAGACCAAGGCCCAGGCAGACGCCCTACAGGCCAGCCTCGCAGCTCAGCACCCTGGAGATGAGGTCGAGGTCTTTATCGCCATGCGCTATTGGAAGCCCTTCACCGCCGAGACCGCCGCAGCCGTTGCCAGGTTTGCCCCCGACGAGGTGGTGCTCCTGCCGCTTTACCCGCATTTTTCAACCACCACCTCGGGGTCTTCCCTAAAGGCATGGATGGAAACCTATAAGGGGCCTGGGCGGTCCAGGACCATCTGTTGCTATCCGGTGTCGGAAGGGGTCATCACCGCCCACGTGAATCGGATCCGAGACACTTGGGATAAGGCCGGTCAGCCCAGCCATATCCGGCTCCTATTCTCTGCCCACGGCCTGCCAGAAAAGATTATTGAGGCGGGCGATCCCTACCAGGTGCAAATTCAGGCGACAGCCGCCGCCATCGCCGCGCGCATTCCAGAGCTGAGCGACTGGCGAGTGTCCTATCAAAGCCGGGTCGGGCCCCTCAAATGGATCGGACCCTCCACAGACGCTGAGATCCGCTTGGCCGGAGATGAAGGCATTGGTCTGTTGGTTGTTCCCATCGCCTTTGTGTCTGAGCACATAGAAACCCTGGTTGAGCTCGACCATGAATATGGCGAATTGGCCGTAGAGGTCGGGTGTTCGCCCTATCTACGGGCACCAGCCTTGGGGGTTGAGCCCGCCTTTATTGGGGCACTCACTGAGGCAGCTAATCGGTGCCTTGGGCAAGATAACCCCGTATCGGCCGATGGGGGGTGGGTCTGTCCGGCGGGAAAATCACAGTGCGCTGTCAGATGCGCCACCAAGGGGGCTTCGGCATGAATTACGACCTGATGCGTGGTCTGCACATTATTGCGGTCATCGCTTGGATGGCCGGGATCATGTATCTGCCGCGGCTATTTGCCTATCATGCCGAGGTGGCACCCGGCTCAGAAATGGATCTGACCTTCCAGACCATGGAGCTCAAACTCTATCGGATCATTATGGGGCCAGCCATGGTTTTGGCCCTAGCGTTTGGCCTGGCCCTCATCTGGATCGACGCCACACAGATTCGTGGCGGCTGGGGGTTCCTGGCTAAGCCCTGGATGATCGCCAAGCTGTCCGGAGTGGTGTTCCTGATCGGCTGGCATCATTTCCTGGGCGCGGCGCGCAAGACGTTTGCCGCGGGCAAAAACACCCGTAGCTCCAAGTTCTGGCGGGCGACCAATGAACTGCCGTTTATCGCCGCCATTATCATGGTGTTGGCCGTGACCACGGAATTTGGGGGCTAACGCCGCAGGGACAAGGCACAAAAAAGGCTCCGATCCTTACAGGATCAGAGCCTCTTTGACGTCATAGGTCTGGCCCAGCCACGGGGGTGGGCCAGTCGCGGTGACGGGCGTTCTAGACAGAAATGTCTAGGTTATTACCCACGGCCGGGTCCAGCGGCGGGGCCGGTTCAGCTGGGGCCGTCTGAGCATCTGCGGCGGCGTTCTGGGCGAGAATTTCATCAATGGTGGGTGTCAGGCTCGGCCCCGCATATGCGGCGGAAGGGCTGGCTGCGGATATGCTGAAGGACATGGATAGCTCCCATCGGATAGGTTTAACAGGATGAGATTAGCCGGTCGCACTTAAAGGCTTGTTAGGACATAGGGCTAAGGCCCGTTCACCATAGTCCTGCCCGCCTTGACGTAGAGGCGCGCATATGGTTTGCGTCCCACATACGTCGTTCTGCGGCGTACCCCGCCTTTTTCCGGACCGCGCGCTCTCTATTGAGCCTGACGCAGCCCGGCCCCAAAAACACCGGACGCCTGTCGTCCAACAACCGTTTCATCGCCCCACCTTGAGGAACCGCCTCGGGCTGAGGGCCAGTGCGTAAGAGAAAATACAATGGAAGACGAAAACGCCGCCGACGTGACCGAGGCGAACATCGAACCTGCGGCGGAAGATCAAGTGGCAGACGCTGGGCTTGAGGCAGAGGACGACGAACCCTCTGAGGTCGCCGCCGCCATAGCCGCCATGGGTCTGACCCGGATGTCCCTTCAGGAGCTGAAGGACAAATCCCCCGCCGACCTTTTGGCGTTTGCTGAGACTCTTGAAATCGAAAACGCCAATTCCATGCGCAAGCAGGACATGATGTTTGCGATCCTCAAGGTCCTTGCCGAGGAAGGCATAGAGATTTCAGGGTCAGGCACCTTGGAAGTGGTCCAGGATGGCTTTGGGTTCCTGCGCTCGCCAGAGGCCAATTACCTACCTGGTCCAGACGATATCTATGTCAGCCCCTCGCAGATCCGGAAGTTCGGCCTGCGCACCGGGGATACGGTGGATGGTGCTGTCCGCGCCCCCCGAGAGGGCGAACGTTATTTCGCCCTGGTCAAGGTGGACCTGACCAATTTCGAGAACCCGGAAAACGTCCGCCACAAGGTCTTGTTTGATAACCTGACCCCCCTCTATCCCGATGAACGCCTGAAGATGGAGATCGATGATCCCACCCTAAAGGACCGTTCGGGCCGGGTAATCGACATTGTCGCCCCCCTGGGCAAGGGCCAGCGCTGCCTGATCACCGCCCCGCCCCGGGTGGGCAAGACCGTGATGTTGCAAAACATCGCCAAGTCCATCGAGACAAACCACCCCGAAATCTATCTCATCGTCCTGCTGATCGACGAACGCCCCGAAGAAGTTACCGACATGCGCCGCACCGTGCGGGGCGAGGTGGTGTCCTCGACCTTTGATGAACCGGCAACCCGCCACGTCCAGGTGGCTGAAATGGTCATCGAAAAGGCCAAGCGCTTGGTGGAACACAAGCGTGACGTGGTCATTCTGCTGGACTCCGTCACGCGACTGGGCCGGGCCTACAACACCGTGGTGCCATCCTCTGGCAAGGTGCTCACCGGCGGCGTGGATGCCAACGCCCTGCAGCGGCCTAAGCGTTTCTTCGGCGCGGCGCGGAATATTGAAGAGGGCGGCTCTCTGACGATCATCGCCACCGCTCTGATCGATACCGGCAGTCGGATGGATGAAGTGATCTTCGAAGAGTTCAAGGGCACCGGGAACTCAGAAATCATTCTCGACCGGAAGGTCGCCGACAAGCGGGTCTATCCTGCCATCGACGTCATCAAGTCCGGCACCCGTAAGGAAGAGCTCATCACGCCCAAGGAACACCTGCAGAAGACGTATATCCTGCGGCGCATCCTCGGGCCCATGGGCTCTCAGGATGCCATTGAGTTCCTGCTCGATAAGCTCAAGTCCTCGAAGAACAACGAAGAGTTCTTCCAGTCCATGAACACTTAGGGGGGCGTGAAAGCGTCTCGGGAACGGCTAAGCTGTTGAAAATAGGGGTGTTTCACGTGAAACACCCCGGCTTCTTAGGGGATGAGCAGGCTGGCACCGGTGGTCTGGCGGGATTCCAGAGCCTCGTGCGCCAACCGGGCATCGGCGAGGGCAAAGGTTTGGCCGATCTCGATCTTTACCCGCCCAGTTTCGATCATCTGGAACAAGGCGCCCGCGCTGTCGTCCAAGTCGGTCGTGGTCGCCACATAATCAAATAAGGTCGGGCGGGTCAGATAGAGCGACCCCATCCGCGACAGCCGACCCGGCTCAATCGCCGGGGCAGGGCCCGAGGCATTGCCATAGCTGACGAACAGGCCGCGCCGCGCCAGACTGCCCAGGGTGCCCTCAAAGGTCGAGGCGCCCACTGAGTCATAGGCCACGGGGACCCCGAGGCCATCGGTGATCTTTCGCACTTCCGCCGCCACATCCTGGTGGTCATAGAAAATCACATGGTCGGCGCCGAGGGCGCGGGCCATCTCAGCCTTGGCCTCAGACCCTACGGTGGCGATGACCATGGCGCCGATGGCCTTGGCCCATTGGACCATGATCTGGCCAACACCCCCTGCCGCGGCGTGGATCAAGGTGAACTGACCCGCCTGAAGGGGGTAGCAACGGCGGAGCAGGAACTCAGCCGTCATGCCCTTAAGGAGGGCCGCTGCGGCCGTGGTCAAGGGGACGCCATCGGGGACCTTCACCACCCGTTCGGCGTTGACCACGTGAAACTCGGCATAGGCACCGATCGGGCCTGAGGCATAGGCCACCCGATCTCCAGCCTTGAAGCGAGTGACGCCGTCACCCACCGCCTCAACAAGGCCAGCACCCTCCATGCCCAGTCCTGAGGGGAGCTTGATCGGATAAAGGCCGGTGCGGTGGTAGGTGTCGATGAAGTTGATGCCGATCGCCGCTTGGGCCACCAGGATTTCACCTGGCTTTGGCGTGGGCTTGGGGAGGTCGACAACCCTGAGGACGTCAGGACCGCCGAGGGCTTCGATGTGAATGGCGCGCATGGGTCAGCCGATCTTTGTTGAGCAGAATGAGGGGTTCCGTTTATGGACGAGATCGGCACACATCAACCCGGCTGAGGTCTTGATCTTAAGGGTTTCGCCCATAAGGGTGGTGTTCCGAAGGTTCTGGTGGTGAAGAATAGGGTCTAGCTAGGACTCGTTACTCCCCGTCAGAACGTAATGCCTAGGCCAGGAAACGCAGCCATGAAGATGACCGTGGAAATCGATTGTACCCCCGAAGAAGCCCGGGCCTTTATGGGTCTGCCCGACGTCTCTGGGCTGAACGCCAAGATGGTCGATGAGATGCAAAACCGCATGACAGAAAATATGGCCCGGCTGTCGCCCGATGAGCTGATGAAGAGCTGGAGCGCCTTTGGTGTCGGGGCCCAGGAGCAGTTCCGCAAACTGATGACCCAGGCGGTAGACATGGGAATGAGTGCGACCCGACCGAAATGACCTCGACGATTTTCGCCCTGTCTACGGCACCAGGCCGAGGGGCCGTGGCTGTGCTGCGGGTTTCGGGGCCGCGGTCTAAGGCGACCCTGAAGGCCTTGGCCGGAACATGCCCGGCACCCCGTCGGGCTTCTGTCCGGACTTTGAGGGATCGGCCGGGGCGAGATATTGACACGGCGCTGGTGCTCTGGCTGCCGGGCCCCGGGACCTATACCGGCGAGGACAGTGTCGAGTTTCACGTGCACGGCGGGGTCGCCGTGGTCAACGCCCTGGTGGAGGCCCTGGTGGATCAGGGGTTGGAGCCAGCTGAGCCGGGGGCCTTTACCCGTCGGGCTTTCGAGAATGGCAAGCTGGATCTAGCCCAGGCAGAGGCTGTGGCTGATCTGATCGACGCTGAAACCGAGGGGCAGCGCCGCCAAGCCCTGTCCCAACTGGGGGGTGCTCTGGGAAGGGTTCACCTGGCCTGGCGCGAAGAGCTGGTGGAGGTGTTGGCGCTCCTGGAAGCGGCGGTGGATTTTCCCGACGAAGAGGTGCCCTCTGATGTGGCCGACCGGGCCCGGCCTAGCCTAGAGCGTTTGGCGGCCCAATTACATCTGGCCTTGGCCGACGCCCAGCGCGGGGTGGCAGTGCGTGAAGGCTACAGGGTGGCCCTGATTGGTGCGCCCAACGGCGGAAAGAGTACACTTTTGAACGCCCTGGCCGGGCGAGAGGCAGCGATTGTCACGGCAACCCCCGGAACCACCCGGGACATAATCGAAGTCCAGATGGTTTTGGGGGGCTATAAGGTGGTGATGGCGGATACCGCAGGATTGCGGGAGGCGGCCGACGAGATCGAGGCCGAGGGCGTGCGAAGGGGCAGGGCTTGGGCATCAGACGCTGACCTGCGGCTTTGGGTGGTTGACGGATCTCTGGGGCACGGCTTGCCCGCTCCGGTTGGGGTGAGGGCAGGGGATGTCTGTGTGATCAATAAGGCAGACCTGCCAGCTGGCGGGCAAACCCCAGCTGCGATCCAGGAAGCGGCGGCCCTTGGCCTTGAGGTCCACCGGATCAGCGCCCGCAGGGGCGAGGACCTGGGGGCACTTTTGAGTGCCTTGACGGGTCGGGTGGTGGAGCGATTGGGATCGGGCAGCCCGCCGACGGCCACCCGGCTGCGGCATGCCCGGCTCCTGCAGGAGGCCTATGACCGGGTTGTCAGTGCGCTTGAGCAGACAGAAGCCCCAGAGCTTGCGGCGGAGGATGTTCGGCTGGCAGCCCGGGCCCTGGATCGGGTCACCGGCGCGATCCATCCCGAAGACGTGTTGGATCGGGTGTTCTCAAGCTTTTGTATTGGCAAATAGGGCCCATCTCGCCCGGGCCCGAGATGTTTCACGTGAAACACCTGGCAGGGTGCGCTATAGCCACCGCCCTTACGGGACCTGGAAACGAGTGCGACGGCTAGGCCAATGAAGTCTTGGGATGTCATTGTTATCGGCGGCGGCCATGCGGGCTGCGAAGCGGCGGCGGCGTCTGCCCGGTTTGGCGCGCGCACCCTTCTGCTGACCCACAAGCTGGAAACTATTGGGGAGATGAGTTGCAACCCGGCCATTGGTGGTCTGGGTAAGGGCCATTTGGTCCGGGAAATCGACGCCCTCGACGGGGTCATGGGCCGTCTGGCTGATCAGTCTGGTATCCAGTTTCGCATGCTCAACCGCTCTAAGGGCGCGGCGGTTCGAGGTCCAAGGTCGCAGATAGACCGCAAGCTCTACCGCCAAGCCATGCAGGCAGAACTCGCAGCCACCCCAAACCTCACCATCATCGCTGATGCGGTGGAGGATTTGGTGGTGACCGACGGCGAGCTTCAAGGGGTGGTGGGGGCCAAGGGGGATGTCTATCCCACCGGGCGGGTGGTTCTCACCACAGGGACCTTCCTGAAGGGCATTATTCATTTGGGCGATGAGCGGATCCCCGCCGGGCGGATTGGCGAGGCCCCTGCCATCGGGCTTTCCGACCGGCTTTACAGCCTGGGCCTGTCCATGGGGCGGCTGAAGACGGGCACCCCGGCCCGCCTGGATGGCAAGTCCATAGCCTGGGACCGGCTGGAAATGCAGGCAGCCGACCCTGAGCCGGTCCCGTTTTCCTTCCTGACCTCGATGATCACCGTGCCACAGATCGCCTGCGGCATTACCCACACCACAGAGCAAACCCACGCCATTATTGCAGCCAGACTGACGGAGTCAGCGGTCTATGGGGGTCGGATCAGCGGTCGTGGCCCCCGCTATTGCCCCTCCATCGAGGACAAGGTGGTACGGTTTGCTGACAAGACCAGCCACCAGATCTTCCTAGAGCCGGAGGGCCTGGACGATGACACGGTCTATCCCAATGGGGTGTCGACCTCGGTCTCTGCTGAGACCCAGGACTTGTTTCTACGCACCATTCCCGGCCTCGAGGCAGTTCAGGTCAAGAAGTACGGTTATGCCATTGAGTACGATTATGTGGACCCCCGGGAACTGGACCCTACCCTAGAGGTCAAGCGCCTGCGTGGGCTTTATCTGGCAGGGCAGATCAACGGCACCACGGGTTATGAAGAGGCCGCAGCCCAAGGGTTGGCGGCGGGTCTCAATGCGGCAAGGGCCGCGGCGGGCTCTGCTCCGGCGGTGTTTGGCCGTGAGCAGGCCTATATCGGGGTGATGATCGACGATCTGGTGACCCGGGGGGTGACCGAGCCCTATCGTATGTTCACCAGCCGGGCAGAGTTCCGGCTGAGCCTAAGGGCGGATAATGCCGACCAGCGTCTGACCGACCTAGGGCTGGCTCTGGGATGCGTAGGTGTTTCACGTGAAACATCCCATCGCGCCAAGTCCGAAGCCCTGATCCAAGCTCGAGCTGAGGCGGCATCCCTGACCCTGACCCCCACCCAGGCTGAAAAGGCCGGTTTGCCAGTTCGGGCTGATGGCCAGCGGCGGAACCTGACCCAACTCCTGGCCTATCCCACCATAGGATTCGAAGACCTAAAGCAAATCTGGCCGCAGATCGCCGAATGGCGGGCCGATGTCCGAGAGCAGGTGGAAATCGACGCGGCCTATAGCGGCTATATGGACCGTCAGGCGGTGGATGCCGCGGCGTTCCGCAAGGATGAAAACCTACGCCTGCCCCCTGGCCTCGACTATGGGGCGATCGGCGCCCTCTCCAATGAGGTCCGGGAGAAGCTAAAGACCGTGCAGCCCGCCACCCTTGGGCAGGCCGCGCGGATCGAAGGGGTAACCCCAGGGGCCCTGACGGCTCTCTTAGCTTATGTTCGTCGGCAAGCCGCCTGAAATGACTGAAGAAACCCCCGCCGACCTTATCCATGCGGTAGACGATGCCGAGGGCTTCGCGCGCATGACGGGCGCTGGCCCTACCGCCATGGCCGATCTTGAGCGCTACCGGTCATACCTGACCGATTGGAACCAGAATATGAACCTTGTGGGTCCCAAAACCCTGGACGTGTTCTGGTCACGGCACGCCTGGGACAGTGCACAGATCCTACGATTTGCCCCGGACGCCTTGACCTGGGCTGATCTTGGGACGGGGGCAGGATTGCCGGGTATCGTTCTGGCAATCCTTGGGAAAAGCCGCCCAGGTTATCACGTCCATTTGGTAGAAAGCCTGACCAAACGCTGTCGCTTCCTGACTGAGGTGGTCAAGGGTTTGGAGCTTCCAGCCACCGTTCACAATTCTCGTGCGGAAGACTTGTCCTTGGCTGTGGATATCGTCACTGCCCGGGCTTGTGCTCCCCTGTCCAGATTGCTTGGGTATTCCCGGCCCTACTTTCAGAGGGGGGCCACGGCACTTTTCCTCAAGGGTCAAGATGTTGTGTCTGATTTGGAAGAAGCCTCTAAATCTTGGGATTTCGACGCTGAGATCCTGCAGAGTTTAAGCGACGAACGTGGTCGCATCGTGTGTGTGAAAAGGCTGGGTCGTGGTCGGTAGTTCCAAAACGCGCGCGCTTCGGGTGCTGGTCATCGCCAATCAGAAGGGCGGTGTCGGCAAGACGACGACAGCGATCAATCTCGGCACGGCTTTGGCGGCGGTGGGCGAGAAGGTTCTGCTGATCGATTCAGATCCCCAGGGCAATGCCTCTACGGGCCTGGGTGTCGGCCATGCCCAGCGCAAGGTCACGCTGTACGACGTGCTTATGGGTGAAACCCCGATCACCGAGGCGGTGATCTCCACCACCCTGCCGGGGCTAGACCTCATCGCCGCCGATCCAGATCTTTCCGGAGTGGAGCTCGAGCTCGGCCGGGACGCCAATCGGTCCTATAAACTTCGCAATGCCATTGAGCCCCTCAAGACGTCAGGGGCTTATAGCTATGTCCTGATCGATTGCCCGCCGTCGCTCAACCTTCTCACCGTCAATGCCATGGCCGCAGCCGATGCTGTGCTCGTGCCCCTGCAATGTGAGTTCTTCGCCTTGGAGGGCCTTAGCCAGCTGATGCGGACGGTGGATTTGGTGCGGGGTAGTCTCAATCCGGTCCTAGAAATCCAGGGCATTGTGCTGACCATGTATGACCGTCGCAACCGCCTGTCGGAACAGGTGTCTGGGGATGTGCGGACCCATTTCGGCGACACGGTTTATCAGACGGTCATTCCGCGTAATGTTCGCGTATCTGAGGCCCCGTCCTTCGGCCTGCCCGCCCTGGTCTACGACATGCACTGTGCTGGCAGTCAGGCCTATATCAAGCTCGCCAAGGAAGTCGTGGCCCGCGAACGGGACCGCCGTGCCAAGGCTATGGCGTAAGGATAGATAAGAACATGGCTGAAAAACGCGGACTTGGCCGGGGCCTCTCGGCCCTATTGGGGGATTCTGAAGAGGCTCAGGCCCAAGGGGGTCCGGCGCCTAGCGGGCTGCGGGACATTCCCATTGACCTGATCCACCGCAAGGAGGACCAGCCCCGGTTCCGCTTTGATGAGGCAGAACTTGAGGAATTGGCGGCTTCTCTGCGCAAGACCGGCGTGCTGCAGCCCATCCTGGTTCGGCCCCTGAAGGATATGGACGGCCACTATCAGATCGTGGCCGGCGAGCGGCGCTGGCGGGCGGCGCAGAAGGCCGGGCTCCACGTCCTGCCGGCTATTGTCCGCGACCTGGGCGATATTGAAGTCATGGAAGTGGCCATTGTCGAGAACGTCCAGCGTACCGACCTCAATGCCATTGAAGAGGCCATGGCCTATCACCAGCTGATCGACGCTCTGGGTCGCACCCATGGCGAGGTCGCCGAGGCGGTGGGCAAGAGCCGGGTGCATGTGGCCAATGCCGTGCGGCTGATCAACCTGCCGGGTGAGGTGCGCGAGCATATCCTGGCTGGCCGCCTGAGCGCTGGTCACGGTCGGGCGCTCTTGGGTGCCCATGATTTCATGAAGATTTCTGCCCTGGCCGAGCAGGTTCTAGCCCAGAACCTATCGGTCCGTGCCACGGAGGCCTTGGTTCGAAAGACCGAGACCCCCTCCATCGTAAAGCCGGGCAAGGCAAGGTCTCGTCCAGGATCATCGGCTGACATAATTGCCTTGGAAAACGACCTCTCTGATACCTTGGGCCTAGATGTGTCTGTCCTCGACCGGGAGGGGGCCGGGGAGGTCAAGATTAGCTATCAGACCCTGGAGCAGCTGGACGAAATCTGTCGGCGCCTGACCCGCACCTGAAATCCAGTCATGCGCCATTCATCTGGGGGTCTCTAACAGGGGCGGGTCAGGGGGCGAGCATGCGCCCTGCGCTTCACCCAAAGGACCCCCAACCGTGACCCTCACCCAGAAGCTTCCCATCCTGGCCATCGCCCTCTCGACCATCGCCTTGAGCGCCTGCGCAGGCTATGCCGCCGCCGGAATAGATCAGCCGCATATGCGCTCTGCCCTGTCTGGCCTGCAGAACGCCCGGGCCGAGCTCGCCCTGGCAACGAGCAATAAGGGCGGGCATCGCGTTCTCGCCCTGCAACACGTAGACGAGGCCCTTCGAGAAGTTCGCCTTGGTCTCGACAGCGCAGAAGGTTACGCCACCCCGCGGCCGCGATAGAACGGGCCAGACACGTCAGTCCCTTGGGCCCAAGGGCATGACGGGACCAAGCAGAGGCTGAAAAAGGTGCAAGGCATGCTCAATCGACGATCCCTGGCCTTGGCCCTGGCCGCCACGCCCTTTTTCGCCGGTTCCCTCCAGGCCAGACCTCCCGCCACCCTTTCCGCAGAGGACCGGGCCCTGGTGGACAGGGCTGCGGCCTATTTGCAGGGGCTCACCCAGGCCAGGGGGCGGTTTGTTCAGACCGACACCCGGGGCACCCGGACCCAAGGGGAGGTGATGATTAACCGCCCAGGCCGGGCCCGGTTCGCCTATGATCCCCCCTCAGGCCTGCTGGTGGTGGCGGACGGGGCTAATGTGTCAGTGTCCAATTCCCAGCTTAAGACCTTTGACCGCTATCCCCTGATGGCCACGCCTCTATCTCTGTTTTTGGCCCGGCAGGTCCGTCTCGATAAGTCCATTGTCATAACCGAGGTTCGTCGCGCCCCCGACGGCTTCACCATCACCGCCCAGGATGGCAGTCGGCGGGCGGAAGGCTCCATAAGTTTGCGCTTTTCTGCCAATCCCCTTGCCTTGACCGGCTGGACGGTGGCCGACGCTCAGGGTCAGACCACCCAGATTCAGCTGACCGACTTTGCCCCAGCTTCTGGCCTGGCCCCGGGCCTGTTTGAGCTGAAGGACCCCCACGGGGCCAGGCAGGGCCGGGCGCGCTAGCCGCAGCCTTGATTGTGACAATTGCACAACAAGCAAGACTCTACGGCTTTTTGATTGACAATTTTAAAAGACGTTGCAATAATGCCACTCATGACGTCCGTGTGAGCGGATGGATACCCGGTCGGACTTGATCCCCTCCCGACCGTGGCATGAGAGACGAACTTTTCGCCCGGACCGTCTCCAGTGTCCGGGCGTTTTTTCGTTTGGGGGTAGCTCCCATTCCCGGTGATGCCGGCGGCGGCCAGCCTCCGAGGCGTGGCCTTTCCGGATTTGCTGCGCCCTATGATCTGGACTCCGGCCTTCGCCGGAGTGACCGGGGAAGGGGCGAGGCCGTCAAGAATCCCACAATCGCGTCTGCGAACACAGCCGTTCCCACCAACCCCGCGTGATCGCCCGGCAGGCGCAGGGGGGTGCAGTGGGGCATAAGGGCGGCGAGGCCTTCTACCGTCCCATTGTCGTGGTCCGCCTCGCCGAGAATGGCCAGGGTTGGGACATCTATAGCGGCCAAATCCTGAGGCGTGGTCGGCGCAAACGCCGCGAGGACCCCCAGCAGGGCCTGCCGATTAAGACCCAGGGTGGCGATGCGCTTGGCGATAGTCTTGCCCATGACCGGATCGCTCGCAGCTTCGCCATGTCGCAGGGCGTCTTCGAAGGCTGCAGCCCTTGGCCCTGCCTCCATAATCCCCACCTCGCCCATGCCCCCGAGGACACAGCGCCGGGGGCGAGCACCGCGCACCATCAACCGGGCCGCGGTGCGGGCGCCCATGGAATAGCCCCCCAGGTCATAGTCGGTGAGGTTCAGATGGGCGATGAGGGCCAGGCCATCGTCCACCATGATGTCGGCGGGCCAGGTGGCGGGGTCTGTGGGGGCGTCTGATCCCCCATGACCCCGGCAGTCAGGGGCGATAACCCGGAACCCGGCCGCCGCCAGCTTTCCAGCAATGCCTGGGGCGATCCAATTGCCCTGTGCGCTGGACATGAAACCATGGAGCAGGAGGACAGGGCGGCCTTGCCCCAGTTCATGCCAGACCAGGCAGGCACCGTCGGGAGCGGTGAAGGTGTTGGCGGTCGGGGTCAAGGCGCTGTCCAGCGGTGATGGATGAGATCAGACTATTCAACAGGAGCGACTGCGCAAAGCCCAGCCTTGCCCCCTGACGGACTTCCCGCTCTAAACAGGGACATGCAGCTTCGACTCGCCACCTGGAACGTCAATTCTGTTCGCCTGCGGGCCGAGCAGGTTCAGAAATTCGTCGCAGAGACCGCGCCGGACGTCCTGTGCATGCAGGAGATCAAGTGCCAGGAGGCTGAGTTTCCTCGCAAGGCCTTTGAAGAGGCCGGTCTGCCTTACTTAAGGATCGCCGGGCAGAAGGGCTCCCATGGGGTGGCCATAGCCTCGCGCCTGCCGATCAGTGATGCGCCGGTCCTACAGGTTTGCCGCGAGGGGCACGCCCGGGTGGTAGGCGCGGTGGTCGAGGGGATGGAGATCCAGAACTTCTACATTCCGGCCGGCGGGGATGTGCCCGACCGGGCCGAGAACCCCAAGTTCGACCATAAGCTGGATTTTATCGAAAAGTTGACTGCCGAAATGGCACGCCGGGACCCCAATGCGCCCCTGGCCATAGTTGGGGATCTAAATGTGGCGCCGGGCGAGTTCGACGTCTGGAGCCATAAGCAGATGTCGAAGGTGGTGAGCCATACTCCCATCGAGATCGCCGCCATGGCGGAGCTGAAGGCCTCCCTGGGCTTTATCGACCTGGTGCGGGAGGCCATTCCCGATCCGCAGAAGCTGTTTTCCTGGTGGAGCTATCGGGCCGCCGACTTCCGGGCGTCTAATCGCGGCCTGCGGCTGGACCATATCTGGATCAGTCCGGGTCTGAGGGACGCGGCATTAAGGACCGGTAAGGCCCTGGCCCGGGTGCACGACGATGTACGCGAATGGGAACGCCCCAGCGACCACGCCCCGGTGAGCGCGGACTTCGGCCTGTAAGGTTGGACAAAGGGCCTATCTGAGAGGCAGGGCCCTATGATCTGGACTCCGGCCTTCGCCGGAGTGACCGGAGAAGGGGCGAGGCCGGTGATACACCCACCGGTCATCCCGGCGGGTCCCGGCATACAATTCCCTCGGTCATGCCGGCGGAGGCCGGCATCCAGTTACATCCGCTGAGCAGGGCGGAGAGGCTGCTCTTCGGGTCTTTCGGAATGGCCGTGACCTATGACCTGGATCCCGGCCTCCGCCGGGATGACCGGTGGTGGGGCGGGCGCCTAGGGCGCGAGCTTATAGCCGCCCAGTTCAGTGAGCAGGAGCTTGGCATTGGCCGGGTCGGACTCGATCTTCTGGCGCAGGCGATAGACGTGGGTTTCCAGGGTGTGGGTGGTGACCCCGGCGTTATAGCCCCACACTTCGGCCAGCAGTTCCTCTCGGGAGACCGGCTTTTCCCCGGCCCGATAGAGGTATTTCAGGATGTTCGTTTCCTTTTCCGTCAGCCGAATCTTTTTCTGCTGGGCATCGATCAGCAGTTTGGCCGAGGGGCGGAACTCATAGGCACCCAGATGATAGACGGCACCCTCAGACTGTTCATGGCTGCGCAGTTGGGCGCGGATACGGGCCAGGAGGACCGCCAGCTTAAACGGCTTGGTCACATAGTCATTGGCCCCGGCGTCCAGGCCTTGGACCGTATCTTCATCGGTGTCGGCAGCGGTGAGCATGATGACCGGGCAGGTGACCTGCTGGGCCCGCATCTGGCGGCAGGCCTCGCGGCCGTTAATATCAGGCAGATCGACGTCCAGCAGGATCAGGTCGGGGCGCAGACGCACTGCCGCCTCAACCCCCGAAAGCCCTGTGGCGGCCTGATGGACGTTGAAATCCTCGGTGGCAGCCAGCTGTTCGGCGATTTCGACCCGCAGATCGTCATTGTCATCGACGACTAGCAATGTCTTTCTCTGAGCCATGGGATGATCCTTGCCCGGTTGGGGGCGTATACCGAAGCTGACATGAGACGCTTTTCCGCAGCGAACCGGAGTTCGTCGCCGCTGAAAAGGGCCTCTCTGGGGTTATAGGGCAAAATGATCTTTACCGCGACGTCTGACCATCGCTTTGACCTGGGTGACCGAACCTGTCCCTGCGCCCTGGGCAAGGGCGGGGTGGTGCGGGCCGATCATAAGCGGGAAGGGGATGGATGTTCGCCCTTGGGGACCTGGCCGATCCGGGCGATCCTCTACCGGCCAGACCAGGCCTTTGCCGCCCTAATGCCTAAGGATGTGGCGCACGCCCCGATCCAACCCTCCGACGGCTGGTGCGATGACCCTCAGGACCCCAATTACAATCGCCAGATTGTCCTGCCCTATCCCGCCACCGCCGAGCATCTTTGGCGGGAAGACCGGGTCTATGACGTGGTGGTGGTGCTGGGCCACAATGATGACCCGCCGGTTCCCTTTATGGGCTCAGCTATTTTTCTGCACCTGGCGAGGCCCGACTATTCCCCCACAGCGGGTTGTGTGGCCCTGAGCGAGGCCGACATGGAAGCCTTCCTGACCCGGGTGAGGCCTGGAGATTCGGTTCGGATCGCCCTGTAAGACCTGCCTTTAAGACCGGGCACCAAACAAGGCTGAGCCGACCCTTACACTGGTGGCCCCAAAACGTATGGCGGTTTCGAAATCGCCACTCATGCCCATGGAAAGCTGGTCGAGGCCATTGCGGGCGGCGATCTTGGCCAGCAGGGCAAAATGGGGCCCCGGCGGTTCGTCGGCGGGGGGAATACACATCAGACCCTCGATCTCAAAGGACCTGCGGGCCAGGGCGATAAAGCCGTCCGCAGCCTTGGGGAATATCCCGGCCTTTTGCGGCTCCTCGCCGGTATTAACTTGGATATAGAGGCGCGGTGCCCTGCCTTGTTTTTGGATTTCCTCAGCCAGGACGCCGATGAGCTTTTCCCGGTCCAGGGTCTCGATCACGTCGAAGAACGCCACCGCCTCCTTGGCCTTATTGCTCTGCAGGGGCCCGATCAGGCGCAGTTCAATCTCGTCGCGTCGATCAGACCAGCGGGTCATGGCCTCCTGAACACGATTTTCCCCATAGACCCTCTGACCGGCCTCCCAGACCGGAGCGATGTCCGCCCAGGCCTGAAGTTTGGAGACGGCCACCAGGGTGGTTGCGCCCGAAGGACGGCCCGCCGCCTTTTCAGCGTCGGCGATCTGGGTCAGAACGGTCTGGCGTTTTGAGGAGGTCGACATTTTCTGGACCGTGACAAGAACCGCGGCCTGTTTAGGGCGGCGCGGGCGGTGTGGAAAGGCCTTGCCCAGCCTCCTGGTCTTTACCGATCCCGTCCGCACCCCAGATGTGGAGGCCTTAGCCGCCAGCTTGGGGCCAGGTCAGGCCCTGGTCTATCGTGCCTTCGGGGCCGCTGAGGCTGAATCCGTCGCCCGCCGGTTGCTTCGCCTGGCCCGTCAGAGGGGCTTTAGGCTGTTGATTGGGGCCGATTATCGGCTGGCCGCGCGGATCGGGGCCCATGGGGTGCATCTGCCAGAGAGATTGGCCCACCTGGCACCAAGGGTGAGGGGGCAGGGGCGCATGGTGACGGCGGCGGCCCATTCATCCCGGGCCCTGCGGGCCAAGGGCTTAGACGCTGTCGTTCTCTCGGCAATTTTCCCCTCGGCCAGCCCCTCTGCAGGACCGCCGATCGGGGCTCTGAAATTGGCCCTGTTGGTGCGGCGTTCGGCGAGCCCGGTCTACGCCCTGGGGGGTGTCACAGCACACACCGCGCCAGCCCTGCTAAGGACCGGGGTTATCGGACTGGCTGGTATTTCAGCTTTTAGAACTTAAACGCGGTCTCGAGACGCACCCGGGGTGCGCTATCCCGGGGTTCGGTCTTCTTATAGACCGGCAGAAGCGGCTGATCGCCCAGGGCCACTGCGCCACCAATGCGTAGGGACGGGGTCAGTCGGTAATAGGCTCCGGCCTGGACGTCGCTCCAGAGGGCGCTGCGTTCGGCGGGCTGGTCGAGGTTAAGCGTCATGCCCCAACGACCGCGACGGGCATCCCACTTCAGGGAGTGGCCACCATTGGAGCTGACAGCGGTCACATCGGTCTGGACAATGAAATCTGGTGTCTTGGGGGCGGTTTCCGCATGACCAACGGACGCCGCGCCAAGGAGCGCAGTTGCCAAAGACCAGGACAAAACCGACTTTACCGACATAACTTACACTAGGTCTCAACACCAAGGGCTTGCAAGGACTGAGCAAACCTATGGGCGATTAAGTGCCCCTGGGCACCAAGGTCAACACCACAATAAGCCATAATTGGCCATCAATGTACGAATCCCGCACCCCCTGTGGCGACGAGGTCACGCGATTCCTGTTTGGCGGATGTCGCGGCGTTGTTATAGAGGGCTTCGGCGCGGGGCGGCGCCGCGTCCTTCAAACGGCGCGTAGGAATTTTTTTGGAGCGGATGACGATGCCGTTTGAGCGCGGAAATTGGATGCGGGGAGTTACCGCCGGTGTCTTGGCCTTGAGCCTGGTTAGCCTGGGTGCCTGTTCGACGACGAAGGCCCCCAAGTCTCAGAGCGGTGGCGGCTTTAGCTTGTTCCACCCCCTGGGCGGTGGAAAATCTAAGGGCCCTCAAGCGCCCAGCGATGCGCCGGCCATTGGCGTCAACGGCTATCTGTGGCGCTCGACCTTGGACACCTTGTCCTTCATGCCCCTGGTGTCGGCAGACCCCTATGGTGGGGTGGTGATCACCGACTGGTATATCAATCCGGAAAAGACCGATGAGCGCTTTAAGTGCACGGTCTACATCCTGGACTCCCGCCTGCGGGCTGACGGCCTAAATGTCGCGGTCTTCAAGCAAGCCAAGGATCCGTCGGGCAATTGGGTCGATGTCGCCATCGCCCCCCAGACCGAAACCGATATTGAGAACGCGATCCTGACCAAGGCGCGGCAGCTTCGACTTTCCAACGTCAAGGGCTAGGTCGCTTCGCGATCTTGCCTGACGTCCGGCGTCGGCTCTTTAGAAACAGGGTGATCCTGATCGCCCCGCCTCCCGGCCCCGGACACTCCAAAGTGCGCCGTCCCCGTCCTGTGCCGTTTTCATTGCCCGTCAAACCAAGCTAAAGCCTTCCCCCATGGCCCGATACAATCCCAAAGAGACCGAACCCAAGTGGCGCGCCGCCTGGGACGCCGCCAAGGTTTTCGAAGCCGGCCCCCCCGCGCCCGGCAAGCCGAAATACTATGTCTTGGAAATGTTCCCCTACCCTTCGGGGCGTTTGCACATGGGCCATGTGCGCAACTATGCCCTGGGAGACGTCATCGCCCGCTTTAAGCGAGCCCGGGGCTTTAATGTGCTGCACCCCATGGGGTGGGATGCTTTTGGTCTGCCCGCTGAGAACGCCGCCATGGAGCGTGGGGTCGATCCCAAGGCCTGGACCTATGACAATATCGCCCGGATGCGCTCAGAGCTAAAGGAGCTGGGCCTTTCCATCGACTGGTCCCGGGAATTCGCCACCTGTGACCTGGCCTATTACGGCCAGCAGCAGGCCTGGTTTCTGGAGCTGTTCAAGACCGGCCTGGTCTATCGCAAAGAGGGCGTCGTCAACTGGGACCCCGTTGACCAGACCGTGCTGGCAAATGAACAGGTGGTGGATGGCCGTGGCTGGCGCTCCGGCGCTGTGGTGGAAAAACGCAAGCTGAACCAGTGGTTCCTGCGCATTACCGACTATGCCAATGACCTGGCAGACAGCCTGGCAACCCTGGACCGCTGGCCAGACAAGGTCCGCACCATGCAGGAAAACTGGATCGGAAGATCCAAGGGCCTGAGGTTCAAATTCAACTTCTCAGACCCTGCGCCCCCCGACTTTGCAGAGGGCCTTGAGGTCTACACGACCCGCCCCGACACCCTTTATGGGGCGAGTTTTGTGGGCGTGGCGCCAGATCATCCCTTGGCGGAGCAGATCGCTGCACAGAATCCTGCCGCCGCCGAGTTCATCGCCGCCTGCCGCAAGGGCGGTGCCTCCCAGGCGGAAATCGATACAGCTGAGAAGATCGGCTTTGATACGGGCCTGACCGTGGCCCACCCCTTTGACCCCAGCTGGCGTCTGCCGGTGTGGATCGCCAACTTCATCTTGATGGATTATGGGACCGGCGCGATCTTTGCCTGCCCGGCCCATGATCAGCGCGATCTCGATTTTGCGCGCAAATACGGCCTGGCGGTTAAGCCGGTGGTCCTGCCGCCCGGTGAAGACCCCGCGACCTTTGAGGTGGGCGATGAGGCCTATACGGGGCCCGGCCGCATCTTCAACTCCCAAGACCTCGACGGCCTGGACGTTGAAACGGCCAAGGCAGCGGCCATTGCCAAGATTGAAGCCCAGGATCAGGGCCAGGGCGCGACGGTGTTTCGACTGCGCGACTGGGGTGTGGCCCGTCAGCGGGGCTGGGGCTGTCCGATTCCCGTGGTGCATTGTCCTGCGTGTGGGGTTGTCCCCCTGCCAGCCAGCGCCCTGCCCGTCGCCCTGCCCGACGACCTGGAATTTGGCAAGCCGGGCAATGCCTTGGAGCGCCATCCCACCTGGAAGCACACCGCCTGTCCGACCTGTGGCGCGGCGGCTCTGCGGGAAACCGACACCCTGGACACCTTTGTGGACTCGTCTTGGTACTTCGCCCGCTTCACCAATCCGGACTCCGCCTCCCCCATCGACAAGGCGGCGGCCGATTACTGGCTGCCGGTGGACCAGTATGTGGGGGGCATTGAACATGCTGTCCTGCATTTGCTCTATGCGCGGTTCGTGACCAAGGCCCTGGCCGATCAGGGCATGCTGAGCGCCAAGGAGCCCTTTGCTGGCCTCTTTACCCAGGGCATGGTGACCCACGAAACCTATCGCCGCCAGTCCGGCGAATGGGTCGAACCCAAGGATCTGGAGCTTTATAGCGAGGGCCAGACCCGCCGGGCCCGTCTCATCGCCACGGGGGAACCCCTGGTGGTGGGCGACATCGAGAAGATGTCCAAGTCCAAAAAGAACACTGTGGCACCGGAGGAAATCTTCGAGGTCTATGGGGTCGATGCGGCCCGACTGTTCGTCCTGTCCGACTCCCCGCCCGAGCGGGACACCCAGTGGTCCAATGCCGGGGTTGAGGGGGCTTGGCGCTTTGTGAACCGGGTCTGGGCTGAAGTCGAAAGCCAGCCTGCTGGTCCCTATGAGACCGGACCCGATGACCCAGCGGCCGATGCTGTGCGCCGGGGGTCTCACCGACTGATCAAGGCCATGACCGAGGCCATTGAAAGCTTCCGGTTTAATTCTGGAATTGCCCGGCTCTATGAGTTCCTGAACCTGATGAAGGAGCACAAGGCCCAAGGTGCTAGCTCGGCCCTGTTGGCTGCGCGGGCAGAGGCCCTGTCAGCCTTTGCCCGGTTGATCGCCCCCTTCACCCCGCACCTGGCCGAGGAATGCTGGGTCCAGCTGGGTCAGAGCGGTCTGGTGGTCGATGCCCCCTGGCCAGACTTTGATCCGGCCCTGACCCAGGACGCGGTGGTGACCCTACCCGTTCAGGTCAATGGCAAGCGTCGGGGGGAAATTCAGGCCCCAGCGGGGGCTGAACCGGCGGAGGTCGAAAAAATGGTGCTTGACGATCCAGAGATCACAAGGCGCCTTGAGGGTCTGACCATTCGCAAGGTGATCGTCGTGAAGGATCGTATCGTCAACATCGTGGCCGCCTGATGCGTCGCTTGATCCTTTCTGCCCTTGCGGCGCTAAGCCTCGCTGGGTGCGGCTTCACCCCCCTTTATGGAACCCCCGGGGTGGCCTCTGGCCTGACCTCTATTCAGGTGTCAGCGCCAGAGGGCCGCGTCGGAAGTTTGCTGCGTGAGCATTTGGATGATGTCCTGGCGCGAAACAGTGCCGCGCCACCGACCTATCGCTTGACCACATCCCTGGCAGAGCGCCGCTATCCTCGCGGCATTCGCATCGACAATGTGGCCACCCGATATGAATACGTCCTGGTGGTGGACTATAGCCTGACCCAAATCAGCGGCGGGTCTGGCCCTGCCAAGACCGGCAAGGTTCGCGTCGAAGTCACCTATGACTCCGCCGACCAGCCCTATGCGTCCGTGGCGGCTCAACAGGACGCCCAGGACCGGGCCGCCAGTGAAGCTGCCCGCCGCATCCAGCTGGAACTGGCCACCTGGCTCGCCAAACCCAAGGCCTAGGCCGGTGATCCTCAGCCGCCGACCTGATATTGAGCGGTTCATCGGGCGGCCCGATGCTGGGATTCGAGCGGCCTTGATCTATGGGCGCGACACCGGCGTGGTGCGAGAGCGCGGACAGCAGCTGGCCGCCAAGGTCACGACTCGCCCCGACGATCCCTTTGACGCCGCCCTGCTCAATGACAGCGATATGGATGGGGATCCTGGGCGCCTGGAGGGGGAATTGGCCGCTCAGTCCATGATGGGCGGACGCCGGCTGGTGCGGCTGAAACTGACCTCTGAAAAATCGGGGCCCGACAAGATGGCCGCGGAAGCTCTGACCCGGCATGTGGCTGGCGAATTGAACCCCGAAGCGTTTTTTCTGATCGAAGCGGGGGCCCTGGGCAAGGAGTCGGCCCTGCGGAAGGTTTGCGAGAAGTCCCCAGCCTGCGCCGTCATCCCCTGCTATGAGGACGAGCCCGGCGACATTGCCCGTTTGGTCAGGGACAGTCTGTCCCAGGATGGGGTCGGTCTGACCGCAGATGCCTTGGCCGTGTTTGTCGCCCGCATGCCCAAGGAGCGCGGGGTGGCCCGCCAGGAAATTGAGCGCCTGGCCCTGTTCCTAGGCCCTGGCTCTGGCCTGACGGCGACGCCAAAGGATCTGGAAGCCTTTCTGGGGGTTGAGCCTGAGGCCTCCTTGTCCGACGCCGCTGCAGATGCCTTTGGTGGCCGTCTGGCCCAGGCCCAGCAGGGGTTAAGGCGGGCCGCCCAGGAGGGTGAGGCCGGTCCTGCCGCTGTTCGCGCCATCGGAAACTATCTGAGCCGACTACGCCGGACCCTAACCCTGGCCAAGAGTGGTGCAGGCCTGCAAGAGGCCGCCAAGGCCTCTGGGGTTTTCTGGAAGAGCGAGCGGGAGTTTCTCCGTCAGGCCAGAGCCTGGACCCTCGCAGAGCTTGACCGGCTTCAACCCGATGTCCTGGCCGCGGACCGCGCCTGTAAAACCACAGGTTCGCCCGATCATTTGATTGCCGAACGCTTGACCCTGCAGATTGCCGGACGGGCGCGACGGCTGGGGCTCTAAATCATCGGCGAAAGCGAATTAGCCTGTGGCCAAGGTGTCTTCCGAGGCCAAGGCGCGGCCCTGGGACCACTTGGAAATGGCCCGCAGCAGGGTCGCTGGGTTTATTGGTTTTCCGATATGGTCATCCATGCCAGCGGCCAAGCACCGGCTGATCTGGTCAGGAAGAACATTGGCAGTCATGGCGACGATGGGCGTTGTTTGGGCAGCCGGAGCCTGGGAGTCCCTATAGGTTCGTGTCGCACTCAAGCCGTCCAAGACCGGCATGTGAACATCCATAAAGACCAAGTCGAAGCTTTGCGTTTCTAAGGCTTTTAAGGCCTCCAAACCATTTTCTGCGGTTTCGATGTCGATATCGAAGGGCTGCAAAAGGGTCAGGATCAGCTCCCTGTTCACCGCGACATCTTCCACCAGCAACAACCGGATGGCGCGGTCTGGGGTTTCAATGGTTTCGGTGACAGGCGTGGGCTCGCTGAGGGCCTGGGTCCAGGGTAGGGTCAGTTCAAACCAGAAGGTTGAGCCCTTGCCCGGTTCGCTAAGGGCCCCGATATCGCCACCCATGCACTCGATGGTCCTTCGGCAAATGGCCAGACCAAGGCCCGTTCCCCCGTATTGTCGGCTTACCGAAGCGTCGGCCTGGGTAAAGCGATCAAAGAGATGATCGATCTGGTGGGCAGGTATGCCAATCCCGGTGTCTATGACTTCGACTCTTAGGCGGTCTGTCGTCTCATCAAGGGGCGATTGAAGAACCCGAACCGTCACTCCGCCCGTATGGGTGAATTTCAGCCCATTCGACACAAGGTTAAGCAGGACCTGCCGGATCTTGCCGTCGTCGCCGACGAGGGGGCGAAGATCGCCCTCGGTCTCCAGGCTGGTCCACACGTCCTTGGCCTCTGCTTGCCCTGCCATGAGATCTAGGACCGCCCGGGGCGGTACGGCGGGATCAAAGGCGTGGGCTTCCAGCTCAATGCCCCCAGCCTCCAGCTTGGAGTAGTCCAGGATTTCCGTGACCAGTTCCAGCAGGGCCAGACTGGCATTGTGTATCAGGCTCACATGCCGGGTATCTTCCTTGGCCAGCCGGCTGGATCGCCGCAAGACTTCCGCAAATCCAATAATGGCATTGAGCGGTGTCCGCAGCTCATGGGTCATGTTTGCCAGGAATTCTGACTTGGCCGCCGCAGCGTCTTCCGCCCGGCGCCGGGCGTCTACCAAGTCTTTTTCCAGGGCCTTTCGCGCGTCGATCGGTCGCGACACGGTCAGCACCCTGGGGAGATCACTATCTGTCTCAGCCGGCACCAGACTAAAATTCGTTTCCATCCAAACATACCGACCGTCTTGGTGCAGTACCCGGTATTGCTGGGTCATTTCTCCGCCGATTTTGACGAAGTCTGCGACGGCCTCACGAACCCATGTCGCATCCTCGGGATGCAGGGACTGGTGCCGAACACCTTCGAACCATGCCTCCGGTGTATAACCAAGAACCTTGGTCAGGGAGGGCGAGACATAGATTTTTTCCCCCAGAGTACCGGTCATCGAGATGACATCTGTGAGGTTGTCGGCCAGGACGCGGTATTTGGCTTCCGAGGCCGCCAGCTGCTCTTGGGCTTGGTTAAACTTCTTCCGTACGGCCAGGGCGCGAAACACCCCATCGCAGGCAAAGATCAGGGCCAGGGCCAGAAAGCCCATCACAGGCACGAGGT
>CALETE010000040.1 GCA_937920085.1 uncultured Alphaproteobacteria bacterium | reverse complement strand
AAATTAGAATAAAATCGCCATTCAAAAAGAAAGAGTAAAAATCATCATCGTTAACGTGACTAGATCCAGATATAACTGTATGAAAAATATAAGATAAAAGGTTGTCTGACGACAAAATATTTAGATGTCGAAGTTCAATATATAAAGGATATCTTCCATTGCTGTTACCAAAAAGTGACAGCCATAGATATCTGGTGAACATACTTTTTCCAGAACCTCCGGTTCCAGTCAGAATAAAATTCTGATTATCGGACACAAATGTTTCAACTAGACTGTAATGATCAAAATTGGCACCATTACAGTGAAAGCGTTGTGTTGAATATATTTCGAGGAATTCACTTGGACTATTCGGATTTAGTAACGTTTTAATTGTACGACATTTGTTGAAGGTTGCATCAATGTGTGGAGCAAGATTGGTAGCAACAATCTTGGCTTTGTCTTGGTTCTTGGCGATTGCTCTATCGATAAAATTAGTCGCGAGCTTGTCCACCAATTCGGAAGAGCCCTTTAGGAATGCTGCTGAAAGAAAATCTACCATGAGCTACGCGCATCCGTTTTTATGATTCCGAGCAACCGTGACGGGAGCTAAGGGGAAACGCAAGTGTAAAGGGTATAGATCGATGTGTGCTGTGGTTAAGAATTTATCCATCAACGACCATTTGCAGGTGCCGAAGTGGGTTGGCGTCTGTTCAGGGGAGGTCTATTAACCCGTCCCGCAAGTGCAGGAAGGCCTGCGCTGAATTTTTTGAGTTCCTGGGAAATCATGACTGAACGCACCTTTTCGATCATCAAACCCGACGCAACCAAGCGTAACCTGACCGGCAAGATCAACGCCGTCATCGAAGACGCTGGCCTGCGCATTGTTGCCCAGCGCCGTATCCAGATGACCGAAGCCCAGGCCAAGACCTTTTACGAGGTTCACGCTGAACGTCCCTTCTATGGCGAACTGGTTGAGACCATGACCTCCGCTCCTGTCGTTGTTCAGGTGCTGGAAGGTGAAAATGCCATGGCGCGCTATCGCGAAGTCATGGGTGCCACCAACCCGGAACAAGCCGCCGAAGGCACCATTCGCAAGCTGTTTGCTCTGAATGTCGGCGAAAACTCCGTCCATGGCTCCGACAGCCTCGACAACGCCAAGCTGGAAATTGCCCAGTTCTTCACTGAGGCTGACATCGTCGGCTAGGCCTTTTGGCGCGCAGGGGCGGTTTCCAAACCTGCGCGCTTGGGTTAGCCACACTGCCTGAGAGGGAGTGTCATGGCGTCAGAGACCCATCCAGAAATTCGAGAAGCCGTCCGACGGCTTTGCGGTCAGTTTCCGGGCCCCTATTGGCGGGCCAAGGACAGGGACCGATCCTATCCCACTGAATTTGTCACCGCCCTGACTGAGGCGGGCTTTCTGTCGGTGCTGATCCCCGAGATATATGGTGGCTCTGGGCTTGGCCTAGGCGCTGCAACGGCCATCCTGGAAGAAATCCATCGATCCGGCTCCAACGGGGGCGCATGCCATGCCCAAATGTACACAATGGGCACACTGCTGAAACATGGCAGCGAGGCCCAGAAGCAGGCCTATCTGCCGAAAATTGCCACGGGTGAGATCAGGCTCCAGGCCTTTGGGGTCACGGAACCTGGTGCCGGTACAGATACAACCCGCATCACCACCTTTGCCCGCCGCGATGGCGATGACTTCGTCGTCAATGGTCAAAAGATCTGGATAAGCCGGGCTGAGCACTCCGATCTCATGGTCCTTCTATGTCGCACGACAACTCGGGACGATGCTGCGAAATCCAGTGATGGCATGAGTGTTCTGCTGGTTGATTTGCGTGAGGCGGTAGGAAATGGCCTGACCATTCGGCCCATTCGGACCATGCTCAATCACGCGACGACCGAGCTGTTTTTCGATGACTTGCGCGTGCCTGTGGCCAACCTGATTGGCGAGGAAGGTAAGGGCTTCCGCTACATCCTAGACGGGATGAATGCCGAGCGAATTCTTATTGCAGCTGAATGCATTGGCGACGCAAAGTTCTTCATCGATCGCGCCAGCGACTATGCGAAGGGCCGTGAGGTTTTTGGCGGTCCAATCGGTGCCAATCAGGGGGTCCAATTCCCCATTGCGAGAGCCCATGTGCAGATGAGCGCCGCGGAGTTGATGGTGAGCCATGCCGCCGATCTGTTCGAGGCAGGCCAGCCCTGCGGAACAGAAGCCAATATGGCAAAGATGCTGGCCTCAGAAGCTTCCTGGTTTGCCGCCGACACTGCCATTCAGGTTCACGGCGGCTTTGGCTTTGCTGAAGACTACGACATCGAGCGCAAGTTCCGGGAAACCCGGCTTTATCAAGTGGCACCGATTTCCACCAACCTGATCCTCAGCCATGTGGGTACTCACGTGCTGGGCATGCCAAAGAGTTTCTAATGTACGACCTGCTCAAAGGCCTTCGCGTGGTGGAAGGCTCGGCTTTCGTGGCCGGGCCGACCTGCGGACTCTACCTTGCTCAGCTGGGCGCTGAGGTGATCCGTTTCGACAATATCGGCGGCGGCCCGGACTTTCGCCGCTGGCCTCTGACGGAGGCGGGTGACAGCCTTTATTGGGAAGGTCTGAACAAATCCAAGAAGTCGATCGCCATTGATCTTGGCCGCCCAGAAGGCCGGGAACTGGCGCAGAACCTTGCAGCTGCCCCAGGTGATGAGGGCGGGGTCTTTGTCACAAATTTTCCAGTCGAAGGATTTCTATCCTACGAAAAACTCTCAGCGATCCGATCTGACCTAATTTGCGTTCGGGTCATGGGCTGGGCTGATGGGCGTCCGGCTGTCGACTACACGGTCAACAGCGCTGTGGGCCTTCCCTTAGTCACCGGCCATCCTGATGACCCCAGGCCCGTCAATCACGTCTTGCCAGCCTGGGACCTTCTGACAGGTGCCTATGCCGCCTTTTCCCTAGTGTCTGCCCTGCTGGCGCGAGGCCGCGACGGCAAGGGGCGAGAAATCAGGATTCCACTATCAGACATGGCAGCGTCGACCTTGGCCAATCTCGGATTTTTTGCAGAGTCGACGGTGG
Organism: uncultured Alphaproteobacteria bacterium; assembly: GCA_937920085.1. Taxonomy (GTDB): domain Bacteria; phylum Pseudomonadota; class Alphaproteobacteria; order Caulobacterales; family Caulobacteraceae; genus Phenylobacterium. The sequence goes on along the minus strand of CALETE010000040.1, from coordinate 93,994 downwards.
GACCTGGCGATCGTCAGCGGATGGGCAATGACCTATTTGGTGCCTTTGGTCGGGACTTTGTAACCGCCGACGGCACGCGGATCATGTTGGTCGCAATTACGGCGCGGCAATGGGTCGGAATTCAGGAGGTTCTCGGCATTGCTCCAGACATTGCGGCTCTAGAGGCCGAGTTGGGTTTGGACTTTGCCGCGGATGAAGGTTTGCGCTTCGCCCACCGCGATCGGCTCTTTCCAATTTTTGAACTCGCGTTTGCACGCAAGACCCTCGACCAGCTTCGTCCAGTCTTCGAAAAATTGGGAGTTTGCTGGGGACCCTATCAAACACTCAGTCAGGCGGCTCAGGATCCTCGGCTGTTTGTGGGTAATCCTATTTTCTCAGACTTGCAGCATCCAAGCGGCAAGGCCTATGCGGCCCCTGGCTATGCGGCGACCCTGCCGCAGGAGCAAAGACAAGTACCCCGCCCAGCAGCCCGCCTAGGCGAACATACCGATGAGGTCCTGGCCAATGTGCTGGGTCTTTCAAGCCCTGAAATCGGCCGGCTTCATGACGCCGGCATTGTTGCTGGACCAAGCCAATGACCCAAACACTCAGTCTTTTGGAGCCCACAGAGGGTGTGCATTTGGTCACCCTGTCGCGCCCGGCTCAGGCTAACGCCCTGTCGACAGATATGGGTCGTGAGCTTTTGGGTCTGTGGTTGGCCCTTGCCGGTGACCACAATGTTCGCGCCGTGGTGTTGACCGGGGAGGGGCGATTCTTCTGCGCGGGGGCTGACCTCAAAGAACGGGATGGCATGACCGATGAGGCCTGGGCTCTGCAGCACAAGCTCTTCGAAGATATGATCCGGGCGCAGCTTGCTTGCCCCTTTCCGATCATTGCCGCCATCAACGGCGCGGCCATGGGGGGTGGTGCCGAAATGGCTCTGGCCTGCGACTTTGCTTGGGCCAGTGAAACCGCCAAGATTGGCCTGCCCGAGGCTGGATTAGGGATTATCCCAGGGCTTGGTGGCACTCAGCTTTTAACCCGCGCCGTCGGCGAGCGACGGGCCGCCGACATGTTGATGAGCGGTCTGCCAGTTGATGCCTCAGAGGCCTTGTCCATTGGTTTGGTCAATCGGGTCTGTAAGCCGGAAACGCTCGTGAGCGAGGCCCTGGCTCGAGCCGAACTGATCGCAAGCAAGGCACCAATGTCCATTCGCGCAGTGAAAGCAGTTGTGCGGGCAGGCGCTGTCTTGCCGTTGGATCAGGCCATGGACCTTGAGCTGCGCGAATACAACCGGCTCTTCACGTCCAATGATCGCCGGGAGGGCGTGGCAGCTTTCAACCAAAAGCGGCCGGCGCGGTTCCAGGGCAACTAGGAGGCCACGAGCTGTCCGCAGACAAAAGCGTCTTCGCCGGCAGCCAATAGCTCCGTGAGCACAACCGGTGCATCCTGTGGTGCCACAATCAATATCAGTCCGATGCCGCAGTTAAAGGTCCGACGCAGTTCATGGTCGCTGATCCCGCCTTCGGTCTGTAACCAGGCGAATACGGCGGGCAGGGGCCAGGCGTTCCAGTCAAACTCAGCCTGGAGGCTAGCGTCGATAGCCCGAGGTGGATTTTCGATGAGACCGCCGCCGGTGATGTGAGCGCACCCCTTGACCCGGCCAGCCTTAATCTGTGGCAGCACGGATTTGATGTAGATCCGGGTCGGGGCCATCAAAGCCTCCGCCAGGGTTTGATCTGGAGCGAAGGGGGCAGGCGCGGTCCATGCTAGACCCGAGCGCTCAACGACCCGGCGTACCAGGGAATAGCCGTTGGAGTGCGGGCCTGAGGAGCCAAGGCCAATAATCACGTCCCCAGTGGCTTGTGCGTCCATCCGCGGGAGGACAGCGCCACGCTCGACGGCACCGACCGAGAAACCAGCGAGGTCATAGTCTCCCTCGCCGTACATGCCCGGCATTTCCGCCGTTTCGCCACCGACCAGGGCGCACCCCGCCAGCTTACAGCCCTCTGCGATACCGCCGACAACCCGAGCGGCCTCGTCCACATTGAGTTTTCCAGTGGCAAAGTAATCCAGAAAGAGGAGGGGCTCGGCACCCTGGGCCAAGAGATCATTGACGCACATGGCCACGAGGTCGATCCCGACCGTGTCGTGGAGGCCGGTTTCGATGGCAACCTTGAGTTTGGTTCCAACGCCATCTGTCGTCGAGACCAAGAGCGGATCTGAAAATCCGGCAGCTTTAAGATCGAAAAGCGCACCAAAACCGCCAAGGGCCGCATCAGCCCCGGGGCGCCGGGTTGCCTTTGCGAGGGGTTTGATTTTCTCGATCAAGGCATTGCCTGCATCGATATCCACACCTGCCTGGGCATATGTCAGGCCGTTTTGCCGGTCGCTCATAACTGTAAGACTTTCAAGAAATTTGCTTGCGGGGTTGCAGACTCGGGGCCAGGGCGGGCTATAGCTAAATGATGACGCCAATTACAACCACCGCCGAACTGCAGGCGTTCTGTGACAAGATCAAGGGCCAGCCCTTTGTCGCCGTGGACACAGAGTTCATGCGCGAGACAACCTACTGGCCAATGCTGTGCCTGATCCAGGCCGCAACCCCTGATGCTGAGGCGGTAATTGACCCCTTAGCGGAGGGGATGGATCTTGAACCATTCCTGCAGGTGCTTCGCGACCCATCGATCGATAAGGTCTTTCACGCTGCCCGGCAGGACGTGGAAATCTTCCACAATCTCAAGGCCATGCCTCGTCCGCTATTCGACACCCAAGTGGCGGGGATGGGGGCTGGTTTCGGTGAGCAGATCGCCTATGACGCCCTGGTTCGGCACATGCTCAAGATTGAGCTGGATAAGTCGAGCCGGTTTACGGACTGGGCGCGCCGGCCGCTCACCGATGCCCAATTGACCTACGCCTTAGCTGACGTAACCCACCTTGCGCGGCTCTATCCCATGCTGAAACAGCGCCTCGAAAAAGAGGGTCGCCTGGCCTGGGTCACCGACGAAATGCAAAACCTCTGCGATCCAGCGCTCTATGACGTCGAGCCTGAGAACGCATGGAAGCGACTTCGTCCGCGAAAAAATACGGCGAAATATCTTGCAGTTTACAAGGCTGTCGCTGCCTGGCGGGAACGCACAGCGCAGCAAAGAGATCAACCTCGCGGCCGTATCCTCAAAGACGATGCGATTGATGAACTGGCGACCCAGGCACCTACGGATGCGGGGCAGGTTGATAGATTGCGGTCGGTACCAAAGGGCTTTTCCGGGTCGCGGTTTGGACCTGATCTTTTGGCCGCCATTAAGGAGGCCCTGAAGGATCCTGAGGCCTATGCTCCCGTCCTTGATAAGCCGAGGACATCATCGTCACCCGCTGCTGGCGCTGTGGTGGAACTGCTCAAGGTTCTGCTGAAGGCGCGCGCGGAAGACGCCGGGGTCGCTTCCAAACTGATTGCCACTGTGTCCGACTTGGAAATGATCGCCAATGACGATGAAGCCGCAACGCCAGCCTTGATCGGCTGGCGTCGTGAAGCCTTTGGCGAGGATGCACTTCGGTTAAAGCGTGGCGAATTAGCCTTGGTCTTAGATGGAGTTCGCGTTCGCGTGGTCGAAGTGCGGCGCGCACCAAAGCCACCGGTGTCCTAGCTTGCAACCGATCTACCTCGCTCCCATCTGAAGGTGCGATAGGAGACTTCCATGCGCCTGATTTTGAATTGTCTGTGGTTCATTTTGGGCGGCTGGATATCTGGGTCCCTTTGGATCCTGGCTGGGCTCCTCTTGGCCATCACGATTGTGGGACTGCCCTGGGCGAGTGCGGCCTTCAGGATTGCGAGCTTCAGCTATTGGCCGTTTGGGCGCCAAGTGATGCCTCGCTCTGGTTTCGGAGGGACAGATATTGGAACCGGCCCTTTAGGCGCCATTCTCAATGTGATTTGGTTCATTTTTGCAGGTTGGTATCTCGCCCTGCATCATATTCTGCTGGGCTTGGCCCTATGCATTACGATCATTGGTATTCCGTTTGGGCTACAACATCTAAAACTTGCCGTGATTTCTCTCGCGCCAGTGGGTAAGACGGTGGTCAATATTTGAGAGCTTCCTTGTGACCATTGTTCATTTGTCTGAATTTGTAGCCCATTACGGCTACATGGCTGTGTTTGGCCTGATCCTACTCCAAACGGTCGGACTTCCTCTGCCGGGGGAGGCGGCGTTGATCGCTGCTGCGGTCTATGCACAGCACACCCACAAACTCGACGTGATCGATATTATCTTGATTTCGGCCCTTGCGACCTCAGTTGGTGGGGTCATCGGCTACTGGATCGGCCGTCGCGGTGGATATCCCTTGTTGATGCGCCACGGTCATCATGTGGGCCTAAATCCGGCCCGTATGCGATTGGGTGAATACCTTTTCCAATTCCACGGTGGAAAGATCCTTCTCTTCGGCCGCGTCATCGCGGTTCTTCGAACCTACCAATCCGTCCTGGCTGGAATCTACAGAATGCCCTTCCGACGTTTTGTGGCGTTTAGCGGCCTAGGCGCGCTGCTTTGGGCCACGGCAATTGGTTATGGCGCCTATGGGTTTGGCGGCCTATTTAATCGCATGGCGGGCGTGTTGGCCTGGGGGACTTTGGCCCTCGGCCTAGGCATCATGTTTGCCATTGCGATTTACTTGAAGCGTCAGGAAAACGTTCTCCAGGCAAGAGCTGATGCGGCCCTACTGGGGGCTGAGCAAGGCGCCTAAATCCCGACCTCCCCAGGAGAGGCCTCATTCAGGAGCGCTTCCCCCGCGATGAACCGGGTTAGGTTGTTGACGAATAAGTCATCTCCCCGAGCCGCTGCACCATTCCCTGAATTTGAGGTATGCGCCGACATGCGAACCTTGGGGTGGTCCCACATCCAGTGATCAACAGGCAAGGGCTCCACTTGAAAGACGTCGAGGACGGCGTGGGCTGGGCGATTGTGGTCCAGGCCCTTTCGAAGCGCATCTTCGTCAACCAGTCCGCCACGGCCGATATTGATGAGTATTGAGCCTGGTTGAAGGGTCTCAAAGAAGGCCTCATTGGCCAAATTGCGTGTTTGGTCGTTCAGGGCGCACGCGAGCACCACGACATCTGAGGTCGGGAGGATGGCATCCATGGCGTCCATGCCAACCACTTGATCGACGATGGGATCAGTCGTCGTTTGTCGCCTTACGACGGAAACGTGCGCACCAAATGCCTTAACCCGCGTGGCGATCGCCTTGCCGATCGCGCCATAGCCAACAAGAGTCCAGCGCGTCTGACCAATTTCCTTGTAGGGCGTGGGTGCCCAAACCCGCTGGGACTGTAATTCGGCCTGCCGAGCAATGGGCAGGAGCAGGCTGATACCGTGACCGACAACATATTCGGCGATGGGAACAGACTGGGCGTCCGACTTGGTGATCCGAACGCCTTTTTCAAGGATTGAACGAAAAACGGGGGCATCAAGGCCCGCATTGAAGGTCTGCATCCACTTGCCATTGGATCCCTTCAGAACGCTGCGCAGCAAGTGCGGCAGCAGGCCAGCCTGGTAGAGGTCGAGACTGGACCAGATAATATCGGGATCGACTTGATCGGCTTGTATCTCGTGTCCTGCGCGCTGAAATATTCCAGGCGCGGCCAGGGTGATAATGTCGTGTCCGTTCAATAGATGCTCAACGCGTCCAGCAATGCGCTGGAAGGCCTGAGCGCCGATCAAAATCTGCATGGTCTAGATCCTTATCCCAGGTCGAGCTTCACCTTGAGCACCTGAGCCAAGGTGCTGGCGCGTTTGAGGGTCTGTTCGCCTAGCAGCATGTCGCTCCACCCGGCGTCGGCTCTCAGGTGCATGCGATCTTGTAGCAGCACCACGTGCAGATGACGCAGCAGGTCTGGATTTCGCCCGGCGATGTCGCATCCTAAGCGGATCGCGGCACCTAGGAGCCTCGCCCTGGTACGGCGCTCTGGCGTCAATAATCTAGCGACGACATTTTGCTCTGGGTGCGTCGTCGCCGAAGTGTGTCGCGAGAAAGCGGCGCAGGCCAGGAAAGCGCGTTCTGCATGGGACATGCCCGCAATGGGCGCTCGCAAAACCTGATCAAAGGCCAGGTCGGCCCTGTGGTCAGGATGTAATCTGGCACCGAGGTCTGCCAGACGACTTGCCGCGGCGATTAAGATGGGGTCGCGGTCGCCAAATAGGTTGCCAAGGTCAGCAAAAATCGGTGCCACCCAGGCCTCAAGGGCAGGGCCGAGATTTGGAAAGCCCCCGGGCGCTGCCGTCAAAGCCTCGCATCCAGCGATCAGCGGATCATTGACCTGATCATCTGCAGACATGACGTCAAAGAGTAGGCCTTCCCTGAGGCCGAATGCCGAAACGACGACGGTCTGAATGGACAGATTTTCAATCAGTGCTTCCAGGACAACAGCAGCGTAGGGCAGGGTGTCGAAGCGCTTTTTCGATAGCCCTTCTATGCCTTCCAGCGAGATTTTCGATTGGCGCGCAACGAACCGGGCGACGTCGATGGCGTCGGTTCGGGTCATTTCGTACTGGTGGGCTACGTGAAGCGGATAGTCTGCCATGGCCATATGCAATAGGCCAAGATTGCGCCATGCGCCGCCAACGGCATGAAATTCTGGCGCTGTGAATTGCTTGGCGACAGGTGCGAGGGCGGCCTCAGCCTTCTTACGAACCTTGTCCACATCAATGGCGCGGGGCGCGCCTAGGGCAAAGGGCCCCAAGGGCAAGGTGACACCGGCATTGGGTGCCGTCAGTGGTGTGAGCTCAAGACTAGATCCCCCAAGATCGCCGACAACGCCGCGGGCTGATGGATGACCGGCGACAACACCCAAGGCGGCATATCGTGCCTCTTCCTCACCAGACAGAATTCGAACATCAAAGCCGGTTTCGGCCCTAATCCTGGCGACAAACGCCCCACCGTCCTTGGAGTCCCGCACTGCGGCTGTGGCGACAACGGAGATATCCTTGGTGTTCCACCCCTCGAGAACAAGCTTGAAACGGCGCAAAGCCGCTAGGGCCGTTGTCACACCCTCTGGGGAAAGGCATTTGGTGGAGGCGAGATCACGACCGAGGCCAGCCAAGGCCTTTTCGTTGAACAGGGTCCAAATGGCCCGGCCTTCGATGCGATAGATCACCAGACGCACAGAATTTGAGCCGATATCGATTACGGCGGCTTGTCGTCGGCTGGGCGGCAAGGTGTGTTCCTAATCAGCCCCGATTTCGGGGCAATATCCGGTGCCGAAACCTTTAGGCCCGGGAGGCCACATGATCAATCGCGCGGGGCATATCCTTGACCTTCTGTCCGCGCCCCGAGAGGCTCGGATTGGTCATGAAATACTCATGGGCGGAAAAGGCACCAGGATGGTCCCAAGAGGCATCGCGGGCATAGTGGCCGTGGGAGTCTAGGATCCAGCTTTGAGCTTCGTCCTTGAGGTTCGCCACCAGGATCTGTTGCAGAACCTGCTGGTGCACCGTGGGGTTTTCTACGGGCGTTAGGGCCTCCACACGTCGGTCGAGATTGCGAGGCATCCAGTCCGCAGACGAAATAAAGATCCGAGACTCAGAGGACGGCATAGGTGCGCCATTCGCAAAGGCCACGATGCGCGCATGCTCAAGGAAGCGGCCGACAATGGATTTTACCTGGATGTTTTCCGAAAGGCCGGGCAGGCCTGGCCTCAGGCAACAAATGCCGCGAACGATCAACTCAATTTGTACCCCGGCTTGGCTGGCGGCGTAGAGGGCGTCGATAATCTGGGGATCTACAAGTGCGTTCAATTTCGACCAAATGGCGGCTGGCTTACCTGCGCGGGCATTGTCTGCCTCTTTGGCGATCAGGCGAAGGAGGTCGGGCTTCATGGTCACAGGGGAAAACGACAACTTCTCCAGTGTATCTGGCCGCGCGTATCCCGTGATGTAGTTGAAAAGTCGTGCGGAATCGCGAGCCATGGCTGGATCGCAGGTGAAGAGCGAGAGGTCGGTGTAAATACGCGCTGTCACCGGGTGGTAATTGCCCGTTCCAAAGTGACAATAGGTGCGAAGGGTGTCGCCTTCTTTGCGCACCACAATGGATAGCTTGGCGTGGGTCTTGTATTCCACAAAGCCGAAAACCACGTGGACGCCGGCGCGTTCCAGATCGCGAGCCCATTTCATATTCGCTTCTTCGTCGAAGCGGGCTTTGATCTCGACCAGAGCCGTGACGTTCTTGCCGTTTTCGGCCGCTTCAATCAGCGCTGCGACAATGGGGCTGTCCTTAGAGGTGCGATAGAGGGTTTGCTTGATCGCTAGAACATTGGGATCCCGCGCCGCCTGGCGCAGGAACTGGACGACCACGTCGAAGCTCTCGAAGGGATGGTGGACGAGAATGTCTTTTTCCCGGATTGCCGCAAAACAATCCCCGGCGTGATCGCGAATGCGCTCAGGGAAGCGCGGTTCGAAGGCTTTGAACTTCAAATCTGAGCGATCGGCTGGGATAAGTTGGCTCAGTTCATCCAGACCCAGCAGGCCATCAATCAGGATGATGTCATCCTTTTGCGCGTGCAGATTGTGGCAGATGAAGTCTCGCAACTCCTTGGGCATTGCAGCTTCAATTTCGACCCGGACCACCGAGCCTAGCCGCCGCTGTTTTAGGGCGGCCTCGAATTCCCGAACCAGGTCTTCGGCTTCTTCTTCGATTTCCACATCTGAGTCGCGGATCAGACGAAAGACGCCGACACCTGCCACATCGCATCCCGGGAAAAGCTTGTCGTAGAACAGGGCAACCAGGCTCTCTAGGGTAATGAACCTGTGGTCCCCCTTCTTCCTGCGCCCCTGCTGAGGCAGTTCCCAGAACCGCGCCACCTGAGCTGGAATCGGTACAAGGGCGAAAAGCAGGCGCCCGTCGCTCTTCCGGCGGATTTTCATCACCAGTGAGAAGGCAAGGTTGGGAATGAAGGGAAATGGATGTGCCGGGTCTATGGCCAGCGGTGTGAGGACTGGGAAGACCCTTGTCAGAAAGGTGTCTTCAATCGCCGCCTTTTCAGCAGCCGTGACTTCAGACGGGGTGACAACCTTTAGGCCTTCTGAAGCCAACTCTACCGCCAGTTTCCGCCAGCGATCCTGCTGATGACCCATAAGCTGGGCGGCATGGGCATTGACCTGCTCAAGCTGTTCGGCTGGCGTTAGGCCATCCTGGCTCAAGACTCGCACGCTCTCGCGGACCTGGGCTTTCAGGCCAGCCACACGCACCATGTAGAATTCATCAAGGTTGTTCGCTGAAATGGATAAGAACCGCAGGCGCTCAAGCAAGGGATGGCGCGGGTTGCGGCTTTCATCAAAGACACGTTCATTGAAGGCGAGCCAAGACAGTTCCCTGTTGAAAAAGCGCTGCGGAGAGGTTGCTAGCGCCGGGTCCAGGACCAATTGGCAGCTCATCGGCTCGGCAGTTTTTTGGTCGAGCTGCGATGCGGTCGTCATGTTCGAAAAAACTCCCGTTGGCTTAATACTGCCTCTGTGCGTCGCCTTATCCATTGCGCCGCTTAGTGACAGCTCCATGTCATCCATCAAAAAGGTCAAGATTTTCGGTATCAGCACCTAGGACCTCGCGCGCTAGAGCCTTTGAAATGGGCCGACCCAAAGCGTCGGCGACTTCATCTAGTCGGTCGACCAAGTCTTGCGCGGCAAAGATAGAACGCTGCATTCGCGCCATAAGGTACGGGTAAATATCTTCGGCAGGGCGAATGTTCCGAGCTTTGAAGAATGATCTCAGAATATCTCTCAGCACATCGTCATCGGGTGGCAAGAGTTCGGCCACCTGTAAGGCGTTCAAGCGTGATCTGAGATCTGGAAGGTCCGCAGACCACGTGCTTGGTAGGGTTCGTCCGGTAAGCAGCACGGGCGTGTTTGATTGTGCTGCGCGGTTCAAGCAATAGAAAAGCAATTCTGGATGCGCGCCTTGATCAACATCTTCGAGCACCAGTGGACCATCGGGGGCGGCGAGGGGATCTAATGTGTCACTGGGGAAGACTTTCGCCCCGACAGTCTCAGCCCAAATCCGTGCCAAATGCGTTTTGCCGGAAGACTCAGGGCCCACGAGAACGAGGCTGTTATTGTGCCAATTTCGCCAAGCATTTACCCGGGATACAGCGTCTCGGTTTGACGCCCCCACGGAAAACTCAGTCGATAAATAGGTCGGTACGCGCCGAAAATTCAGACGCATTTGCTGCGGCGATTTTAGATCAGCGGGCACAATTCAGTCATAGCCTTCTGGGACCGAGAGGTCGACGGTCTTGGAATGACTTATGGGGATATCGCGTCCCATTCCTGTGAGTGAATGGCCTCTTCTGGTGGGTTCAAATCGCGGGCTGCCATCAGAGTCCAACCTTGCGGGCGCAGCAGTTCAATGGGGGAGAAGCGGACTTTATAGGCCATTTTCTCAGACCCCTGGACCCAATACCCTAGATAGACATACGGCAGGTTGGTCATTGATGCCTGTTGGAGATGGTCGAGGATGATCAAAGATCCCAGGCTGCGTTTTGGCATTTCAGGTTCATAGAAAGAATAGACGAGGCTCAGGCCATCCGACATGAGATCGACCAGCGCACAACCGATGAGATCGCCAAGCCCGCCATCTGTGGAAGGCAGTCGGTACTCGATCATGTGAGTTCGTACGGCCGTGTCCTCGACCATCGCGACGAAATCAGGCCACCCCATTTCGGCCATGCCGCCATCTGCATGCCGCGCTGAAAGATAACGGCGCAGCAGGTCGTATTTTTCAAGTGTGGCTTCTGCCTCCACTAGGTTTCGACTGACATCCGCGTTTCGATTTAGAATTTTCCGCTCGGAACGGGAAAACTGATAGTCGGCAGCGGGAATGCGCGCTGAAACGCAGGCAGCGCAGGTTTCACATGCCGGACGATAAGCGATGTTTTGAGAGCGGCGAAACCCAACCTGCGTAAGGCTGTCATTGACCGTCGCTCCATCAGACAAAGGCAAATGGGCAAAGACCTTCCGCTCCAGGCGGTTGGGCAAATAAGGGCAAGGCGACGGAGCCGTAAGGAAAAACCGAAGTTGGCGGGTCGGAAAATGTTGCATCACAGACTTGTAGTCGACCTTGAGGCGATAAAGGCCAATTAGGGCCTATGGCGTGATCGCATGCAAGTCTGGACATTTAGACCCGCGTTACATGCCGGTGTCAGGGGGCAGAACCGGGGCTTCACGCAGCAGAACGATGGCGATCCGTCGATTTCCAGGCAGTGTGGGATCATCAATGTAAAGGGGCTCTGAAGTGGCCTTTCCCGACACTTGGTAAATTCGATCCTGTGCCACGCCCGAACTTTGAAGAATTTTGCGCGACGCGTCTGCTCGAGCCGAAGATAGGTTCCAGTCCGTGTCCGCAGTTGAGCCATTCAAGCTGACGGCTGTGTGCCCTGAAATTGAAATGCGATTAGGCAAGTTATTGATAATTTTCGCCATGGCGCGAAGCAGGACCTTCGCACGGTCATTGGGCGCAGCACTTCCCTGTCCGAACAGGGAGCGGCCCTCCTGATCAACCAACTGAATGCGTAAACCTTCGGGTGTCTGGTCCACGATGATATTCTTCGACAACTCGGCCAGCTCAGGCATGTCCTGCAAGGCTTGGCGGATTGACTCTGCGGCAGAGGCAAAGGCGGCTTCTTCGCGCTTGGCAGAGGCCTCTTGCATGGCCTTCTGTGCCGCTTCCTCCGCAGAGCCTTTGGCGGAATTTTGAGCTTTTTGCTCTGACGGGTCTTTGACCTCAGGCGCCGAGTGCTCAACAATCGACATTGATCCTGAAGCTTTGCCCCCGTCTTCGCCAAGGGCAGTTCCGCCCAAAAGTCCGCCGGACCCCGAGGTGGTTTCGGCAACACTTGCTGGGGCGAAATAGTCAGCGATCCCGCGTTTTTGTTCGGGGCTGACCGTGTTAATCAGCCACATGAGCAGGAAGAATGCCATCATGGCCGTCACGAAGTCGGCATAGGCCACCTTCCAAGCGCCGCCATGGTGACCACCGCCCGATACCTTCTTGACCTTTTTGATCAGAATGGGTCGTTCGCTGAGCGCCATGATCTGCCCCTGTTAACCGTAACCGTTCTGCAGGATGCTCTTTGGGCGTTAAGATGGTGTTGATGTTGGGAGTTTGGCGATGAAGGTCGCGTTTATTGGACTTGGTGTCATGGGTTTTCCTATGGCAGGCCACCTTGCTAAGGCGGGGCATGAGGTTTCGGTTTTTAATCGCTCCCCAGAAAAGTCGATCCGGTGGGCTGAAAACTTTCCGGGACGGGCTGGTGAGACGATTGCCGACGCTGTCGCCGAAGCGGAAATGGTTTTTCTCTGCGTTGGGCGAGATGACGATGTTCGTGGTGTCGTGGCACAGGCCCTTCCGGAAATGGCTCCAGGCGGCATAATTATCGATCACACAACGACTTCGGCCAAGCTTGCTATCGACATGGCCAAAGCCGCAGCTTTGGTCGGACGGGCATTTGTCGACGCGCCGGTGTCGGGGGGGCAGGCGGGCGCTGAATCGGGGCAGCTCACCGTCATGTGCGGCGGCGAGCCTGAAGCATTTGCCCGGGCGGAACCGGTGATCAACGCCTTTGCTAAGGCTGTTCGCAGGCTCGGGGGGCCTGGATCGGGTCAGCTGGCTAAGATGGTCAATCAAATTGCCATTGCCGGGGTCGTGCAAGGCCTCGCAGAAGCCATGCACTTTGCGAAGCGTGCAGGGTTGGATACCGGCGACGTCTTCGCTGCTGTTTCGAAGGGAGCTGCCCAGTCCTGGCAGATGGACAATCGTTGGGCGACTATGGCGGAAGGCAAATTCGAGTTCGGCTTTGCTGTGGATTGGATGCGCAAGGACCTCGGACTTGTTTTAGACGAGGCCAAGTCCAATGGGGCCCAACTGGCCCTGACCCAGCTTGTTGACGGCTATTATGCTGAGATCCAGGCCTTGGGGGGACAGAGGTGGGATACGTCTAGTCTGGTGGCACGCCTGGAAAAGCCATGAGTACGGTCGTCCTGGAGACAGATCGCCTCATCCTTGATGAGCTGGAGGCTGAGCGGGACGCATTGTTTATTTTCCAGCTGCTCAATGAACCCGGATTCCTGGAAAATATTGGCGACCGGGAAATCTACGATCTGGACGCGGCTTGCGGCTATATTGAGGATCGTCAGGGGCGCAGCTATCGCGAGAATGGATTTGGGCTATGGCGGGTTACCAGCCGCCATTCCGGCGACAGCCTGGGGCTGTGCGGCCTTGTGCGGCGGGAAGGCCTTGAGTTTCCAGATGTGGGCTATGCGTTTTTAGAGATAGCTTGGTCCAAGGGGTATGCTCAAGAAGCTGCGGCAGCGACCATCGCCCATGCTCGAGACGTGTTAGGACTCAAAACCCTAGCGGCCATCACCAAGCCTGAGAACAAGGCCTCTCAGCGGGTCTTGGAAAAGGTCGGCTTTCAGTTCCAGGGGATGATTGACCTGCCCGGCCACGAGGGGCCGAGCACGTATTTCACAATCACGCTTTAGGCACCGAGCATTCGCGCAGCGACGGGGGCGAAATAGCTGATAACCCCTGCTGCGCCCGCGCGCTTAAAGGCCCCCAGGCTCTCCAGTATGGCCCGATCTTCATCGAGCCAGCCATTGGCGGTCGCTGCCTTGATCATGGCGTATTCTCCAGACACCTGGAAGGCGAAGGTCGGCACGCGGAACGCCTCAACGACCTTCGAAACAATGTCGAGATAAGGCATGCCGGGCTTCACCATGACCATGTCTGCACCTTCAGCGATGTCGAGGGCCACCTCCCGTAGGGCCTCCTCGAAGTTGGCATAGTCCATTTGATAAGTTTTCTTATCTCCAGGGTTTTCGACGGTTCCAGTTCCCAGCTTTCCCGATCCAATGGCCTCCCTATAGGGCCCGTAGAAGGCAGAGGCATATTTCGCCGCATAGGACATGATCATCACGTCCTGATGGCCTGCACCCTCCAGGGCACTTCGCAGGGCACCGCATCGCCCATCCATCATGTCAGAGGGCGCCAGGATGTCGGCACCGGCTTCCGCCTGCATCAAACCCTGTGCGACGAGGACTTCGATGGTCGCGTCATTAAGGATTTTGCCACCTTCAATGATGCCGTCGTGTCCATGGTCGGTGAAGGGATCAAGGGCAACGTCGCACATGATACCAACCTCTGGCGCAGCATCCTTCATGGCTTTAACCGCCCGGGCCACAACACCATCCGGATCTAGGGCGAGCTTGCCACCCGCATCTTTTTTGGAGCCATCAATGTGGGGAAAAACCGCAATGGCAGGTATGCCAAGTTTGCGCGCTTCAACCGCCGCTTTGGCGCATTCCTTTACCGAAAGGCGCGATACGCCCGGCATGGACGGCACAGCGATTTCGCCTTCGCCCTCATGGACCACCATGGACCAGATGAGATCTGCAGGGGTCAAAACGGTTTCCCGAACAAGGCGACGGATCCAATCGGCTTGGCGCAGACGGCGTAGGCGCAGGGCGGGATAAGCAGCTAGGGGTGTGTGGGTCATGAAATGGCCTGTGACTTATCCCTTGCGGGGATGCAAGTGCGTCGCGTTGACTTGTCCCGCTTCTGGGGTCAGTTGCTCCGGGTAAGCGCTAGGGACGGGACCCCATGGACTTCAATCTGACGGACGATCAAACAGCCTTGCAGACTCTTGCTGTGGATTTCGCCCGAGAGGAGTTGGCTCCACATTCAGCAATGTGGGATGCAAACCATCATTTTCCAACCGATGTCCTTAGACAGGCAGCGGCATTAGGTTTCGCAGGTCTCTATGTGGCGGAGGATGTTGGTGGATCAAACCTCAGCCGTCTGGATACAGCCATCATTTTTGAGGCCCTGGCGCAGGGCGATGTCTCAACAGCGGCCTTTCTGTCTATCCACAACATGGCCTCATGGATGATCGACAGGTTCGGCTCGGCGGCCCTTCGGCAAAAATATTTGCCACGCATGACCACCATGGACCTCATCGCAAGTTATTGTCTTACGGAACCCTCTTCAGGATCTGACGCCGCAAGCTTGCGAACGACGGCGGTTCGAGATGGAGCCTTTTACATTCTGAATGGCTCTAAGGCGTTCATTTCGGGGGCTGGCGTGTCCGAGCTCTATGTCGTTATGGCCAGGACAGGCGGCCCGGGAGCCAAGGGCGTTTCAGCCATCATCGTCGAGAAGGGAACCCCAGGCCTTTCTTTTGGGGCCCAGGAACGCAAGATGGGCTGGAATTCCCAGCCCACAGCTCAGGTCAATTTTGATGACTGTCGGGTTCCTGCGGAAAATCTCATCGGCTCCGAGGGTGAGGGTTTTCGCTTTGCTATGGCTGGGCTGGATGGTGGGCGCGTCAATATCGCAGCATGCTCTCTTGGTGGTGCCCAATGCGCCCTAGATGCTGCCCAGTCCCATTTGAAGACCCGAAGTCAGTTTGGTCAGCCCCTGGCTGATTTTCAGGCCCTGCAATTCCGTCTCGCCGACATGGCAACAGAGCTAGAGGCTGCGCGTCTTATGGTGCGCCGCGCCGCTGACGCCCTCGACCGCAGAGATTCTAGGGCAACGCAATATTGCGCCATGGCCAAGCGTTTTGCCACGGACGCTGGTTTCGAGGTCGCCAATCAAGCCCTGCAACTCCATGGCGGCTATGGCTATCTCAAGGACTATCCCCTTGAACGGATTGTTCGTGACCTGCGAGTTCATCAAATTCTTGAGGGCACCAACGAAATCATGCGCGTCATCATCGCCCGGGAGCTCCTACGTCAATGAGCGAAGTTCTGGTTCGAACCGAAGGTGCCGTGGGGCGTCTAAGCCTCAATCGACCGCAAGCCCTGCATGCGTTGACAACGACCATGTGTGTGCAGATCACACAGGCGCTAAAGGCTTGGGCTGACGATCCTACTGTGAAGCTGATCCTTCTCGATCATACGGGCGAGCGTGGGTTTTGTGCCGGTGGCGACATCCGCATGCTGGCTGAAAGTGGTGCAGGGGACGGCGCAGCGGCCAGGGAATTCTTCCGGATTGAGTATCAACTCAACCATCTGATTTTCGCCTATTCTAAGCCTATTGTGACCATTATGGATGGCGTCACCATGGGCGGCGGCGTCGGTCTGGCTGCGCCATCCCGTTTTCGGATCGCCACGGAAAGGACGACGTTTGCCATGCCAGAAACTGGCATTGGCCTGTTTCCTGATGTGGGTGGTGGCTGGTTTTTGCCAAGGATGCCCGGCCATATTGGCATTTGGCTCGCTCTAACCGGTGCTCGTATCAAGGCCGCAGATTGCGAGCTGGTGGGCATGGCGACGGATTTCATTCCTTCTGCCCAGATTGATGCCTTCAAGGCGGCACTCGTGGTCGATCCTGACGGGGTCGAAACCCTGCTGACACAGTTTGAAGGCGATGCCGGGCGTCCACCCATTGCCTCGGTGCAAGACGAGATCGACAAAGCCTTTGGCCACCCCAACCTCGAAGGTATCTTCGAAGCCCTGCAGACCTCTGGGACTGAGTGGGCGCAAGCGCAGTTGGCGGTTCTGGCGACGAAGTCGCCACAAACCTTGAAGGTGGCCTTCCGCCAGCTCGAGCTGGGCGGCCGGGCAAAGAGCTTTGCCGAGAATATGACAACCGAGTTTCGGATTGGTGCCAGGGTTGTCCAACTTCCTGATTTTCAGGAAGGTGTTCGGGCCGTGATTATTGACAAGGACAATGCGCCAAACTGGACGCCTGCCAGCGTTTCACAGGTGTCAGAAGAGCTTTTGGATGCGATTTTTGCGCCCCTCGCGCCGGAAGACGAATGGGTCCCGCTCACCTAGGGACCTCATGAGACTAGGGGGCAAAGGTATGGTATCGATGCGTCCTCAAACCCGGAGACTTCCAATGAAAATGAGTCTGCTCCTAGCCCTCGTCGCCAGCGTTGCGGCGGCAAGCCTTACTGCTGAAGCAAAACCATCCCCTGCCGTGGTCGCAGCGGTTGCAGATAAATCGCGACCGGAAGCCGATACCAAGCGAGACGCAGATCGTAAGCCCGAAATTATGCTGGAATTCGCCGGAATTAAGCCGGGCCAGGCCGTGGCGGACTTTCTACCTGGCGGCGGCTATTTCACCCGGATTTTCTCTAAAACTGTTGGCCCCAAGGGCACGGTGTTTGCCGTGATCAACGCGCCAGCTCCCAACGCCACAAAACCAAACCCGATCCTTGCGGTGGCCGCAGAGCCTGGGAATGGGAATATCAAGGTCGTCGAAGGCAATGTCGGGGCGATCAACTTGCCCAGCAAGGCGGATGTGATCTGGACCTCACAGAACTATCACGACCTATTCCTGACCCGATTCAAGATGGACATCGCCGTCGCAAACCGGTCGATCTTTTATGCCTTGAAGCCCGGTGGCTATTTTATTGTCCTGGACCACGCCGCTGCCGCGGGTGCGCCATTGGTACAGACAGCCAATACCATTCACCGCATTGATCCGGCCTTGGTCCGTGCCCAGCTGGAAGCGGCAGGATTCAAATATATCGGTGAGAGCAAGGTCTTAGCCAACCCTGAAGACGACCACACCAGGATGGTTTTTGATCCGACCCTGCGGGGCCATACTGACCAGTTCATTTATAAGTTCCAGCGCCCGAAATCTTAAGGGCTGTGGCCGCCGCGCTTCGGCGCGGCGGATATTTTCAAGGGGGTTACATTGAGCCAGATCGCCTTCATTGGCCTAGGCAATATGGGCGCTGGCATGGCCGCCAATCAGGTAAAGGTCGGACGTGAGGTCGAAGCCTTTGATCTTTCTCCGCTTGCGCTTGCCAAGGCCATCGCCTCGGGTTGTCGCGCTGCTAGCTCTGCCGAAAACGCCGTCAAGGGCGCTGACATTGTTTTCACCATGCTGCCCGCGGGACCCCATGTGCGGAGCGTTTACAGCGAGCATGTGATCCCTAACGCCAAGCCCGGTGCCCTTTTGATCGATTGCTCGACGATTGACGTCGATAGTGCGCGGGCGGTGGCCAAAGATGCGAAAGCCGCAGGCTTTCGATTTGCCGATGCGCCAGTGTCTGGTGGCACCGCAGGGGCCGAGGCCGGGACCTTGGCCTTCATGGTGGGCTGCGATGAGGCTGATTTTCCCGAGATAGAGGCTGCGATCTCTCCCATGTCTCGGGCAACCATCAGGGCAGGGGATCATGGGGCAGGGCAGGCTGCCAAAATCTGTAACAACATGCTTCTTGGCATTTCCATGCTCGGGGTCTGCGAGGCCTTCGCCTTGGCTGAAAAGTTAGATCTCGCCCCAGAGAAATTCTTCGACATCGCCTCCAAGTCGTCGGGCCAATGCTGGTCACTCACAAGCTACGCGCCCTGGCCAGGCTTGGTAGAAAGCGCGCCGTCCAATCGCAATTATGAGGGCGGATTTGCGACGGCTATGATGTTGAAGGACTTGAAACTAGCTCAGGAAGCTGCCGCAAAGTCTGGGGCCACAACGCCGCTCGGGGCTCAGGCTGAAGCTATCTATGCGCTTTATGACCGGCTCGGCGGGGGCGGACGGGACTTTTCGGCGATCTTGCAGATGCTGCGCGGAGATATTTAGAGCTGAATTTACCTCAGTATCCCTACGGAGTAGCCTGAGGAACTTACGAGATTGTAGACATCTGCCTCGGTCGGCGCGATAAGCCCCGACAAGTAAGGGAACCGGCGAAGGGCCAGGCGTTCTGGTGTCGAAGTCGGCGTTGAAAGCCATGGATTACAAGGCCGCGTTTCAAGTCGCTTTGGAGCGGATTCACAAAGAAGGGCGCTATCGGGTTTTTGCCGATCTTAAGCGCCATCGTGGCCAGTTTCCAAAAGCCACCTGGACCCAGGATGATGGGACCCAGTCAGACGTTGTCGTCTGGTGCTCCAATGATTATCTCGGCCAGGGTCAAAACCCTGTCGTTCTCGACGCCATGCATAAGGCTATTGAAGAGGCCGGTGCTGGATCGGGCGGCACTCGCAATATTTCCGGCACGACCCATTATCACGTGGAGTTGGAGCACGAGTTGGCCGACCTTCACCAGAAGGAAGCAGCTCTTCTATTTACCTCCGGCTATGTTTCGAACGATGCCTCGCTTTCGACCCTCTATAAAATCCTGCCCGGTCTGATCGTTTTTTCAGACGAGCTGAATCACAATTCAATGATCTCGGGCATTCGAAATGGCCGTGGCCTTCGTCAGGTGTTCCGGCACAATGACTTGGTGCACCTGGAAGAACTGCTCGCGGCCTCTGACCCCGCAGCCCCCAAATGTATCGCCTTTGAGAGCGTCTATTCCATGGATGGCGATATCGCCGACATGGCGGGAACCGTGGCCCTCGCGAAGAAGTATGGTGCCATGACCTATCTCGATGAGGTCCATGCGGTTGGCATGTACGGCCCTCGGGGTGCGGGCGTGGCGGAGCGGGACGGCGTTATGGCCGAAATCGATATTGTCGAGGGCACCCTGGGTAAGGCCTTCGGCGTGATGGGGGGGTATATCGCTGCTGATGCGGTGATCGTCGATGCGATCCGTAGCTTTGCAGACGGCTTTATCTTCACAACCTCTATTCCTCCGGCCCTGGCTGCCGGCGCTGTGGCCTCGATCCGTTACCTCAAAGAGCACGATGAGGTGCGCCAAGCCCACCAGGAGCGGGCGGCGAGATTGAAGGCCCGGCTTCTCAAGGCGGGTCTACCGGTCATGCCTTCTGTAAGCCATATCGTGCCCGTTGAAGTGGGTGATCCTGTCCACTGCAAGCTGATTTCTGACATCCTGCTCAGCGATTATGGGATTTACGTCCAGCCTATCAATTATCCAACTGTGCCGCGGGGCACCGAGCGTTTGCGGTTTACGCCGTCGCCGGCCCACACCGACCAAATGATGGATGATTTGGCCGAGGCGCTCGAAAAATTGTGGGCGCACTGCAATATCAAACGGGTCGGCGGCTATGCCGCTTAGGTAAGGACTTTGCAGCTTCAACCTCGCGTCTCGCCTAGAAGTCCTGCAAATTGAAGCATCCTTATCGGTTAGCCGACGACCAAGGTTGCGCCTCGGTTGCAGCTTCGCTATGTCCGCGCGCCGTCCCAGCGTTTGGTCTGCACCTGAGATGGGTTTAGACACCGGGTCAGACCGCGCCACGATTCTTGAAAGATCAACCGCATGACGATCCCGATTGCCCCAGCACACCTCTCCGATGCCTTTTTTGGTTCCGGTGTCGAAGACACGGATCGCGATATTTTCGACGTGATTAAGCGCGAAAAACGCCGTCAGCAGGATCAGATCGAACTCATTGCTTCGGAGAATATCGTCTCCAAGGCCGTGCTGGACGTGCAAGGGTCTGTCCTGACGAACAAGTATGCAGAGGGCTATCCAGGAAAACGCTATTACGGCGGCTGTGAGGTCGTTGATGTGGCTGAAGACCTCGCCATTGAGCGGGCTAAGCGCTTATTCGGGTGCGAGTTTGCGAACGTTCAGCCCCATTCAGGCAGTCAGGCCAATCAGGCCGTGTTCATGGCGACCATGAAGCCGGGGGACACCTTCATGGGGATGGACCTAGCGGCTGGTGGCCATCTAACCCATGGCAAGAGCGTCAACCAGTCGGGTAAGTGGTTCAGACCGGTGGCTTATGCGGTTCGCGCCCAAGATCACTTGATTGATTATGATCAAGCAGCCGAAGTTGCAGAGGCTGAGCGTCCGAAGGTGATCATCGCTGGGGGGTCAGCCTATTCGCGGCACATCGATTTTGGCAGGTTCCGCGAGATTGCTGATAGCGTTGATGCCTTGCTGATGGTGGACATCGCTCACTATGCAGGACTGGTCGCCGGCGGTGCCTATCCCAATCCATTTCCACACGCGCACATTGTGACGACCACCACGCACAAGACCCTAAGGGGTCCCCGCGGCGGCCTGATCCTGACCAATGACAAGAAGCTCGCAAAGAAAATCGATAGCGCGGTATTCCCGGGTCTGCAGGGCGGTCCTCTGATGCATGTGATTGCGGCTAAGGCTGTTGCGTTTGGCGAAGCGCTTCGTCCAGAATTCAGTGCTTACGCCCATCAAGTCGTTGAAAATGCGCGGGCGCTGGCAGACAGCTTGCAGAAGGTTGGCTTCAAAATTGTCTCCAACGGGACCGACAGCCATCTGATGCTTGTAGACCTGACCCCAAAAGGGGTTTCCGGCGCGGATGCAGAGATCGCGCTGGAGCGGGCTGGCATAACAACCAACAAGAACGGTATTCCTTTCGACCCGCTTCCGCCCATGCAGACCTCTGGCCTACGTGTTGGGACGCCAGCTGGCACAACACGCGGGTTTGGGACGGCGGAATTTGCGCAGGTTGGAAAGTGGATCGGAGAGGTCCTTGATGGCGTTGCAGCCGGAGGGGACAATTCAGCGATCGAAGCTAAGGTGCGTGCTGAGGTCGTTGCCTTGACGAAACGCTTCCCGATCTACAGCTAATACCCCTAATAGAGTTTGGATTGGCCAAGAGGGCTAGATTATGCGCTGCCCATTTTGCGGCCACGCTGAAAGTCAGGTGAAGGACAGTCGTCCCTCGGAAGATGGGGCTGCGATTCGGCGTCGGCGGATGTGTCCCGAGTGCGAAGGGCGTTTCACGACCTTTGAGCGGGTGCAACTGCGCGAACTGACCATACTCAAGCGATCTGGGCGCCGAACCCCGTTCGAGCGGGACAAGTTGGCTCGCTCGATTGCCATTGCGACCCGCAAGCGCCCCATTGAGCCGGATCGCATTGAGCGCATGATTTCAATTATCGTTCGCCAGCTTGAAAGCCTCGGTGAAACCGAGCTGCCATCCTCTGCGGTCGGGGAGATGGTGATGAAGCAGCTTAAGGCGCTCGATGACGTGGCTTATGTCCGCTATGCCTCAGTCTATCGTGACTTCCGCGAGGCGGGTGAGTTCGCCACCTTCCTGGGTCAGGAAGGATTGAACGAGGGCGGCGAGGATGAGCACTAGTCGGCTCACCCTCAAGCTCGCGACTTCACTGGATGGGCGGATTGCCACGGCCTCGGGCGAAAGTCGATGGATCACAGGTCCACAGGCCAGGGAGCAGGTTCACCGCCTTAGGGCTGAGCACGACGCCGTGATGGTTGGGATAGAAACCGCCCTCGCTGATGACCCCGATCTGACGGTACGATTGGCGGGATATTCTGGCAAACAGCCTGTGCGGGTTGTTTTGGACTCCCGCCTTCGATTGCCCCCTTCATCTAAGCTGGTCCAAACAGCCCGAGACGTTCCGACCCTTCTGCTGACGTGCGTCTCACCGTCGGCAATGTTTCAGGACCTCGGCGTTAAGATTTTGCAGGTTGGTGAGGGAGGACGCCCTTCACCATCGGCTGTTTTACTCGCGCTGCGGAACCAGGGCTTGGCCAGGATTTTTCTAGAAGGTGGCGGCCAGGTCGCTGCAAGTTTTCTTGGTGACGGCTTGGTTGATGTTTTGGAGTGGTTTCGGGCGCCGATCTTACTTGGGCAAACAGGGCTATCAGCTGTGGGTGCCCTAGAGCTAGGCAGCCTTGCCGCGTCCCCTCGCTTTCGACGAACGGGTCTTGAAATCTTGGGCGAAGACGCCTGGGAGCGTTATGAGAGGATCTAGATGTTTACCGGGATTGTGACTGACGTTGGAAGGGTGCGGGCTGTTACCGAAACCAATCGTGACGTGCGCTTTGAGATTGAAACCTCTTACGATGTGGCGACCTTGGATATTGGCGCTTCAGTCAGCCACGCTGGCTGCTGTCTGACAATTGTCGAAAAGGCAGAGGGCTGGTTCGCTGTTGAGGTTTCCAATGAAACCCTGTCGCTCACGACCTTGTCGAACTGGCAGGTTGGACGACCGGTGAACCTGGAGCGAGCGGCCAAGGTTGGTGATGAACTTGGTGGCCACATTGTCTCTGGCCATGTGGATGGCATCGGGGAGGTGATCTCGATCGCCAGCGAAGGCGGATCTCACAGGGTTCAGGTTCGTGCGCCCAAACCGTTGCACAGGTTTATTGCTGCCAAGGGCTCAATTACCGTGGATGGCGTTTCTTTGACCGTGAACACCGTCGAAGACGATGTGTTTGGGGTCAATTTGATCCCGCACACATGGGATGTGACCACCCTGGGGAGCTTGTCTGTGGGCGCTCAGGTCAATCTCGAGATCGATATGCTTGCACGGTATCTCGCGCGCTGGCGAGAAACCGCCTAAAGCTGCCTATCTAACAGGATCTGACCTATGTTTGCCGACAAGACCCGCATCCTCATCATCGAGGCGCGTTTTTACGACCATCTGGCCGACGAACTTCTTAAGGGCGCGAAAGACATGCTCACGGCTCATGATGCCGATTTCGACGTGGTGACGGTGCCGGGCGCTTTGGAAATTCCTGGAGCCATCGCCTATGCCGAGGAAGGCGGTCATCGCCCCGCAGGGGTGCGTTATGACGGCTATGTCGCCTTGGGGACCATCATCAGAGGTGAAACCTACCATTTCGAAGTGGTCTCCAATGAAAGCGCACGCGCGATTATGGACCTTTCCATCATGAGGCGGCTTGCCATCGGCAATGGCATTCTGACGGTCGAAAACGAAGCCCAAGCCTTGGCTCGCGCCCGGTCGACGGAGTTGAATAAGGGCGGTGGCGCGGCCTCAGCGGCGCTTGAAATGATTAAGGTTCGTAAGCGGCTGCTCGGTCACACACGATGAGCAGTAAGCAGGCGCGATCTGTCGCCCGCCTTGCGGCGGTTCAGGCTCTCTACCAAATGGAAGTATCGGGGGCAGGGGTCGAGGCCGTCATCCGCGAGTTCTCGGAGCACCGGTTC
The DNA here is from genome assembly GCA_937920085.1 of uncultured Alphaproteobacteria bacterium. Lineage (GTDB taxonomy): Bacteria > Pseudomonadota > Alphaproteobacteria > Caulobacterales > Caulobacteraceae > Phenylobacterium. Next base: position 70,223 of record CALETE010000040.1, on the reverse strand, counting down.
GACCGGGTCATGGAAGGTGAAGACAGTCCGTCGATGGCCGCAGCTGACGAGATATTCTTTGCAGAGGTCGTGCGCGGTGTGGTCGAACACCAGCGAGATATTGATGGGACGATCGTCAAGCGGCTTGCGTCTGGATGGCGCCTGGAAAGACTCGATGCGACCGTTCGTGCAATCTTGCGGTCTGGGGCCTTTGAGCTGACCTATCGCCTCGACGTGCCTTCGGAAGTGGTTCTCGATGAATATGTCGAGCTGGCAAAATCCTTTTTCGAGGGTCCAGAACCAGGGTTCGTAAACGGTGCCCTTGACGGATTGGCTCAGGATGTCAGGGCCTGAACTCACGCCCGATGAGTTTGGCCAGATTGCGGAGCTTTTTCGGCCGCTCACCCGAGGGGCACCTGAAGCCTTAAGCCTTTTAGATGATGTCGCGGTCATTCCCTCTCGCCCTGGTTGGGACCTGGTGATGACCAAGGACGCGATGGTGGCGGGAGTACATTTCAGGGCTGATGAGGTGCCGGGACTAATCGCGCAGAAACTCATGCGGGCCAATTTATCCGATCTCGCGGCAAAGGGTGCAGAACCTTTCGGCTATTTTCTGATGACGGGTTGGTCGCCAGACTTTGATTGGCCGAAACGCAAGGCCTTCGCCAAGGGCCTCGAGCTTGATGGCGTTCAATTTGATGTCAGTCTCCTAGGGGGCGACACGGTTTCAACCCCAGGGCCGCTAACAGTATCGATGACGGCGTTGGGTTGGGTCCCGGCAGGGGGGACGGTCCGGCGTGATTCGGCTTCGGTTGGTGATCTCATCGTTGTCAGCGGTACAATTGGAGACGGTTGGCTAGATTGGGGGCTCGGGCAGGGGCCTAGATTGCCGGTTCCGAGATTGGATCTTCGGGATGACCTGCGTAGGTTTGCCAGCGCGGCAGCCGATATTTCGGACGGCCTGATCGCCGATGCTGGACGGATCGCACTGGCTAGCGGTTTGGGATTTCGGTTGGACCTAGAAAAAATGCCAGTCAGCCAAAAAGCGCAGGACTGGATTGCGACCCAATCAGAACCGGCTCTTGCGAGTTTACGCTTGGCGACGGCAGGTGATGACTACGAGTTAGTCTGTGCTGTGAGGCCAGAACACGTAGATGAATTTGGGCTGACGGTCGTAGGTGAGGTCCTGGACCGCGGGAGAGAAATTGTTTTCGGCACAGAGGTTTTGGAGGTTGGTCCAGGCGGGTGGGTTCATTCCTGAAGGATATTTGCACGTGAGCTATGATCGCTTTACATCGCAAAATCTTCAACCTTATCAAGGAAAATGAAACCAAATCAGCTGCAGAGTATCGGGCATGAAAAAGCACCTCCTTCTTATTCTTGCACTCCTCTTCTGCAGCCCGGCGCACGGTGCTGAAAAAGGAAAAGAGAAGGAAAAAACGCCGAGAGTGGAATTTATTGACCTCACTCCGGTCGCGTTGCCGATTGTGGCGGAGGGGCGTCTGGTCAATTATTCCTTCACTGTCGTCCGGATCAACCTGACCAAGTCAGCGGACATGTTGAAGGTACGTGCCAAAGAACCTTATTTTCGCGATGCCTTGGTTCGCGTTGGATCTCGAACCCCATTCACGGGGAAAAAGGACTATCTCGCGGTGGATGAAGCGCGAGTGGTTGCTGTGCTCTATCCTGAAGTCCTCAGAATTATGGGACCCGGCATGATCAAAAATGTTGAGGTCGTATCCCAATTGCCAAAAAGACGCATGGGATTGCCAAAAATGACCGACCTGAGAGGCAATTCTGAGATCCGTCCCTAAGAATGGTTTGCACCTGATTCACGTCAGACATTGCATGGGCGCTTCAGTTTTGGCACTTTCCCCCGTCTTTATGTGGCAACCCGTTCGCGGGGATGCCGATATGAGGGGAAACCAAGGGGTTGGAAATTAGGAGATCGGCGCATTTCGTCGCTGTCACCCAACCTCGCGTAGTCTTGAAGGGGCGATCCATCTATGAATCCTGAGCTTATGCTGGCGATAGGTGCCGGCGCACTGGCGGTGCTTTACGGCATCGTCCAGACCGCATCGCTGATGCAGGCCTCGCCTGGCAACGCGCGAATGCAAGAAATCGCCGCCGCGATCCAAGAGGGCGCGCAGGCCTATCTCAACAAGCAGTACACCGCGATCGGCATTGTCGGCGTGGTCATTCTGGTGGCCCTGGCCTTTTTCCTGGGTACGCTTCCAGCCATTGGCTTTGCGACAGGCGCGATCCTGTCGGGTGCCGCTGGTTTTGTGGGCATGCTGATTTCTGTGCGCGCCAATGTGCGCACGGCGCAGGGCGCGTCTGAGAGCCTGGCTCGCGGGCTATCCTTGGCCTTCCGCTCCGGTGCCATTACCGGCATGCTGGTCGCAGGCTTCGCCCTTCTCGGCGTGGCGGGCTATTATGCGGTCCTGACAGGCCCAATGGGCTTGGAAAACACCAGCCGTGAAGTGCAAGACTCCATGGTCTGCCTGGGCTTTGGTGCTTCGCTCATCTCGATCTTTGCGCGTCTCGGTGGCGGCATCTTCACCAAGGGTGCGGACGTCGGTGGCGACATGGTGGGCAAGGTTGAAGCCGGCATTCCGGAAGACGACCCTCGCAACGCAGCCACCATCGCTGATAACGTGGGCGACAATGTCGGCGACTGCGCCGGCATGGCTGCTGACCTCTTCGAAACCTATGCGGTGACGACTGTCGCGACCATGGTTCTGGCTGCGATCTTCTTCCGCGGGAACGAAATTGTCTCGAACATGATGGTCCTGCCTCTGGCTATTTGCGCCATCTGCATTGTCACCTCGATCATCGGCACCTTCGCCGTGCGTCTGGGCAAGTCGCAGAACATCATGGGTGCCCTGTATCAGGGTCTGATCGTCACCGGCGTTCTGTCGGTTGGCGCGCTATACTATGTGATCCACAAGCTCGTCGCCACCACGGTCACGGTCGGCGATAAGTCCTTCAACGCTGACAGCCTCTTCTATTGCGGCGTTGCGGGTCTAGTCGTGACGGCACTGATCGTCGTGATCACCGAGTACTACACCGGCACGGGCTTCCGTCCGGTGAAGTCGGTGGCTAAGGCCAGTGTCTCCGGTCACGGCACCAATGTTATTCAGGGCCTCGCCATGAGCCTTGAATCCACTGCGGCGCCTGCCATCGTGATCATCGTTGGCATTATCGTCACCTACGGTCTTGCCGGTCTCTTCGGCATTGCCATTGCCACCACCTCCATGCTGTCCCTAGCCGGCTTTATCGTCGCCCTGGATGCCTTCGGTCCTGTGACCGACAATGCCGGTGGCATTGCTGAAATGGCTGGCCTTCCTCCGGAAGTTCGCGTCACCACCGACGCGCTCGACGCCGTTGGCAACACCACAAAGGCTGTCACCAAGGGCTATGCCATTGGTTCGGCTGGCTTGGGTGCCCTGGTGCTTTTTGCGGCCTATACCGAAGACCTGAAATTCTTCGCGGCCAGCGCAACGCCAGGCTCCTTCTTCTCGGGCCTTGGGACTGTCGCCTTCGACCTTTCGAACCCTTACGTCGTGGTTGGTCTGTTGTTTGGTGGTCTGCTGCCCTTCCTGTTTGGCGGCATGTCCATGACGGCCGTGGGCCGCGCCGCTGAGGCCGTGGTTGAGGAAGTTCGTCGTCAGTTCCGTGAGAACCCAGGGATCATGACCGGCGAAGTGAAGCCGGAATATGGTCGCGCCGTCAGCATTCTGACTGCAGCGGCGATCCGCGAGATGATTGTGCCGTCCTTGCTGCCAGTTGTTTCGCCCGTGATCCTGTTCTTTGCGATCAACCAGATTGCGGGCAAGGCCAACGGCTTTGCGTCTCTGGGTGCCATGCTCATGGGCGTGATCGTGACAGGCCTGTTTGTCGCCATTTCGATGACATCGGGGGGCGGTGCTTGGGATAACGCCAAGAAGCTGATCGAAGAAGGTCACTATGGCGGTAAGGGATCAGAGGCTCACAAGGCCGCTGTCACCGGCGACACCGTCGGCGACCCCTACAAGGACACGGCAGGTCCTGCCGTGAACCCGATGATCAAGATCACCAATATTGTGGCCCTGCTGCTGCTGGCGATCCTGGCTCACGCTTCGGCCGTCTAAGGCTTCAGCTAAGGCTCGAAATAAAGACGCCCCGGAGAGTGATCTCCGGGGCGTTTTCTTTTTAATCCAGTGACCGAAGTCGGTTTGTGGTCTTGGCCTATCTGCGATCGCCGGGTCGATTGCCTGGCGCGCCTTCATCCTGGTTCGGCAGCAAGCCACCCCCACGTCCGACCGTGCCCAATAATTGTTCTAGCACCGTCAATTCGCGGCCCCTTGTGGGCGTCTCGCGACCGTTGAAGGCGATCAGCTTGCCGTCCTTAAGGCTGTATTGGTTCACAGACAGAACCAACTCGCTGTCCTTATTAAAGGAAATGGCGGTCACGTCGCGGCGGGTGGTGATGGGCTTTTGGAACGCTACGGTCTGCTTAATCTGGTCAATGTAGAACCAGACATTGGGGTCAAAGGTCGAGGTCGCAGACGGCGAGCCGAGGCGGCCTCTGACAGAGGATTTTGTATCGATGCCGACCTTTACATCTTTTGGATTGGCCTCGATCGCTTGGAACCCCGAATATGTCGTGATCGGCGCACACCCAGAGGCACCTATTAGGCATAAAGCGAGGACGGAAGCTGCTGTGCGTCGGAACATGGTTGGCCTGTTCATTTTTCCAGGGCTTTGACCTATCGCTCGCAGGCCCTTACTGCAATCCCGCCCCTAGACTCCTCTGAGGGCGAAAACGAGGCCATTATGATTTTGGATCGCATTTTCCGACCAAAACCTTCAGTCATTGCGGGGCGGTCGCTTTACGCTGCCTGCGTTCAGCAGTCCCGGGCACCGAGACTTTACGCCGACCTTGCGGCACCTGATTCGGTGGAGGGACGGTTTGAGGTCTATACCCTACATGTGGTCTTGATCTTGGATCGTCTGGTTAATCAGGGTCCTGAAGCCGCCAAGACGTCTCAGGGTTTGTTTGACGCCTACACCCAATCCCTTGATGATGCCCTGCGCGAAATGGGGGTCGGCGATCTCACAGTCGGCAAGAAAATGCGGCGGCTGGGGGAAGCCTTTTATGGGCGGGTGAAGAACTACCACGCAGCTCTCGAAAAATTGCCAGATACCGACGACCTCAGGGCCTTGGTGTCGAGAACGGTCTACGCCGATATCGAATCTCCGCCAGTTGAGGATCTCATCAGTTACATCCTCAAACAAAAAGAAGGCCTGGCCGCACAGGCTCTTGAAGACTTTGTCCGTGGGACGGTTACCTGGGCGGTCGCGTGACCTGGACCTCATCCATAAGGCTCTCTGATCTCGCGCGAGGCGTTCAAACCCTGGACCTTGTTCCGCCAGATGCGACGCTTTTGGCCTGGGGAAAAACCCTTGGGCTGGTATCGCTGCCAGACATGCGGGCGCGCATTATGGTGCGCAGCTGGCTAGATGGCGCTGAGCTATCGGGACGCTTTCAGGGGCATGTGGAACAGGTCTGCGGTGTCAGCCTTGATCCTTTTATTCAAGTCATTAGCGGCGAGATTGATTTGCGCGTGGTGCCGCAAGGCAGTGCCAATACGCCCATCGAGGCCATTGCCGGTGAGGTCGATCTCGACCCAGAGGCACCAGACCCCCCAGACGTTCTGGATGGAGATGTCATCGACCTCGCCCATGTCTTGTTTGAGCACTTGGCCCTGGCGATTGATCCGTTTCCGCGAAGGCCAGACGCCGTGTTCGACTATTCAGCACCGAGTGCGGATCTGTCGCCCTTCTCCGTGCTGAAACAGCTGAAGGAAAAGGATCAATCATGACCCAGCGGTTTGCATGTTTGACGCCGCCCTGTAATCTGTGTGCGAACGCGGCAACCGGGATGGACCCAATTTCGTGACCCGATCCCTGGTGGTTTCAATTGATGCCATGGGCGGCGACCATGGACCGTCGACGACGATCCCTGGCCTGGCCCTGGCCCTGCAAAATTCTAAAGATGACCTGAGCTTTATCATTCATGGGGATGAGGCTGTTCTTGCGCCTGAGCTTGCCAAGCAGCCTAGCCTCACAGATCGCTACAAGGTGCGTCATACCGACAAGGTGATCGCATCTGACGAAAAGCCGGCCAACGCCGTTCGGCGCGGTAAAGGCGCATCCATGTGGAACGCCATTGAGTGTGTGAAGTCTGGTGAAGCCAGCGCGGCTGTCTCCTGCGGTAATACCGGTGGCCTTATGGCCATTTCGCGCCTGATTTTGCGCATGAGTGTCGACATTGAGAGGCCGCCGCTTGTGGTCCAATGGCCCGGGCGCAGGGGTGTCTCGACCATGCTAGATGCAGGCGCGAATATCGACTGCGACGCGGCACGCTTGGTCGAGTTCGCGATTATGGGTGAAGCCTTTCACCGCGCTGCCCATGGGGTTGCGAGACCCAAGGTTGGCATCCTCAATGTTGGCTCTGAGGATGTGAAGGGCCATGAGGAAGTCAGGCTTGCCCACGCTATCTTGCGGAGCGGAAAGTTCGACATCGACTATCATGGGTTTGTGGAAGGCGATGACCTTTCCAGGAACACGGTCGATGTGGTGGTGACCGACGGATTCACGGGTAATGTGGCCCTGAAGACGGCTGAAGGTACGGCCAGCTATATCGTCGAAGAGCTGCGCTCTGCCCTCACGTCGACTTTTGGTGCGAAGCTCGGTGCGCTTTTAGCGAGGCCCGCCCTTAGGGTTTTTGTAAAGAAGATGAGCCCGCCCCCGGCGGCGCCTCTCCTTGGCCTCAATGGACTTGTTGTTAAGTGCCATGGCGGTGCGGATTCACAAGGTTTTGGCCAGTCTATTGGGATGGCGATTGATCTCGCAAAGAGCGATTTCGCCTCAGAGATTGAACGTAATATGGCCCGCCTCACGGTGGCCATGGAGGCCGCGCCAGTAGACGAGGCCGAGGAGTTATCGGGTGACGCATAAGGTGTTGAGAAGTGTCGTAATCGGCGTCGGCGCCTATCTCCCTGCAGATATCGTAACCAATGATGACCTGGCTAAGGTCGTCGACACCACTGATGCCTGGATTGTTGAGCGCACGGGCATTCGTCAGCGCCACCGAGCCGCTCCCGACCAGGGCGTTTCGGATCTCGCCGTTGAGGCCGCGCGCAAGGCCTTGGAGGCCGCGGGACGCAAGCCTGAAGACGTGGATCTGATCATTGTCGGCACCACGACCCCTGACCTGACCTTTCCTGCGGTCGCCACCATGGTTCAGCGCAAGCTGGGCTGTCCAATCGGTATTGCCTTTGATGTTCAGGCGGTGTGCTCGGGATTTGTCTATGCCCTATCCACAGCTGACGGCTTCGTCGCGCGGGGACGCTCTAAATGCGCCCTGGTGATTGGGGCGGAGACCATGACCCGGCTGATGGACTGGACCGACCGAGGCACCTGCGTCCTGTTCGGTGACGGTGCCGGTGCTGTGGTCCTCGAACCCCAGGAAGGGGAGGGCGATGTATCCGATCGTGGCCTGCTCGGCTTTGCTCTGCGCGCCGACGGGACCAAGCAGGACCTGCTCTATGTGGATGGAGGCGTATCCACGACGGGCCAAATTGGACATCTGCGAATGCAGGGCAATCAGGTGTTCCGACATGCTGTCGTTAATATCTCTGAGGCGGTCGTTGCTGCAGCTGCGGATGCAGGGATTTCTGTCTCCGATGTGGACTGGTTTATTCCACACCAGGCCAATCAGCGTATCCTCGAAGGTGTGGCCAAGCGCCTCGGCATTGACGAGAAAAAGGTCATCTCCACCGTCGCAATCCATGCAAATACCTCAGCTGCGTCAATTCCACTGGCCATGGCCCATGGCATTGCAGACGGCCGTATCAAGCCAGGTGATCTCCTGCTTCTAGAAGCTATGGGCGGTGGATTGACCTGGGGCGCCTGTGTGGTTCGGCTGTAATTCCTCAAAGGACGGTCAGAAGTCTTTGACTGGATGCGACAATCAGTTCATCACTCTGCGAACAACTTCGGCCAAAAGGGACTGAGATGAAGGGCGCGACGGTGACTCGAGCTGACCTGTGCGAAGCTGTCCATGAAGAGGTCGGCCTAACGCGTCAGGACTCCGCTGAACTTGTTGAGCGCACTTTAGAGCTCGCAGCTCAGGCGCTGGAACGTGGTGAGCAAGTCAAACTCTCAGGTTTTGGTGTGTTTCAGGTGCGTGCGAAGCGCGCGCGCATGGGGCGTAACCCAAAGACCGGGGAACCCGCAGCCATCGAGCCCCGTCGGGTCATAGGTTTCCGGGCGTCTCAAGTGATGAAGGCGCGTGTGGACAGCGCCTTAGCGAAATAGGTCCAGAGGCAATTGGCTAAGGGCCCCAACGCCTTTCGCACGATTTCGGAAGCGGCCGATGAAGTCGGTGTGCCGCAGCACGTGCTGCGGTTTTGGGAAACGCGGTTTTCATTTATTCGCCCAATGAAGCGGGCAGGGGGGCGACGGTTTTACCGGCCCCAAGACGTGACAATGCTGCAGGGTTTGAAGGCCCGGCTTCATGATGATGGTCTGTCCATTAAGGACATCCAGAAAATTTATAAGGAAGACGGCTTGGAGCGGGTGCTTAGCTCCACTGTCGCTGATCACGTCCCGACTGAGGTGCCGATCGCTCCGATGCCGATCGCCCCAGCGCCTGTGGCTGAACTCCTCCCATGGCATGTTGAGCCACAATCCCACGGGGGCCGGCGCGCGCTAAACGCCGAGTCGCAGATGCGCCTGCAGCTCACCCTCGCGGGGCTTTTGGCCACAAAGCAGCGCCTAGACGATATCTTGCACAGGCAATCCGCCTGAAATCACTTGCCCGCGCCGGGCAAGCCGTTAGAAGGGCCGCTCGCCGATGTCGGAGCGTAGCGCAGCCTGGTAGCGCACTTGACTGGGGGTCAAGGGGTCGCAGGTTCAAATCCTGTCGCTCCGACCATCGGCGAATTCCCCTTAGCGGCCGCGGTTCATCCAGCTGATCAGGGGGAGAATTGGCACGCCCCAGGCCATGCCCGTGATCGCAAAATAGATAAGCTTGATCGTGGTGTTGTCTGGCAGATGTTCTGAAACCGCCAGCACAGCCCAAACATAGGCCGCGATGAAGGCCACAAGGCCGAAGCTTCCCACGAGTTTTCTCAATCGAGCGTTCATGGGATCGCTATAGGACCTCGCCTGTCCGTCGTCATCAGCCACGGCGCAAAAGGACATAAATGGCGAGCAAAAATGTCGACCCGATTGTCGAGAGCGCCAGGGTTCCTAGGGGCCCAGAAAATGCCAAGCCAAGAATGCTAGTAAGCTGAGCTCCCGCGACTGCGCCAAGTGCGCCCAGAAGCAGGCAGTTCCAAAGCCTGAGTCTCTTGTCCACAACGCGCTGTGCGACCCAGCCAGAAATGAGGCCGATCGCCAATATGCCGAAGGGGCCTTGGTCGCTCACCATCAGACTTTCCCTTAACCGAGCTGTCGTCGCGGGGTTCGGCAGAATGTCTGCCAACACGACGAACGAACCGTGGACGCGCTATGCGTTCTCGACTAGACCCGCCCGGAGAAAATTTCGGGCATTTTCCCGCGTTTTGGTGCGTACAGGCCCATGACTTCGTTTCTTCGTTCTGACCGATCTGCCGCGGTGTCTGTTTGGCTGTTTATCGTCGCAGCACTGGTCTTGGCCATGGTGGTCGTAGGTGGCGCCACGCGACTAACCGACTCTGGGCTATCGATTACCCAATGGCGTCCGGTGACTGGGTCCATTCCCCCGCTTAACGCCGCCGATTGGGCAACTGAGTTCGCCAAGTACAAACAGATCCCGCAATATGTTCAGCTCAACCGTGGCATGGGCCTGGAGGCCTTCAAGGTTATTTACTGGTGGGAGTGGTCCCATCGGCTGTTAGGCAGATTGGTTGGTCTCGCCTTCGCCTTGCCTCTGGTCTGGTTTCTCATCCGCAAGGAACTGCCGAAACGATTGATTTGGCGTTGCGTGGCCCTTCTGGGCCTCGGAGGCCTGCAAGGGATCGTCGGATGGTGGATGGTCGCCAGCGGCCTGACTGGGCGGGTCTCGGTCGCCCCTGAGCGCCTAATGACCCATCTGGGTCTGGCCTTCATCCTATTGGCTTGTTTGGTCTGGACTGCCCTTGAAGCGGCGGCGGGTGCGTCGCGGGTTGAGGCCCCGGGGCCTTGGCGCAGAGGTACCCTGATTTTGCTGGGCATGGTCTATGTTCAGGTGCTGCTTGGAGCCCTCGTCGCCGGCAATGATGCCGGACTGGTCTTCAACGATTGGCCGCTGATGAATGGTCGGCTGTTCCCAGAGGGCTATGCGGGATCAGACCTTTGGTCGACCCTGGCCCATAGTCAGGCTGCAGTTCAGTTGCACCACAGGCTGGGGGCCTATGTTCTATTAGTCACCGCCTGTCTTATGGGATGGGGCGCTAGCCGATCTTCCTTTTTGCCAATCGGCGCGAAGGTTGTCGGCCTGGCCGTGGCCTTGGGGGTTGTGGTCCAAGCGCTACTGGGTGTCGCCACCTTGATGACCCATGTGCCCTTAGTGCTAGGTATGGTGCATCAGATTACGGCAGCCTTTGTTCTATGCTTGGCCACTGGATTTGCCTGGCGTGTAAGGCGTCTCTGAAGTCGCGGTATCATATTACCTCTTCGATAAAACCCTTATGCTACAAGGCTTTTCCGAACTTTTGCCGCAACTTGTGTTGACAGGCTTGTGCCCATGCCTTACTTGCCCGGCCTCTCTTCGCGGGCGTCGCTTGCGAACCTAACCTATGGATTGCTCCTATGATGAAGACGACGGCTTCTCTGAAGCCCGCCGACGTCGAGAAGAAGTGGATTGTGATCGACGCTGAGAACGCCGTGGTCGGCCGCCTTGCGTCTTTCATTGCCATGCGTCTTCGCGGCAAGCATCGGCCTGACTACACCCCCAATGTTGACTGCGGGGATTTCGTTGTGGTCCTCAACGCTGACAAGGTGAAGTTCACCGGCAAGAAGCTGACCGACAAGATCTACTACTGGCACACCGGTCATCCGGGCGGCATCAAGGAACGCACGGCCGATAAGATCCTCGGCGGTAAGTTCCCAGAGCGCATCCTTGAAAAGGCTGTTGAACGCATGCTGCCTAAGGAAAGTCCCTTGGCGCGCAAGCAAATGACACACCTGCGCATCTACAGCACGTCTGAGCATCCTCACGAAGCACAGAACCCTGAGACCATCGCCTTCGCGTCCATGAACACGAAGAACGTCCGGAGCAAGTAAGACAGATGACCGACGCTCCCGCTCCCACTGGTTTCGACGCTCTGCAGAGCATATCGTCCAACCCGCAACCCGACGCCGTCGTCCACGTCCGTAAGGTCGATGCTCAGGGTCGTTCCTATGCCACCGGCAAGCGTAAGAACGCGATTGCCAAGGTGTGGATCAAGCCGGGTAAGGGCCAAATCACAGTCAATGGCCGCGACCAGACGGTGTATTTCGCCCGTCCAGTTCTGCGCATGATGATTGCCCAGCCCCTTGAGGTGACCGACCGCCTCGGCCAATTCGATGTTGTCGTATCTGTCCAGGGCTCTGGCCTGTCGGGGCAAGCTGGCGCCATCCGCCACGGTTTGTCCAAGGCCTTGACCTATTTCGAACCTGAATTGCGCCCGGTTCTGAAGCCCCATGGCTTCCTGACCCGCGACAGCCGGGTTGTTGAGCGTAAGAAGTACGGCAAGGCTAAGGCCCGCCGCAGCTTCCAGTTCTCGAAGCGCTAAAGCCGCGCGAGATTTCGTGCAGGACAAGGGCGCTTCGGGAAACCGAGGCGCCCTTTTTCTTTGGTGGTCGATAGTGAGGACGAGATCATGACCCCTACGGTATTCATTGACGGCGAGGCGGGTACGACGGGCCTACAGATCCGGGAACGCCTGGCTGGGCGGTCCGATCTACAGATTCTCTCCATCGATCCTAACAAACGCAAGGACCCAGAAGCTCGGGCCGAATTGCTGAATACGGCCGACGCTGTCGTGCTCTGCCTGCCCGATGCCGCGTCCAAGGAGGCCGTCAGCCTGATCACCTCGAGCAAGGTCAAGGTCATTGACGCCTCAACAGCCTATCGTGTTGCGTCTGGCTGGACCTATGGCTTTCCCGAAATGGATGCCGACCAGCGCGCGGCCATTCGGTCCTCAAGCCGGGTCAGTAACCCCGGCTGCTATCCCACGGGATTCATCGCCTTGATGCGGCCCTTGGTGACGGCGGGTTTCATCCCTGAGGATTATCCCGTCACCCTGAACGCGATTTCTGGATATTCCGGGGGTGGCAAGGGACTGATTGAGGAGTTCGAAACATCGCCCACATCTGGGACACAGGACGCCTTTAGGCCCTATGGTCTGACCCTGGTTCACAAGCATCTGGCAGAAATGCAGAGCTATTCTGGAATATCTCATCCGCCCGTCTTCGCCCCATCTGTCGGGCGCTTTGCCCAGGGCATGATTGTTGAGGTCCCGCTCCACCTTTGGGCGCTCAATGACAAACCCAAGCCGGGTGACCTGCGCGATCATCTTGCCAAGGCCTATGACCGCGAAGCCTTTATTTCGGTTGCAAGCGCCTCGGAATGCGAGCGCCTTCAGCAGGCTAGGGCGGGAGCCGGGGGCTATGTGCCCGAACTTGATCCTGAGGCCCTGCGGAACACAAATCAGATGAAGCTCTACGTCTTTGGCAATGTTGAGCGTCAACAGGTTCGTCTCGTCGCGGTGCTCGACAATCTGGGTAAGGGCGCTTCGGGCGCGGCGGTGCAGAACCTGAACCTTATGCTGGGGCTGGCCGAGACCGAGGGCCTTTGAGCCTGCGGCTAGCCAGCTTAGGAGACGCGGCAGCCCTGGCCAGGGTTCATAGGCGAGCTATGCGGATATCCCTGAGCTTTCTGCCGGAGTTGCATACGCCGGAGGAGGACCTCTGGTTCATGCAGAACAAGTTCTTGCCTTCAAACGTGGTTTGGGTTGCGGAGATCGGGGGCGAGGTCGTGGGCTATATCGGCTTTCATAAGGGCTGGATCGATCACCTCTACATAGATCCAGACCATCAGGGAAAAGGCCTAGGCTCAGCCCTGCTGGCACAGGCCCTGAAGGATGGCGGGGAGAGACGCCTCTGGACCTTTCAACAAAACACCCGTGCCAGAGCCTTTTACGAGCAATATGGCTTCCGTGCCGAAGCCTTCACCGATGGTCAGGGCAATGAAGAGAAGACACCTGATGTGCGATATTTTCGACGGGCTGCCAAAATAGAGGCTTAAGCCTTGTAACCTGGCATCGCATTGGGCGAAGTTAGGGCTATGAAAATTAATGCCCCCTTGAGCCGCCGAGGCTTCTTGATCAGTTCCGCTGTTTTTGGCGCAACCTTATCGCCTCTAACTGCCCTGGCCGCCGATGCCCTTGCGGCCTCTCCATGGCGTAAACTTTCCGATGCGGAGTGGCAGAAGCGATTGCCCGCCGCAGCCTATGGCGTCCTGCGCCACGAAAATACAGAGCGCCCGGGCACAAGCCCGCTTTTGAATGAGCATCGCAAAGGAACTTTTGTTTGCCTTGGCTGCGATCTGCCCCTGTTTAAGTCCGACGCAAAGTATGACAGCGGCACGGGCTGGCCGAGTTTCTTTATGGCTATCAAGGGCGCGCTGGGGACAAAGACCGATTTTGCCATCGGGATCCCGAGGACGGAATATCACTGTGCCCGCTGCCTTGGGCATCATGGCCACCTGTTTAATGATGGCCCGCGTCCGACCGGTTTGCGCTATTGCAGCAATGGCGTCGCCCTGAAGTTTGTTCCCGCCTGATTGCTCTGAGGGCGCGCCGTCACTAGGTTCCGCCGGCGAGTGCCAGAAAGGGTTAAAAGTGCGGCGGACAAGGTGGTTAGGGTTTGCGGGCCTTCTGCTGTTTCTGAGCGCTTGTGCGCTGCCGGCAGCCGACCTGGACGCCGATCGCATGGGTCGTACGACCATTGACGCAATTCAGCGCGCCGACTGGCCCGCGATTGATCGCAGTCTTGCGCCGGCATTCTTCGCAGACCCAGCTCACGCCCAGAGGATTGAAGAGGCTAGGGCTGTATTTCCCGTTGATCCGCCCTGGTCCATCAAACTTATTTCGTCAGACAAGACGGTCGTGAAGGGGCATTGGGACAGGTCTAACCTCAGCTACCTCTATACCTTTCCCGCAAAGCGCTTGGTCATAGATCTCCAGGTCGAACAAAATGGCTGGCGTCGCGTCTATGATCCTATCCGAGGGCGTCCCACCCCTGTGGACCGTATCGAACGTCTTGAGCCCCCGAAATCCGAACCGAATGTTAGGCCTTACAAGGTCGGCAAGGTCTTCAAGCTGTTATCGATTACGGCGATCGAAGTGACGGCTCAGGACGATGCGGAAACACACTTTTTCGGGCCCAAGAAGTCACTCGGCCAATGGGCCTTTTTTGCCGCGACCGTCGCCACGCCAATCTTCATGATCGCCGCCATGCTTCAGGCCCTGTGGGCTCGGCGTTTACCCTGGAGATTGCTCTGGATGCTGGGAGCCTTTGTGGGGGTCGGCGCAGCATGGATGGATTGGCGGTTAGGCTCGATCCGGTGGATTGCCGATCAACTCACCCTCTTCGGGTTTGGCTTTGAGCGTGGACCATCCCCGCTCTCGCCCTGGATGGTGCACACGACCGCCCCCATCGGTGCCATAGTGGTCTTTATCCGGCTGCTGGTCTTTAGGTCTAAGACGTAACCTTCACATAGGACCCTGGCGCATCTTCCAGAGGCTTTAGGGGCCCCATTGCCGGGTCTCTTGCGGCGACCATCTGACCTGATCTCTCCTGTAGCCAGGCCGCCCAGTGTGGCCACCAGGATCCAGGAGTTTCCACGGCATCGGCCATCCAGGCTTCGACGCTGTCAGGCAGGCTCGCATTGGTCCAGTGCTGATACTTCTTTGCGACGGGCGCATTGATGACGCCGGCGATATGGCCTGATCCTGCTAGGGTAAAGGTCACAGGTCCGCCAAACAGCTTGGCACCGCGATAGACGGAGCGCGCCGGGGCGATGTGATCCTCCTTGGAGGATTGAACATAGACAGGTGTCTTTACCGTGGAGAGGTCAAGCTTAACCCCATCCATCATCAGCTCGCCCTTTGCGAGGGCGTTTTCCCCATAAAACTTGCGTAGATAGAACAGATGCAGCGCCTTAGGCATGCGGGTCTGGTCAGAATTCCAGAACAGCAGGTCGAAGGGTTTGGGCTCCTTACCCATCAAGTAGTTATTGACGAAGAACGACCAAATCAGATCGTTGGACCTCAGCATATTGAAGGTATCGGCCATGGACTGGCCGCGCAGCACGCCACCTTCGGCGTCCATCATTTTCTCAAGGTCTTTTAGCCAGTCTTCATTGGTGAACAGCAGGAGATCACCGGCTTCGGAAAAATCCTGCTGGGCGGCAAAGAAGGTTGCCGATTGAATGCGATCATCACCCTTGGCTGCCATGTGGGCGAGGGTGGAGGAGAGCAGGGTCCCGCCAATGCAGTAACCAACCGTATTCACACGATCTACCCCAGCCTGCTTCATGGCTGCTGCCGTGCCCTCGTAAATGCCCTCCCGCATATAATCTTCGAAGGTTTTGGCGGCGAGGGCTTTGTCAGGATTAACCCACGATGCGACGAACACCGTGATGCCCTGATCCGTAAGCCAGCGGATCATGGAGTTCTCAGGCCTTAAATCCAGAATGTAGAACTTGTTGATCCATGGCGGGAAAATCACCAGCGGGATTTCATAGACCTGCGGTGTCGATGGCGAAAACTGCAGCAACTGGATGATTTCATTTTGGAAAACGACTTTTCCTGGTGCCGTGGCAACATTTTCCCCAATTTTGAACATGTCATAGTCGGTCTGGCTGATCGCCAGTTGACCACCGCCTCTGGAAAAATCCTCTGCGAAGTTTTCCATGCCTTTGACAAGGCTTTCGCCCCGGCTTGCCATGGCTTCGCGAAGGGCGGCTGGATTGGAAACGAGGAAGTTCGAAGGGGAGAAGGCGTCGGTCAGCATCTTCATGAAGAACTCGACGCGGCGCTTCGTCATGGGCTCAACATCGTCCACCCCAGAGACAAGGGCATTGAGCCAGTTGGAAGTGACCAGGTAGGATTGCTTGATGACGTCAAAGACGGGATTTTCGTTCCAATCGGGGTCCAGGAAGCGCTTGTCGCCCTTGGCCGGTTCCACCACCGGGGGAACGGTTTCGCCCGACGCTCTGCGGGCGGCGGACTGCCATAGCTCCATATACTTCTGAAAGAGATCGGCTTGCGCTCTCACCAGCCGCTCCGGCTGAGCCGACAGGCGTCCCATGACGTCGGTTAGTGCGGCGCTGACGTGGAAGGGGTCTGCGGACAGGGCGGCTGGGCGCTCAGCTTGCCTCAGGGCTGCTTCAGCAAATACGCCCTGGGCAGTGACGGCTGCTCTTGCCAAGTTTGCTGATAGCTTTTCGACTATCTCCATCTGCTCTGCTGAAAGACGCTGGGGGTCAAAGGCGTTCGCTGCGCCTGGCTTTGGCCCCGCCCCGGTAGACGGCATAGGATCTGGTACTTCAATCGCGACAGGTTTTGGAGCGCGTGGCTTGGCCGTTCGTGCCTGAGCGGATTTAGGCTTTGCCTTAACGGACTTTTTCGCTGTGGAGCCTGGCTTCGCTGATTTACCGTCACGCGCAGACATGGTGATTGTCCTTGGTTTGCAGCGCGCTCGAGGTCCGCGCTCTTTCTTCGAAAGCGATCATGGCATAAGACGTGTCTTGATATGAACGCGTCCAATAGAATTTTCGCGACACGGGTCGAAAAAAGGCGGGCATCCTGGATTGCCTCCTGTTTGCTGCTGAGCGCGTGCACATCTGTGCAGTCGGCTTCGACCGGAAAATCCATGGCCGCAGAGGTTGCGGCGATCAGCCGAGCTGAGCACAGCTATCCCACATTTGCCGACATTCCCGCTGCACCGACAGGCCTTCGGCCTGCTAAGGCCTGGGGCCAGGCTGCACGAGCCACTGAGGAAGATCGGCAGAGGCTTGAGCAGGCCACCGCTCAAAATACCTGGACGCTATCTGGCACCGAGTCGTTCGTCGCCAAGGCCCTGAGTGATGCTGGGCCAGCCCTCAACACCGCCGCCTCAACCACAGCAGCGACAGAAGCCTACGCCCGTGAACTTCGGCGGCGAGCTACGCCGCCCTCGCCGCCCAAAAGATAGGGGCTTGCGGGGGCTAAAACCATTCAACCCGCTTGGCGTTAGCCGGAACCGCGGCTATGGCAAGCATGACTTCAGCTCCCAATCGCCGCGGAGCCCGTGGCCTGAGCTTAAAAAATGACTCCTGAATTTCACCGTATCAAACGCCTCCCGCCCTATGTCCTGGAAGAGGTCAATCGCATTAAGGCCCGGCTGCGCGCCCAGGGCACGGACATTATCGATTTCGGCATGGGTAATCCCGATATGCCGACCCCCAAGCACATCGTCGCCAAGCTGATCGAAACAGCCCGAGATCCTAAGGCCGGTCGCTATTCCGCCTCTAAAGGCATTATCGGTCTACGCCGCGCTATGGCGGGTTATTATGATCGCCGGTTTGGCGTGAAGCTCAATCCTGACACCGAGGTCATTGCGACCCTGGGCTCCAAGGAAGGCTTTGCTAATCTTGCCCAAGCCTTGACGGCCCCTGGGGATGTTATCCTCTGCCCGAACCCGGCCTATCCGATCCATGCCTATGGGTTCATCATGGCCGGTGGCGTGATCCGTCATCTCCCTGCGCCTTCGCCAGAGGCCTATCTCTCCGGTGTCAGCGCCGCCATGCGCCAGTCGAGCCCGGCGCCGAGCGTCCTAATTCTGTCCTATCCTTCCAATCCCACGGCCCAGTGTGTTGACCTGGATTTTTACAAGGACGCGGTGGCCCTTGCCAAGAAGCATGGCCTCCTGGTGATTTCCGATATCGCCTATTCCGAAATCTACTTCGACGACAATCCGCCCCCCTCCATTCTGGAAGTTGACGGCGCTAAGGACATCGCGGTTGAGGTGAATTCCCTGTCCAAGACCTATGCCATGGCCGGTTGGCGGGTCGGCATGGTGGTTGGAAATGAGCGGATCTGCTCGGCGTTGGCTCGGGTGAAATCCTATCTCGACTACGGGGCCTACATGCCCATTCAGGTGGCCGCCGCCACAGCCTTGAACGGGCCTCAAGACTGCGTCGAAGAAATTCGCGGTATTTACAAAAAACGCCGGGATACGCTGATCACCACCATGAAGCGGGCGGGGTGGGATATTCCGTCGCCACCGGCCTCCATGTTCGCCTGGGCACCGGTTCCTGAGCCCTATCGGGAAGCTGGAGCCATGTTGTTCTCAAAGCTGCTCATTGAAGAGGCTGGTGTGGCTGTCGCGCCGGGCGTCGGCTTTGGCGAGTATGGCGAAGGCTTTGTGCGGGTTGGCCTCGTGGAAAACGAACATCGGATTCGCCAGGCTGCCCGTAACGTCAAAAAATTCTTGAGTAATGCCGACGAGATTCTCGGCCGCGCGCACAACACCTTGGCAAAAAAATGAGCAAGACCGACTGGCGTATTGGCGTAGCCGGACTGGGAACCGTCGGCGGCGGACTCCTGGAATTCCTTTTGGAAAGGCCCGGTTTCTCACCGACGGGCGGTCAGGCGATCGTCACTGGTATTTCGGCCCGCACGCGGGCTCGCCCCAGACCTTTCGATATCTCCAATATTCCGTGGTTCGACGACCCCGTCGCCTTGGCGCGGTCCCCTGACAACGACATCTTCGTTGAATTGATTGGCGGCTCGGAGGGTCCGGCAAAGGCCGCGGTAGAAGCTGCTTTGCACGCGGGGAAGCCCGTCGTCACCGCAAACAAGGCTTTGCTGGCCCACCATGGGGCTGAGCTGGCGCGTTTGGCTGAGGCGAAGGGCGTTCCGCTCTTGTTTGAGGCCGCCGTCATGGGCGGTGTGCCGGCCGTAAAGATCATGCGGGAGGCCATGGTCGGTGATGATATTCTAAGCGTTGCTGGCATTTTGAATGGCACCTGCAACTATATCCTCACAGAAATGGAGGCGACCGGACGGGCCTTTGCCGACGTATTGGCCGATGCCCAACGTCTGGGCTATGCCGAGGCAGACCCCACAACCGATGTCGGGGGCTTTGATGCGGCCCACAAGATCACGCTCTTGGCAGCCTTGGCGTTTGGGTGTGCGCCGAATTTCCCGGCGACCGAGGTAGAAGGCATAGATCAGATTGATCTCATGGATATCCGTCTTGCCAAGGATCTTGGCTATCGGGTCAAGCTGGTGGCGTCGGCGGAGCGGTCGGAGGACGGCGTCCTCGTCCGGGTTCACCCATCATTGGCACCAATGGCCCATCCTATTGCGCAGGCAGGTGGGGCCTTGAATGCGCTTTTCATTGAGGGAAAACGCATTGGTCGGATTTTCGTGCAGGGCCCTGGTGCCGGCGCGCGTCCTACGGCGGCGGCTGTGGCTGCGGACATTGCCGATGTCATGACCCGCTCGGTCAGGCCCGTTTTTCAGAAACCTGCCTCTGAATTAGAGCCGTTCACCCCAGTGGATCCCTCAAAGTCCATGGGCAGAGCCTATCTTCGCTTCATGGTGAAGGATGAGCCCGGCGTGATCGCCGCTGTGTCCGAGACCCTGGCGGAAGCTGGGGTGTCCATCGAGAGCTTTTTACAGAAGCCCGTCGAAAACGCTGACGGCGTTCCGATCGTATTGACTACCCACGCTGTGGCCGAATCTGTGTTGATGGCTGCAATAGAGCGCATTGCAAATCTGTCGTCGGTTCTTGATAGGCCTCGACTTCTACGCATAGCGCGGATCTAAAACCCGTAATACCTGTTGGTCCGAAAGCGGACTACGGAAAGAGGCGCCAATGAGTTCTGAAAACCTAGATCGCGGGCTTGTCTTGGACGCCGTCCGCGTCACTGAGATTGCTGCCATCGCCGCGTGGGCCTTGGTGGGGCATGGGGATGAGAAGGCTGCTGACCAAGCCGCTGTCGACGCCATGAGGACGGCGCTCAATGACCTTGAGATTGACGGCGAGATTGTGATTGGCGAGGGCGAGCGCGATGAAGCGCCTATGCTCTACATCGGCGAGAAGGTCGGCAAGGGTGGTCCGCGCAAGATCGATATCGCTCTGGACCCGCTGGAAGGCACGACCCTGACCGCCAAGGCAATGGCCAACGCCCTGGCCGTCATGGCGTGGGCTCCAAAGGGCACCCTGCTGAATGCCCCCGACACCTATATGGACAAGATCGCCTGCGGCCCCGGCTATCCGGCCGGGATCATTGATCTGGACAAGTCGCCCAGTGAAAATGTTCGCGCCCTGGCGACTGCCAAAGGGGTTGATCCCTCTGCCATTACCGTCTGCGTCATGGACCGTCCCCGTCATGCCGAGATCATTGCCGATCTTCGCAGCGTCGGTGCCCGGGTCTATCTGATCACTGATGGGGATGTGGCTGGTGTCATGAACACCGCTGATCCGACCACCGGGGTTGACCTCTATGTGGGGCAGGGGGGCGCGCCCGAAGGCGTGCTGGCCTGCGCGGCTCTGAAGTGCGTTGGTGGCCAATTCGAGGGGCGCCTGATCTTCCGGAACGCTGACGAGAAGGCCCGTGCCAAGCGCGTTGGCATTACCGATTTCGACCGTAAGTATGATCTTCATGAGATTGTTCGCGCTGATGCGATCTTTGCCGCGACGGGCGTTACAAATGGCGCTCTGTTGGACGGTGTTCGCTATGAGGGCGGCTTTGTTCACACCCACAGCCTGGTGATGAATTCGGCCACCCGGACAGTGCGCGAAGTGCGGATGAAGCGACCGGTCTAAATCTATGAGCGTTGAGACGACGGGCTATCTCGGAGTCACGCGTTCGCTTACCGGGCGGCTTTGGCGACAAAGACCGTCTAATGATGCGGTCGTGCGCCATCACCAGCTTAAGCTAGGCCTGTCGGAGCCCCTTGCCCGAGCCCTGGCCTCCCGTGGCGTGACAGAGGCCGGAGGGGAGACCTATCTCAACCCGACCCTTAAGGCCCTGTTTCCCGATCCTTCCAGCTTTATGGACATGGATCGGGCAGCGGAGATTCTGGTTGACGCTGTTGTCCGCGACCGGCCCATGGTCGTCTTCGCAGACTATGACGTGGATGGCGCCTCCAGCGCCGCCCAGCTGGTCCGCTGGATGCGGGCCATGGGCAAGACCCTGCCCATCTATGTTCCAGACCGAATTACTGAGGGCTATGGCCCATCTCCTCCCGCTTTTAGGCGTCTCAAGGCCGAGGGCGCGGAACTGGTGATCACGGTGGACTGTGGCGCAGCGGCCCAGGACGCCATCGCCTATGCTGTGGAAATCGGTCTTGAGGTGGTTGTCATTGACCACCATCTTATGCGCGACGGCGAGGTTCCGCCCGCCTCGGCTCTGGTCAATCCAAACCGCCCAGGAGACATGTCGGGCCAGGGCAATCTGGCGGCAGCCGGTGTGACCTTTGTTCTACTCGCCGCCCTGAATAGAGAGGCACGTCAGCGAGGGTTATTTGCAGACCGGCCAGAGCCTGACCTTCGCACCTGGCTGGATCTTGCGGCCATGGGGGCAGTTTGTGATGTGACGGAGCTCACAGGGTTCAATCGTGCCCTGACGACCCAAGGGCTCAAGGTCATGTCCAACTGGGCAAACATCGGCCTTAAAGCTCTGCTGGACGTGGCTAAGTCTCAGGGTCCAGCGACGACCTTCCATGCCGGCTTTGTTCTGGGGCCCAGGATCAATGCTGGTGGGCGCATTGGCCGGGCTGACCTTGGCGCACGGCTTCTGTCGACGGAGGACCCTATAGAGGCCGCCGATCTGGCCGCCGAGCTAGACGCCCTGAATGCCTCCCGTAAGGATGTTGAACGCGAGGTCTTGGACGCTGCTGTTGCTCGTATTGAGACCGAAAGCAATTTCGGCGATTCCCCCATGATTCTCGTCGCAGGGGATGATTGGCACCCGGGGGTGATAGGCATTGTCGCTGGGCGGCTTCGGGAACGATACCGTAAGCCTGTGGTGGTCGTCGGCATTGATCGCGCTGCGGACGTGGGGAAGGGGTCTGGCCGCTCCCAGCCTGGCGTCAATCTTGGACGGGCGGTCCAGGCGGCCTACGAGGCGGGTCTTCTCATGGCTGGCGGCGGGCACGCCATGGCGGCAGGGCTCAGCGTCAAGCCTGCCAACATTCCCGAGCTTCGAGATTTCCTCTGCCATCACGTGGCCGAGGAGAGTGAAATCGCCACCGCCACTGACGCCCTGGAGGTGGACGCCCTCATCACCTCAAGGGGCGCGGATCGAGGCCTTTATGCCTCATTTCAGCAAATGGCGCCCTTTGGCCCAGGCAATCCAGAGCCGCTGTTTGCGCTCGCAGATGTCCGCGTCGAGCGGCCCATGGTCCTGCGCGGCGGGCATGTAAGAGTTACCCTGACAGACAACACTGGTGGAAAGCTGAAGGCCATGGCCTGGCGGGCGGAGGACACCGATCTCGGTCGTGCCCTCTTGGGGGCGTCAGGGGTGCTCCACCTGGTCGGGCGGCTTAAACCCGATGATTGGCAGGGCCGACAGGGGGTTGAGCTAGAAATTGAAGATGCCGCTGATCCGCGGCGGGTTGGCTGAGCTATACCCGCAGACCTTTGCCCTGCCTGCGGCCAAATTGCCCTTGATGCGCGGTGTCTTCGCGAAAACCTGTCCGGCTAGGATGAATATGCACAGCTTGTTAGGGCGCGACGGATCCCAGGACGGCTCTGGGGGCGTCGTCAGCGCCAGGATCGTAAAAAGGATGCGCCGCCTGACTTGCACACCCCCCGGAAGGCGGATATAGACCCCGCTCTCGCGTCTGCGGTCCCTTCGTCTATCGGTTAGGACGCCAGGTTTTCAACCTGGAGAGAGGGGTTCGACTCCCCTAGGGACTGCCATCGCGCTTCAGAAAGTCGCCTGTAACAGTCGATTTAAGCGAAAATCGATCTGGCGCACGCAAAACCCCCATTGACGGTTCTCCTTTCAGGGGAACACAGTCGTTGACGGCTTGTTCCGACGGGTTCGGGGAAGAGCACGCCAGAGGGGCAAATGGCTGGTTACGACTACGAAGACTCTGGCCCAAATGAACTTTCCGTCCGTGTGAGCGGGCGCGTGAAGTGGTTCGATGCGGGCAAAGGTTATGGATTTATCGTCCCTGACGATCCCAGTCGGACAGGGATGAAGGACGTCCTCCTGCATGTCACCTCCCTGCGAAACGCAGGATATGAGGCGGCCCCGGAAGGAGCCCTGATCGCCTGTGATGTGGTCCAGCGCCCAAAAGGGTGGCAGGTGTCTGAAGTTCTCAACCTCGACGAAAGCACCGCAACGCCGGCTCCGGAGCGTCGTCATGATGGAGGCGATCGCGGATTTCAGCGGGACCATGATCGGCACGATCGCGGGCATGACCGGCAGAGGCCTGCCTATACCCCCCGGGCACATGTAAGCCCTGCTGCGGATGGGAGGACCTTTGAGCGGGCAAAGGTTAAGTGGTTCAACCGGACAAAAGGCTACGGCTTTGTAGTGCGAGATGCAGCACCCGGAGATATATTTATCCATATCGAGACCCTAAGGCGCGCAGGGGTCGAAGACATTCAGCCGGGTGACGACATTATGGTGCGGTTTGCTGACGGCCCCAAAGGGCTTGTGGTGGCTGACATGGAAGCCATTGGTCAGGGCTGATCCCTCCCGTTGTAGAACCGTGCTAGGCATAGGCTGACGTTTCGTCTGGAAGGGTTCACTTTGCGCGCACAGTTGGCAGGCTTGCTCTTGGCCTTCTTAGGCTTCGCCTCAACACATGCAGCTGTCCCTGTTGGGGGCTACAAAATCCAGCGTGTCTACCCCCACGATACAGGGGCCTTTACCGAAGGGCTGCTCTATCTAGACGGCGACATCATTGAGAGCACCGGGCAGACAGGGGCCTCCGGTATTCGGCGGGTGCGACTTGCCGATGGCGCGGTTCTGCAATCGGCAAAGGCCCCCGCTGAGGTGTTTGGCGAAGGGGTCGTGAACTGGGGTGATCGACTTTACAGTCTGACCTGGCAGGACGAGATTGGCTTTGTCTGGGATCGCAAGACCTTCAAGAGATTGTCGAATTTCCACTATTCCGGCGAGGGCTGGGCCCTGACGCAGAACGGCAAGCAACTGATCATGAGCGATGGGACCGCCACCCTCAAATTCCTCGATCCAAAATCCCTGAAGGTTGTCCGTCGCTTGCAGATCACGGCGGATGGTCGACCGGTCACGAGGCTGAATGAACTTGAGTGGGTCAAGGGCGAGATATTCGCCAATGTCTGGATGACCAATCGTATTGCCCGGATAGATCCAGTCACAGGGCGGGTCCGGGCTTGGCTCGATCTGACGGGCTTGCCTGAAACCCTGCTGCATGGGGATTTAGACGCTGTGTTGAACGGGATTGCCTATGACCCTGTGCAAGATCGGCTCTTCGTCACTGGCAAGATGTGGCCCCATCTTTATCAAATCTCACTCTCACCGCTGGAAGGCGCACACCGATGAGCACGCCCGACAACGACGTTGAGAGTCCTGTCCCGCCCCCTGGATTTAGGGCGATGGAGGGCCGGGGTCATTTTTCCAGTCACAACGGGCCCTATTTTTATCAAGAGGGTCTGGCCACCGGGGCAGGGCAGGCCTTCTTTGCGCTAGATCGGCACGCCAATGGCCTGGGGCTGGTTCACGGTGGCATGCTGACCGCCTTCATGGATGGCCTGCTGGCGGCGGCGGTTTTCCGTGAAACCCGCCTCATTGCCGTTACAATTCACCTCTCCGTCGACTTCCTGCACATGGCTCGGGTCGGGGAATGGGTGTTTGGCGAGAGCCATGTCACCCGGGCGACCCGGGATGTCGCGTTTGTGGAGGGCCGGGCCTATGTGGGCAAACGCGATGTGGTGCGGGCGTCTGGCGTCTTCAAACTGATGCAAAAGCGCCCGACTTAGCCCATCTGCAGTCTGATGCATTGCGGTATGAGTCAAACCTCTATATCGCAACCGCTGACCGTGGTTTCGGGGTGTAGCGCAGTCTGGTAGCGCATCTGGTTTGGGACCAGAGGGTCGCAGGTTCGAATCCTGCCGCCCCGACCACGTCATCGAGCTAGGAGCGGACGAGGGACCAAATGCTCGCGCGAATCTATCAACCCGCAAAAACCGCCATGCAGTCGGGTAAGGCCAAGACCAAGGCCTGGGTTCTTGAATTTGCGCCAGAGTCCGCCAGACGCCAGGACGTTCTTATGGGGTGGACTCAGACCACCGACATGGATGGCCAAACGCGTTTGAGTTTCGAGACCAAGGACGAGGCCGTTGCTTATGCGGACCGTCATGGCATCGCCTTTCAGGTCTTTGATCCAAAGCCGGCCAAGAAGATCATTAAGGCCTATGCGGACAACTTTGCCTTTGGGCGCAAACAACCTTGGACCCACTAGGGTTCTAAAGGCCCCTAAGTGCCCGTAGCTCAACTGGATAGAGCACCTGCCTTCTAAGCAGGGGGTTGCAGGTTCGAGCCCTGCCGGGCGCGCCATTTCTCATAAGGCCGATTGCCTACAGGTGCCGCCAGTGGTGGCTTTTGCAGATGAGTGGGCCATAGATTTACAGTCCTAGGCCGCGAAACCAGGTCACAGGGTCGGGACCTTGGTCACTCATTGATCTCTCGGGGGCCGGACCGTTGTTACGATTGGCGTGTGACCTTGGCGAAGGGTTTGTCGGCGATGACGTCAATTTACTGGTTCCGAAATGATCTGCGGCTGACGGATAATCCTGCGCTTTCAGAGGCTTGCGAGGCCTCCGATCCAGTGGAGTTTGTCTTTATCAGGTCACCGCAAGAGGTTGCGATGACACCTTGGGGTTTCCCACGATTGGGGATCCATCGGTTGAAGTTTCGAAACCAAGCCCTTTTTGGATTGGGACAGGCGATTGCAGACCGCGGGGGGAGGCTTCACGTCCTCGATGGGGATGCCAACAAGGGTCTCTGCCATCTTGCAGAGCAGTTCCACGCGACAACAATCTATTGCGAGGCGATTGCTGCGCCAGAGGAACTCTTAGAGGTCGCGACATTGCGAGCCTCGGGCCTCACCGTGAAGGACAAATGGCAGTCCAGCTTGCTGGATCCTGCCGACCTTCCGTTCCCGATTGACGCGATGCCGGACGTTTTCACGGCCTTTCGAAAAGCCGTCGAACTCTCTGGCATTTCACCACGACCTTCGATCCGGCAAAAACCCCGCTTCATGTCGGTGCCGCCAATTGATGAAACGATCCCACCTTCAGAATGGCAAACCCCGAGTTTGGAGGGTGGCTCAGATCCGCGAAGGGCCTCCGGAATTTTCGAAGGCGCTGAGGCAAGCGGCCTGGCGCATCTTGCGAGCTATTTCGGCTCCCCAGCACCTCAGGCGTACAAAAAGACGCGCAATCAGCTAAGCGGCACTGCCTTTTCTACCAAGCTGTCGCCGTGGCTTGCGACGGGCGCTCTATCGGCGCGCACAGTCTTCGAGCACCTAAAGGGTCACGAGGCGAGGTTTGGCGCCAACGAGAGCACCTATTGGATATGGTTCGAGCTTCTTTGGCGGGATTTCTT
This sequence comes from uncultured Alphaproteobacteria bacterium, assembly GCA_937920085.1. Classification (GTDB taxonomy): domain Bacteria; phylum Pseudomonadota; class Alphaproteobacteria; order Caulobacterales; family Caulobacteraceae; genus Phenylobacterium. The sequence continues at coordinate 43,585 of CALETE010000040.1, read as the reverse complement.
CAGGTTTTGGACCCTGAAGCACGGCACGCGACTGTTCCGCGCCAAAGGGCTAAGTGATCGCCCGCTGAGTTCCCATGACCCACACGCATTCGAGCGATGGTGTGCCGCAAAGACGGGCCAAGTTTTTGTCGATGCAGGCATGCGCGAACTTGCTGCAACAGGGTATCTCTCGAACCGAATGCGCCAGATCGTTGCGAGCTATCTGGTTCACGACCTTGGCTGTGATTGGCGGGCAGGGGCGGCTTGGTTTGAATCCCAACTGATTGACTACGACGTCTACAGCAATCACGGGAACTGGCTCTACATTTCGGGACGTGGCGCAGATCCGCGCCCAGATCGGCGCTTCAACACTGATAAACAGGCGCAGGATTATGATCCCGATGGCGCCTATCGGAGACTGTGGTCGGAGCCAATTGTCGGGGCAACTCCATGATCCAGGTGGTCTGGTTCAAACGTGATCTACGCACGGTCGACCATCGCCCCTTGGCGGAGGCTGCCATTGCCGGGCCTGTTCTCCCACTTTATGTGGTGGAGCCTCAGTATTGGGCGCTCCCTGACACTTCAAAACGTCAATGGTTGGTGCAGGAGTCTGCGGTTCAGGAACTGTCTCGCCGACTTAGCCACCTTGGCGCGCCATTGATCATCCGCGTAGGCCAGGCTGTTGATGTCCTTGAAAAAATTCACGCCTCCGTCGGCATTTCGAGACTTCTAGCTCACGAGGAAACGGGCAATCTCTGGACTTTTCAGCGCGATAACGCAGTGCGTGCGTATTGCCGGTCAAAGGGCATTCCTTTTGTTGAATATAGTCAGACAGGAATAATCCGCGGCCCTCGGGCGAGGGACCAGTGGGCGTCCCACCATAGCCGTTTTATGGCCGAACCCGTGGTCCCTGAACCTTCGCAACTCGTCGGTGTGACAGGCGCAAAGGTTCTTGCGCTCCCGTCAATGGAAAGGCTGGGCCTTACCGATGACGGGTGCGACGCGCCGCAATCGGGAACGCGCGAGTGCGCCTTTGGCTTGATCGAAAGTTTTCTGAGTGGTCGAGGCGCGAACTACCGCCGTGGCATGTCTAGTCCGCTCAGTGGTGCTGAGAGTTGTTCGCGACTTTCGGTGCCATTAACCACGGGAGCAGTCTCTGTCCGAGAGGTCCTTCAGCATCTTTACGCCGCGCGGCGTCGTCTTGTCGAAATGCCATCAGATCGCCGGATGATCCCGGTGACTGCGGTCGACAGCCTTATCGCGAGGCTGCATTGGCGTGGGCATTTCATGCAGAAACTGGAAAGCGAACCGGAGCTTGAAATCCGTTCCTTTCATCCCGTCCATCAACTCGCACGGGCTGAGATGATCCCAAACGATGAAACGCTCGAACTTTGGGCCTCGGGCAATACCGGGATCCCTTTCGTCGATGCATGCATGCGCAGCCTCATTGCCACGGGTTGGCTGAATTTCAGGATGAGAGCCATGGTCCAGTCGTTTGCCATCTACCATCTAGGTTTGGATTGGCATGCGAGCGGCGAACGGCTGGCGCGCCTGTTTAGTGACTATGAGCCGGGGATTCACTGGCCCCAGGTGCAGATGCAATCAGGCCAAACGGGCATCAATACCCCCCGCATCTACAATCCTGTCAAACAGGGCCAAGATCAGGACCCTGACGGGCGATTTACGCGTAAATGGATTCCTGAACTGGCGAATACCCCCTTAGCCTTTCTGCAGACACCTTGGCTTTGGCGGGAAGGGGATGTTGACGGCTATCGAGAAGCCATCATTGATCCACAAATGGCGGCACGGGCGGCGAGGGCCCGGTTGACAGCCTTGAGACAAGAACAAGGCTATAAGACTGCAGCACAAGACGTCTACCGCAAGCACGGAAGCCGAAAGCGCCCGATCAAAAACAAAAACCCGGGCAAAGGTCCTTTCAAGGCGTCATCTGCACAGCTCAGTTTGCGGTTTGATGAATAGGCATCCCGCTTCAGTAGTTTTGGAGCAAATTCCCGGTGTCGCTGGACGATGGATTTGGGTGTCATCGCCGTGCCGCCGAATTCGAACCAGAGCGTCCCCGCGGCCTCGTTGGTAAAGATTTGCTCACGCTTTGCCTCTATTTTTCATAGTGTGAGAATGGGGGTAAGGCGATGGCAATTGCGCCAACTGAAAAACGCTTCGGTTTCCCATTCTGGCGGTTCAACGGTTCTGAAACGACCGTCATCCTGATCGTTGCCGCTACAGTCCTAGCGAAGGCGGCCCTGGGTATAGGCCTCGTCAGTGCGGCCAGCAGGATTGACAGTGTCGCTGCCCAACATGAAGGCGCGCTTGTCTCCAATGGGCTCGTTCTTAAACAAGCCGCTCTCAAGGACTGCATCGTACCGCAGACGCTCTGGGACGAAGCTGTAGCTCATCTTGAACGGCGCTTTGATCCGACTTGGGCCTCTACAAATATCGTCCAATACCTATCAACCACCTGCTCGGTTCGTGAGGTCTATTTAATCTCGGGACGCGGTCAGGTGATGGGTGCCTGGGTCGATGGCAAGCCGGTTCGTGCTCAGACACCGGCGTCGCTCAATAGGGCGATTGGCGGTCTCGTTCGGACCCTTCGCGTTCGCGAGGCGAGACGTGGGCCCTTTGTGGTTAAGCCGGCCCAAGGTGAAATGATCTCTAAACCGATCAATGAGACCGACGTCGTGGCCATGGCTAATACGCCTGTTGTGATCTCGGCAAGCCTCGTCCAGCCTGACTTCGGTAAAACGCTTCCAACCTCCAGCCTCGCGCCCATCGTCATTGCGGTGCAACCCATTGATGACGCTTATATTAAATGGCTCAGGGATACTTTTCTGATCAAGAGGCCGCACGTCGAAGTGGCGCCTTTCGACGCGAATGTGCACCAATCCGCCACAGCTATTCTGAAGGATAGCGAAGGTCGCGACGTCGTAAGATTTAGTTGGGACTATGATCATCCCACTCAGGATCTCGCCTGGGTCGTGGCACCATCACTTGCTGTTCTGATGCTTATTTTGCTGGCGGCACCGGCGCTCACAATCTGGCGAGATCGGAGGCAAACTAAACGCCTGATGGATGCTGCCAATGCTGCGAATGCGGCCTCATATGCCAAAAGTGAATTCTTGGCAGTTATGAGCCACGAGATCAGAACGCCATTGAACGGTGTGCTGGGAATGGCTCAGGTTATGAACCGTGGATCCCTCTCGCCGGTTCAAAGGGAGCACCTCGCCATCATACGGCAATCGGGGGAATCTCTGTTGTCGATTCTCAATGATGTTCTTGATCTGTCGAAGATTGAAGCCGGTATGCTCGTGCTTGAGCCTAAACCCTTCGACCTAGAGGAGCTGGCTCTAGGTGCCTTTGGAGCCTTTACCGGTAATGCCCATAGCAAGGGGTTATCTTTCAATCTCGCCGTCCATCCTGCAGCCTGCGGTACCTATATCGGCGACCCTACGCGGGTGAGGCAGATCATCCACAATCTAGTCTCCAATGCGGTCAAGTTTACGGATCAGGGTGAAGTCCGTGTGTCGATTGACCAGCGGGATGAGCAGGTTGTCTTTCGTGTCTCGGATACCGGTGCGGGGATCGCTTCCGATCGGCTCGTGGGTATCTTCGACCGTTTTGTGCAGGCGGACTCTTCTATCACACGGAAATATGGGGGTTCGGGACTGGGGCTGGCGATCACCCGGGACCTGTGCACCGCTATGGGCGGGTCTGTTACAGTGACCAGTCGACCAGGCTTGGGTACGACTTTTGAAGTTCTGCTGCCCTTAGAGCGCGCCGAAACCGTTGCGGTTCTCCAATCCCCAGAGACTGAGACTAAGGGATCGTTTGAGGCCATTCCGACCTTCAAGATTTTGGCTGCTGAAGACAATCCCAACAACCAACTGGTTCTGAAGACTCTGCTGGCTCAGTTCGATCTGTCCGTAACGATCGTTGAAGATGGACAGAAAGCCGTCGAGCGGTGGCGGGCTCAGGATTGGGATTTAATCCTCATGGATGTTCAGATGCCTATTCTAGACGGCCCGTCGGCTGTGCGTCAGATACGCGAACTGGAGATTGAAACGGGGCGTAGTCCAGTGCCAATCGTGGCCTTGACCGCGAACGCTATGACGCACCAGGTTGAAACCTATTTTGCAGTCGGCATGAACGACGTCCTCGTCAAGCCGATTGAGATCAGTAACGTCTTGCGGGTGATCCAGGCGGTCGCTAACGCCGAAGATTATGAGGAGGCAATCGACGCCTTGAATGTATCCCGAGCGGCCTGAGGTTTCAGCTTAGCGGGACGCGCTATTTCAAATCACCGATAGAATGTGAATGGCGAGCGGCGTTTCCTCCGCTCGCCACCGAAGTTTAGGCCTTGGCCATATTGATCACGTGCATCTGGGTGAATTCTGCGAGGCCTTCTTCGCCCAGTTCGTTGCCAATGCCTGATAGCTTGGCGCCGCCAAATGGGATGTTTGGGGCCAGTTCCGCGTGCTTGTTGATCCAAACGGTTCCGGTATCCATGCGACCGGCCAGATCCATGGCTGCATCTAGGTCTTTCGACCAGATCGACCCACCAAGGCCATAGGATGAGGCATTCGCCCGCGACAGGGCATCCTCGCCGTCCTTGATCTTGATGACAGGCAGGACGGGACCGAACTGTTCTTCATCCACCAGGCGCGAGCCGTCTGTGATGTCCCGGACAATGGTCGGCCGGATGAAATAGCCCTTGCCCTCTGCGCGTCCGCCGCCCGCAATGATATTGCCATCGGACTTGGCATCTTCAATCAGACCTAGAACCTTTTCGAACTGTGTTTTGTTCTGCAAGGGGCCCAGGGTCACCCCCTGTTGCAAGCCATCACCCATGACCGCAGCGTCAGCGAGCTTCGCCAACTCGTCGCACATGGCGTCATAAATGCTCTCATGGACATAGGCCCGCTTGATGGCGATGCAGACCTGACCCGAATTTTGGAAGGCACCTGCAAAGATTTTCGGGGCGGTTTCTTTGGGGTCATTGCCTTCGAGCACGATGGCGGCGTCATTGCCGCCGAGTTCCAGGGTGATACGCTTCAAGGCTTCCGCAGCCCCTGCCATTACCTTCTTGCCGGTCTCAGTAGAGCCGGTGAACGAGACCTTGCGAATATCCGGGTGGGAGGTGATGGCAGCCCCCAGATCATTGGCGTCGGAAATCACATTGAGGACGCCGGGGGGCAGCAAATCCTTGACGAGTTCGGCAATCCGTAAGGTCGACAGAGGCGTCGTGGCGGCTGGCTTCAGGATCACGGTATTCCCGGCGAGAATAGCGGCGGGGACTTTGAAGGCCATCAGGATTAGGGGAAAGTTCCACGGCACAATGGCGGCCACGACACCTAGAGGACGCCGACGGGACACCACCCGGCGTGCGGCCGAGTCTTCAACGACCTTTTCCGGCAGGTCCAGGCTGGAGAAATAGCGGAAGAAGGCTGCACAGCCAAAGACCTCGCCCGTGGCGTCGCCTATGGGCTTACCCTGTTCCTGGGTCAGGAGTCGGGCAAGGTTGGGGGCATCGGCCTGAATGGCGTCTGCCATGGCCAATAGTGCCTTGCGGCGCACATCCATTGGCGTGGCGCTCCAGGCCGGGAAGGCCCGTTTTGCGGAGGCGACAGCCTTATCAAGTTGGGCCATCGAAGCGCGTGGGCAGGCTGACAGGATCTCTTCGTTGGCTGGATTGATCACAGACATTTCGGAGTCGCCAGCTTCTAGCTGGCCGTCGATCAGCAGATGAAAAGGTCCCAAGGTAGTCTCCCGTACGGTTTGGTTTGTTTTGATTGGGGTGGGGGTGTCGATGAGGTCAGGGCGTGGCGCCCAGCGCGGCAAAGCCGGCCTCAAGGTCGGCGATCAAATCGTCTGGGTCTTCCAGTCCAATATGCAAGCGCACCAGGGGGCCGCCATAGGATTTGAGGACGGATCTAAGCCCCAATTGAGGGTCACACGGTATGGCGAGACTCTCAAAGCCGCCCCAGGAAAATCCCAGGCCAAAGATCGATAGGGCGTCATGAAAGGCGTTGACGGCGGCCGGAGAAACGGGGTGCAGGACAAAACTGAAGAGACCGCAGGCTCCGGAAAAGTCCCGAGCCCAGAGTTTATGACCAGGAGCCGCCTCTAACGCAGGGTGAAGGACTTCCTTGACCTCAGGACGGCTCGCCAACCAGGCGGCGATCCTGCGCGCCGAGGCATCATGCCGGGCAAGGCGGGTTGGTAGAGTCCGAAGGCCTCGCAAGATTTGATAGGCGTCCTCAGGAGACACTGCCCAACCTAGGTTGAGCACGCCCTCACTCAGGAGTTGGGTGACCTCTGGGGACTTCGCTGCCGCCGAGCCCATAAACACATCGGAATGGCCACCCACATACTTGGTGAGGGCTTGGACAGAGATGTCGATCCCATGATCCAGGGGCTTGTAAAAATACCCAGCGCCCCAAGTGTTATCCACCATGGTCAGCACGCCGCGGGCGCGGGCCAGCTTGGCCACCGCAGTCATGTCCTGCATTTCAAAGCTCAAGGAGCCGGGGCTTTCCATGACGATGAGGCGCACATTTGATGCGGCACCACCAACCAGGTCTTCGGCACTTTGGCTTGGGTCAAAATAGCGTGTGGAGATGCCGAACTGCGCAAGCACCTTGTCGCAGAAACGGCGGGTCGGCTTATAAATATTGTCGGTGACCAGCACTTCATCGCCAGACTTCAACACGGCCAGCATGGCACCGGTGAGGGCCGCTAGACCCGAGGGATAGAGCTCTACCCCTGTGGCGTTTTCCAGCGCCATGAGCCCGTTTTTCAAACTATCTTGGGTCGCAAGTCCCTGGCGACCATAGGTTATGTAGGCGTCGTCCTCATACAGTGCCGCCGCATTGGGCAGGAGGACCGTTGAGCCTTTCTGGATGACCGGCGACACCGTGACGGAGGGTGGCTTCTCTGTCTGCGGATCGTGTCCTGCGTGGATCAATCGCGTATCTTCAGCCATGCCGCTTGACGGGTCACAATAAACACGGGCGAAACTGCCCAATACACTTAGAGCCTCGCTGGGGCCCGGATCAAGGAGGCAAACATGCGACGGCTAGTCCTTTTGCTCGCAGCGTTATCCCTATCACTTGGGGCCTGTTCAAAGTTTTCCCAATCGGGTGAACCTTCGGAGACCCTTTCTCCGGCGGAGGTTAGGACTGATGGCCCTAAACCCAAGCCAAAGATTAGCCCGACCCTGACCAGCATTCGCAAGCGCGGATACCTTATTTGTGGTGTGAACCCTGGCCTTGCCGGGTTTGCCTATCCTGACCCCCAAGGACATTGGCGGGGCTTTGATGTGGATTTTTGTCGTGCCATCGCCGCGGCAACGCTTGGTGATGCAAAGGCCGTTCGGTTTCTGCCAGTCTCGGTGGACAACCGGTTTCGCACGCTGGCCGCAGGGCAGATTGATGTCCTGGCTCGCAATGTCTCCTGGACCATGGAGCGGGACGCGGGTCTCGGCTTCGATTTTCCTGCGACGACGTATTATGACGGTCAGGGATTTTTGGTGGCAAAGTCCCTCAACCTCTCCAGTGCCGGGGAGCTGAATCAGGCTCGCATCTGTGTGCAGGAAGGCACGGCCAGCCAAGGCAATCTCGCCGACTATTTTCGGGCTCGCGGTTTGACCTATCGCGAAGTCCTTGTGGCAGACGACGCAGCGGCACGGGCGAAGTATCAGGCCGATGGCTGTGATGCCTTTACCGCCGATGTCTCGGCCCTGGCTTCATCGCGATCGATCATGAACACGCCGACGGCCTATGAAATCCTGCCCGACGTTATTTCAAAAGAGCCCTTAGGACCGGTTGTGCGTCAGACCGATCCGGTTTGGACCGATATTGTCCGCTGGACGATTTTTGCGACCATTGTAGCTGAGGAACTCAAGGTGACCCAAAAGACCGCCAATAGCCTCGCACAAAATAGCCCCGATCCGCGCGTTCGGCGGCTGCTGGGGACGGACGGTAATTTTGGTATCTTACTGGACCTGAAGCCAGGCTGGGCTCTCAAGGTGGTGACAGAAGTCGGTGCCTATGACGAAATCTTCAAACGCAATGTCGGCGACGGATCAGATCTAAAATTGGGTCGCGGGGTCAACGCCCTTTGGAATGCGCCACAGCCAGGAATTCTCTATGCCCCACCGATCCGTTAGGCACCGGTAACCACGGGTACGTCTGGCAGCCCACCCCACTCAGTCCATGACCCGTCATAAACCGCAGCTTCCCTGCCAAGAGTCGCAAGCGCCAGAGCAATCACCGATGCCGTAACGCCAGATCCACAGGTCGTGACAATCGGGGCATCCAAATCGACCCCTGCCAAATGAAAGACGTCGCTTAAAGCCTGTGGTGATTTCATCGTGCCATCTGCATTCACCAGGGTGTCGAAAGGCGTATTCAGGGCTCCAGGCATGTGGCCAGCGCGAAGTCCAGCCCGGGGCTCGGGAGCCTCGCCACGGAACCGTGCGCCCGCTCTGGCGTCCACCAGCTGTTCTGTTCGTGTCTCAAGCGCCTCGAGCACCTGAGCGGAATTTCGAACCAGGTCTGACCTATAATTAGGGGTAACCGAAACGGGCCTCGGCGCGGCAGGGCCCGTTTCCAAGGGGCGACCTTCGGCAATCCAGGTTTTTAAGCCGCCATCGAGCACATGAACCTTATCAAAGCCCATAGCTCTGAGTTCCCACCAAACTCTGGCGGCGGCGCGAATGCCAAAGGTGTCGTAGGCGACGATGGTTGCATCCCGGCTCAGACCAAGCTCACCAACGGCGTCCGCAAAGGCTTCCGGGCTCGGAAGCATATGAGGTAAGTCCACAGTCTTGTCGGCAATGGCATCAATGTCGAAGAAGACTGCACCTGGAATGTGTCGCTCCAGAAACTCGGCCTCGCCCGACCTGGCTTCAGCCGGCATCCACCAGCTTCCATCCACAATCCGAAGGGTGGTGTCACCCAGACGTTCCGCAAGCCAGGCGGTAGAGACGAGCGGTGCGGTCATAGCCATGGCGGGGTGGGAAGACCTCGCTCCCTCAGGAAATCGGGGTTGAAGATCTTACTCTGATAGCGGGCACCCTGGTCGCAGAGGATGGTCACAATGGTGTGCCCAGGGCCCAGATCCTTGGCCAGACGGATCGCCCCTGCGACATTCACGCCAGTGGAGCCACCCATGACCAGACCCTCGTGCTCCATGAGGTCGTAAATGACCTGAAGCATTTCAACGTCATCAATCTGATAGGGGCGATCAATGGACAGGCCTTCCAGATTGGCGGTGATCCGGCCCTGGCCAATGCCCTCGCTGATCGAACCGCCTTCTGCCTTAAGTTCGCCATGGGCGTAATAATTAAACAAAGCTGCGCCCATGGGATCGGCAAGGCCAATCTGGACCCTAGGATTGCGAGCTCTCAGGGCCTGGGCGACCCCGGCAAGGGTTCCACCTGAGCCGACAGCGCAGATAAAGCCGTCGATCTTGCCGTCTGTCTGATCCCAGATCTCCGGGCCCGTGGTTTCAAAGTGGGCCAGCCGGTTTGCCACATTGTCGAACTGGTTCGCCCAGATGGCACCGCCGGGTTCCTTTGCGTTCAGGGCCTCCGCCAGTCGTCCAGAGTAGCGAACATAATTATCGGGGTTGGAGTAGGGCAGGGCATCCACCTCAACCAGGTCGGCACCCAGCAGGCGGATGGCATCTTTCTTTTCCTGACTCTGGGTCCGGGGAATGACGATCGTTGTCTTATAGCCCAGGGCCTTGGCGACCATAGCTAGGCCAATACCAGTATTGCCGGCTGTTCCTTCGACAATCCGGCCTCCAGGGCGGAGGAGGCCGCGGCTTTCAGCGTCACGCACAATGTAGAGCGCGGCACGGTCCTTCACCGAGGCTCCGGGGTTCATGAATTCCGCCTTGCCTAAAATCTCGCATCCCGTCACCGCGCTTGCGCGGTTAAGGCGGATGAGCGGAGTGGAGCCAATGGCCTCCAGGACATTTCGCGAAATGGTCATGGTCCTCTATCTAGGGCCTTCATTCGGCTCCGAACAGGGGGCGCGCAATACGAACCGCTTTCCTGAGCGATTTCTGACTTGTGATCAGGCAAGGCGCGGGCCACTTAAGGCCACGACGCGACCCAAAAAGGATCAAGACCCATGGCTGTACTGAGCCTGCCAAAGTGGAACATGTCGATTGGGACGGCCCAGCCCTTGATGATCATTGCTGGGATCAATGTGATTGAGGACTTGGAACTCGCGCGCCTGACGGCCCGCACGTTAAAGGATGCGACTGAGGCGCTGGGTCTACCCTATGTCTTCAAGGCGAGCTTCGATAAGGCCAACAGATCTTCGATCCATAGTTATCGCGGGCCAGGCCTTGAAGCTGGGCTGGAAATTCTTCGGGCCATTAAGGCCGAGTTCGATGTTCCGATCTGCACAGATATTCACGAGATCGATCAGGCTGAAGCCATCGCCAGTGTTGCTGATCTTGTCCAAATTCCAGCCTTTCTGTGCCGACAGACCGATCTGGTCATCGCCACAGCCAAGGCTACCCAAGCAGCTGGAGGCCTCCTTCATGTGAAAAAGGGTCAGTTTCTGGCACCTTGGGATTGCCGCAATATCCTTGATAAAATTAAGGAAGCCGTCGGCGAAGATATGACGATCCTTTGTGAAAGAGGAGCGTCATTTGGCTATAACAACCTGGTCGTCGATATGCTCGGCATTGAGGAAATGCAAAACCTTGGGGCTCCCGTGACCATGGATGCCACCCATGCTGTGCAGCTTCCGGGAGCAAATCCCAAGTCTAATGGCGCATCGACCGGCGGGCGTCGGTCTGGGGTGCCCATCCTGGCCAAGGCCGCCGTAGCGGCAGGTGTTGACGGCGTGTTCCTGGAGTTCCACCCAGATCCAGATCGCGCCCTGTGCGATGGCCCCAGTTGCCTACCCCTGGATTCGGCTAAGGACCTTCTGAAGACTTTGCAGGCTATACATGCGGTACGCTAAGCCTTTGACGCCCACGCTTCACACGGACATGACCGCCTGATGTCTATGGATCTCACTGTCCTTCAAAAGCTCCTGGATAACCTCCGAGGGGTGCGCGTTGTCTGTGTTGGCGACATCATGGTCGACCGGTTTGTCTATGGTGATGTCCACCGCGTCTCCCCTGAAGCGCCGATCCCGGTCCTGGCGCGTACCCGTGAACTGGTCATGCTCGGGGCGTCGGGAAACGTGGCGCGCAATGTGGCGGCCCTGGGCGGCGATGTTGCCCTGGTCGGTTTGGTCGGCGGTGACGCTGAGGGCCATGAGGCCATGCGTTTAATCGGCGGTGAGAGCGGCATTGAGGGATTTCTGGTCACCGATCCATCTCGCCCCACCACCCTCAAAACGCGCTTCGTATCTGGCAACCAGCAATTGCTACGGGTAGATTTGGAAGAAAGCCACCTGGCGGAAGGCGATGTGGCCCAGCGTCTGGTCCGCACGGTCAAGGATGTCGCCCAGGGTGCCGGCGTCATTATCATCTCTGACTATGGCAAGGGCGTCGTCACTGATGAGGTGATTTCGGCCTGCCGCGAGGCTGCAGCCATGGTCATCGTTGACTCAAAGGCCCGCAGCTTTCTGCGCTATGGGCCGGTAGACATTATCAAACCCAATGCCGCCGAACTTGCCTATGCCACCGGTATGCCAACGGGAAGCAATGATGAGATCCAGGCCGCCCTGGAATATGCCCTGACCCTTTGCGAGGCCAAGGCCATTCTTGTGACCCGGGCGGCCAAAGGGATTTCCCTGGGCGTGCGGGGAAAGCCCGTCCAGCATTTCCCTGGCGTGCCTCGGGAGGTTTTTGATGCCTCAGGGGCTGGAGATACCACCATAGCTGCCCTTGGTTTGTCCCTGGCGGCCGGTGCCTCCATGGCAGATGCCATCACCTTTGCCATGCTTGCATCAGGGGTGGCGGTGGGCAAGGTTGGTACCGCTACGGTCACCCCAGATGAAATGATCGAGGCCTCACTGTCAGCGCATATGGCCTCGGCAGAAATCAAAATTGCGACGCCCAAGCGGATGATTGAGGAAATTGAACGCTGGAGAACAAAGGGCCAAAGGATAGGTTTTACCAATGGTTGTTTCGATATTCTGCATCGAGGCCATGTTGCCTATTTGAACCAAGCCCGGACCTGGTGTGACAAGTTGATCGTCGGGCTCAATTCCGACAGATCGGTTCGCGCGTTGAAAGGCGATGGGCGCCCGGTCAATGATCTTGAAAGCCGCGCCTTGGTCTTGGCTGGCCTAGGCTGTGTTGACCTTGTTGTGCCCTTTGACGAAGACACCCCCCTTGACCTGATCGTAGCAGCGCGTCCGGACATCCTGATCAAAGGGGCCGATTATGCGGAAGGCGATGTTGTCGGTGGCGCAGAGGTCAAATCCTGGGGGGGCGAAGTCCGCCTCGCTGAGATCATAGAAGGCTATTCGACCACAGCCGCGATCGCCCGCATGACAGAAGGCGGAAACGCATGAGCCGACGCATCATCTTCGTCACCGGCGGTGCCGGTTTCATCGGTTCGAATATTGTCGCCAAGCTGGCCCAGGACCCGACCCTAGACGTGGTGGTCTGCGATTGGCTCCACGAGGCTGAACTTGGCAAGTGGCGGAATATCGCCAAGCACCCGATCGGCGACTTTGTGGCGCCGGAAAATATGTTCGCTTGGCTTGAACAGCGCTGGCGGGATGTCGAGCTGGTCATCCATATGGGTGCGGTGTCGTCCACCATGGAGCCGGACGCCGACAAGATCATTCATTCGAATTTCACCCTCAGTCGGGACCTGTTCCGCTGGTGCGCCGACCGTCAGCGCCGTTTTATTTATGCCTCGTCCGCGGCAACCTATGGCGACGGCGGGCTCGGGTTTGAGGATAAGGACGACTTAGAGTCTTTGGCGGCCTTGCGTCCTTTAAATCCCTATGGTTGGTCCAAGGCCCTGTTTGACCATTTTGCCGCTCGCCAGGCCTCCCGGGGCTATGCCCCTCCGCAATGGGTGGGCCTAAAGTTCTTCAACGTCTATGGGCCCAATGAAGAGCATAAAGGCTCCATGAAGTCAGTGGCCGCTCAGATCTGGCCCAAGGTTCAGGCCAGCCAGCCGGTGCAACTGTTCGAGTCTCACCGGGAAGGCATTCCCCACGGCGGGCAGGAGCGGGACTTCGTCTATGTCCGCGACGTCGCTGATGTTGTCGCCTGGCTGGCGTCCTCGCCCCAGGTGAATGGGGTCTATAATCTGGGGTCAGGCAAGGCGCGGAGTTTCGCCGACCTCGCCACCTCCGTCTTCAAGGCTACCGGTCAGAGGCCGCAGATCGACTACACCCCCATGCCGGAGTCCATTCGCGACAAGTACCAGTACTTCACCCAGGCCAGCATGAGCCGGCTGGCGGCCGCGGGGTACAACCAGCCCTTCACAGCCCTAGAAGACGGGGTGAGGGACTATGTTCAGTCCTACCTCGCCACCGACGATCCCTATCGCTGAGGCCATGCCGAACTCCAGCCCCAGACCCACCCTGATCCTTGCTGTAGCCTTGGTCGCAGCCACGATCGGCTTAGGGGCCTTGGTCTGGGGTGATGACATATTGCGGGCGGCCCTGGATCCCCAAGAGCCCTTCCAGATCTACCGGCCGCCGCCGGCCCCGGACTACAGCAAGGCTTCGGCCTGGGCGATCCGGCCGGGGGCGGAGGTAGATCCCCAGGCGGCCGACATCTTCTTCATCTCCCCGACCACTTTCGACGGCGGGCGCCACTGGAACGCCCCCATCGACAATGGGCAGGCCGACAGATGGTTTCGCCGTGTTGTCGCGCCAAACTATGTGGCGCCCTTTGAGAGAGCGGGCCGGATCTATGCGCCGCGTTATCGGCAAGCCAGCCTCTACACCCTGACCACCCTTCGGGAAGACGCCCGAGAGGCCCGCAAGTTCGCCTATGGGGATGTGGCGGCGGCCTTCGACTCCTATCTGGCTCACGACAATCACGGGCGCCCGTTTTTCATTGTCGGGGTCGAGCAGGGCGGAACCTTGGCGGCCCGACTTCTGGCCGAGCAAGTGGCCATGCGGCCAGACGTCCGCAAGCGCCTGGCGGCGGCCTACATGATCGAGGCGGTGACACCGGCAAATTCGCCCCCCATTGCGCCATGCCAGTCGCGCAATGAAGCTGGGTGCCTTGCCGCTTGGGCCTCAGCCTTCGAGACAGACCTGCCGGCGGCTCAGGATATTCACAATCGATCTTTGGTCTGGGCCCAGGGCGGCGACTTGGAGAACCTCAAGGGCCGTAAGCCCCTCTGTTTCAACCCCATCCTGGGCGCGACCACGGATCAGCCTGCTCCGGCGCGTCTGGCCTTGGGCGCCGCCAATGCAACGGGCCTGGAGTGGGGGGTTCGGCCGCCCTTCCTCAGCCGGGTGGTGTCAGCGGTCTGCCAAGACGGCGTGCTTAAGGTCGGGCGACCAAAATCGGGCATGCTGCGACCATCCGGGTCGTGGGCCGATCGCCAAAAGGTTCCGGCTTACAATCTCTTCTACGCAGATCTTGAGGCCGATGCGCAGGCGCGGATCGCCGCCTGGCGGGCGAGGCCCGAGCAGGAGTGAGGGACGCCGCCTCATTTGCTCGTGACTGGATCGAGGCCTGGAACAGCCATGATCTCGAGGCGATCCTCAGCCACTACGACCCTCAGATTGTGTTCCTGTCACCCGTGGCGGCCCTAAGGGTCGGAAATGGGAGGGTTGTCGGACATGAGGCGCTGCGGGCCTACTGGAGTGCGGGCCTTACGGCCCAGCCGGACCTGAGGTTCTCCCTAGAGCAAGTTCTGGTGGGTTTTGAAGGCCTCACCCTCAGATATTCCAATCATAGGGGGCAGGCCGTAACTGAGACCTTTGAGTTTGGCCAGGACGGTAAGGTGGTCCGCGCCAGCGCCTGCTATGATCCGCCTATCCCGCATCCTTGAGCGGCGCGCCGGGGCGCCAGTCAAAGAGTTCTTGCAGAACTTGTAGGGCCTGACCCCTTTGCGAGCTTAGATCAGGATCGCGGGCGAGGATCAGTCGCGCATCGTCACCGGCGGTCAGGATCAGGTCGCGATGGGCGATGGGGTCAGCAAAAACATAGGCTGGAAACCCCGACTGCTTCAGGCCCAGGGAGTCGCCGCCGCCCCGAAGTTCAAGGTCGGTTTCGGCGATCTGGAAGCCGTCATCCGTCCGCCTAAGAATATCGAGACGCTTCTGTGCCGTAATTGAGAGGGGCGGGTCATAGAGCAATATGCAGGCGCTTTCCCGGCGGCCTCGGCCCACCCGACCCCGAAGCTGGTGCAGCTGGGCAAGGCCAAACCGCTCGGCCTGCTCAATGACCATGATGGTGGCGTTGGGCACATTGACCCCCACCTCGACCACGGTCGTCGCCACCAGGATCTGGATCTTGCCATCGGCGAAGTCCGCCATGACGGCGTCCTTTTCCGGCCCTGACATCTTGCCGTGAACCAGGCCAACCCCAGACCCGATTTGGGCCCGCAGTTCGGCCGCCCGAGTTTCCGCAGCCTTCAAATCAATCAGCTCAGAGTCTGAAACCAGGGGGCAGATCCAGAAGGCCTGGGCGCCTTCTTGTACCACTTGGCGCAAGCGGCTCTCCACTTCGCCGACCCTTGTCATCGGCACGGCGCGGGTGACGACTGGGGTGCGACCTGGGGGTTTTTCGTCGATCCGGCTGACGTCTAGATCGCCGTAGAGCGTCAGCTCCAAGGTGCGGGGGATTGGCGTGGCCGACATGGCCAGGAGGTGTACAGCCTCGCCCTTGGCCTGCAGCCTCTGTCGTTCAGCGACGCCGAACCTGTGCTGCTCGTCCACCACGGCCAGCTGCAGCTTGTGGAAGGCCACCTCGGTCTGGAAGAGGGCGTGGGTTCCCACCGCCACCTGGGCTGCGCCAGAGGCCAGGGCGGCGAGCTTCTCCGCCCGTCCGGCGCCCTTGTCGCGCCCGGTCAGCAGGACGGCTGTCACCCCCTGGGCCGCGAGAGGCGCCGCTAAGGTCTCAAAATGCTGCCGCGCCAGGATTTCAGTCGGGGCCATCAGGGCCGACTGCCCGCCACTGGCGGCGACGTCCGCTAGGGCCAGCATGGCGACCACGGTCTTGCCCGATCCGACATCACCTTGCAGGAGCCGGCTCATCCGCTCACCCGATTGTAAGTCGCCGCGGACCTCCGAAAGCGCGCGAACTTGGGCTCCTGTCAGTCGGAAGGGGAGGGCAACCTCGACCTGATCGGCCAGGACGCTGGGGAGAATTTTCGCAGACGGCGATCTGCGCTGCGCCGCCTTGCGCTGGGCCATGGCCAATTGGTGGGCCAGAAGCTCATCATAGGCCAATCGGCGCAGCTGAGGGGTTTGCTCAGTGAGATCGTTTTCGAACTGGGGCGTATGGAGTCTCGATAATGCCTCCCTCCAGCTCGGCAGGGCTTCCCGGGTCTGCCATGCGGGATCTAACCATTCCGGCAGGTCTGGTGCCCGGCTCAAGCTCTCCTGGACAAACTTACGGACGGTCCGGGCAGGAAGTCCGGCTGTGGCTGGATAGACGGTTTCGACCTCAGGAATATCGGCGACTTTTTCCGGAAGGACCATGTAATCCGGATGCGACATTTGCAGGGTTAGGCCGTAGCGCTCGACCTTGCCAGATACCCAGCGTTTGGCACCGACCGGATGTTTGGCTTCAAGCTGGCCAGCATAGGCACCAAAGAAGACCAGATCGACTGTGCCCGTTCCGTCGAAGGCCTTGATGCGCCAGGGCTGCTGAGGACCGCGCGGCTTTATATAGCCGTCAATCTCGATCAGCAGGGTCTCGACTTCGCCCTCGAGAGCCTCGACGACCGTCGTTTTGCGACGGCGGATCAGGCTGTGGGGTTTGAGGAACAGCACATCTCGCACAATCGGCCCGGCCAGTTTTTCCAGCAGGGGCGCAATCCGCTCGCCGACGCCTTTGAGGCTGCCGATGGGTGCATAGAGCGGAAATAAAACAGGTGGACGCATGAAGGTAGGTGACAGGCTCTGGTGTTCGCGGGCGACCCCCTCTATATCGGCCCCTTCCTCATGTTGAACAATCTCGACACACGGCGAAAACGACTGAAGTTCCGGGCCTGGCGGCGGGGCTTCAGGGAAGCGGACCTCATACTGGGGCCGTTTGTGGATAATTACGCCCAGAATTTTGATGAGGCCCAGCTCGACGAACTTGAGGCCCTGTTGGAGTTTCCAGACCAGGACCTCTACGAGTGGATCGTGGAGAAGACCGTCGAGCCACCTGAGGCAAGCGGTGAAATCTTACAACAAATCAGAGCCTTTAGAGACGAAGTTTACAAAAACCTAGGCGAAGACCATGGCGGCTGACGGCGCGCGCGGCGTCAGTGCGGCCGATATGCGTCGGGTTACCCAAGATCCTGGTCGATTGGATTTATCTGGCGCCCCAGAGGGCTATGATGCCCTGGTCATGGCCGACATTATCAAGGCTCGGGGCGGCCTCAGCGTCTTTGTCGCCCGGGACGGCTCGCGATTGTCGGCTTTTGTCGATGCAATGAGCTTTTTCTCCCCTGGCCTTGAAATCATAGCGTTTCCCTCTTGGGATTGTCTCCCCTATGACCGGATAGGGCCCTCTGCCGGTGTCGCTGCACAACGGATGACCACCCTCGCACGGTTGGGACAGGGAATCAGTGGACCTCGACCAACCTTGCTGGTCACCACTGTGCCGGCCATCATTCAGCGTACCCCACCTATCAGCGCCGTCCGCGATGCGACCTATGCAACGAAAATTGGTCAGGTGGTCGAGATCTCCGTCCTCGAGCGCTATTTCGCCATCAACGGATATCAGCGGGCGTCGACGGTTTCGGAAAAAGGCGAGTTCGCCATTCGCGGGGGGGTGATCGATGTCTTTCCCCCCAATGCAGAAGAACCGGTTCGCCTGGACCTATTTGGCGACACCCTAGAATCTATTCGAGGCTTCGATCCAGAAACCCAACGGTCAACCAAGCAGTTGAAGGACGTGACTCTTCTGCCGGTCAGTGAGGCCCTTCTGGACGGCGACTCTATCTCGCGGTTTCGGCGGGGCTATGTGGAAGCCTTCGGAGCACCGGGGGGCGATCCACTCTATGAGACCGTCACCGGCGGTGGCCGACGCGCCGGGATGGAGCATTGGCTGCCCCTGTTCTACGAAACTATGGCGACCCTGTTTGACTATCTGCCCGCCAACACCCTGATTGCCATAGACCATTTAGCTGGCGAAGCCCGCGATGAGCGCATGGCGATGATTGCCGACGCCTATGACGCTCGAGCTCAGGCCGATCGCAAGGTGCATTATCATCCATTGCCGCCAGAGGCGCTTTATCTGACGGATCCGGAATGGTCGCAGGCCCTGGCCGTGCGCGCCACACGACGGTTCTCGGGCTTTCGGGCCGCAGAGGGCGATGCGGTCATGGACCTTGGCGCCCGCCTTGGCCGAACCTTTGTCGCCGAGCGGCAAAAGGACTCGGTGAACCTCTTTCAGGCCACGGCTGACCACGCCAATCTTTTGGCTGCAGCCGGCAAAAGGGTGCTTTTCGCCTCCTGGTCAGAGGGATCATCGGAACGCTTAGGGGTGATGCTGGCTGACCATGGTCTGGACGGTGTCGTCTACGCACCTTACTGGGACGCGGCCAAGGCGGCTGATCCCAGGCGGCCTCAGCGCGTGGTCTTGCCCCTCGAGTCAGGGTTTGAGACCGATAATCTGGCGGTCATTTCAGAGACCGATATTCTGGGTGACCGTTTGGCGCGACCCCGGCGTAAACGTCGGGCTTCAAATTTCCTGGCTGAGGCCTCGTCACTGACCCAAGGCGATCTGGTCGTTCACATCGATCATGGCATCGGACGCTATGCGGGGCTCAAGACCCTGGAAGTTCAAGGGGCACCACACGACTGTCTAGAATTACACTACGGCGGTGATGCGAAACTATACCTGCCGGTCGAGAACATTGATCTGCTGACCCGCTATGGCGCTGAAGGCGACGGGGTGCAATTGGACCGCCTGGGCGGTGCCGCTTGGCAGGCCCGCAAGGCCAAGGCCAAGGCCCGCCTCCGCGACATGGCTGAAGGCCTGATCCAGATTGCGGCGGCGCGAGCCATGAAGACCACGGACCCAGTTGATCCGCCGCACGGTGTCTTCGACGAATTCTGCGCCCGATTCCCCTACGAGGAAACCGACGATCAGTTGGCGGCCATTGGCGATATTCTTGAGGACTTGACCTCTGGCAAGCCTATGGATCGTCTGATCTGTGGCGATGTGGGCTTTGGCAAGACCGAGGTCGCCCTTCGGGCCGCTTTTGTGGCGGCCATGAGCGGCATGCAAGTGGCGATTGTTGCGCCGACAACCCTTCTGGCCCGACAGCACTTCAAGACCTTTTCCGAGCGCTTTCAAGGCTGGCCGATCAAGATCGGGCGGTTGTCGCGCATGGTCCCGGCCAAAGAAGCCGCTGAAACACGCGAAAATCTCAAGAAGGGCGAAATCGAGGTCGTCGTTGGGACCCACGCCGTTCTGTCCAAGCAGGTGGAGTTCGACAATCTTGGCCTGGTCATCGTCGATGAAGAACAGCATTTCGGGGTCAAGCATAAGGAGAAGATGAAAGAGCTTCGCGCCGATGTGCACATGCTGACCCTGACAGCGACGCCCATCCCACGGACCCTGCAAATGGCACTGTCGGGCATTCGCGAAATGTCGATCATTGCCACCCCGCCAGTGGACCGGTTGGCGGTTCGTACCTACATCACGCCCTTCGATCCCATCGTCATTCGCGAAGCTCTGCTTCGGGAAAAGTATCGCGGCGGCCAGGCATATTATGTCGTGCCGCGCATCTCGGACCTCACAGATCTAGAGAAATTTCTGCGCGAGCAAGTGCCAGAAATCCGGTTCGTTGTCGGCCATGGTCAGATGGCGCCCACCCAGCTGGAAGAGGTCATGACGGCCTTTTATGAAGGGCAGTATGACGTCCTGCTGTCGACCACCATCGTCGAAAGTGGTCTAGACATTCCGACTGCAAATACCCTGATCATCCACAGGGCTGATATGTTTGGCTTGGCGCAGCTCTACCAGTTGCGCGGTCGGGTCGGGCGCGCCAAGGCCCGTGCCTATGCCTATATGACGACCCCAGCCGAGAAGCAGATTACCCTGTCAGCTGAGCGCCGCCTGAAGGTCTTGCAATCCCTCGACAGCCTTGGAGCAGGGTTCCAACTGGCCAGCCACGACCTTGATCAGCGAGGCGGTGGCAATCTTTTGGGCGAAGAACAATCGGGCCACATCCGTGAAATCGGCGTCGAACTTTATCAGCAGATGCTGGAAGACGCGGTGGCCGAGCTCCAAGAGCGGATCGGCAAGGAAGGGCTATCCTCAGATCGCGGCTGGTCGCCACAAATCAACACCGGGGCAGCCGTGCTGATCCCGGAGGCCTATGTTCCGGATTTGAATGTCCGCTTGGCGCTCTATCGCCGTCTATCGGACGCAGAAAAATCCAGCGATCGTGAAGCCCTTGCTGCAGAACTGATTGACCGGTTCGGCCCCCTGCCTGCCGAGGCCGCGCAGTTGCTAAAGGTTGTCGCAATTAAAGGGTTATGCCGCGAAGCTAATGTGGCGAAGATCGACGTGGGACCAAAGGGTGCGGTGATCACCTTCCGCAATGATACCTTCAAGGATCCTATGGCCTTGGTGCAGTTTGTTCAGAAAAACCAAGTCGCCTGGCGGATCAGACCTGATCAAAAGGTCGTGGTCAAAGGTGAGTGGGAGACACCAGAGCAAAGGCTCAATGCTGCAGAAAAGGTGTTGGCGGAACTCGCAAGATTGGCGGCCTAGCTCGCCTGTTGCTGAGCCCTGGCTGCGGCTTGTTCAAGAGCCTTGGCAACGCCATCGGGAACTTGGACTTCTGCGACGCCAATATCAAAATCGACAACGAAGGGGGCTTTGCCATCACCCGCTTCGAATGCTGTGCATCCAATCACCGCGGCAATGCGTTCCCCCGCCGCCTTGGCAGCTTCGTAGGTCGTCGCCGGTAGGGCCAAGGCAAAGACTTCCGCTGACAAACGACCCGCTGTGTCTTCGACCCGAACGAGGCGACTGATCATGGAGCCAATCTGCGGTATCGCGCGATCAAGCCAGGTTGTTTTGCGCGCCTCGGTAATCTCTGGGCGGTCTGCGACCTTTAGCACGCAGACTGAGAGCGGTCGGTTGCGCAATCGTGCGCTTGCGGCCAGTCTTTGCAGGTGATGCGCGAACAGCGGACGGGTGAAAAGTCCTGTGGCCGGGTCCATGAGCCCAGAGCTTCTCGCCTTTTCGAGCGCCTTACGGATCGCTGACTGTCGACGAAAATTACGGGCAAGCTCTATCACTCGACGGGCGGTTTCGATCTCGGGAGTATCGGGAGAAGCCACATCGGAAACGCCGCGATGGTAGGCTTCACTCAGGGTCCCGTAGCTCTCATTGCGCATGTAGAGCAGGGCGGGGGTGTGATAGAGGCGTGTGTTTCTGCGCATGCCAGCGGCAATTGAAAGCGCCTCTTGGCTGTTTCCCCCAGCCCACAGGACAACCGCGTCAAAGGGGCGTTCGTGCAGGTAATCGAAAGCCGTATAGGCTGTGAAGGCACCCACCACCTCAGCACCTGTTTGTGACAGGGCGTTAGAAAGCGCCAGAAATTGCGGTGCCGGTTCGCCAATCGCCAAGACCCGGAAAAGACTGCTGTCGACTTCCGGTTCGTCCATGAGGCGGCCATGATCTGAAAAGGTCTCGCGACGGAGATCAAACTCTTCTTCGGAAATGGCGGTTCGGACCAGGGTTTCAAGCCGCAAGGCTGCCTGCGCGGGATGAACGGGCGCGACCAGGGTCAGGTCAAAGCCTAGTGTATTATTTTCAGGGCGTGGATCGCCAATGGCAATCACTGGCAAGCGGCGGGGTGTACAGGCCGCGCGAAGGCGCCGGGCCAAGCCAAGCCCTTCTTCACCCAAGCTATTGAGGTCAACAATGGCCGCCTCGCCCCCTAGGTCGGCCAGGGCTGCGACGGCGGCATAGGGCCCTCGGGCTGTAACTGTGCGCCAGCCCAGGCGGTCAAGACCTTCAGACAGGGGACCTGCCAGGGCGTCATCCCGCGCAATGATCAGAACCCGCGCATGGACTCCTAACGCCATCCCTGAGAAATCCTTTTCCTCGATACCCGTCGTAGACCCGCACATTGAAAGCATGAGTCGACAATCACCTACCCTATACAGGTGGAATGACGAACGACAGTGACGCATTTTTCGGATGAGGAGGCTAAATTCATGGATCTACCCCTACGAGGTCAGACTGCCGTCATTACGGGAGCATCTGGCGGCCTTGGTGGACATTTCGCGCGGCTATTGGCCAAGGCTGGAGCTCAAGTGGCTGTCACAGCCCGCCGCTTGGACTTGGTTGAGACCCTGGCGGGAGATATAGCCGCCAGCGGAGGTCGCGCCATGGCCCTGCGGCTGGACGTGGCGGATGCTGGTTCTATCCCCGAGGCTTTCGACGAGATCGAAGCCGGGCTGGGTCCTATTTCGATCCTGATCAACAATGCCGGTGTTGGCGGCGAAGGCTTGGCGCTCGATCTGAGTATTGAGGACTGGGATCGCACCTTCGACGTCAATGTGCGCGGGGTCTTCTTCGCCGCTCAGGCTGCCGCGCGTTTGATGTTTGCCAATGACACAGCAGCCCAAGGCAAGGCCCGGATTGTCAATATCGCTTCAGTCGCCAGCCATACCGTCCTGCCCGGGCTTAGCGCCTACAATGCGTCGAAGTCCGCTGTGGCCATGCTGACCAAGAGTTTGGCGCGGGAATGGGGGCGGAAAGGGATTGCCGTGAACGCCTTGGCTCCAGGATACATCCTCACCGACATTAATGCGGGGTGGTGGGAAACCGAAGGTGGGCAAAAGCAGTTGAAGGGCTTTCCCCGGCGCCGGCTCATGGAGGCCGATGAACTCGACGCGGCGTTCAACCTGCTGTGCGGGCCAGGTGCTAAGGCAATTTCAGGGACCCTGATCACCGTCGATGATGGCCAGACCCTGCCGGGTGGTGGATAGCCAGGTTATCGGTGCACCCAGCCGCTTGCCTGACCAAGGGGCAGGGGGCTTAGATTGGATCAAAATTTAGGGAGACTAAACATGGGCCAGGGTCCGCTTTCCGGTTTGAAGGTTATCGAGTTCGCAGGCATTGGGCCGGGACCATTCTGCGGCATGCTGTTGTCGGATCTTGGCGCTGATGTGGTACGGATCGACCGAAAGGGCCCCGGCCGTGCCAGCCCCGCTGATATCACCGCGCGCGGTCGACGATCCGTCGCCCTTGATCTGAAGAATCCAGCCTCCATCGAAACCTGTCTCAAGCTGATGGAAACAGCAGACGCCGTTTTTGAGGGCTTCCGCCCCGGCGTCATGGAGCGCTTGGGTCTTGGCCCTGATGTCGCCATGGCTCGCAATCCTAAGCTGGTCTTTGGTCGAATGACCGGGTGGGGGCAAACCGGGCCCTACGCCAATGCAGCCGGCCACGACATGAACTACATCGCCATCACCGGCGCGCTGCATGCCATTGGGACCAAGGATAAGCCGATCCCACCCCTGAACCTGGTTGGCGATTTTGGCGGCGGCGCTCTCTATCTGGCCTTCGGGCTTTTGGCGGGGGTCATCAATGCCAGGGCCACAGGGCAGGGTCAGGTGATTGATTGTGCCATGAGCGATGGCGCGGCGTCGCTAATGGCCATGTTCTACGGCTTTAAGGCCTCGGGTGCGTGGAAGGAAGAAAGGCGCGCCAACCTACTGGATGGCGGTGCCCATTTCTATGACACCTACCAGTGCTCTGATGGGAAGTGGGTCTCCATTGGATCGATTGAACCTCAGTTCTACGCCCTGCTTCTGGAGAAGACCGGGATCACGGATCCGGCCTTCGCCGCCCAGATGGATCGCAACAGTTGGGATGATCTGCGGGTAAAGCTCGCTGAGGTCATGGCGACCAAGACCCGGGATGAATGGTGCGCCATAATGGAAGCGACCGACGTTTGCTTTGCGCCAGTGCTTGATCTGGATGAAGCGCCAAACCACGTCCACAATCAGGCCCGCCAAACCTTTGTTGAAATTTCAGGGGTTATCCAGCCAGCTCCTGCGCCGCGTTTTTCAGCCACGCCGGGTAAGATTCAAGGGCCTCCGCCTGCCATCGGTGCGCACGATACAGAGGCCCTTACAGACTGGGGATTTTCCTCGTCAGACATCGACGCCCTGAAAGCCTCTGGTGCCCTGGCCTGATCCCGCTGGCCGCACATGAACCCGAGCTAGGTCATCTGTTCAGGCTCGGTTCAGGGCAAGCTTGAGAAAGTCCAAGTGTCGGTCGTCACATTCCCTGTCCCTCACGTGACGACAGATAGATGGAACACTCCCCCATCGACGGCGCGCCGCCCTCAACCGGCGCGCCGTTTCCATTTTGACCTCTTGTTTTGAGAGAGAGTCATGCGCACCTTGCGCCGATGAAAATCCCCATGGAGCCTCGGCCAATAAGCCTCCTTGCTCGGGAAGTGGTGTCTCGGCTGACACTGACGGTCGCGATTTTCCGGCGGTCTCTGACGCGGCTTTGGGGGCGGGACGTCATGCTTTATGTGGGCGGCGTCTCGTTTTTCATCATGCTGGCGGTCTTCCCCGGGGTCGCTATTCTGGTTGGGGTTTATAGCCTGCTCGCCGATCCAGCGGAGGCGTCGCAGCAAGCGTCGGTTTTGGCGCATTTGATGCCTGAAATTGCCCGCAGCCTTTTTGAGGAGGAGTTGTCTCGCCTAGGCCGCACGCCCCTCCAGGCGGTGTCCACCCAGAGCGGTCTCGCCTTGATCATTGGCGGCTATGCGTCACATCGCGGGTTCAAGGCTCTTTTGGCGGGGCTTTCCTTCATCCACGAAGAAGATCGGCCTCATGGGTTTTTCGGTTTCAACCTTATTGCTCTGATTGTGTTGATTGCTGCCTTCATCTTGTTGAGTGTTCTCTCAGCAGCCTTCCTGTCCCTGAGAGTCTTGGCAGCAGCCTTCGATATTCGGCCCTTACAGGGGCTGCCCTGGCTCTTCAGTGAATGGACCTGGGCGAGTCTCGGCGTCACGGTCGCAATGGGGCTGATCTATCGCTATGCCATGTCCCGTAAGCCCGTTGCCTGGACAGCGTCCATGGCTGGGGGCGCGGTTGCTGCTGGGCTGTGCCTCTTTATGTCCTGGGCGTCGGCTTTTTATGTTGAGCAACTGGCTCATCTTGGTGCCACATATGGCTCCGTAACCGCGGTCGTCGTCTTGCTGATCTGGCTATCTTGGAACGTCAATGCAGTGTTTTTCGGCGGTGCTCTGGCCACGGAGATAGAGCTCGCTTTAGAAAGCTCGGCCAGGACTCACACCAGGAATTAAATATTAGGATGTGGTCATTTTCTTATTCGAAAACAGAATCCTAAGCCCAAATCCTCGCGTGACAAAATTTTTAGTCCAGTTTGGTTCACAAAGTGAGGGACATCAAGTCTTGCCATTGGGTCGTCAGCATAAAGGACGAGGATTGCACCGTCCGGTGCGTCCTCTGCAGCGCGACGTAGGCGTAGGGTTGGGACCGGGCAGTGGTGCCCTCGCGCGTCTATGACGATCTCAAGGGGACGGGTCATCGATGCTGCATCGCTTTGAGGACCAAGGGGGCGAGCCCCAATGCGATTACGCGCGCACCCTGGGCCGTAGGATGGATGCCGTCTCTCTGCCTTAGGCTCGGCCCTACGCCCGCCATGAGGTCAGGGTAGAAGGCCAAGTGGTGTGCCTTTGCGAGTTTGGAAAAAGCGTCGGTAAACTCTCTGACATAGCTTGCCCCAATTACAGCGGGGGGTTTTAGCCCAGCCAGGAGGACAGGGATGCGTCTGGCCTCCAGTCTGGTGACGATCGCCGAAAGGTTGCGCGCGGTGATTTTGGGGTCGATGCCTTGCAGAAGGTCGTTGCCGCCCAGAGCAAGAATACAGAGGGCGGTGTCACCTTGGACACTGAAGTCTACCCTTGCCAATCCATCAGCGGTCGTATCCCCAGACACGCCTGCCCCTCGCACCACGAGGACTGGATCGTTACGATGCAGCACTGTGGCTAATTGTGCGGGCAAGGCTTGCGACGCAGGGAGACCCAGACCCGCGGTAATCGAGTCACCAAGAAGTGTGACGACCCTTGTCTTCGCCGCCGAAGCCGGCAGGGCGAAGCTCGCAAACACTAACGGGAGGAAGGATCGTCGAAGCATGTCTCGCCTGAAGCCGTTGGAACGCTTATCTATCCTACGATGATCTGGGTGACAGCCAATCTCATGGCTTCAGCTCCGATTTCACAAACTGATGAGGCGTGCTTCCTTGGTCGATCTCCCCCTTCGCCTTTCAAAAGTCTCTCTGACCCTTCCGTCCGCAGCAGGCCCGGTTAGTATTCTGCGTGAGGTCGACCTTGAGATCGATCCTGGCGAGCGTGTCTCAGTCACTGGGCCTTCTGGATCGGGAAAATCCTCGCTGATTTCCGTAGCCGCTGGGCTTGAGCGGCCTACCGCAGGGAAGGTGGAATTATTCGGTGCAGACCTTGGTAGCTTGGACGAGGACGGTCGGGCGAGGTTGAGGCGGGGAAGGGTCTCTCTGGTTTTTCAGGCCTTTCATCTCCTGCCAAACATGACGGCGGAAGAAAATGTCGCGGCACCGCTGGAAATTGCGCGAACCCCCAATACGCATGTCATTGCGCAATCCTGGCTTGAAAAGGTGGGCTTGGGTGCGCGCCGGACGCACTATCCGCATCAGCTTTCTGGCGGTGAGCAGCAGAGAGTGGCTTTAGCCCGAGCCCTGGCAGGCCGACCATCCCTACTCTTCGCCGACGAGCCAACAGGTAACCTCGATAGCGCCAATGCCGCTCTTGTTGCGGATCTAATGTTCGACATGGTCGCTGATGTGGGGGCAGCGCTCGTTTTGGTAACCCATGATCCTGTTTTGGCCGAACGGGCAGACCGGATCGTAGTGATGCGCGATGGGGCCATCGTTTCGTGACCTGGCTATCGCTTCGGTTTGCCAGACGAGAATTACGCTCGGGGCTCAAGGGCTTTTGGATATTCCTGGCCTGTCTTGCCTTGGGGGTGGCAGCGATTGCAGCGGCAGGGTCGACGGCTGAAGCCTTCCGTCGGGGATTAGCGTCTCAGGCCGGCGAAATTCTGGGCGGTGATATCGCTCTTACGGTCGAGCAGACGCGTTTTTCGCCCGCAGAGCGGCAATCCTTCGCCGAACTTGGACGGACCTCCTGGGCGGTGAGCACCCGAGCTATGGCGCAATCCCGTGAGGGGCGCCGCCGGTTGGTGGAACTGCGCGGTGTCTCAAATCGCTATCCCCTGGCCGGGACTGTCGAACTTCGCGGCGCGTCAAGTCTTGAGACGGCACTCGCTCAGGGCCCCAATGGCACCTTCGGCGCTGTCATTGAGCAGGATCTTCTGGACCGCTTGGATCTGAAACTCGGCGATCGATTTCAAGTGGGTGGTCTGCATCTGATCGCGCGAGCTGTGCTGATCCAGGAGCCTGACAGGCTTTCTCGTGGTTTTGCCCTCGGTCCCCGGGTCTTGGTTCGTGACACGGCTGTCGAGCAGGGCGGGTTCTTGACATCAGGCCTCCCATTTTCTGAGACCACAAGGATTTTGTTACCTGCTGGGGCGTCCCTTGAGACGGCAAAAGCCAGGCTCCAAAAGCTCCTACCTCTTGGCCAGGCGCGGGTACGGGATCGCAACGATGCGGCACCGGGCATCCATCGTCTCATCGACCAATTGGAATATTTCTTGGGTTTTATCGGCTTGGCGGCCCTGGTGGCCGGTGGGCTTGGAGTTTATGGCGCGGTATCTGCCTATCTCGACTCGAAAACGGCTTCGATCGCGGTTTTGAAGGCCCTTGGCGCAGATAGCGACCTCATTCGAAATACCTATCTCCTGCAAATCGGGACCCTGGCAGGTTTAGGGATTGTCCTAGGCTTGGCACTTGGGGCTATCGCGCCCCTGATCCTGGGTGCGGCGATCGGCAATAGCCTACCCATTCCTGCACTGTTTGCGGTTTATCCTGGGCCACTGCTCAAGGCTGGGGCTTTTGGAGTCCTCGGTGCAGCGGCGTTTTCCCTTGGGCCTTTGGGAAGTGCCCGGGCAACGACGCCTGCGGCCCTCTTTCGCAAGACCACCCGGTCAGGGTTTCATCTCTCTATGGAAACCGGTTTATCGGGCCTAGCGGCTTTCGGATTGGCAGTCCTGGCCATAGCCATGGCCCCAACCCCAGTTGCCGCTGTGGTGATGATGATCGGGGTCATTGTTGCCTTTGCTCTACTTTGGGGGATTGGTCGAGCCGGAGCCTCCGTCGCGGGGCGCTTAAGAGCTAGAACCAAGGGCGCCCTGCGTCTTGCCCTGGCAAATCTGGCTGGGCCGGGATCGGCCGCGCGGACGGCGGCCCCTGCCATAGGCCTTGGCGTGGCCTTGCTGGCGGCCGTGGTTTTGATTCAATCGAGCCTCCTGCGGCAAGTCGCAGAAATCGCACCGCAAACCGCACCCGCCTTGGTTTTCACCGAGATACCTGGAGACACGGCTGCTGACTTTGACCAGGTTGTCGGTACCGCGTTTGGGCGGGCGCTGACGCCAGATATCTATTTGCGGGCCCCCTCTGCGACCGGGCGCATTGTACGGGTTCGTGGCAGTCAGGTGGATATTACCTCAATCCCACGCCAACAGAGATGGGCCTATGACCAGGATATTTCTGTGTCGGCTCTGGGCGCTGAACCTGCCAATTCAGGGATTCTTGCGGGCAAGTGGTGGCCTTCGAACTATGCGGGCCCGCCGCTGATCGCCGTTGAGGCTGAGGCGGCCAAGGGAGCGAAGATCAAGGTGGGCGACACCTTGACGGTTTCCCTGTTGGGGCGAGAGATCGAAGCCAAGGTTGCGGTTTTGCGGCATGTGGACTTTGGAGGGTTCAATGCCAGCTTCCCATTGGTGGTGAGCGCAAACACATTGGCCGGCGCAAGTCTTCGCCAGGTCGCCATTGCCAAGGCGTCTCGAGGTCAAGAAGCGGCCGTCACGGCGGCCCTAGGGCGAGATTTTGCGGGGGTGAATGTCATATCTGTCAGAGATCAGCTCGAAGCGGCCACCGATCTCTTTAATCGGCTGGCCCTAGCGATCCGAGGTGCCGCCGCAGTCGCTGCGCTTGCAGGGCTCTTGGTGCTCGTGGGGGCCATCGCCGCCCGGGCCCAAGCTCGAACGCGGGAGGCGGCAATCCTCAAGGCCCTGGGCGCCAGTCGCGCTCAGATCCTCACCGCCTATGTGCTGGAATACGGCGCTGTCGGGATCATTGCGGGTGCAGCTGGGGTGGGGCTTGGCTACGCCGCCGCTTGGCCAGTCGTGGTCCTGGTCTTTAAGGCCCACTGGGCAGTGGACTGGGGTGGGGTTTTCATCCTGGTCTTCGGGGCCGCAGTGATCGCCGGGTTCGGCGGGCTTGCGGCGTCGATGCAGGCGCTTTCCAAACGACCAGCTGCGGCCCTTCGAGCCGATTAGTCCTTGCGAGGTTCCAGGATGTCTCCAAGGCGATCTGGCGTCCCGGCGATCCGCTCGAGGCGCGGATAGCGTAGGCCGCCCTTATAGGCCAAGTGCACGGTCTTATAGTGCTCGCCAGCCTTGACGATCAGGTCGACGATGCCCGTGGTTTTGGCCTCGGTGACCGCCACTTTCAGACGATCCTGATCAAAGGCCCAGCCATTTACGGCCACGATTTTTTGGCCAATGGAGAGCCCAGCGTCAAAGGCGGGGCCTTCCCAGAAAACGCTCAGCAGATCGCCATCCTTATTGACCGACAGGCCAAGGGAATAGGTCAGGTCTGCACTCTTCCGCCTGACCTCTGCGCTGGTGAAATATGCAGTTGGGGTTTCGGTATAGACCAGTTTGTAGCCACCCCGGGTCAAGCCATCGAGGGGCGCACCCGGACCGTGTCCTTCCAGGCGGGTCTTTAAGAAGGTTGCCCAGTCATAAGGAACCACCCGGTTCAGCGTCGCAACCACATCGTCGAACCTGTAGGTCAGTTGGGTCCAGTCGCCGTCATTGACCCCGAAAAAGGCCTTGGCGAAGGTGTCCAGCGACTTGGTCCCGCCGGTCTTTTCCCGGATCAGGGTGTCGGCATCAAGCCAGATCAGCTGGCCTTCGGAATAGTAGTCCTCGCTCCGCTGATAGCTGGTCCAGGCCTGGGGTCTGCGCTGAGCGATAACGGGGTCGTTTGTGGTGTCACTCATCTGTCGCCAGACGCGTCCCACTCGATTGTCATAGGTCGCAGCAGTGGAGGCGATGGCGTCGAGAGCCTCCTGCTTGGTAAGGAGGCTCGAGCGCGCCGCAAGTATGTAACCCCAGTATTGGGTCTGGCCTTCGTAAACCCACAGCAGGCTGCCGCGCATGGGCACATTGAAATTGGCGGTCCAGAGATCGGCGGGGCGACGGTATTTGCCGTCCCAGGAGTGGGTGTATTCGTGGGGCAAGAGATCGCGCGCTGTGGGCAGCTTGTCCCAGTCAGCAAAATAGCGCGGATTAGAGCCGTTCTCGCTGGACCTCTGGTGTTCGAGGCCAATACCCCCCATGCGGTCTGTCAGGGCAAGCAGCATGTCGTAATGATCGTAATGACGCGCGCCGTAGAGCCGGTCGGCCTGGGTCACCAGGTTTCTATGGGCCTGGAGCTGGGTTGGCGTGAGCTCTAACTGATACGCTTCATCGGCCATGACATTCAGCGTCACCCTGGAGCGTCCGCCAGGGTCAAGATCAATCTTCTTGAAGTAGCGGCCCGCGAACATGGGAGAGTCCACCAGGGTATCGAGACCAACCGGCTTGAATGTGACCGTGTCGGCACTTGAGGTCGCAACCTCCAAGGCGGTTCCATAATTCCAGCCAGAAGGTAGTTTCACCTGGGCTTCGAAGGGGATCTGCCGGGAGAAGTAACCCGCTGGATAGAGCAACAGATTATTCCATTGCACGTTCAGCATTTCCTGGGTGACCACAATGCGGCCTTGGTCCCCGGTCGTGGGCGACAGGTGCTGGAATTCCAGGTCCAGAGTTTTCACACCCGCTGGAACATCCACATGGAAAGCAGCGACAGAGACCGGATCTCGGAACCATTCCAAACGCTTGCCATTGGCAGTGATGATCAGGCCGGCAAGTTTGTCCAGTTGACCCGATGCGGAGTGATTGCCTGGCAACCACATGGGAAACAGCAGGGTCAAGGGCCCCGGGCCCGACACAGGGACGGATTCTTTTATCCGGAAAATACGTCGATCGAGGTCGGTCGCATCCACCGAAAGCTTGAGCACGCCGGGATAGGGACGGTCTTGCGGCGCGTCGATTGCCGGCGGCATGGCCAGGGGACTTGGTCCTGCCGATTGTGCATGGGCCTGAGCCGAAATGGCCGCCAAGGCAGCAGCGGCGAGAAGGGCAGATTTCAACTTAGGCCTCGACGACAAGAGTGTGTTTAGGGTCGGCACCCCGGCTCTGGCGAGCCACAGCCGGGGCGGTTTACTGGATTAAGCGGCAGTCTCGATCGGCAGGGTTTCGCGAAGCTCGCGCTTCAGGAACTTGCCGCTCGCATTGCGGGGCAGGGGTTCGGTGCGGATCCAGATGTAGCGAGGGGCCTTGTGCTTGGCGATCAGGACCACGCAATGGGCGCGCAGTTCATCAGCCGTGGCGCTCATGCCGGGACGGAAGACAACAGCAACACCGACTTCTTCCCCCAGACGGTCGTCAGGGACCCCAAAGACGGTGCATTCCGCAACGGCTGGGTGCCGGTAAAGGGTTGCCTCGACCTCCGCGCAATAGATGTTTTCACCGCCGCGCAGAACCATGTCCTTCTTGCGATCGACGATATAGATGAAGCCGTCTTCATCAATACGGGCCACATCGCCAGTGTGCAGCCAGCCATCGGTGATGGAGTCTGCTGTGGCTTCGGGACGGTTGATATAGCCCTTGATGACCGATGAGCCTCGAACCCAGAGCTCGCCCACGGAACCGGTTGGGACGGTATCTCCGGCGTCATCCACGCACTTGGCTTCAAAGCTCGGCATCGCCGGGCCGCAACTATCGGGGCGGTCTACGAAGAAATCGGCAGAGACCGAGGTGATGATGCCGCAGGTTTCGGTCATGCCATAGCCGGTGTTTGGGCGCGCTGTGGCGACCTGGCTGTCGATCTTAGCCACCAGATCTGGTGGCAATTGCGCGCCACCGCCGCCGAGGCTGAGCAAGCTAGAGGTATCGCGAGTGGCAAAGTCAGGGTGGGTGATGACCTCACGAGCCATGACGGGCACGCCGCTCATGGCTGTGACCTTTTCCCGCTCGATCAGCTTCAAAGCTTCACCGGCATCCCACCGGTACATCAGCACCATGGTGCCACCTGCGGCTGTGGTCGCGTAGGCACCACAATTGTTAGCGGTGACGTGGAACAGGGGTGTTGTCACAAGGGCGACCGGGATCGGCGGTGCAACGGTTGGGTCTGGAACCACACCGGTTGCCCTTTGGGTTGCCAGCGCCGTCGCTTGACCGGAGAACATCATATTGAACAGATTGGCGACGCAGCCGCGATGGGTCAGCTGGGCACCCTTCGGGAAGCCAGTCGTGCCGGAGGTGTAGAAGATGCAGGCGTCAGCGTCTGGATCAATGTCCGCAGGCGGCATTTCGCCGCCGGTCGCAAGAACGTCTGCCCAGGGCAGAATGTCGTCAGCAGGCTTGCAGCGCACACCGACCAAGGTGATCCCGTCGGCCATCGCCGGATTTTCACGGATCCGGGCCATACGCTCTTCATCGCAGAAGGCGACCTTGGGGGCGGAGTCCTTCAGGGCATAGTTCAGCTCATCCGCGGTCCACCAGGCATTCACACCCACCGCAGCAACGCCGATGGACACGCAAGCCCAGTACAACAGCATCCATTCGGGATAGTTGCGCATCGCGATGGCCACGCGATCGCCTGACGTCACGCCATTGGCCAGCAGCCAATTGCTCACTGAAGCGACGATTTTATGCGCCTCTGCATAGGTGAGGCGCTCGTCCTCGTAGACGATATAGGTACGATCGGCGAAGGCTGCGGTGGAGAGCCACAGGGCACGGATATTGGGAGGGGCGTTCTTGTAACAGCGCAGAGGATTTCCGCGCACGGTCTCAGTGACAATTTCGAACGGTGCTCCAGGCGCCGTAAGTTCCGCCCAAGCCGATTTTAGTTCCTGATAGTGCAATCCGAACGCTCCCTGATGATGTCTTCCGCCAGCCGCCTTTTTCATGGCGGGGTCAGATTCCAAAAAACTATCCCAATCTCATGGCGGTATCCATCCCGGGGCTACCGAAAGGCAAGCCCTGATTGCGCTCGCGCGATTGCCATCTGGTCTAATGCGCGCACCCTGGGCTATCTTACGTCCAAACAGGTGTTGGGAGGAGGCTATCCATGGACAAGTCAATCGCCGCTGAGGAATCCTATGACGTCGTCATTGTTGGCGCAGGATTTTCTGGCCTCTATCTGTTGCACAAGCTTCGCGGGCTGGGGCTGACCGCAAAGATTTTTGAGGCAGGCGATGGCGTCGGCGGGACCTGGTACTGGAACCGTTATCCCGGTGCCCGCGTGGACATTGAGAGTCAGGAATATTCCTATTCCTTCTCGCCAGAGCTCGAAGACGAATGGGTTTGGACCGAGCGCTATGCCACCCAGCCGGAATTGCTGAAATATGTGAACCATGTGGCCGACCGGTTCGACCTGCGGCGGGACATCAAGTTCGAAACCCGGGTGACCTCTGCTCACTTCGACGAGTCCGCTCATCGCTGGCAGGTGCAGACTAGTGCCGGGGATCATGTGGTCGCCAAGTATTGCGTCATGGCCACGGGGTGCCTGTCGGTAACCAATGATCCGCGCTTCCCAGGGGTGGAAACCTTCAAGGGCAAATCCTATCACACCGGTCGCTGGCCCCATGAGGGGGTGGATTTCACCGGAAAACGCGTTGCGGTGATCGGCACAGGATCTTCCGCCATCCAGTCCATCCCACAGATCGCCGCCCAGGCTGCCCATCTGCATGTGTTTCAGCGCACCCCAAACTTCAGCGTGCCAGCGCACAATGGGCCTCTGAACCCAGATAAGATGGCCGATTGGAAGGCTAATCGCGAAACCTACCGCCAGATGGCGCGGGAGTCCGGCGCCGGGATTGTCGCCGTTGAAGCTTCGGAACAGTCGGCCTTTGAGGTCTCGCCAGAAGAACGCCAGGCCGTGTTCGAAAAGCGCTGGGCCCGGGGCGGTTTCGCCCTTGGCGGGTCCTTCTTGGACGTCATGGTCAACCTAGACGCCAACGCCCTGGCTGCGGATTTCGTGCACGACAAGATCAAGAGCATCGTCAAGGACCCTGAAACCGCTGAGATCCTTTGCCCTAAGGGCTATCCCTTCGGAACCAAGCGGCTCTGCGTCGATACTGGCTATTATGAGACCTTCAATCGCGACAATGTCACCCTGGTCGACCTAAGCAAGGGTGCCATTACGGCCATCACCCCGACGGGGGTTCGGACGGCGGCTGCCGATTACGAATTCGACGCCATCGTCTATGCCATCGGCTTTGATGCCATGACCGGAGCCCTGAACAATATCGACATCCAGGGCCGGGCAGGGGAGCGTCTGCGGGAAAAATGGGCCGATGGGCCTAAAACCTATCTGGGTCTCATGGTTGCCGGTTTCCCCAACCTGTTCATGGTCACAGGCCCCGGCAGCCCATCGGTGCTGTCCAATATGATGGTGTCAATCGAGCAGCATGTGGATTGGATCACCAATTGCATTGGGTATCTGAACCAGCGCCAGATCGGTGTGATCGAGGCCACCCCAGAGGCCGAGAACGGCTGGGTGGCTCATGTGAATGAGGTGGCTGACATGACCCTCTATCCACAGGCTAACTCATGGTATCTCGGCGCGAACGTGCCCGGGAAACCTCGGGTTTTCATGCCCTATGTCGGCGGTGTGGGCCCCTATCGCCAGATCTGCAATGATATTGCGGCCAAGGGATATGAGGGCTTTGCACTTGCGTCAGGTGCCCATGCTGGCTGAGCCCAGGGTGCGTAATAAAACAGTTGTTTGATTTTTTATCGATTTGCTTCAAAGCTACCAATACCAGCGACCAAACTGAAACCCGATGGGAGTGAAACCATGAGCGTGTCCACGGCCGACAAGGCCGATTCCAGCTTCGCGCTGAACCCGATGGACGACCTGAACGATCTGCGGATGTCCGCCAAGGCCATGCCTTTGCTGGACCACGTGAAGCGGTTCATTCGGGAAACCGTCAACCCCATGTCCGAAGAGTTCGAGCGCCTGGGTCAAGGCAAGACCGACATTTGGTCCTATGCCCCCGGTCAGCTGGAAGTGCTGGAAGCGGCCAAGGATAAGGCCAAGGCTGAAGGGCTGTGGAATTTCTTCCTGCCCAACGCCGAGACTGGCGAAGGTCTTTCCAACCTCGACTATGCCTATATCGCCGTTGAGCTGGGCAAGAACCGTATGGCCTCGGAGTGCATGAACTGCGCCGCGCCTGATACCGGCAATATGGAAGTCCTGGAACGGGTCGGCACGCCGGCTCAGAAGAAGCAGTGGCTCGAGCCCCTGCTGGCGGGCAAGATCCGCTCTGCCTTTGCCATGACCGAGCTGCACTCGGCCTCTTCCGACGCCAAGAACGTCAATACCCGCGCGACCTTGGTCGGTGACGAATACGTCATCAATGGTGAGAAGCACTACATCTCCGGTGCAGGCGATCCACGCTGCAAGGTCATGATCACCATGGTCCAGACCAGCCCGGACGGTCCACCCAACCTGCGCCAGTCGCAGATCCTGGTGCCCACCGACACCCCCGGCGTTAAGATCATCGGACCCCAGCACGTGTTCGGCGACCCTGATGCCCCTCACGGCCACATGCACATCGTGTTCGATAATGCCCGGGTGCCGGCCTCCAACATGCTGCTCGGCGAAGGCCGTGGCTTTGAAATCTCTCAGCTGCGCCTCGGCCCCGGTCGTATCCACCACTGCATGCGTGCCATCGGGCAGGCGGAAAAGGCTCTGGACCTGTTGGTCGCCCGTGGCCTGACCCGCACCGCCTTCGGCAAGCCCCTCGTGCAACTGGGTGGCAATCTGGAGATCATCTCCCGCGCCCGCATCGACATCGAAGCCATGCGCCTGATGGTTCTCAAGGCCGCTAAGGCCATGGACGTCCTGGGTAACCAGGAAGCCCGCGTCTGGATCCACATGGTCAAGGCCATGGTTCCCGAGCGGGTCTGCCAGATCATCGATCAGGCGATCCAAATGCACGGCGCTCTCGGTGTGTCTCAGCACACCCCCCTGGCCCGGATGTACGCTAACACCCGCACCCTGCGCATTGCGGACGGTCCAGACGAAGTCCACCACATGGTGGTCGGCCGTAATGAGCTGCGTCAGTATCGCGAAATGCCGGAAGACCAGTCCCTGACCGCGACCTTCCGCAACGGCTAAATCGACTTAAGATTTTGATCGAACGCGCCTCTCGCCCGCAAGGGCGGGGGGCGTTTTTATGTCTGCAGGGACCAGGGGCGCTCAAACAGAAGGGCGAGGAACCCTAGGAATTAGCGGATTTGTTGCCAGGTTCTGGCCATATTTCCCTGAGGCCCAGACCAAGGGTGACGCGCCGAGAAACTCTCGGGTCCTGGCGGACGGGGTGTCCGCCTTACAATCATTCCATTGCAGCCCATTAGAGCCCATTTCCCTATATTTTCCCAAACGTTATGGAATAGCCAATCCCATCCCGTCTAAGCGCAGCCCATTGCGTTCCCCTAAAACCCATCTATCTTACGGGGAACGGTTCGGGGAACGGGGTCTAAGTCATGCCGCGCAAGGTCGAAAACAAGCTGACGGCGCTAGGGGTCCAAAGCGCCAAGCCGGGAAGCCATGTTGACGGCGGCGGGCTGCGGCTCCTGGTCAAGACCACCGGCGCCAGGTTTTGGGTCTTCCGGTATTCCCTGATGGGTAAGACGCGAGACCTGGGCTTGGGTGACGCCGGACCCGATGGGGTCAAGCTGGCGGACGCCCGCGACCTGGCGGCGGCGATGCGGCTAAAGATCAAGGCCGGGATTGATCCGCTGGAGGAGCGCGAGAAAGAGGCCGCTGAGGCCCTTGCCAAGGCCCAAGCCGAAAAGGTCGCCGGGATCACCTTCAAGGCCGCTGCTGAGGCTCATATCGCCGCCAATGCGGAAGGCTGGCGGAATCCGAAACACCGGACCCAATGGCCGAACACTCTGCGGGATTACGTCTTTCCCGTCATGGGAGATATTCCCGTGTCAGAAATTGAAACCTCCCATGTTCTGGCGGTCCTGGAGCCGATCTGGAAAGCCAAGCCGGAAACGGCAAACCGTGTTCGCGGTCGGGTTGAAGCGGTCCTGAATAGCGCCAAGGCGCGAGGCCAGCGGACCGGCGAGAACCCGGCGGCTTGGCGCGGCCATCTGCAGATGATCTTGCCCGCCCGCGCCAAACTGACACGCGGCCACCATGAGGCTATGCCCTATGGCGAGGTTCCGGCCTTCATGGGGCAATTGCGCGAGGCGAAGGCGACCGCTGCGAAGGCCCTGGAATTTGCGATCCTGACCGCAGCCCGGACCGGCGAGGTGCTGGGCATGACCTGGGCTGAAGTCGATCTTACGGCGGGCGTCTGGACGGTTCCGGCGGACCGAATGAAGGCAGGAAGGTCGCACCGGGTTTCACTGTCTTCGCGGGCGCGGGCGATCCTGGCGGAAATGAAAGAGGCGGGCGGGAATTATGTCTTCCCGGCTCCGCGCAAGGGTTCACTGTCAAACATGGCCCTGGCAATGGTCTTGCGGCGCATGGGTCGATCTGAAACCGTCCATGGCTTCCGCTCCGCCTTCCGGGATTGGGGATCAGAACAGACCGGCTATTCAAACGAGATTTTGGAAATGGCCCTTGCTCACACCATCGGGAACAAGGCGGAAGCTGCATATCGTCGTGGCGACCTGCTGGAGCGTCGGGCGCGGCTCATGGAAGATTGGGCGACCTATTGTGCGGGCGAGGCTGCGGCGACCGGCGACAACGTCACGCCCCTTCGCAAGGCGGAGGCCGGGAAATGACCGCAAAAACCCACGCACGGCCCGATCTGATTGCCGTCTTGGCGAGGCAGGATCGCAAGGCCCTTGAAGGGTTCGTCGCCGTCGCCCTTGATCTGCTGGACGCCCTGGACAACGACCCGGAAGCCGAACTGGGAACATGGGCGGAAGACCATCGGGACCGGACGCCAGACTGCCAAGCGGCCAACGACCGGGAAGACCTGGAGCCGAACGGGGATGAAGCCGATTGCACCTGGATCGAATATTCAGGCCAACGCCATCGCCGCGAATGCATGACCGGCGGGCCGGAAGATTGGGAGGAAGACGACCCGTCTGGCGACATGACCGAGGATGATTTTTCAGCCTTCCCATACAGGCGGGTCAAAGCCATCTCGCTTGCGAAAGGGCCGGGGTGTGACCTTGCCGACCCCGGCGAGCGGGAGGAAGACGTATGACAGGGGTTCGTAAAAACCAAACCCCTGCAGAACATTATTAGAACATTGCGGTTGACGTTCGGAGAGTCGCGGCGGATTTAATGGTGAGGGGATAGGCAGGCCAGCTGAAAAGCGCGTTACCCGGCGCGCTTCCCCATCACCACCGGGACCGCTGCGGGAGGCGGAAATGGACAAATCCTTTTCGGTGGATCAAGTCGCCGATCTAAAAAGATTTGGAGTGATTGACGAACAAATTGCCGAGTTAGAGGCCCGATTGCCGATCATTGAACGATGGTTTGAGGAGCCGATCAAAGCTGGTGATGTTCGGACCTATCTAAATGGAATTGTGAAAGCTTTGGAGGACGTTGAACAGGCGCTCACTAGGGCGTCCAGGATTGATCCCGTCCGGAACGAGGGGAACCGACGCATCGATCAAGCGGCCTTTGAGATTGATCACAAATCCGGCGGCGACGTCATTGCTCACACCCTAAAGGTCGTGCGTCCTGCTTTAGATGCAGCTATCCACGCCCGCGATACCGCACCCGCGAAAAGGCGATATGACGCAACAACCGACCCCCAAGTGATCAGGTGGATATATCAAGCCTTAAGCGCAGGATGGGGTAGGAAGTATTATTCGGTCAGAGACAGCGACACGCTAGGCGCTGGGTATAATGCTTTGACGCCAACGCCGCTCTTGCCCGAAGGCCACCTTCCATCGCGCGGAAAAACTTTTGAGACAATCGCCCGCGTTGTTTATTCCGTGTGTCTCGGGGGAAGGGATAGCAACCCTACACGTGCGATAAAGGCGTTCTTGGCCCACGAAAGGCAGTCTGAAGACACCCGTCGTGCGGCGATGAGACAGGGTGACCAGATCGTGAAGGCCTCAACGATCAACGCTATGTCGGCGCGAGAAAAGGCCAAATACTTCGCCACAAATTCAGGCGTGCGCGTGGTTGAGGGATAGGTTCTGCAATTTGCGGACAGCTAAGGCCAGAAAATCAAGCTAGCCGTTCCAGACACCTCCAATATCGTGCTGTAGCTAGGTGCCCCATGAAGTCCCCACACCCTGTGGCGACGAAATGGGAGCCTCAAAAATGGCTTTTCAAACTACCCCGGAACCTGAGCCGCTGGCCTACAGCATCCGGGATGCCTGTCGCGTTTCTTCCCTATCGAGGTCCGGCATTTATCGCGAAATTGCAGCGGGGAGGCTCGCCACCCGCAAGGTGGCAGGACGAACCCTGATCCCGGCTAGTGCCCTTCGCGAATTGATCTGCGGGGAGGCCTGAGACATGGCCCAAAAAATAAACCCCCCGCACATGGGCGAGGGGCTGCGGAACGACTTGGCCGTCACATTCCGCAGCCTTCCTAACCCGACCACCCGCCAAGCGCAATTCCTGACCACCGCCTATGGGGTCCGTCCGATCCTGGCGGGCGTCATTGCGGCGCTAATCTATGGGGAGGGCGGCAATCATGGCTGATCTGATCCTAGACCACCGCAAAGCCGCCCGCGCCATCCTGGGGACCGGCGCAAGCCTGTCTGAAAAGGAAGGCCAGTTTCTCGGTGGTTTGGCCTATCGCGCCGACCCTCTGACCGCGCGCCAATCCCGATGGCTTGGCATTTTGGTCAACCGCCATGGCTTGCCCGAATGGAACCTGCAGCCAGAAGGGGGCGAACATGTCTGACGAACGCTATCCAAACGCCCCCGGCTCTAAGGGGGCCGACGGAACCTCACAGGCTGCAGCCGAAGCTATGGCCCGATCTGCGCCGACTCTGAGACGCCGCGCCCTTGTGACCCTTGGCCGCCTGGGCAAGGCGAGTGCTCTGGAGGTGATCGAGGCGGCTAAAGTCTGCCGGGAAGCCCTACAACCGCGCCTGAGTGAACTGCGGAGGTTGGGTCTTGTGGAAGATACCGGCGAGCGACGGCGCAACCCGTCCGGCAAGTCTGCGGCGGTCCTTCGCCTGACCGATCTGGGTCGCCTCACCTTGGCGGAGAAATGGGGGCGGGAGGCCTGATAGCGGGCTTTGGGTGTCGGTGGTGCGCTTTCCCCGTGAAGGCCGCCACCGGCCATCCTGGAGTCACTAACCGCCCTTCCTGACGCCATGGCGAGACACAATCACAAGGGCCGGTCTAAGGCCACGCCACGCTTTGTAATGCTGGGCTATCACATGATGCAGACCGAGGCCTGGCGTTCACTGACCCCGGCTGAAAGGGCGGTCTATGTCGAAGTGCGGTCGCTTTTTGACGGGCGCAACAACGGGAGCCTTGCCCTTTCAAACCGAGAAGCCGCCGACCGCTGCAACATCAATAAGGATACCGCCGGACGGGCATTTGGTCGCCTGACACATCTGGGATTCTTGGAGGTGGTCGAAAAGGGGTGGTTCAACAGAAAGACCCCGCACGCCACGACCTGGAGGCTAACGGACCTGCGGTGCGATCTGACCGGCTCGGTTCCATCGAAGACCTATCAAAACTGGAGGCCTGACCCCGAAGAAAAAAACGCGGTCCGAAATGAAGGCCGCACCGGTCCCCTCGTTTCGGACAGTAGCCACGACCTGGGCAAGTCGCGGTCCCCTCGTTTCGGACAGTGAGAACATCATGAGACAAGCCGGGAAAATGAGCGGTCCCCTCGTTTCGGACACAT
The DNA here is from genome assembly GCA_937920085.1 of uncultured Alphaproteobacteria bacterium. Classification (GTDB taxonomy): domain Bacteria; phylum Pseudomonadota; class Alphaproteobacteria; order Caulobacterales; family Caulobacteraceae; genus Phenylobacterium. The sequence continues at coordinate 2,388 of CALETE010000040.1, read as the reverse complement.
ATACATCTAGCCATAGGCAGTGCGTAGCGGACGGGGTAGCGAGCGCGCCCCCACAAGGCGCTGTAGCGAGCGAACCCGGTAGCGGGACCACCGCGCATGATAAAATAACATCGAAAATCAGCCGATCTGATTGCCTGGAGCCGTCTTCATGACCTCGCCCCGAAAAAACGCCCGAAAAACGCCGCAAGGCAGACCCTTTCAACCGGGCAACCCTGGAAGGCCAAAGGGTGCGCGCCACAAGACAACCCTCGCCATTGAAAGGCTGCTGGAGGGCGAGGCGGAGGCCCTGACCCGCAAGGCTATCGAGACCGCATTGACCGGCGACACGGTAGCCCTACGCCTTTGCCTGGAGCGCCTTGCGCCTGCCCGGAAAGATTCCCCCGTCCGGTTTGAGCTTGGGCCGCTGAATGGCCCTGCGGACGCCTTGAAGGCAGTTGCCGGCGCCCTTGTTGCAATGTCGGAAGGTGATCTGACGCCAAGCGAGGCGGCGACGGTGGTCGGGCTGCTGGACCAATACCGTAAGGCCTATGAGGTCACGGAACTAGAGCAACGCTTAGCAGCCTTGGAGGCCCGGAAATGACCTTGCGAACCCGGCTTGCCCGCCTAGAGGCAGACTATGGGCGAACCCCACTTTCGGACCTTACAGACGGGGAACTTGGCACGCTGATTATGAGGGTGTTTGAAACCATGCTTTCCACCCCTGACCTTGATCCGGTTCCTATCGAGGATCTGCAGCGGACGGCTTCCTATTTCGGCGTTCCCTTTGATCCTGCGGAAGGTGTTGCGGACTTGTGGCCGCGCCTCCGCCAAGCTGTGGACCTCATGGTATGAATCCCCTGACCCGACGCCTGGACCGGCTAGAAACTAAGTCCCCCTCCAAAGCGGCGGCCTGGGCTCGTGTGATCTGGAATCCTTTTGTCGAGACCGAGGCCGAAGCGAGGGCTAGAGACCTCCCGCCTGGGTTCGAGGGAAAGGTCATTCTCCGTAAAATCATCACGCCAGCCCCAAGGGCCGAAGGGACCACCGATCATGAATAGGTTGATAACCCGCCTAGACCGGCTGGAGGCCAAAGCCCCCGCCCATCTGACGCCTTGGGAGCTTGTTCTATGGGACCCGGATTGCGAAACCCTGGAGGAAGCCAAGGCCCGCGATTTGTCCCCCGGCTTTGACGGCGATGTCACCATCGTTCGATTTGTTGCGCCGGGGAGTGTGCGGGAGGGACTCGCCCCCCATGAGTAACCTACAGAACCGCCTTATCCGCCTGGAGGGCGTGCGCGCCCCATCGGTGCTGATTGTGATGGATGACGGCGAAACCCCGGCGGAGGCCTTGGCGCGGACGTTTGGCGGTGGTCCGATCAAGCCTCATGTTCTGATTAGAACAGGGGTCCCGCGAGCCTTGGGAGCGAATGAAACAGGCCGGGACGGCATGGCCTAGCGGACCGGCTATAAGGGAACCTTAAGGGGAAAAGGTATCGGAAAGCGCATTTTACTTAATAAAAACAATCTGAAATGGCGGACGGGGTGGGATTCGAACCCACGGTAGGCTTCCACCTACGGCGGTTTTCAAGACCGCTGCCTTAAACCACTCGGCCACCCATCCGGATCAGGATCCGTCCCCCGATCCATCTGACGGGGAGGGGACCGCATAAACTGCGCGGCGCGACCCGTCCAGACCCGGATCAGGGCACCTGGCGTCTTGCAAGCCGGTGAAAAGCGTCGGAAGGAGGGCCTGCGCGGCAGGAGCAGGCAGGACGTGACGCAAGGGCGTTTCATCACCATCGAGGGCGGGGAGGGGGCCGGCAAGTCCACCCAGCTGCGCCGATTGGCGGCGCGCCTCACGCCTCGGGTAGGTGCCCCCCTCGAAACCCGCGAACCCGGCGGTTCCCCGGGGGCGGAGGCCCTGCGCGGCCTGCTGGTCACCGGCACGGCGGACCGGTGGTCGCCCATGGCCGAGACCCTCATCCTGTTCGCGGCCCGGGACGACCATCTGGCTCGCCGCATCCGGCCGGCCCTCTCGGCCGGTCAGTGGGTGCTGTGCGACCGCTTCTCCGATTCCACCCGGGCCTATCAGGGGGCGGCGGGCGGGACCGACCCGGCCCTGATCGCAGCCCTCGAGGCGCACGTCATCGGTGAGACCCGTCCGGACCTGACCCTGCTTCTGGACCTGCCGGCAGAGGCGGGCCTGGCCCGCGCCACGGCCCGGGGGGACGCGGAGGCGCGGTTCGAGGGCAAGGGCCTGGCCTTTCACCAGCGGCTGCGAAACGGCTTCCTGGCCATCGCCGCCGCGGAGCCGGACCGGGTCTGCGTGATTGATGCGACCCCCGCGCCCGAGGCCGTGGAAGCCGCCATCTGGGCCGCGGTGTCCGACCGGCTGGGGGCGGGCTGGTG
>CALETE010000039.1 GCA_937920085.1 uncultured Alphaproteobacteria bacterium | reverse complement strand
GACCTGGATACCGGCCTTCGCCGGTATGACCGGGGGTGGGAGGTCCGCAGTGCGCTAACTCAAACACCGCTCACCCCGGCGGAGGCCGGGGTCCAGGTCGTAAGGCTCAGCATTGCATGCAAGCCCTAGGAGCGGTCTCTCCGGAAATACGCAGGGCGGAAGGATAGCTGTAACATTGCGCCGAATGAGAAAACCCTGCCTTCTCCCCTTGAGCCAGACCGGCAATCCGCAGATAGGTGAAGCCAGGGACAGGGCGGGGAAAAACCATGGTCTACAAACTCTACGGCACGCCGGGCTCGCTCTATACCGGCAAGGCCCGGTCTTATCTGATCAAACAGGCCATACCCTTCGAGAACCGGGCCGCCGGAGAGGCCCGCTTCCGGGCGCAGATCGTCCCCCAGACCGGCCGCTGGATCATCCCCATCCTCGAGGCCGATGACGGCACCCTGGTGCAGGACGGCTCAGAAATCATCGCCCACTTTGAGGCGAAGGGTCAGGCCCGCCTCCCCGCCTATCCCACCAGCCCCCGCCACCGGCTGATCGCCCAGATTTTCGAACTGTTCGGCGGCGAGGGTCTTCTGCGGCCCGCCATGCACTTTCGCTGGAACTTCGACGAGACCAACCGCGCCTTCTTGGCCAAGGACTTCCCCGCAGCCCTCGCCCCCACCGGTGCCTCAGACGAAGCCCAGGCCGAGGTCTTCGCCATGGCCAGCGGCCGCATGCGCAAGGCCATGGGCCAGTTCGGCGTCTCCCCAGACTCCATCCCGGCCATCGAGGCCAGCTACGCCCAGTTCCTCGCCCTCTTCGACGCCCACCTGGCGGCCTCGCCCTACCTGCTGGGCGGTCGCCCGACCCTCGGGGATTATGGCCTCATCGCCCCCCTCTACGCCCACCTGGCCCGCGATCCCTACCCCGCCCAGATCATGAAACAGACCGCCTTTAGGGTCTGGCGCTGGACCGAGCGGATGAACGCCGCCGACCAGGACGCCGGCGAATACGGCGAGGTCGCCCCTGAGCTCTTCGCAGGCGACGGGGTTCCCGAAACCCTGCTCAACCTCCTTAAGTTTGTGGCCGAGGACTACCTGCCAGAGGTTCGCGCCTATATGGCCTACACCAACGCCTGGATCGCCAATCACCCCAACCTGGAAGCCGGAACCAACGGCCTGCCCCGCAAACAGGATCGCGGGATCGGCATGACCAGCTTCGACTGGCGCGGCCACGAAATCACCGTGGCGGTCATGCCCTACCGAGTCTACCTCCTTCAGAAGATCCAAGACGTTTTCGACGGCGCGGAGCCTGCTGACCAAGCGGCCATGTCAGACCTGCTGGCGGTAACCGGCCTGTCAGACCTCCTGACCCTCCGCGCCGGCCTCCGGATCGAGCGGCGGGATCATCTGGAGGTGTGGGGGGCGGCGAGCTAGGACCGGCCCCGCTCTCGACGTCGCCTTTCAGCCTCCCGACCTCAATCCTGCAAATGCTTGGTCATTGCGGCGAGTCCGGCCTCCATTAGCGGCGCGAAACTCTCCGCCAAGGCGTCCGGCAGGACGTCTGCGGTCCACACAACATGAGCTTGGCGCGCGCCCAACTCCTGGACCTGAAGCGCGCCGTTGTGGTGGAGCACGGGCGCCCCTTCGATGGACCAGACCAGCCGCCGAGCGCCGTCGTCCACCGCAACAATGCGCTCACGAAGCTGCTGACCCGAGGCGAAGGTTACCATCCGCACCAGGTGATC
>CALETE010000038.1 GCA_937920085.1 uncultured Alphaproteobacteria bacterium | reverse complement strand
ACCATCATCAGGTCGGCCACCTCGTCGATGACCACCACCAGATAGGGCATGGGCTTGGGATCAATCCGCTCACTCTCATAGATGGGTCGGCCGGCATCATCGAACCCGGTCTGAACCGTTCGCTCGAAGTGTTCGCCCTTGGCGGCAGCTTCCTTGGCCCTTTCATTGTACGAGGCCACATTGCGGACGCCGATCTTGGACATTAACCGATAGCGGTCTTCCATTTCCCGCACAGTCCATTTCAAGGCGACAATGGCCTTTTTGGGATCGGTCACCACCGGCGTCAGCAGGTGAGGAATGCCGTCATAGACGCTGAGCTCCAGCATCTTGGGATCGATCATGATGAACCGGCACTGCTCGGGCGGCAGGCGATAGAGGATCGACAGGATCATGGCGTTGACCCCGACCGATTTGCCCGATCCGGTGGTGCCTGCAATCAGCAGGTGGGGCATTTTCGACAGGTCGGCGATATAGGGCTCGCCGCCAATGTTTTCGCCGAGCGCCATGGGCAGGGCCTGATTGGATTTCTCGTATTCCGCGCTGGCCAGAAGGTCCCGGAGATAAACTGTCTCCCGACGACTATTGGGCAGTTCAATGCCGATGGCATTGCGTCCAGCGACCACAGCCACCCGGCAGGCGGCCACGCTCATCGAGCGAGCGATATCATCGGCCAGGGCCACAACCCGTGCTGACTTCACCCCCGGTGCCGGGACCAGTTCGTAAAGGGTCACCACGGGTCCTGGGCGAATCTGGTCGATCTGACCGCGCACACCGAACTCGGCCAGCACGCTTTCCAGCAATTGTGCATTCTGGCGTAGGGCGCCCTCATCGAATTGCGCGGCCCTTGGCTTGGGCTTGGCCAGCATGGCCAGCTCGGGCAGGGCAAAGCCGCCGGGGCGGACAAAATCGAAGGCACCTTGGGCCTCCCTCTGCTCACGCCCAGAGTCCTTTGGCGGGGTCTTTGGCCCCTTAATGGCCACAGGAATGACCTCTCGCTCGGCAAGGCCTGTGGTTTCGCTCGGTATCTCTGACGGGGTTAGTGCCGCCGTCGGCTCTACGGTTCGTCGACTTTGTGGCGTGCGGGCGGGTGGTAAGGGGGCTTGGACCTCGGCCACAAGGGTCTTGGGTTTGGGTTGCAGGGCGTCAGTCAACCGCTCCCCAAGGGTCAAGAGGTCGCTCCCCTTCACGCCAAAGGCATAGCCCACGGCCCAGGCGGCGACACCGGCGTAAATCAGGGCGGCCAGGGTGCGGGCAAAGGGTAGGTGGGCATAGGCAAAAAGATTGGCCAATCCCCCCAGCATGCCGTCCCCCCAGAACCCTCCCAGCCCCCGCGCCAGGGGCCAGATCTTCGGGGCTGGAGAGGCTGCCAGCAGGGCAGCCAGGGCCAGCAGGCCAAGGGCACCGATCAGGGCGCGCAAGCGCACATGCTCGCGGGTTTCATTGGGATGTGGGGTCACAGCACGGTGCAAGCCCAGCAGAACCATCAACAAGGCGGCGACCCCTGCTGCAAGACCCAAGGACTGAATCCAAAGGTCGGCAAGTGTTGCGCCTGGGGCCCCGAGGGCATTACCGATCGGGTCTGGCGATGACGCATTCAGGCTGGAATCGGCGACATTGTAGGTCGCCAGGGCCACGGCCAAAAACACACCGCTCACTGCCACCAGGCCCCCACGCAGCCGAGCTGTGGTCGGATGTCTCCAGGCCAGTTTGGCAATATGGAGCGTCAGCTCCAGACCCGTTTTTCGCGCCGCTCGCGCCATGATCTCTCAGACCTCAAATCCCGCTCCAAAGGGGTCTAAGGCCCAGAGGGTTAAAGGGCGTTTACCGTAACGCCCTCTATCGCATTGGACGGCTAGATAAGTGCTCCGCTGCAATCTGACTTCCCCTTTTCAATTCCGCCCTTTAGATAATCCGTCATGTGGATCGTGCCGCGCAGCCTGTTGAAAATTGTCGCCGTGCTGATCGCCGGCTGTGCCCTTGTGGGTCTTGTTCTGGGCTTTCAGAACGCGCCGCGAAAAGGTCGCCTACCGGGGGAATCGGTTAAGGGCGAAAGTGCTGAGGCCCTGACGGCCACAGACGCCAAGCCCCTAGTAGAAGACGCGCCCCTGCCGCAGCCGTCCCAGGCGGACAAGAAACCCGACGTAAAAACAACCGAAGTTGATCCCGCCGATGCGTTGGTGGCGGCACCCACGGGTGAAGTGCCTGCGGTGGTCAAACCCGCCACAAAGCCCGCCGAAGATAAGATGGGCGATCTCTTGGACGTGGTCACGCCCCCCCCAGAAGAGCCCCCACACTAGAGCCTGTTTCGATTCCTGGGATCTTATTCGTCCCCAAGGGCAAGATCACCCCAGTCTAAACGTCGCGCCGCCGGGAAGTTGGCCTTATCCCGTCGCTCGACCGTGCGGGTTACGCAGGTGCCGGCGGCGGTACAGATCTTGAAATCTATCCCGATCTTTGACGCTCGAGGCGGGGCGAGAATGCGCGGTGCCTGACCCGTGAGCGTCAGTTCAGGTCGGGCTGCGATCAGATAGATAAACTTCTCGTCCTCGAAGGGGCGCTCGGCACCCTTAGCCTGCCGGTGGTCCCGGGACCTGGGCAGGCGCTGCACGAAGTGACACCAGTCCGGCGCTTGGATCGGGCAGGGCAGGGCATGGGCACAGGGGGCGACGAGGACAGCGTCCAGGGCGATCAATCTATCCCGCGCCAGCTTGATCCGACCCCATCCCTCTCCGGAACCAGGCTCCACCAAGACCAGAAGGCCGCCGCAAGCCGACCAGAGACGTTCGACGACGCTGGGGATCTTGTCCTGCGGGAGTTCAGCCAGAACATAGCTGGCCAAGACCAAATCCACCCTTGGCCAGGCCCCGGCCTGGGTCAGATCTACCAAGCGGCGCTCGGCTTGGGCCAGGGCCGGAGGGCCCTGAGTGGCAAGGCGCTCTGCCAGATCCAGGAAGATGCGGCTGGAGTCCAGGAGGACGGCGGTTTCCAGACTGTCCCAAAGCTGCATCGCCGCCCACCCGGCGGCACCGGGTCCCGATCCGGCGTCCAGCAGGGATGTCGGCTGAAAATCAACCAGGCGGGCATCGGCCTCTGACAGGGCCCTGGCCACTGCGGCATAGGTGGCTGGCAGTCTGGCTGCGGCGTAGGCGGCAGCATCTTCGGCGCTGCGGATCACGACCTTTGAGGCCTTGCCCGCACGATAACCGTCGGAAAGGTCGGACGACCGCGCCGCAAGGCCCGATCGTCTGACCCCGTTCAAGAGGGCGTCTACCCCCTGGCGCAGGGCCGGTGGCAGGTCCGGGCTCATAACGGTGCCGGTCTAGGTCGCCCGATTCCTTACCAGGTCATCCACCACCGAAGGATCTGCCAGGGTGGTGGTGTCGCCAAGGTTAGACAGGTCGTTCTCGGCAATCTTGCGCAGAATGCGGCGCATAATCTTGCCTGACCGGGTCTTGGGCAGGCCTGGCGCGAACTGGACAATGTCTGGGGCGGCAAAGGGTCCGATTTCCCGGCGCACCCAGCCCTTAAGCTCGGCTTGCAGGATGTCGGTGGGCACCACATCGGCCTTAAGGGTGACGAAGCAGTAAATGCCCTGACCCTTGACGTCGTGGGGATAGCCGACCACGGCGGCCTCAGCGACATTCTCGTTGGAGACCAGGGCGCTTTCAATCTCGGCCGTGCCCAAACGGTGGCCAGAGACATTGATGACGTCATCCACCCGGCCGGTGATCCAGTAATAGCCGTCCTCATCCCGCCGGCAGCCGTCGCCGGTGAAGTACTTGCCGCCATAGGTGGAGAAGTAGGTGTTGAAGAACCGCTCATGGTCGCCATAGACCGTGCGCATCTGGCCGGGCCAGGAGTCGGTGATCACCAGATTGCCATTGGCGGCGCCATGCAGGACCACGCCCTCGGCGTCCACCAGTTCGAACTTCACCCCAGGCAGGGGCTTGGCGCAGGAGCCGGGCTTGAGCGCCGTGGCACCGGGCAGGGGCGAAGCCAGACAGGCCCCGGTCTCGGTCTGCCAGTAGGTGTCGACGATGGGGCAACGGCCATCGCCCACCACCCGGTGATACCAGAGCCAGGCCTCGGGATTGATGGGCTCGCCCACCGTACCGATCAGGCGCAGGGACTTGCGGGAGGTCTTGGTCACCGGCTCGTCACCGTCTCGCATCAGGGCGCGTATGGCCGTGGGGGCGGTATAGAAGATCTCGACCTGGTGCTTGTCGATCACCTCCCAGAACCGGGAATTGGTGGGATAGTTGGGGACGCCCTCGAACATGACTGTGGTGGCCGCATTGGCCAGGGGGCCATAGACCACATAGCTGTGCCCCGTGACCCAACCCACATCGGCCGTGCACCAGAAGACCTCGCCGGGGCGATAATCAAAGACCAGCTCGTGAGTGTGAGCCGCCCAGGTCAGATAGCCGCCGGTGGTGTGCAACACCCCCTTGGGCTTTCCGGTGGAGCCGGAGGTGTAGAGGATGAACAAGGGATCCTCAGCATTCATCGGCTCGGGATCGCACTGGTCAGAAACCGTGGTTTTGAGATCGGAATAGAAGGCGTCCCGCCCGGCCAGCATGGGCACGTCGGCCTTGGTGCGGCGCACGACAATGACGTCGGTGACATCCGGACAGGAGGCCAGGGCCTCGTCCACATTACGCTTCAGCGGCACGATCTTGCCGCCCCGCAGGCCTTCGTCGGCGGTGATGACAATGCGGGAGTCGCAGTCCTGGATGCGCCCGGCAATGCTGTCGGGCGAGAAGCCGCCAAAGATCACCGAGTGCACCGCGCCAATCCGGGCGCAGGCCAGCATGGCGACAGCGGCCTGGGGGATCATGGGCAGGTAGATGGTGACCCGGTCACCCTTTTTGACGCCCTTGGCCTTCAGGATATTGGCCATACGGCAAACATCGGCATGGAGCTGGCGATAGGTGATCTTGTCCATCAGATCGGGTTCATCACTCTCCCAGATCACCGCGACCTGGTCGCCCCGGGCGGCCAGATGGCGATCTAGGCAGTTTACCGAGACATTCAGGATCCCGTCCTCATACCAGCGGATGTGGAAGGGATGCTTGTGGAAGGAGGTGTCCTTGATCTTGGTCGGGAAGGTCGACCAGTCCAGACGCTTGGCGACATCGCGCCAATAGCCTTCAGGATCGCTCTCAACCCGCGCCACAGCCGCGTCATAGGCCGCCGCATTCATGTGCGCCGTATCGGCCAGGGCCTGCGGAACTGGGAAAACTTCACCTTCGCTCACGGCCATTACTCCCTAAATCTTGCGTTCCGGCGAGTTATGCGGAGACCCTAGGTCTGCGCAACTAGGCAGTGGGTTATTTTCGCAAAGGAATGGGGTGTTCCCGCTTTCCTGAAGGCACGCAGCGGCCTAGCCTTGCCTCAAGATTTTCCCTTCGGAGTTCCTCATGCTGCTGCACCTGTCCACCTGGGCCGAGGTTGAAGACTTCCTGAAGCGGTCCCAGACGGTAATCATTCCAATCGGCTCCAATGAACAGCATGGCCCTACTGGCCTGCTGGGAACCGACTGGCTTTGTCCAGAAATCATCGCCCATGAGGCGCAAAAGGGCGGCGACATCATTGTCGGCCCAACCTTTAATGTGGGCATGGCCCAGCACCATCTGGGCTTTCCCGGCACGGTCAGTCTGCGGCCCACCACCTTTATCGCCGCCATTGGCGACTGGTGCCGCTCCCTGGCGGGGCATGGGTTTACCAAGATCTATTTCCTCAATGGCCACGGCGGCAATGTCGCCACCATCGAGGCGGCCTTTTCCGAGCTCTATGCCGAGGCCAGCTATTTCGGCCGTCCCCGGGGCTTTTCCCTGAAGCTGAAAAACTGGTGGGACCTGAAGGGCGTCATGCCCATCGCCAACCGCCAGTTCCCCACCGGCCATGGCAGCCACGCCACCCCGTCCGAAATCGCAGTGACCCAGTGGGGTTATCCAGACTCCATCAAGACCGCCAACTACGCCCCGCAGATCGCCCCCACCGGCCCGATCCGCGAAGCCATGGATTTCCGCGCCCGCTATCCCGACGGCCGGATGGGTTCTGATCCCGGCCAAGCGACCCCGGAAAAGGGCGGCGAACTGGTGGCCAAGGCGGCGGAAAGCCTCTTGATCGATGTGGCGGAGTTTTCGGCTGAGGTCGCGCCGGGGGCCTAGGCCGTCCTCACCTCGCCATTGACCACTTCAATCGCCCAAGGGGTCAGGCTATCGCCCGCGCAGGGGCCGCCGACGCAGAGGCCGTCATCGGGCCGAAAGACGGCGCCATGGGCCGCGCAGAGAATGCGGTCGCCCGGTTTGGTTAGGTAAAGGTCGTCAAACACCGCCAGGGGCCAGCCATTGTGCGGGCAGGAATCCACATAGCCGACAACCGCCTCCCCCTGACGAACCAGGAATCCGGCGAACAGGGCCTGGTCCTTGCGGAACCGAAAGCCCTTGGCCCCCGGATCGCCAATGTCCTCAATCCGGCAGAGCCGGGTTCCGGGGTCGGGGCGCGCGGGATTGTCCGGCGAATCTCGGCTCACCCCAGGGCCCCGATGCTGACCTTGAAGGGAAAGACCTGCACGTCGGCGAACAACCCAGCCTTGGTGTAGGGGTCGCCCTTGTTGAAGGCCCAGGCCTCTTCCACGGTTTCGAAGTCAAAGATCAGCATGGAGCCGGCCATGTCGCCCGTCTCACTGAGGATTGGCCCAGCCAACTTCATCTTCTCCGTAAAGGTTCCGGCATAGGCCAAATGCTCTGACCGGGTGGCCAGACGAAGGTCGAGGCTGTCGGGCTTGTCGCGGCAGACGAGGACGTAGAGGGCCATGGGGGTAATCCTAATGTTCAGATTTTAAAGGACGGGACAGCAGGCCAGATATGGCCTGATCAATATCGGCCTCGCCAGCCAGTATGGCGGCGACGGCTTCGCAAATTGGGGTTTCGACCCCCAGCTTTCGGGCCAACTGGCGCACGGCCGGGGCCGAGGCGACGCCCTCTGCGACGGACAGCTTGCCGGACAGGGCCTGCGTCAGGGACTGGCCCTGCCCTAGGGCTAGGCCGACGCTCATATTCCGCGACTGGGGGCTGGAACAGGTGAGGACCAGATCGCCCAGGCCACAGAGGCCTGCGACGGTTTCAGCCCGGCCGCCCAGGGCTTCGGCCAGGCGGATCATTTCCGCAAAGCCCCGGGTGATCAGGGCCGCATGGGCGCTGCGGCCCAGGCCCCGGCCTTCGACAATGCCGCAGGCTATGGCCAGGACGTTTTTGACTGAGCCCCCGATTTCCGCACCGACCATGTCGCTGGCCACATAGGGCCGGAAGGTCGGGGTGGCGATGGCCGCCGCCAGCTGGGGACCTAGGTCTTCATCGGGGCAGGCCAGGGTGACGGCGGTGGGCAGGCCCATGGCCACCTCCCGGGCAAAGCTTGGCCCCGATAGGACGGCGGGCCGGGCGGCGGGCAAGGTTTCAGCCAGGACCTCTGTCATCAGTTTGAGGGAGCCCTGTTCCACCCCCTTGGCGCAAAGTAGGACAGGGGTTCCGGGCCTCAGATGGGGGGCAAAGGCGGTCAGGCCTGAGCGCAGGTGTTGGGCAGGGACCACGCAGAGCAGGATGTCGCTGGCGGCCAGATCGGCCATATTGCCAGTGGCGGTGACGCCTTCGCCCAGGTCGATGCCGGGCAGGAAGGGGGTGTTCTGGCCGGTCTCGGCTATGGCTGCCAGGGCGTCTGGCTCGCGAATCCACAGGTGGGTTTTCAGTCCCGCCCGGGCGCAGACCAGGGCGAGGGCCGTCCCCCAGGCCCCGCCCCCCAGAACACCGGCTGACGAAATCCTCATGCCTTGGCGCCCTTGCGACCGGCGGGGTGGCTGGGGCTGGCGGCCGCGGCGGCCAGATCCAGGGGCCATCTGGGCCGTGCCGCGAAGCTTAAGGGATCGGTGAGGCCAAGGGCCAGGCGCTCGGCCCCGGCCAGGGCGATCATGGCGGCATTATCCGTGCAATAGACCAGGGGCGGAGCGTCAAAGGAAAAGCCATGATCCGCCGCCGTCTGGGTCAAGCGACTGCGGATCGCCCCATTGGCGGCGACTCCACCCGCCACCACAAACCGCAAACCTGCCCCCGGATGGGCCAGCTTATAAAGGTCCATGGCCTGGGCCGTGCGGTCGGCCAGCTGCCAGGCAATGGCCTCTTGGGATGCGGCGGCAAGGTCGGCGGCCTCGGTCGGCGAGGTCACGGCCCCAGCATGCCGGGCGGCGGCGGTCTTTAGGCCCGAAAAGGAAAAGTCCAGATTGCCGCGACCCAACCGGACCTTGGGCAGGTCATAGGCGCTCGGGTCTCCGTCACGGGCTAGGGCTTCAAGGGCTGGACCGCCGGGATAGGGCAGACCCAAACTCTTGGCGATCTTGTCAAAGGCTTCGCCGGCCGCATCGTCCAGGGTGGTGCCCATGCGCTGGCACTGGCCGACCCCTTCCACAGACAGCAATTGGCAATGACCTCCTGAGACCAACAGGAGCAGGAAGGGATAGGGAATGTCGCTGGTCAGCCGGGCCGATACCGCATGGCCCTCCAGGTGATTGACGGCGATCAGGGGCAGGCCCCGCGCCAGGGCGACGGCCTTGCCAAAGGCCAGACCGACCATGACCCCGCCGATCAGGCCAGGGCCCGCCGTGGCGGCGACCCCTGACAGGTCTTCATAGCCAAGGCCTGCGGCTTTCAGCGCCTGTGCGACAATGCCGTCAATACTTTCCACATGGGCCCGGGCAGCGATTTCGGGCACCACCCCGCCAAAGGGGGCGTGCTCGGCGATCTGTGAGGCGATGATCGAGGACAGGATCTCGACCCGGCCATCGGCATGGCGACGCACCACGGCGGCGGCCGTTTCATCGCAGCTGGTTTCAATGCCAAGCAGGGTCAAAGGTGTCATTGGAGCGTCATCAGGTTGCGACTTTAGGTCTGGTCCTGTAGCAGGCGGGAGCTTCAACGCATCGAGGTAGCTTCCCAGCCGTGCCCACGCAACCGCAAGTCCGGATCGGGGCCCGAGGCTCCAAACTTTCCCTGGCCCAGGCCGGTCTCATGCAGAGGGCCATTGCGGCGGCTTTGGGGGCGGGTCCACAGGATGTCGAGCGGGTCGCACCGCTGATCGTCATCACCACCACCGGCGACCGAATCCAGGACCGCCGCCTGCTGGAAATCGGCGGCAAGGGCCTGTTCACCAAGGAAATCGAAGAGGCCCTGCTGGCCGGTGAAATCGATTGCGCCATTCACTCCCTCAAGGACATGCCTGCCGAATGTCCCCCCGGTCTGGTGATTGCCGCCATACCGGAACGGGAAGACGCCCGAGACGCCTTCCTAAGCCACACAGTTGATCGGCTGGAAGACCTGCCCCAAGGCGCGCGCCTGGGTACCGCCTCCCTGCGCCGACAGGCCCAGAGCCTCTATCGCCGGCCAGACCTGGACGTACAGATGCTGAGGGGCAATGTGGATACCCGTCTGGCCAAGCTGGCGGCGGGTGATGCCGATGGCATTTTGCTGGCCCTGTCAGGGCTGAAGCGACTGGGCCTTGGCCATCTTCCCAAGAGCCTGATCGACCCGGTGGAGGTTCCGCCAGCCCCGGGCCAGGGTGCCCTGGCCATTCAGACCCGGGTGGAAGATCAGAACGCCGCCTGGGTCCTGGCCCTGCGTCACGAGCCGACCATTGTCGCAATTGCCGCCGAGCGCGGCGCGCTCTCTGCCCTTGAAGGGTCCTGCAAGACCCCTATCGGGGCCCACGCCCGCATAACTGGCGACTCGTTAAATCTGATTGTCGAGGCCCTTTCGCCAGATGGACGGCACAGATTCCGCCGCCAGGGCGAGGTCTTGCTTGGACCTGAGCCCGAAAGTTCCGCACAGGCCTTGGGCCTTGAGCTCGGGTCGGCCTTGCTGGCCGAAGGTGGCGATTTGATCATACTGCCGGATTAGGCGTCTATGAATTCCGACTAAAAGCGTCCAAGGACACAGGGCTGACAGATTTTGCGCAGACACCTCTCCCGTCCTTGCCAAGGCTTATGGCAAGCGCTTCATGCGGGTCAGGGCTCGCACTCCGAGACCTTAGGATCATAAATGGCCAACCGGCGTAAGCGGATCTGGATCACACGGACAGAGCCGGCCGCATCTGGCACGGCCGTTCAGGTCCGTGAGCGCGGCCATGATCCCTGGGTCATGCCCCTGCTGGAAGTTCGCCCCCAGGTGACAGAGCCCCTGGATTTGTCCGGGGTCGGGGCCTTGGCCTTCACCAGTAATAACGGCGTCCGCGCGTTTTGTGACCTTAGCTCTGAGCGGCAGATTCGGGTTTTCGCCGTGGGCGCCGCGACCGCCAAGGCAGCCTGGGCGGCAGGGTTTCGGCGGGTTCTATCATCTGATCGTGATGTTTCGGTCCTCGCCCAGGGCATTGTGGAGCGGCGGCGGGAAATCACGGGGGTGGTTCTCCACCCCGGTGCCCTTGAGCCGGCGGGAGATCTGGTGGCGGCCCTTGAGTCCCAGGGCATGGCGGCCCGTGGCGTGGCGATCTATGACACCTGCCCCACAGTTCTGACCGACGACCAGATCGCCGAAATGGCGGAAATGGATGTTGCCCTGGTTCACTCGGCCAAGGCGGCTGAAGTTCTGGCAAATCTGCTGCGCCAGCATCCCTTGCCCCATCTCGGGGTTGCTGGACTTTCCCGCGAAACGCTCAAGCCCCTGGCCCGAAGCACCCTGGCCTGGAAAACCGCTGCAGCTAAACCCCTTGAGGCGACGCTCTTGGACTTGATTGACTAGGGGCCTGCAGCGATCGCGCAGGGTTCTTGTGCGAGGCGGCTTGGCGAGCGGACGAAGAGCGTCTAAATAGCCCGCTCCGGGGGGCGACCGCCCCACCCTAAAGGGCCGCCTTAGCTCAGCCGGTAGAGCACATCATTCGTAATGCGCTGGATTTGGGCGCATAGTCCAAAATAATCTAATAAATTCAAACTCTTGGGTCGGTTGATGTTGTATGGTTTCTACTATACAACTCTGCTATGGTTGGGCCGCGAGCAAAATCACTGACAGGTCGGGTTGACCCGACAAAAAGGGACCGAACGGTCCCCATTCCAGACTCTTTGACCCGTGTTTCAGGGTACGGCGCACTGACCATCTACAAGATGGAAGCGTCTCCATTTTGGTATGCGCGGTTCTACGAAGATGGGAGGATCATTCGGCGGAGCCTGAAGGTCACTGAGAAGCGTGACGCACTCAGAGCCGCGAAGCATGTTTTCGGCGAGATCAAAGCCCAAAAGATCAATCGCATCCCATTCAATCGCCACAGCGGATTTGAGCTATGTGCGAGAAGCCTGCTGAAGGAAGTGGAGGCGCAGGTAGCCCGAGGTGAGCGGACGTCCTCCAAGATCACAAATGACCGCAATCGCTTAGAGGCTGACCTGCTGCCCTACTTCGGCAAATACGAAATTGCTGACATCGATTACGCCTGCATCTCGGGCTACATTAACGGGCTGTCGACGCCTTCCCGACCGCTCTCGATCAGCACCCTAAAGATCCACCTGTCTCATCTAAAAACGATCATGCGGCATGCCCAGCGCATGGGCGTGATCACTGCCCAGCCCGCCTATCCGACGCTAAAGACCATCGATACGCCTCGTCCCTGGTTTAGCGCAGGTGAATACGGGAAATTACACGCCGTCTGCCGCGCCAACATCGGTCGCGTCTTCATGAAGGCAGGCACCAAAGGCGAGCAGAAGCGCAATATCACGATCTCTGAGGACCTCTACGACCTGATCCTCTTCATGACGAACGCGTTCATTCGTCCGACCGATGTCAAAGTCCTTCAGCACAAGCATGTGGCCGTCGTGCGGGGCGCAAATACCTATTTGCGACTGACCTACCCACCCACCAAAGGGCACGGGAACCCTGTAGTCACGATGCCGCAGGCTGTTACCTTCTATGAGCGGCTATTGGCACGACACAAAGCGAACGGATTTGGACGCCCCGAGGACCATCTCTTCCTGCCCCAATATGTGAACAATCGTGACTACGCCCTGCGTCAGATCACCCGTCAGTTTGACCAGCTGCTACACATCGCGGATCTGAAAACCAATGCGAACGGGGAGAGCAGAGCGCTCTACAGCCTGCGCCATACCTGCATCATGTTTAATCTCACAAGAGGCGATCAGGTAAGCTTGATAACCCTAGCTCGGAACGCCCGAACATCGACCGAAATGATTGATCGGTTCTACGCCAAGCACCTTACGGCTGAGATGAACATCGAGCAGCTTCAGAGCCGCAGGACACGAAAACCCGCTGTCGATCAGGATGGGGAATGAGCACCCGATCGTGTCGGGTAAACCGAAAAATTGAGGCTGTGAAATCATGCCAAGCTAAGCTAAAGAGATGGCCACGCCGCTTTAGCTCAGCCGGTAGAGCACATCATTCGTAATGATGGGGTCAGGTGTTCGAGTCACCTAGGCGGCACCACTTTCTTGCACAGGGCTAGAGCGCCAAGCCCCCTTGGCAAGCGCCCTATTTGCGGCGTTGCTTGCGGGCGGCGTAGCGGGCGTCTCGGGCGGCCTTCTGCGCGGCACGCAGGGCCAGTTCCCGGGCTTCAGCGTCGATCAGTTCTTCCTCACGACGGATGGCCGCGGCCTTTTCGTTTTCGATCCGACGGGCCTCCCGCTCCTTGCGGCGCTCTTCCCGCAGGATTTCCAGCTCGAGCTCCCGCTCGGCCTTACGCTCTTCAAGATGGGGGTCGGTGACCGTGGGCTTTGGCTTGAGCTTCGCGAGCAGGGCCTTCTTTGCGGCGACGGATGCGGCCTGCCGATCGTTAAATGTAGCGTTCTTCGGATGGATCATGGCGCGGTCGTCTAATGGTTTTGCGCGCCGTTGCGAAGCCCCCCCAGGGGTAAAAATCGCCCCTTAAAGGATGATTTCTCTCAGGCAGGGGCCGATTTCATCGTTCAGCACCAAATCAGCCTTCCCGTCCAGGTCCGTCGGTTCGCGGTTAAGAATGGCGAGGCGCGCCCCATGGCTCTTGGCCAGAAGGGGTAGGGTTGCGGCTGGAAAAACCACCAGAGACGAGCCCAGGACGAGACAGAGATCGCAGTCGCGAACCGCAGCCTCAGCCCGCCTCAGGGGGGCAACGGGCATGGATTGCCCAAAGGAAATCGTCGCCACCTTGACCACGCCCCCACAGTCGCGGCAGGTCGGCGGGGTTTCGGTGGCCTCAAAATCAGCCCTTAGGGCCTCGATCTCATGATGGCATCCGCAGGATAGACAGGTGGCATAGCCCGCGTTTCCGTGCAGCTCGACGACGGCCTCCTCCGGCAGGCCAGACGCCTGGTGGAGATTGTCGACATTCTGAGTGATGGCGCAGACAAGTTTTCCCTGGTCCCAGAGGCTTTTGACGGCGTGGTGTCCGTCATTGGGTGCCCGACCCACCCAACCGGCTCGACCGGAAAAGGCCCGCCGCCACGCTTCGCGTCTCTGCTCAGGATTGGCCATAAAGTCCTGAAACGGGATGGGCTTGATCTGGCTCCAAACGCCGCCAGGGGATCGAAAATCGGGAATTCCCGACTCCGTTGACAAGCCGGCACCGGAAAACACCACGATGCGCTGGGCTGCAGAAATGAGTTGGGCAAGGTCATGTCGGGTGGGCATTGTCTGACCTTGCCAAGTCATGCCCCAGATTTCCAGGGGTAGAGCGCCTCCCGACCCCTGGGAAATTCACACCCCACAGGGCGGCATTCCGTGCCCCCGCCTATAAGTTGATCAAAAAACAATCGGTTCAGCACAGATTTCGCCTACCAAAACGGCAAATCTGCTTGTAGCCATGCCCTGAAACCCGAATGGGGCCTGGGGAGGTATTTCTAATGTCAGCGAGTTTTTGGCCGCGTGCGACCCTTGTCGCCCTCCTTGTCGCCCTTGCCGGCCCAGCGGCGGCTCAGACTCCTGTCTTGAATTCCGGCGATACGGCCTGGCTGCTGAGTGCCACAGCCCTGGTCCTGTTCATGACCCTGCCAGGGCTTGCCCTGTTCTATGCGGGCCTGGTTCGGACCAAAAACGTCCTGTCTGTGATGATGCACTGCGTGGCAATTGCCTGCCTGGCCTCGGTCCTGTGGCTGATGGCCGGCTATAGTCTCGCCTTTTCCGGTGCCGGGCCGGTGGTCGGTGACCTGATGAAGGCCGGGCTTATGCATATGCCGCGCAACAGTCTGGTGGGCGCGATCCCTGAAAGCGTGTTCTTCGGGTTCCAGATGGCCTTTGCCGTCATCACCCCCGCCTTGATTGTCGGCGCCTTTGTAGAGCGGGTGCGCTTTTCAGCGGTCATGGTGTTTTCCGGGCTTTGGCTGCTGATTGTCTATGCGCCTGTGTGTCACTGGGTATGGGGCGGCGGCTGGCTACAGGGCCGCCATGTCATGGACTATGCCGGGGGCTTGGTGGTTCACGCCACCGCCGGGGTTTCGGCCATCCTCTTTGCCTGGCAGCTCGGGCCGCGCCCTGGCTATCCCAGGGATCTCGCGCCGCCGCACAATCCGGGCATGACCATGATGGGCGCTGGCATGCTGTGGGTGGGTTGGTATGGCTTTAACGCCGGGAGCGCCCTGGCCGCCAATGCCGACGCCGGCGCAGCCCTTGTTGCCACCCATATGTCGGCTGCGGCGGCGGGACTGGTCTGGGCCCTGATCGAATGGCGCCGGTTTGGCCGGGCAAGTATGGTGGGCATGGTCACGGGGGTTGTGGCGGGTCTGGCCACCGTCACCCCGGCCTCAGGCTTTATCAGCCCCCTCGGCGGGGTGGCCCTGGGGGTTACCGGCAGTCTGGTCTGCTATCAGGCGGTCGAGTTTGTGAAGCAGACCCTGCAAATCGACGACAGCCTAGACGTTTTTGCCGTTCATGGGGTCGGCGGCATTCTGGGAACCCTGATGGTCGCCATCCTGGCCAGCCCGCTTTTCGGCGGCGTCGGTTATGGGCCAGGGATGGATATGGCCAGCCAAGCCGTGACCCAGGTGATCGGCGTCGCAGTGGTGTGCGCCTGGTCTGCAGTCGCGACCCTGGTTATCATCGCCATCGTCCGCCGCCTGACCGGTCTTCGCGCCAGCGACGACATGATCGACGACGGCCTTGACCTCGCCTCCCATGGGGAGCGCGCCTATAATCCCTAGGGGGGCGTCCCGAAGGCGGCGGTGAGGTCCGACGCCTCTAGGCCTGCAATTTCAAGGGTCTTTACCCTTGAGGTCTCGCCCGCAGTGATCCGCACGCTGGACTTGGGGCAGCCCAAGACTTTCGCAATCAGGACAATGAGCGCCCCATTGGCTTCGCCGTCTGTCGGGGCCGAAGAGACCCTGGCCTTCAGATAGGTCCTACCTGAGGCGTCCCTGTCCCAGCCATCTATGGCGTCACGGCCGCCACGCGGGGTCAGACGAACGACGAGCCTTTGGACCTTGCTCAGATCAGCCGACTAAAGACTAAGGGGAGAAGGGTCTTGCGGGCAGCCTCGATCACCAAGAGGGCGATCACCGGCGTGATGTCCACACCGCCAAGGGGAGGGATGAATCGCCTGAAGGGTGCCAATACGGGTCGGCTAATGGCGTCAAGCACATCAGCAATGCTGGAGACGAACCGATTTCTTAGGTTCACCACATCAAAGGCGACCAACCATGACAGGATGGCGTTGCCGATTATGACCGTACTGAGCAGGCTCAGCAGGGCGTCGCAGATATAGAGCAGAAAACTTCCCATGGAGACGGTTTAGCTGGCCTTGCGGGCGTGTGGCAAGGGATTGAAGTATTCCGACCCTTGACAGGAACCCGTTGAAAACGCTTATTCCGCGCCTTCCTGGGGCCGTAGCTCAGTTGGTAGAGCGTCTCGTTCGCAATGAGAAGGTCAGCGGTTCGATTCCGCTCGGCTCCACCAGGAAGCTTCAGAAATTCAGCGCCTTCTGCCTGAAGCATCCGACGGCGCCCACCGTGTCACTCCCTGATGTAATGCAGGTCCAGCTTGGATCGTGAGCCACAATGTCTGGGGCATAACGCGCCGCTGCGGTTCGACCCTGGCGATTATAGAGCCAGATAATTCCAGGCTTTGAGCCCGTCGCCGCGGCCAGAATGGCGAGGTTTGGATCATGATCGCGATCGACCACGAGGGGCCTCACGTGCACAGGCCGATGGCGGCGATCGAAAAAGACACCCCCGACCCGCGCCAAGCTGGCCTTGTCCATCATGGGGGCAAGCTCATGATCCCAGACAAAGACCAGGTCGGTGATCTGAGATTTAGACAGGGCCTTTGAGACTGTCTCAAACTCGTAGCTGGCACGGTTTGGCCTTCGCCCCAGCCGCTCTATTGCATGGGGCACTTGGACCAGGGCGTAGATCATCATCAACCCGCCGAACACATAGGGCCGCCATTTGCCCCCGGGAATCGCCAGGACCAGACTAAGCAGAACGGAGGGCACGGCTGGGATCAGATATCGGGCGGTGAGGGTCGGCTTGAGCAGGCCAGTGGCCAGGATGAGGGCCAGCCCCGCCCAGCCCGCGGCAGCGGCCAGGACCAGGGCGCGATCGGGTCTTGATCCCGAATTGTCCTTGCGGGCAAGGATCAGGCTGGCGACCAGAAGAAGGATGATGAAAACGACACCAAGAGCGGGACCGTTGACAACAAGGGTGACCACCTGATCCAGGGCGCTGTCCAAGGTGAGTTGGGGATGCCAGGCGACGGCGGGTTGCGAATAGGCGGCTAGGCGTGGGCTGTGATGAAGAATCCAGGCGGCGGTGGGAAGGAAGGCCAGACCTACTGGCCAAGTTTTCAGGGCCGCGCCCCTGGCCGAGCCCAGAAAAACCAAGCCCTGAGCCAGCACAATAAAGCCCGCATAATAGTGGGTGAGGATCGCCAGGGATGACAGGATGGCCCATAGCCAGGCTGCCGATCTGCTGGGCGTCCTTAACAGCCGGGCAAAGGCCAAGACCTCAAAGGTCGAGAGGGCCAGCAGGACGGGATAGCAGCGCCCATCCAAAAACACACCGACGCCCCACCAGATAAACAGCAATCCACCCCAGGTCAGGGCCGCGTTCCGCGACAGGGCCGGGGGGCGGTAGAGCAGGGGCAGGGCGGCAGCCAGGGCGATGGCCACCAGACCTGGTATCCGTATAGCGAGGTCCGATCGCCCGAAAATATCGGTCCAGATTCGGCTGAGCAGATAAAATCCAGGGGCGTTGGAGTCCAGGTAGACCTCCCGCCAGAAGGTCCCGAAATCGACCGGCGAAATGACCGCCAGGGTGAAGGCTTCATCAAACCAGAGGGGTTCGGTGGCCGCGTAAAACAGTCTGGCCACGGCAAATGCACCCCATAGGACCAGGACGAGGACCGTCAGGCCAGGGTCTAGGCGGGGGCTGTCCTGCAGAGATTTAGGCAATGGCTCTGGCATAATTCACCCTTCTCCCAAGGACAGTTAAACAAGGCTTAGTGTCCCCGGTTCAGGCTTGTGCCCGCAACGCCACCAGGATGACGGGTCATGACCCTGCCCAATTTCGTAAAGCCCGTCCTCGACCAGGGTGTCGATCTTGGCCTCATGGCGATTTTCTTTCTTGTCCTGGCCCTCCTGGTAAAGGGTGCCAAGGCCTGGAGCGACGCCCGGGCCGCAGCTGAGGAAACCCGGATCAATATCATCCTCTATGGGGTGGATCAGATCCTGATGACACCGATTGTCGTGTTGATCGCCACAGCCTTTGCCCAAGCGGTGCATGGCCTGGGTTGGGACGCCCCCGGTGCTGCCCTGTGGGCCAGGCTGGGTGGTGTCGCAACCGCCTTGATCGCGGTCTTTGTGGCCGATTTCCTGGGCTATTGGCGCCATCGGCTCCAGCACAGTGCCCTGCTATGGCCCGGCCATGCGGTGCATCACAGTGACACCCAACTCACCTGGTTCAGTCTTAACCGCATGCACCCAATTGATCGCTTGGGAACCATTCTGGATTTGATCGGGCTGACACTGCTGGGCTTTCCCACCTGGGCGGTCGCCCTGGCGGTCATGGTGCGCCACTACTACGGCGCTTTCATCCATGCCGATGTCCCCTGGACCCTGGGCCGTTTCAGTTGGGTGTTCAATTCACCGGCCATGCACCGGTGGCACCATGCCCGGGACGAGGAAATTTCCGGAAAGAATTTTGCCACTGTCTTCTCGGTTTTTGATCGCGCCTTCGGCACCTATTATTGCCCTGGGCCCTGCACGGTACCCTTGGGCATCGAAGCGCCAATGGCCCCTGGCGCCTTGGGCCAGTATATCTATCCCCTACAGGCATGGCTTCGTCCCCGACCCCAGCCGGTAGAAATCCAGTAGACCCTAAGCCCAGGACCTCAGATGAAATTCAATATGGGCTGTGGCCACAACAAGCTGCCCGGCTATGTGAACGTCGACGCCTTCCCCGAAGGCGATCCCGATCAGGTCGTGGACCTGGAAATCCTACCCTGGCCGTGGCCAGACAATGCCGCCGATGAAATGGTCTTTAATCACGCCCTTGAGCATATGGGTGGAGATCCCAAGGTCTTCCTGGGGATCATGAAGGAAATTTACCGGGTGCTGAAGCCGGACGGGGTGGTGCAGATCAATGTGCCCCATCCACGCCATGACGACTTCTTAAACGACCCGACCCATGTCCGGCCGGTCACAGCGGAGATGATGGCCCTCTTCGATCGGTCCCTGAATGATAAATGGAAAGACATGAGGGCCGCAAATTCGCCTCTTGCCCACTATACCGGCGTCGATTTCGAGACGGTCAATGTCCAGAACGTCTTCGAGGGGACCTATCTCGAACAGTTTCAGGCCGGTGCCCTGACCGTAGACCAGATCGTCGAATTTGTGAGCTCCCGCCTCAACGTCATCAAGGAAATCCAGATCACCTTGAGGGCCAGGAAGTAACGGGGTCTTTCAGGTGGGCGGCGCAGACCTGCCTACTGTCCGCTGGGATAGATCACCGGCAGAACCACTGCCGACGGATGACTGGAGTCCATATAGACGCTGTTGACTGCCACCCGGGGTTTCTGCAGGTGGACTCCGTCCGGCTCTCCGGTGTTCGGATTGACCTCAAAGCGTGGGCTGTTGGACGAGGTGATGTGCAGGGCGATCCTGTGACCCTTTTCGAAGGTGATGGCCGTTGACCAGAGCTCCAGGGTCAGGGCTTCGGGGGCATTGGGAGTCATCATTTTCACGTCATCAGGCATGCGGCCATTGCGATAACGGGTGCGGATCGGGGCGTCGAGGACCAGGGCCTCATAGCCATCCGGATAGACATCCACCAGCTTGGCCATGAAGTCGGTGTCTGGGCCATCTGTGGCACCGAAGAGCTCGACCTTCACAGGTCCGGCAATCGAAACATCCTTGGTCAGGAGCGGCGTCTGGAAGCGGAGATAGTCATCGCGCATCCCCACCTGCCTCTGATCCTCCGGGCCACGCTCAAAGGTCAGATTGGCGCCGCCAAAGGTCGCCACGGGATGGGCTGGATCGAAAGTATAGCTGACCTTAGCATTTTCAGCAGCGGGCGGGACGGGGGAGAGGACCTTGTCGGGAGTCAGATAATAGCGAACCTCGCGATTGGCCGGGGGCCAGTTGGCGGAGGTCATCCAGCGGTTCTTGGGCGACAGGGCCCCCTTGCGGGCCCCGGCCATCATGTAGAGGCTGACCGGCGGCTCATCCATAATGCCGTTATCGATACCCTTCAGCCAATAATCGAACCACCGGATCTCATTGCGGAAGGCACTCGGCAGGGTGTCTTCCCCCGGATAGGCCAGGTCGCCCGATAGGGGGCCATGGCCAAAGGGCCCCATCATCAGCTTTTGATTGCCCTTGGCGCCCTTGGCACCCTGGTTCTGCAGGTAGGTGAAGTTAGAGGTATTGCCCTCGTTGAAGATGTCGTACCAGCCGCCGACATTATAGATCGGCACCTTGAT
The DNA here is from genome assembly GCA_937920085.1 of uncultured Alphaproteobacteria bacterium. Taxonomy (GTDB): domain Bacteria; phylum Pseudomonadota; class Alphaproteobacteria; order Caulobacterales; family Caulobacteraceae; genus Phenylobacterium. The sequence goes on along the minus strand of CALETE010000038.1, from coordinate 13,175 downwards.
ATACTTGCGATTGGTGCTCATGGCGAAGCGGTTCCAGATCACATCGTCCGCCGACCGCGCCCGCAGGTCGTCGATCTCAGCCTGGGACACCCCCTGGCCCTTCAGCCAGCCAATGGTGTCCTTCTCCTTGATCACCCCGCCCATAAAGCTGGACCGCGACCGGTCAAAGGGCGCCACCACCACATAGGCGGCCTTCAGGTGCGGTGGTGCCGCCATGGCTGCAGCGTTTGACGTCACGCCGAGGGCCGAGGCCCCGGTAATGCCCACCTTGCCATTGGACCAGGGCTGCTTGGCCGCCCATTCCACCGTGTCATAGCCATCCTCAATGTCGTTCACATAGGCAGCATAGAAGCCCTGGCTGCGGCCCTTGCCCCGCACATCCTGCAGGACGAAGACATAGCCAGCATCGGTATAGTGCTTGCCCTGGGCGGCCAGGGCCTCGGGGCTGCCGCGGCCATCCTTGAGATAAGGGGTGCGCGACACCACAACGGGCCAGGGGCCTGTCCCAGACGGCTTGAACACATTGGCCGCAAGGCGGGTTCCGTCCCGCAGCGTTGCGTACTCTTCCACCGAACCCGGGGGCGGCTGGTAGCTGGCCTGGGCGGGGGCGCCGGTCTGGGTCTGTGCCATGGCGGGCATGATGCCGGGCGCCAGGAAGAGGCTGGCTGCCAGCAGGGCCGATTTGAACGTGCTCATGATGTTTCCCCCAGGGTCCTTTGAGACCGATTAGACGCCAGACTTCCCCCTCGCGCCAGAGGCAGTTTACAGGCCAGTGATGCACCCACCGGTCATCCCGGCGGAGGCTGTGACCTTGTCCAGCATCCAAGGAGCGGCCTTTCCGGACACCTTGCGCCCTATGATCTGGACTCCGGCCTTCGCCGGAGTGACCGGGGAAGGGGCTAGGCAGGTAATACACCCACCGGTCATCCCGGCGGAGGCCGGGATCCTGGCCAGCCACCGAGGCGCGGCCCTTCCGGAGACCCTGCGCCCTATGATCTGGACTCTGGCCTTCGCCGGAGTGACCGGAGAAGGGGCGAGGCCGGTGATACACCCACCGGTCATCCCGGCGAAGGCCGGGATCCAGGTCGTAAGGCTGTGACTTTGGCCAGCATCCAAAGAGCAGCCCTTCCGGACTAGCAGCGCCCTACGATCTGGACTCCGGCCTTCGCCGGAGTGACCGGAGAAGGGGCTAGGCGGAAAGGGTAGGAGTCGACAGAACCTTCCCCCGCCGGGTAATCAGTTTGCGGTAACCCGTCGGAGGAAAATCCTATGGAGCTCGAATGCTTCCCCACTGCGTCGCGGCCCCCGGAACTTGTCCCAGGGCGGCCAGAGCGCGCCTGGATGGACGCCTTTCCCTCACGCCACCCCTATCGTTGCCTGCCGCTCACCATGGCCAATACCAGCGGCTGGGAAATGCTCTGCCCCATGTCCTTCACTGCAGAGTGGAATGGCGGTCCGAATGCCCACGACATTAAGCTCACCCCCGACCGGCCCCATTCCGACTTCCATGAGTTCGTCAAAAGCCACTTCACCCACGGGGTGATCACCCTGCATCCGGGCTATCTCTTCCGCACACCCCCCGGCTGGTCGATCCTGACGCAAGGCCCGCCCAACCACGTGAAGGATGGCATACAGCCCCTGTCTGGCTTGGTGGAAACCGACTGGCTGCCCTTCACCTTCACCATGAACTGGATCTTCACCCGCCCGGGCCGGGTGCGCTTTGAAAAGGGCGAGCCCTTCTGCTTCATCACCCTCATGCAGGACAAGGCCCTGGAAACCGTCCAGCCTGTGATCAAGCGCATGGACTCCAACCCCGAGCTCCGGGACCAGTATGACACCTGGGAAAAACATCGCACTGAGTTCAACAAGGCCATATTCCGCCTGGACCCCGAGGCCACCAAGGCCGCCTGGCAACGCTATTACTTCAAGGGCGAAATTCCCGAAGGCGCAGGCGAGGCCCCCAAGGACCACGTCAACAAACGCCGTCTCAAGGCGCCCCGCTTCAAGGGCTGATGGAAAGAGTTGTCACAAGGCCCCAGAGGAAGCCTTGCCAAGCGTGAAGGCCTCTGCCATAAGCCCGCTCTCGAATTTCGAGGCCGCCGGGACTTCCGGCACGCCTTGAGGAGCGCGGGCGTAGCTCAGTGGTAGAGCACAACCTTGCCAAGGTTGGGGTCGAGAGTTCGAATCTCTTCGCCCGCTCCAGAAATTCGACAGGGATACTTTGGAATGTATCCCGAGTTAGGCTTCACATTTTCGGTAGCCGAAACTGAATTCATAAAATCTCCAATTCGGCGGTGCCTTTGGAGTGACTGTTTTAGTCTTAGAGACAATTCAGATTAAACTGCAGGCCCATTTGCGGCTCTGGGGATGACGTATCGGATGTCCGTTTCAGGGCGAGGCGGGCCACGCCTCATTGAGATCCTCAGCGAAATTGGGCCAAGATTATCTCTTGCATTTCGCAAGTCATAATGAGACGCTTGCATTGCGCAAGTCATGTTGCGTCGTCAAGTCCGGGTCAGGACCGTCGACGCTCAGGATCGGCGACGCTGTTCCCAATATTGACCGAATGGAATCTGTTATGACCCCTGATCTCTGGATATTGCTCAGCCTTGCCCTGTTGACGGAGCTGCTGACCATGCCGCCACTGATTGCGCGCGGCGCGGCGCCAGGGGGTGTCAGATGGATCTTCTACAATCGTGACACCGAGCTTTCAGGTGTCGCGGCTTGGGGCGGCCGGGCCGTGCGGGCGCATGACAACCTCGCTGACAATCTTGCAATGTACGCAGTCGTCATCGGCATAGCCGTCGCGACCGGGGCGACCAACCACTCGACATTCATTGCCGGAGTGGTGCTGCTCGTCGCCAGGATCCTGCATCCGATCGTGTACATTGCCGGCATTCCCTATCTGCGAACGGCTGTCTTCGCGGTCGCGCAATTGGCAATGCTGGCCTATGTCTGGCAGATCGTGGCGCACGTCACGGCGCACTAGACCGACACCTCAGGAAGGGCTTGATGGCGGCAAATACAGATCCGGTTGATTGGCGATCCACCTGCCCCATCAGCTCCGCCCTCGACGTCCTGGGCGACAAGTGGTCGCTCCTGATCATTCGAGACCTTCTGATTCACGGGACCCGGACCTATTCTGAGTTTACCAAGTCCCGTGAGCATATCTCGACCAATATCCTTGCCGTTCGGCTCGACACCCTGACGTGCCTGAAGCTGATCGAGCGGACAGACCCGGAAGGTAGCCCCCGGAACAATGCGTTTCAGCTCACTGAAAGCGGAGCGGCCCTCCGACCGGTTATTGAAGGGTTGGGCCGTTGGGCTCACACCCACCTTTCCGAGTTTCATGCTGATATTGTCAGCCTCTCCTGACAAGCCATTCTCACCAGTATTTAGTAAGAAGCGAAATCTACTCGGATGTATTCCAGCGGCCCATATCTTTGTTTTGGCGCTCGTTTCAGGTCTCGGAATTTACCAAACAGCAGTCGCTCAAGCCGCTTATAATGGCAGATTAGATCACATTCCCTCATACAACTCGAGCATTTCGACAGACCGATGGGAGGAAGATTGGCATTGGGTACCCAAAGACGCCCCTTTTCCGCTATCAATCAAAAGTATTGGAGAAAATGATCTGACAACCGCTATCGGTCTCGACTTTCGAAGCCGCGTAGAATTGCGAAATCCAGATAACTTCGGAATAGGAAATTTGGGCTCAGCTGCAAGTGTATCAAATCGACTCCTGGCCAGTTTTGATACGCATATTGGTGAAAATCTCAGGGCCTATGTCCAATTGGGAACGTGGGGACAGACTGGAAAAAGGCGCCCTTCCTTTTTCGATGAGACGGACCTCACCATTCAACGAGCCTTTGTTGATTGGAAATTTTCACCCAACACAATGATACGGATTGGGCGCCAGGATTTATTCAAGACATCGTCGCGGCTTCTGGGGACGGCTGATGCCTTGAATTATCAACCTGTCTACGACGCCGCTGTGGTTCGGGTGCTCAATAAGTCGCTCCGGCTACAGGCATTTGTCGCGCGCCCCTACTTTGCCGCAGACGGATATTTCAAAGAGACCGATCTCGGAAATGCATCGTTTTCGGGCCTGTTCATCGAGCGCGGATTCGCAACGCTGCCGGGGTGGGACTTTGGGGTTTATGGAATGTGGCAGGAGCGGGATCGAGTTCTATTTCCTCGCCGTCCTGGCGCTGAACGTCGGGGCACGCTTGTGGGCCGTGTCACCTGGCGCACGGATCACTGGAGCGCATCAACCGAGGCCGGCTACCAATTTGGCAGTCTCGGAATGAAAGCCATCTCCGGCTGGGCCTTCGCAACCGAGGCCAGTTTTTCACTTCGCAGCTCACGTAAAGCGAAATGGACCCTGAGAGTTGATGGGGCCTCTGGAGACAGCGGGAGTTCCGGTAAAATTGAAGCCTGGTCCGCCTCGGCGCCGGCCATGGCGTTTCTGGGTCGAAACGGTGTCAATGCACCCTCTAACGCTATCAGCGTATTTCCGGAAGTCAGCTTCAACGAAGGTCCTCAGCTGCGGGTAACAGTCGGCGGCGAGTTCACGTGGCGAGCTGACGGCTATGACGCCTTCTTCAGTGCGCCGGGCGCCATGCTTCTGCAGCCGGGCGCTCCAGGCGCTGACCTCATCCTGGCAGGTGGCGGCGTACAAGCCGCCTATACCGTATCCTCAAATATTGAAGTTCGCGGTGTTGCCTTCTGGTTGAGGCCAGAGGGCGCATTCAAGGCGGCGAGCGGCAAACCGCAGGCGGGTGCGACCTTCAGTGTCATCGGAAAGTTTTGAGCCGACCCCCAAAGTGGGTTGGGTTTCCGGTTAGTGCAATCGGACAAAGTCTTCATCATCAAGGACAACGAAGCGATGAGCAATTCCCCGACCCCAGCCTTCATCATGGTCCAGATCAGGGCTAAGAGCTTTGAGGAAACTATGACGCGCTATGGACAGAGCGCCCTCGCTACGGTCGCAGACTTTGGCGGAGAACTCCTTGCCGGGACGCCGACACCGAAGGTCTTGGAGGGCAAGCGGGACGGCAACTGGGCGGCTATTCTGCGCTTTCCGAGCCTCGCTGCGGCTGAGACTTGGTACAACTCTCCGGAATATCTCCCTTTAAAGGATCTCCGCATCAATGAGCTTACCGAGATGAACCGAGTTTTACTTCTCGAAGGCGCAGACTCGGCTCCCAGTCAGTAGTGATCCGCAGGCGCGTCTAGTCTTGCGATGAGCGCAAAGAACATGTCTGACTTCGCCCGCTCCAGAAATTCGAAAACCACCTCATTCTGAAAGACCCGGGCGCGAGCCTTGTTTCCGCGTGTCTGGTCGCGGGATTTCTAGGCCAAGTTCCCGCTTATCGCTCCCAACACCCCGCTCCAATCCCCCGCCACGTCCTGCCGGTAGATCCGCACCGTCGGATACCAAGGGCTGTCGCTGCGCCCCTGCAGCCAGCGCCAGTCGGCATTGGCGTGGAGCAGGAGGGTGGTGGGCTTGGCCAGGGCGCCGGAGAGGTGGGCGACGGCGGTGTCTATGGTGATGACCTGGTCTAGGGTTTCGATCAGAGCGGCTGTGTCGGCAAAGTCTTTGAGGGGCGGGACAATGATGTCCGGACGCTGCGCCAGCAGGGCGCGGTCGGCTGGTCGAAAGGCGATGTTGAGGCAGAAGAGGTCCGCGTCCGCAGGAAGGGCCGCGATGAGGTCGGCCAGGGGCAGACTGCGGGGGTCCTGACGCTCATCTTCGAGATGGTTGAAGCTTCCGCTCCAGGTCAGGCCCAGTCTTGGTCGCCCCGTCTGTCGTGGATAACGCGCGCCCCAGGCCTCGACCCGTGCTGGTTCGGCCCGCAGATAGGGGGCCTGGCCGGGAATGGTTTCAAGGGTCGTGCCAAAGGCCAAGGGAAGGCTGAGGAGGGGACAGTGGAGATCAAACTCTGGATAGGGCTCGCCCTTGGTAATGAGGGTTTCGACCCCTTCAAGGCTGGTCATCAGGTCGCGGAGGTTGGCGTCCACCTCCAAAATCACCCTGGCGCCCCGGGCCGCCACCAGGGGGGCATAGCGGCAGAATTGCAGAACATCGCCAAATCCCTGCTCGCCCTGCAACAGGATTGTCTTGCCCCTTAGGTCCGTATCGCCCCGCCATTGGGGCTTGTCATGTACCGGGGGTGCCCGGCCCGAGACCTGCCAACGGACTTCGTGCAGGGGCCAGCCCGCGGCCAGATCGCCGGTTAGCAAGAGGGCCCAGGCCTTATTCCAGCTGGCTTCGGGCTGGCTGGGGTCGAGGGCGAGGGCGCGGTCATAGCTGGCCATGGCCTCCTGAAGACGACCCAGGTCTTTCAGCACATTGCCCCGGTTCGACCAGGCCTGGGTGTAGGCGGGATCCAGTGCGAGCGCGCGGTCAATTGAGATCAGCGCGTCGCTCAGCTGATTGAGGGCCCTGAGCACCCGGGCGCGGTCAAGAAGGGCGTCCACGAAATCAGGCTCATGGACCAGGGCCTGATCGATGAAGGCCAGGGCAATGCTGTGCCAGCCCCGCTGCAGGGCAATGACCCCCATCAGTCGCAAGGCCCCGACATTTGCGGGGTCCTGGGAGAGGATACCCTCATAAATGGCCTGAGCCTCATCCAGGCAACCCTGACGGTGAAGGTCGAGACCGCTTTGCAGTTGGGCAGAGAGGGGCATGGGGCTCGGGCCTAGGTCGGTCGATTGGGCTGGCATTTGGTGCTGAATCGGCCCGCCGCGCCACCCTGTCGTGATCTTGGGTGCTGGTCAGGCGCGGGCGGCTCTGCCAGAAACGGTATCAGAACCAGGAGAGGCTCTCATGAACCCCAAGGCAGAATTCGACATCATCGTTTACGGCGCGACCGGATTTACCGGGCGGCTGGTGGCGGAATATTTGGCGCAGACCTATGGGGTTGGCGGCGAGATCAAGTGGGCCATGGCCGGCCGCTCGGCCGACAAGCTGGCCCAGGTGCGCGATGAGATCGGCGCCCCGGCGGAGACGCCTTTGATCGTCGCTGACGCCGGGGACGCGGCCTCGGTCAAGGCCATGGTGGAGGCCACCAAGGCGGTGCTGACCACGGTGGGCCCCTATCAGCTTTACGGGTCGGACCTGGTGGCGGCCTGCGCGGCGGCAGGGACCGACTATCTGGACCTGTCGGGGGAACCCACCTGGATGCACGCCATGATCGGCGCCCATGAAGCGGCGGCCAAGGCTAGCGGGGCGCGGATCGTGTTTTCCTGCGGCTTTGACTCCATCCCCTTCGAGTTGGGGGTTCTCTTCACCCAAGGCCTGGCAAAGGCCAAGTTCGGCCATCCGGTGTCGCGGGTGAAGGGCCGGGTCCGCAATATGCGCGGCGGTCTGTCCGGCGGCACAGCGGCCAGTGGCAAGGCGACCATGGCGGCCATGCAGAAGGACCCCAGCCTGATGGGGGTGATGATGAGCCCCTTTGCCCTGACCCCCGGCTTCCAGGGCCCCGCCCAGCCCACAGGCACCCAAAAGGAGGTCGATCCCGACCTTGGCCTCGAAGTCGGCCCCTTCATGATGGCGGTGATCAACACCAAGAATGTCCACCGCTCCAACCTGCTCCAGGGCCACGCCTATGGCACAGACTTCGTCTATGACGAGATGAGCGTCACGGCGCCCGGTTCCTCCACCGAATTCACCGATTTGGGCGGGGTCGGCGGCCCCCAGCCCGGCGAAGGCCCCAGCAAGGAAGAGCGCGAGAACGGCTTCTATGATCTGGTCTTCATCGGCCTGGATGCCGATGGCAGCCAGGTGCGCGGGGCGGTCTATGGGGACAAGGACCCGGGCTATGGCTCCACCTCCAAGATCATCGCTGAATCCGCCATCTGCCTGGTGAAGGATTGCCCCGAGGTTGCCGGCGGCATCTGGGTGCCCGGCGCGGCCATGGGCCAAAAGCTGATCGACCGCCTGCATGCCCGGGCGGGCCTGACCTTCACCGAAGAGACGGTCTAGAAACCGAAGTTGAGGGGTGCGGCTTAAGGTTTGGGCCGCACCACCTTTGGTCCCAGATTGGTCATGATGCTGCGGGCATCGAAGGCTTTAGGGTCGGCGGGGTCTTTGGCGCCTTTGACCATAAGGATTTCAGCGGCAGCCTCGAACTTCTCGATCTTCATGGCCTCCCGGTGGCGACCAAAGCCCAGGCGGGGATCGCCCCAATAGGGGTCCCAGCCAAAGCCATAGGAAAAGCTCCAGTCCGGGCGCCATCCGCCATAGCTGCCAGCCCAATGATCGGGCAGGTCCAAGATCCGGGTTTTGGAGTCCGTGTGGCGATCCACCACCAGGAAGGTCTCAAATCCCTGGGCCAGGGTCAGCTCAGCCGCGCGATAGAGCAGATAGGTCTCCACCGTCTCCCGGGAGGTGACGGTGTTTCCCGCAAAGCTGATCCGGTACCGATTGTCCTCAAGCTTGGTGTCCACAAAGCCTTGGGCCGACTGGGGTGTCCGGGGCTGATAGGCCGTGGTGGTGGCGCAGCCGCTGAGCGCTGCGGTCAAGACAAGGGAGGCGAGGGGCGCAGTTAGCTTCATGACAGTCTCCTGATCCTAACAAGACGCACCACACCGTGGCGAGGATGCATCGTCAATGGCGAAGTGCCATCAAGGTTGCGGCGGCGATCAATAGAACCCCGACCCCAATCTGGAACCCCCGACGGAACCGGGGCTCGTTCATCTTGGCTGCCAGGGCTGCGCCGCCCAGGCCATAGGCGCTCATGGAGATCACGTCGAAGCCGATGGTGGCCATGGCAAAGGCGGCTAACTGGGCGGGCAGGGGGCGGTGCGGATCGAGAAAGGGCGGCAGGACAGCGGTGAAGAACAGCACCGCCTTGGGGTTGGAAATCTGGACCGCAAATCCATCGACGAAGGCCGATCGGCCTGTGGGCTGGTGCGCGAGGGCCTGGGGATCTGCGGGCTTGAAACTGGAGGTGATGGATTTGATCCCTAGCCAGGCCACATAGGCCGCTCCTGCCAGGGCGATCAGATGGAAGGCCTTGGGGAAGGCCATGACCAGGGTGCCAAGGCCCAGGGCCGCGCCAGCAAACCAAACCAGGGAGGCGGTGTTCATGCCCACCATGCCCAACAGGGCGGCACCCTTGCCCCTCTGGGCGCCGGTGGCGATGGCAAACACATTGGCTGGGCCCGGCGTAATCGCCATGACGGCCATGACCCCAAGAAAGGTCACATAGCGGGCGGGATCGACGGGAAGGGCGCTCATGGCCCTCCTATAGGCGAAGGATCCGGGCGCAGCGAAGGGTCAAACCTCACCGCGCCCGGATTTCATACGAAATCAGATGGTGCCGCCCTGAACAAGGTTCCAGACGAGCTTTCCCAGGGCGCCAAACACCAGGACGGCCGTGGCCAGAATCTGGATCATAAAGCCCATTTCGCGCTTTTCAGCAGCCTGCGCATAGCCGCGGGCATAGATCACCCGACCGATGATCCAGACCAGACCAAGCCCGGCAGCAACCATGTCATTCCAGACGACGGCGAAGATCCACAGGGCCGGCAGGAAGATCGGCATGGCTTCCAGGGTGTTGTAGTGCGCCCTGATGGTGCGCTCCAGCAGGGGATCGCCGGTCATGGCAGGCGCGGAAATGCCGGATTTGCGACGGGCACCGCCCACCTGAAGACCCATCCAGAGATAGGTCAGACCTGCCAAGAGGGTGACGATAGCCACCAGTGAATGAGCTTGCATGCAATTACCCCAATGATCGGCGTCTCAAGAACGCCCTGACACCGATATTGGGGCAATCCGCCGAATCTGAAAAGGTCCGCGATCCGGGCGACGTCCTAGGCCCGACGATCGCGCCTTGCGGCGACCCGAAGGCGCAGGGCGTTGAGCTTGATAAAGCCCGCGGCGTCCCGGTGGTCATAGGCCACCTTGCCCTCTTCAAAGGTCACCAGGTCCTGATCATAGAGGGAATAGGGGCTGGTGCGGCCGATGATGGTGACATTGCCCTTGTACAGCTTCACCCGCACCTGACCGCTTACATGGGTCTGGCTGAGATCGATGGCTGCCTGCAGCATTTCCCGCTCTGGCGCGAACCAGAAGCCGTTATAGATCAGGGACGCATAGCGGGGCATGAGCTCGTCCTTCAGGTGCATGGAGCCCCGGTCGAGGGTGATGCTCTCAATGCCCCGGTGGGCGGCCAACAGGATGGTGCCGCCCGGCGTCTCGTAGACACCGCGGGACTTCATGCCGACAAAACGGTTTTCCACCAGATCCAGGCGACCGACACCATTGTCATGGCCCAGCTGGTTCAGCTTGGTCAGCAGGGTGGCCGGCGACATGGGCACCCCGTCAATGGCGACGGGATCACCCTTTTCGAAGTCCATGGTAAAGACGGTGGGCGTATCGGGCGCATCCTCAGGCGCGATGGTCCGCATGTGCACGAATTCCGGGGCCTCGACGGCGGGGTCTTCCAGCACCTTGCCCTCGGAGGACGAGTGCAGAAGGTTGGCGTCGACGCTGAAGGGGGCCTCGCCACGTTTGTCCTTGGTGATCTGGATCTGGTGCTGTTCGGCGAACTCCAAAAGGGCCTCGCGGCTCTTGAAGTCCCACTCCCGCCAGGGGGCGATGACATGGATGTCCGGCTCCAGGGCGTAATAGCCCAGCTCAAAGCGAACCTGGTCGTTGCCCTTGCCCGTGGCGCCATGGCTGACGGCGTCCGCGCCGGTCATGCGAGCGATCTCGATCTGGCGCTTGGCGATCAGGGGGCGGGCAATGGAGGTGCCCAGCAGGTACTGGCCCTCATAGACCGTATTGGCCCGGAACATGGGGAAGACGAAGTCGCGAACAAACTCCTCGCGGACATCCTCAATGAAGATGTTCTCGGGCTTGACCCCGGCCGCCAGGGCCTTGGCCCGGGCCGGTTCGATTTCCTCGCCCTGACCCAGATCAGCGGTGAAGGTGATGACCTCCGCCCCGTATTCGGTCTGAAGCCATTTCAGGATGATGGAGGTGTCCAGACCGCCGGAATAGGCGAGGACGACTTTCTTGATGGGGGCGGCCATGGGCGCACGTCCTTCAAATCAATGGCGCCGCGGTGGCGCGCTGGGTTTGGTTGCGGCGTTTAAGAGGCAAACGCCCCTCGCCACAAGACCAATCGAAGGGGAAAAATCCCCAGGTGGTAGGGATGTGACTTAAACGGTGACCTGAGTGCCCAGTTCCACAACGCGCCCCGGCGGGATCTTGAAGAAGTCCGTAGGATTGGCGGCATTGCGCATCAGGAAGATGAAGAGCTTGTCCTGCCAGAGGGGCATGCCCGACTGGGCCGAGGCCACCACGGATCGTCGCCCGAGGAAGAAGCTGGTGGCCATGATGTCGAACTTCAGCCCCAGCTTGCGGCAAAGCCCCAGGGCCTTGGGCAGGTTCGGGCTTTCCATGAAGCCGTAGGAAATGGTGACCTTTTTGAAGTCGTCATTGATCTGGTCGATCTTGACCCGGTCGTCTTCCTTAACCCTGGGCGTCTCTGTGCTGACCACGGTCAGAATGATGTTTTTCTCGTGCAAAACCTTGTTGTGCTTGAGGTTGTGCATAAGCGCGACGGGAGCCATTTCTAGGTCGGATGTCAGGAAGATCGCGGTGCCCGGTGCCCGGTGTGGCGGTCGTGCCTTCAGGATTTCGATCAACTCAAGCAGGGGCAAAGAATCGCGCCGGGTTTTTTCTGCCAGGATCTGAGTGCCCCGGGTCCAGGTCCACATGGTGATCACAATGGTGAAGCCGAACAGAAGTGGGAACCAACCACCGTCGAAAACCTTGAGCATATTGGCGCCAAGGAAGCTGACATCGATCACAAGCAAGGGCAGTACGACCATCAAGGTCGAGCCCAGGCTCCATTTCCAATAGTTTCTGGCGACAATGAATTCCAGAATGACCGTGATCACCATGGTCCCCGTCACCGCGATGCCATAGGCCGCCGCCATGTTGGACGACGTCCTGAACAGCACCAGCAAGATCAAAACGCCGACCAAAAGCATGGTATTGATCTGGGGGACATAGATCTGCCCAGCGACGGTTTCACTGGTCCGACGGATGTCTATGCGAGGCAGGAGGCCCAACTGGACGGCCTGCTGGGTCATCGAGAAGGCACCCGTGATTACGGCCTGGCTTGCGATGACGGTCGCAGCGATGGAGAGCAGCAGGACCGGCCAATAGACTGCGTGGGGAATAATGGCGAAGAAGGGATCCTTGGCGGCCTCAGGGTGGGCCAAGACCAGGGCACCTTGGCCGAAATATTGAATGAGTAGGCATGGAAGCGCCATGCCGAGCCACGCGGCCCGAATGGGATCCTTGCCGAAATGTCCCATGTCCGCATACAGGGCCTCAGCCCCTGTGACGGCGAGAAATACGCTGCCGAGGATGATAAAGCCGACGATCCCGTGGCTAGTGAGCAGGTGGAAGCCGTAATAGGGATTAATCGCCTTCAGAATGGCGGGCGTCTCAATCACATGGTGAATTCCCAGGGCGGCCAGGGTCAAAAACCAGACCACCATAATGGGACCAAAAAACCTGCCCACGCTGGCGGTTCCACGGGATTGGACCAGAAACAGAACGATCAGGATCACGCCAGCCAGTGGCAGAACTATGGGCGTAAAGATCCCCCCGACCCCAGGCGCATCCTTGAGAAGCTCGACAGCTGAAAGGACCGAAACCGCGGGGGTGATAAGACCGTCCCCGTAGAAAAGTGCAGCGCCACAGACCCCCAGGGCGAAAACGGTTGTTGAGCGCTTGCCGAGTGCCCTCTGCGCCAAGGCCATCAGCGCCAAGGTGCCACCTTCGCCCTTGTTGTCGGCGCGCATGACAAAAATCACATACTTAATCGTGACGACAATGATGAGTGCCCAGAAGACAAGAGAGACAACCCCCATAACGCCCATGGCGCTGGAACCATGCGGAACATGGCTGAGGGCCTCTCGCATGGCGTAGAGCGGGCTCGTCCCTATGTCGCCAAACACAACCCCCATGGCACCAAGCGCCAGGGCGGTGAGTCCATCCGCTTTAGGGTGATGATGGGAATCCTCGGCCGCCTCTTGGGCGTCACTTGCCGGACCAGCCATCTCTCATCTCCGGGAACGCAACAAAGGTCCCATCGGCGGCCCAATGCCGTCATGAGCGCGGCGCGTTACACCCTTTCTGAGGC
>CALETE010000037.1 GCA_937920085.1 uncultured Alphaproteobacteria bacterium | reverse complement strand
GTCGCCCAGGCGTCGCGGTGGATGCGGCGGACCAGGGTGAAGCCCTTGGAGCGATAGGCCGCGAGCACCCGGCGCTCTTGCGATCTCAGCAGGCCCGACAGAATGGCCAGACCGCCGGGCTTCAGCGCCAGCTTGATGTCCTGGCTCAGCGCCACCAAGGGCGGGGCCAGGATGTTGGCGAAGACCAGGTCATAGGGCGCCTGGGCGCGAACGCTGGCGTGACCCAGGCCTGAGGCGAGCAGGAACTTGGCCTTGGCCTTGTTGAGCTGGGCATTCTCGCCAGCAATGCGTACGGAGGGGGCGTCAATGTCAGTGCCAACGGCGATGGGGCTTCCGGTCCGTGCGGCGGCGATGGCCAGGACGCCGGTGCCGGCGCCAACGTCGAGCACGCGCTTAAAGCCCTTGGCCTTGAGCAGGTCGTGATAGGCCTGGAGACAGCCCACCGTCGTGCCATGGTGGCCGGTGCCAAAGGCGGCGCCCGCCTCGATGCGCAGATTGACCGTATTGAGCGGCGCCTTACCGCCGTCATGGGCGCCAAAGACGAAGAACCGTCCGGCGCGAACCGGGGGCAGGCCTGACAGGGCCATGGCCAGCCAGTCGGCGTCGGCCAGCTTCTCCACCACGGTCTTCATAGGCGGGAACTTGGCCAGCAGGGCGCTGAGGCCCTCGACTTCTTCCGGGGTGGTGGGGAATGCGTCGATCCGCCAGACGTCCTTGTCCTCGTCTTCCTCGAGGATGGAATAGGTCGCCGCTTCCAGGGCCGGATCGGCGTCAATGGCCAGGGCGGCGGCTTCGGCTACGGCGCGGGGCCCGCGGGAGACAATTTGATAGGCGTCATCACTCATGCCCCCTCCTCTAGAGCCCTTTCCCTTTGGATGAAACCATCCAAAGGGACGAAAAGGGCTCTAATTCAAAAGGCTAGAGCGGCTTTAGTCCGATAACCGGTTCCCACTTATCGGAGCCGCTCTAGTTGCAGGAGGGGCGAAAAGCGATGCGGATTTCGTCAGGCGGCGGCTTTTGCTCGGGCGACGGCGCGCTCGATCAGGTCGCCGATCTTGGGGATCAGGCCCTTGGGCAGGTTATGGCCCATCCCCGGAAGGACGTGCATTTCCGCGCCGGGCACAACAGCAGCGGTGTCGTGGCCGCCCTCAACGGGGACCAAGGGATCGTCTGCGCCGTGAATGACAACGGTGGGGGCCGTGATGGTGGCAATGGCCGCCCTGCGGTCGCCGCTGCCGACAATGGCCGCGTACTGCCGCAGAAAGCCGACCGGATAGAAAGACCGCTCGAAATTGTCCCGAATGATCTGGCGCTGGGCGTCCTCGTCGATGGGATTTCCGGCACCGGCCATGACCTTGGCACCTGCAATACCGTGCTCAATGAAGGCCTCAAGGTCTTCCCGGGGATCTGGGCCGCGTTCGGTCAGGCGCGCCATGGCCTCTGGCTTAGCAGGCGGCAGCTCGCGGTTGCCTGTGGTGGACATGATAGAGGTCAGGGACAGGACCTTGTGGGGATGTTCGGCCGCCAGCATCTGGGCGATCATGCCGCCCATGGAGGCGCCGACAATGTGCGCCTTGTCCCAGCCCAGGGCATCCACCACACCTGCTGCATCGGCCGCCATATCGGAGAGCAGGTAGGGCACAGAGGGCTTCTGGCCGGACATCAGGGCCTTGAAGACCTCGGTCATGTCGGGGGCACCGTGTTCCTCGAACTTGTGGGACAGGCCGACATCGCGGTTGTCATACCGCGCTACCCGATAGCCACGGGCCGTCAGGTCGTTGACAAAGTCCATGGGCCAGGCGGTCATCTGGGCACCTAGGCCCATGATCAGCAATATGGGTTCCCCAGTCTCTGGGCCATGAATGTCGTATTCAAAGGGGATACCGTTGGCGGTGATCTGGGGCATGTGGCGGTCCTATGTTTAGGTTTTCCGCACTCTGAGGCACCCTTATCGCCGGAGCAAGGTCAGGCCTTTTCGATGAAGCTGTCTAAGACCTTTTTCTCGCCGGCCTTGTCGAAGGCGACGGTGAGCTTATTGCCCTCGACCCCTTTCACCGCCCCATAGCCGAACTTCTGGTGGAAGACCCGGTCGCCCCGGGCATAGGCACTGGCCTGGCCTGTATCAGATGTGGCGATCAGTCGGCCTTCGCCCTCAATCACAGTCTGTCGGGCGGGATGGCTGCCGCGATAATCCTTGGCCTGGGCCCGACGCCAGCCCGGCGAGTCATAGCCAGAGCCAAAGCTCGGGGTCTCATCCCAGCGGCTGCCATGCTGCTGCATGCCCGGCCCGCCGCCGTAATAGCCAGTCTCTGAACTGGCCTCCACATTGGCCAGGGGCAGTTCATCCACGAACCGGCTGGGCAGTTGGCTGGTCCAGCGGCCATAGACCTGACGATTGGCGACGAAGGAGATCCGCGCCTCTTCCCGGGCCCGGGTAATGCCCACATAGGCTAGGCGGCGCTCCTCCTCCAGGCCCTTTTCGCCGCTCTCATCCATGCTGCGCTGGGAGGGGAAGACCCCTTCTTCCCAGCCCGGCAGGAAGACCAGGGGAAATTCCAGCCCCTTTGCCGAGTGCAGGGTCATGATCTGAACCGCATCCGCCTGAGGCCCGCGGTCCATGTCCATCACCAGGGAGACGTGTTCCAGATAGGCCTGGAGGGTGTCGAAGGCCCCCATGGACTGAACCAGTTCCTTGAGGTTCTCCAGCCGGGTCTGGGCCGTCGGCGTCTTGTCCAGGCGCAGGGCGTCGGTATAGCCGCTCTCCTCCAGCACCTGCTCCATCAGCCGGGCGTGAGCCACGGTCTGGGCCTGGGCCCGCCAGCGGTCGAGGTCGCGGATGAAGTTCGCAAGGGAGGTGCGGGTGCGCGCTGGTAGCTCATCTGTGGCCGCCACGTCCCGGGCCGCTGTCATCACGGGCACCCCGCCCAGCCGGGCGGTCTGCAGTAGCTTCTGAACCGACGCCTCGCCAATGCCGCGCTTGGGGGTGTTGATGATCCGTTCAAAGGCTAGGTCGTCATCCGGCGACTGGATCAGGCGCAGATAGGCGTGGGCGTCGCGGATTTCCGCCCGCTCAAAGAACCGAGGTCCGCCCACCACGGTGTAGGGGATGGACAGCAGGACGAACCGTTCTTCAAAGGCCCGCATCTGGAAGGAGGCCCGCACCAGAATGGCCATGTCCCGATACTTCCGCGGGTCCTTTTCCGTAGTGCCCTTGCGAGCCCGCTCGATCTCGTCGGCGATGAGGCGGCTTTCGGCCTCGCCGTCCCAGACCCCGCGCACAATGACCTTGTCGCCGCCGTCCTGTTCGGTCCACAGGGTCTTGCCCAGTCGGCCCTTATTGGCGCTGATCAGGCCCGAGGCCGCCGCCAGGATATGGCTGGTGGAGCGGTAGTTCCGCTCAAGTCGGATGACTGTGGCGCCTGGAAAGTCCCGCTCGAACCGCAGGATGTTGTCCACCTCAGCGCCGCGCCAGCCATAGATCGACTGGTCGTCATCTCCGACGCAGCAGACATTTTGGCTGGCCTGACCTAGCAGCCGCAGCCACAGATATTGGGCGACATTGGTGTCCTGGTATTCGTCCACCAGGATGTAGCGGAACCGACGATGGAACTCGGCCAGGACATCCGGCTTGGTCATAAAGATGGTCAGGTTGTGCAGTAGCAGGTCGCCGAAGTCGCAGGCGTTCAGGACCCGCAGCCGATCCTGGTATAGCCGATAAAGGGTCTGCCCCTTATTGTTAGCGAACTGCGCACCCTCGGCTGGGGGCAGTTTGTCCGGCGTCCAGCCCCGGTTCTTCCAGTGGTCAATGAGCCCCGCCAGGGTCTTGGGTGTCCAGCGCTTATGATCGACCCCTTCAGCCTCCATCACCTGCTTGAGAAGGCGTTCCTGATCATCGGTGTCGAGGATGGTGTAGTTGGACTTCAGGCCCACCAATTCGGCATGTCGGCGCAATATCTGAGCAGCGACAGAGTGAAAGGTGCCAAGCCATCGCAGACCTTCCGCTTCGGGGCCAATAATGTGCGTGATCCGTTCGCGCATCTCCCGAGCGGCCTTGTTGGTGAAGGTCACCACCAGCAATTCCCAGGGCTTAGCTTTTCCCGTCGAAAGAATATGGGCCAGTCGGGTGGTCAGGACCCGGGTCTTGCCTGTACCGGCACCCGCAAGAACCAGCACGGGGCCTTCGGTCGCCTCGACGGCGGCCCGCTGTTCTGGGTTCAGACCCTCCAGATAATCGGGGCCGCGGACTCGCGCCAGATCGCTGATACGGGGCGAGGGCAGGGGTGATTCAGAAAACGACATGGGAACATATGTAGCACAAAGCCCACCCGGCTTAAGAGGGTGACTTGCGACCTGATATTTTAGGTCTAGCGCTTGGAGGCGAAGGCCAGGGCAGCGACCCGGCAGGCTGAGGCAAGGGGGCTACCGGCCCTGGCCCGGTCGATGGATCCAATCAGCGCGGACATGCTCAGGCTCTCCGCCTTGGCCATGGCTTCGAGGACAGCCCAGAACTCAGGTTCCAGGGCCATTGAGGTCGCATGACCTGCGAGAAGAATCGAACGTTTACGAAGTCTGGGCATTTGAATTACACACGCCTTAATTGCGGTCAGAAGGCAAGCCCTATTTTAACGGGTTCGCGAGGCTGCAATTTCACTTGCGCAAAAGTGACGCCCGCGTCATCTTCATCTCGCGTCGAAATCAGGGTCCCTTATCTAATGGCCGCAGACATCATTTCTATGACTCCCGTCAGGTCAAAGGCGATTGCAGCCCCCAAACTGGAGTGGGGTAAGGCTTTGACGGCACTTCGTCGTTTGCTGGCAGACAAAGAGGACACAACGGCAGTCTTCGAAATCATGCGGGCGCTGAACGGGGACTCCATCAAGAAGGGCTATGATCGCCTGCTCACCGTCCACGATGGCGGACGCATGGCCTATGAAGCCGCAGAGCTTGCACCCAAGCTGATGAACGACGCCTGGCTCGACTCTTTTGCCCCTGGCACGGTGGGGGCGGCCTATCGCGATTTCATCCGCTCACAACATCTCTCTGCGGAAGGGCTGGCCGAAGTCAGCCGCTCAGTGGGCGACGATATTGAAGTCAAGCATCCCTATGCCTGGTTTGGTCGCCGTAACCGCGATGTCCATGACCTTTGGCACATCCTCAGTGGATATCATCGCGACGCCT
The DNA here is from genome assembly GCA_937920085.1 of uncultured Alphaproteobacteria bacterium. Taxonomy (GTDB): domain Bacteria; phylum Pseudomonadota; class Alphaproteobacteria; order Caulobacterales; family Caulobacteraceae; genus Phenylobacterium. Next base: position 51,449 of record CALETE010000037.1, on the reverse strand, counting down.
TGGGCGAGGCCTGTCTGGTGGCCTTTTCCTATGCTCAGACCAAGGGGCTGGGTTGGGCCCTGATCGCCGTCGGTGCCGCCCTCAGTTCCCGCAAGGGTGACTATCCCTATTCCAAGGCCATCTGGCAGGGCTATCAACGGGGCAAGGCCGCCGCTTGGCTCCTGGGTGAAGACTATGAGCGACTGATGGCAGAGCCCCTCGAAGACGCCCGCAGGCGACTGAACATCACCCCGGCCACCCTCTATAACGCCATTCCCCCTGAGGCGCGGGATACCGTCCTGCCCGAAACCAAACTAGCTGCCTAGAGATCGGAACGGTCATTGGCGTCCGCCTCGCAGATTGAAACGGGCGCTTATCGGTCGATGTCACCACCTCAGTCTGTGCGCTTGGCACCGTCCAGCAGCTCTCTGGCCTTTTGCGCTATGGATTTGACCAGGGTCTTTTCACCCTTGGTCTGACCATGCTTGGCGCGGTTGGCGGCGGCCAGGGCCTTGGCATTCGCCGCCTCCCTGGCCTTTTTAGCCTTGTTGAAGTTGATGACCGTCACGGCTCAGCTTGCCGAAGTTGTCGCGGCGTCCAGGTCTTTGCGGACGAAAGCCGGGATGACAGGTACGTTCAGACCCTCAATGGCAGGATCTCCGACGCCGCGCCAGATGGCGCAAATCACTGCAATCACCTCTGCGCCAGCGTCAACAAGCAGTCGGTGGGCATCCCTGACCGCGCCGCCGGTCGTGATCACGTCCTCAATCATTGCGACTTTACGACCAGTCAAGTCGCCGCCTTCGACAGCAAGGCAGGTTCCATAAGTCTTGGCTTCCTTGCGCACAAATGCCGCTGGCTTGCCGGACTGCAAGGACATAGCGGTCGCAATGGGAACGCCACCCAGTTCTAGCCCTGCAAGCACCTGCACATGGGGCGGCGTTACCTTCAGCATGGCTGTGGCGACGCGTGACAGAATATGGGGATCGGCCTCGAACCGATACTTATCGAAGTACTCGGTCGCAACCTGCCCTGACCTGAGGATGAAGCGCCCTTCAAGTCGCGCCGCCTTCACAATTTCAGCTGCGAGCCGTGAGTCCATTTTACTTCACCGAAGCGCAGAACCGCTGGATCCGGCCGCAGGCGTCTTCCAGCACGGTGTTGGAGGTCGCATAGCTGATGCGGAAGAAGGGCGAGAGACCAAAGGCCTCACCGAACACCACGGCCACGCCCTCGGCGTCTAGCAGTTCGTTGGCGAAGTCCTTGTCCGAGGTGATCACCTTACCCGAAGGCGCTGTCTTGCCGATAAGGCCCTCACAGGACGGATAGACATAGAACGCCCCCTCTGGGGTCGGGCACTTCAGGCCAGTGGCCTGGTTCAGCATGGAGACCACCAGGTCGCGGCGCTCTTGGAACAGTCTGGCATTGGGCTTGATGAAGTCCTGCGGGCCGTTCAGAGCCTCCACCGCCGCATATTGCGAGATGGATGAGGGATTGGAGGTGGACTGGCTCATCACCTTGGCCATCAGCTTGATCAGGGGCTCGGGGCCCGCCGCATAGCCGATCCGCCAGCCGGTCATGGCGTAGGCCTTGGACACGCCGTTCATGGTCAGGGTGCGGTCATAGAGGGCTGGCTCCACCTGGGCGATGGTCCAGAACTCCATGTCGTCGAACAGCAGGTGCTCATACATGTCGTCGGTGAGGATCCAGACCTGGGGGTGACGCAGCAGGACGTCAGCCAGCTCCCGTAGCTCCGCCTTGGTATAGGCCGCGCCAGAGGGGTTGGACGGCGAGTTCAGCAACACCCAGCGGGTCTTGGGGGTAATGGCCCGTTCCAGGTCCGCCGGACGCAGCTTAAAGCCCGTCTCAGCCGTGGTCGGCGCAAACACCGGGGTACCGCCGGCCAGCAGGACCATGTCGGGATAGCTGACCCAATAGGGGGTCGGCACCACAACCTCGTCGCCGGGGTTCAGGGTCGCCATCATGGCGTTGAAGATTACCGGCTTGCCACCGGGGGACACGTTCACCTGGCTGGTCTTGTAGATCAGGCCGTTTTCGCGGGCGAACTTGTCGACAATGGCCTGCTTCAGCTCAGGTATGCCGTCCACCGTTGTGTACTTGGTCTTGCCATCGCGAATGGCCTTGATCGCCGCTTCCTTGATATTGTCCGGCGTGTCGAAGTCGGGCTCCCCAGCGCCCAGACTAATCACGTCCTTGCCCTGGGCTTTCAGTTCGCGGGCCTTTTGATCGGTGGCCATAGTGGCCGAAGGCTTCACGCGGGCGAGCGTAGACGACTCAAGTGACATGACGGGCAGACTCCCGGTCGGAGGTGAAAGGAAACGGGGCGGGGTTTAGAGTATGTTCCGACAAGTGGGAACCGGTTATCGGATCGAAACATGCTCTAACTTTTTGAATGCGAGCCCTTTTCATCCCATTGGACAGGTCTGTCCAATGGGAAAGGGTTCGTGCCCAAGCCGTCGATCGCGCAAAGGGGCACCTTGACCGCAGACCCTCAACAGGCGAGGCAGGGCCATGCGCAGGCTGATGACCTTCCTGACCACCATGGACCGCCAAGCTTGGCGGAGCCTGGCCATTTCCTTCGTCCTATTCGGCGGGGTGGGGATCGTCTTTCTGTTTGGGGCTCAAGTGCTGGGCTTCAATGGCGAGGCGACGGTGGAGCGCTGGCTAGGGTCGGCCAGCGGGCCTTGGGCCCTACCCGCTGCAGTGGGGGCCTTTGCAGGGCTGGCCTTTCTAGGGGTGCCGCAGTTTGTGCTGATCGCCGCCGCCGTGGTGGCCTTTGGAGCCTGGGATGGCTTTGCCTATAGCTGGATCGGCACCCTGGTTTCGTCTTTGGTGGGTTTCTATCTGGGCCGCACCGCTGGGGCCAAACCGCTCAAGGCCTTGTCGGGAGAGAGCATGACCCGGTTCATGGACTTGGTGGGCCGCAATGGATTTCTAGCCAGCCTGATCGTCCGCCTCGTGCCCTCAGCGCCCTTCATCGTTATCAATATGGCCGCGGGCGTCACCCCCATGCGGGTGGTCGACTTTGCCGCCGGCACCGCCATCGGCATTGTGCCCAAGATCGCCCTGACCGCATTCGCCGGAAACTCTATCGTCAAGGCCATGAGGGGCGGTGGCATTGAAAGCCTACTCACCCTGGCCCTAGGCCTCGCCGTCTGGATCGCCATAGGCTGGTTCGCCCGAAAGTGGTTGAGGGCCCGAGAAGCGGCCACCCAAAAGGAGACCTGAGATGCTGAAACTCTATTATCATCCCGCCACGATCTCCTTCGCTGTCCAGGTGGCCCTGGAGGACGCCGGTGCGACATCCAAAGGTGAATTCGTGGACTTCCGCACCAACGCCCAGAGGACGCCGGAATTCCTGGCCATCAATCCCAAGAGCCGGGTGCCTGCCCTGGTTACCGACCGGGGTGTCCTGACCGAGACCCCGGCCATCATGGAATACATCGCCCGGACCCATCCGGCAGCGAACCTTGCCCCCCTGGACGACCCCTTCGCCATGGCGGAGATCAACGCCTTCAACATCTATCTCTGCAGCACCGTCCACGTGGCCATGGCCCACCGCTATCGCGGCTATCGCTGGGCCGACGACCCAGAGGCCATCAAGGCCATGGCCGCCAAGTCCCCCGAAGTGGTGGCCGACTGCTTCCGGGTGATCGAGGCGGAATACTTCCGGGGCCCCTTCGTCATGGGGCAGGCCTATACGATCTGCGACCCCTATCTCTATGTCCTGTCCGGCTGGCTGGACCGCGACGGCATTGACCGCACCCAATTCCCCAAGGTGGACGCTCACTTCCACATGATGCGCGAACGGCCGACCGTGAAGAAGGTGATGGCGGACTGGGGGATGTAGGGGGGCAAGTCTGAATTCCGGCTGCCGCTTCATTTGTCCCATTGGATCGCCAGCCTCGGTCACCCCGGCGGAGGCCGGGGTCCAGTTCATAGGGCTGAGGGATTGGCTGTTCTCCAAAGAGTAGTTTTTCCGGAAATCGCGTGACCTACGAACTGGATACCGGCCTCCGCCGGTATGACCGGAGTGTTCGTACCCAATAATCTCGGTGATCAAATCCCGGTGGCAGGAGGAATAGTCCCTATAGCTTCAAGATGTTTGCACTCCGGCTGAACGTCCTAGCCTATTCGCTCTCACCCCGCCGCTCCTTCAGCGCCCTCGCCAAATCTCGAGCACCATGAAAGACGGCGAGAACCGTCACGGTCTCCCCGCTGACCTCGTAGACAATGATGCAGGGGCAGGGCAGTAACTGACAGCTCACGCGTCCCTGACGCCCGGCCTGGGTGGCCGCTTTCCGGGAAGTCCTTGAGCCGTCCGGCGGCGGCCACAATGGCCCGGTAAACCCCTTCCGCGGCCTTGGAGCTGTCCAGCGCGATATAGTCGATGATGTCTTCCAGATCGCGGGCGGCAGGCTCGGCGAAGACCAGACGCACTCAGGGCGTCCAGCCATGCTTGGCGGCAATGCCGGAAAAGACCTCATCGGCCTCGACCACGCGACCTTCGCGGGCGGCGGCGAGACCTTGCTTGATCTTCTCCATCTGCCAGGCGTTGGCCTGCAGATAGTGTTCGAGGGCCTGGACGACCACATAGTTTCTCGACCGGTCCATGGACGCGGCGAGGGCGTCGATCTCAGAGACCATGTCTTTTGCAGCGCGGACTGTGATGGGTTGAGTAGGCTGGCCGCGCGACATGTGTAGTCTCCTGTAATCACATGTAGTCTAACATTGGATCGGCTAGGCTGGAAGCCTCAGGTCTTACACTCAAACCGGTCACCCCGGCGGAGGCCGGGGTCCAGTTCATAGGGCTGTGAGTTGGATAGGCGTTCTGGGAGCAAGCTATACGGAAATAGCTTGACCGACGACCTGGATACCGGCCTCCGCCGGTATGACCGGAGTGTTGGCCTCCGGCGCAATAATCTCCCCCAACCCGCCCCTCAGCAGCAATCTCACGCAAGACTGTTGCGTGAGAGCCCCGAAATCTGTACACCCCCTCCCATGCAAACCGCATCGCACCTCTTGCTCCTTGAGCTCCGGCTTAGCCGCCCCTGGGCGCCTCTTTAGGCTGCGTGACTTCGCGGCCGGGCGTTTCAGGGGATGACCCAAGAGCCCGACCTCAGTAAATACCCCCGCGAAGCAAGAGATTTCCAAATGACCCAATCTGCAAATGACGCCCAAGGCGTAGCTCCTGTTCGTGATCCAAAGGATCGCGTCATCGTTTTCGACACCACCATGCGCGACGGCGAGCAGTCGCCCGGTGCCTCCATGTCCCTGGACGAAAAGCTGGAGCTGTCGAAGATCCTCGAGGATATGCGGGTCGACGTGATCGAGGCGGGCTTCCCCATCGCCTCCAATGGCGACTTTGAAGCTGTGCACAAGATCGCCCAGATCGTCACCGAGAGCACGGTCTGTGGCCTGGCCCGGGCTGGCGTCGCCGACATTGAGCGCTGCGCCGAGGCCATCAAGCCCGCCAAGCGCGGCCGCATCCACACCTTCATCTCCACCAGCCCGGTCCACATGAAGTGGAAGCTGCAGATGGAGCCAGAGGCGGTTCTGGAGGCGGTGTCCCGCTCGGTCGCCCACGCCCGTAACCTGTGCGATGATATTGAGTGGTCGGCCGAAGACGCCACCCGCACCGAGCGCGACTTCCTGCGCCGCTGCGTTGAGGCCGCCATACGCGCCGGGGCCAAGACCATCAACGTCCCCGACACGGTGGGCTATACCTACCCCTCCGAATACGCCGACATCTTCCGCGACCTGATCGAGAATGTCCCAGGCGCAGACAATGTGATCTTCTCCACCCATTGCCATAACGACCTAGGCCTGGCCGTGGCCAACAGCCTGTCGGGTCTGCAGGGCGGCGCCCGTCAGATCGAAGTGGCGATCAACGGTATTGGCGAGCGGGCCGGCAATGCGGCCTTGGAAGAGGTGGTTATGGCCCTGCGGGTCCGCGGCGACCGTCTGGCCTTCTACACCGGGGTCGAGACCCAGCATATCACGCGAGCCAGCCGCTATGTCTCGGCCATCACCGGTTTCCCGGTGCAGTTCAACAAGGCCATTGTCGGCAAGAATGCCTTCGCCCACGAGGCTGGTATTCACCAGGACGGCATGCTGAAGAACGCCGAGACTTATGAAATCATGAAGCCCGAGGATGTGGGGCAGGGTGCCTCCAACCTGGTCATGGGCAAGCATGCAGGCCGGGCCGGCTTCCGCGAGAAGCTCAAGGAACTGGGCTATGAGCTGGGTCAGAACGCTCTGAACGAGGCCTTCCAGCGCTTTAAGGACCTGGCCGACAAGAAGAAGCACGTCTTCGACGATGACATCATCGCCCTGGTGGATGACGCCCTGGCGTCAGGTGCCGACCGTATCCAGGTCAAGCACCTGAGGGTCATTGCCGGCACAGAAGGCCCACAGCAGGCCGATCTGACCGTGACCGTGGACGGTGTCGAAAAGTCTGACTCCGCCACAGGCGACGGCCCGGTGGATGCAGTGTTCAACGCCATCCATAAGGTCGTGCCGCACGAGGCCATACTGCGCCTGTTCCAGGTACATGCGGTCACTGAGGGCACGGATGCTCAGGCTCAGGTCTCGGTCCGTCTGGAGGAAGAGGGCCGGATCGCCACGGGTCAGGCCGCCGACACAGATACCTTGACCGCCTCGGCTAAGGCCTATGTGAACGCCCTGAATAACCTCTTTGCCCGCAAGGAAAAAACGGCACCTGACGCCCTGGCCAGCGGCTTCTAGCCCTGCTCTGGATCCTGCTGACGGCGGCGGCCGCGCCCCTCCAGGTGGCGCGGAACGTCTTTCAGCGGGGCTTGATCGGCGATGCCGGACCCTGGGGGGCGACCCTGGTCCGCTTCCTGTTCGGCCTGCCGTTTTCCATCCTGATATTCAGTATGGTGGCGATCTTGACGCCCCAAGCCGTGCCCCAGGTCTCGCCCCGGTTCTGGCTGGCCATTTCCGCCGGAGCCCTAGCGCAGATGGGGGCGACCGCCGCCCTGCTGGTGGCCATGCACAGGTCGGGCTTTGCTGTGGCCACCTTCATGCAGCAGGCCTCCCTGCCGCTAGGGGCCATTGTCGGCTGGTTTGTCTTTGGCGACCTGATGGACGGCCTACAATGGCTGGGCCTTGCCGTGACCAGTCTCGGCCTGACCGTCCTGTCGTGGCCAAGGGTGGACGACGCCAAGGGGGCCATGGTCGGTTCGGCCTTTGGTCTGGCCTCCGGGGCCTGTTTTGCCGTGGCCCTGAACGGCTATCGACAGGCAGGTCTAGCCCTAGATCCCGCCCATCCGATCTATGCCGCGACCGCAGGGGTCGTGGTGGCCCAGACCCTGCAGTCGGTCCTGCTGGGCGGAGCGCTGGCCGTGTTTAGGCCGTCGGCCCTGCGCGCCGTTGCGGCGTCCTGGCGGCCCTCCCTGGGTGCGGGGTTCTGTGGGGCCTTGGCTTCAGCCTTCTGGTTCTCGGCTTTGGCCATGGCACCGGCTGGGCCTGTGCGGGCCGTTGGGGTGCTAGAGGCCCCCATCGCCGCCGCCGCCGGTCGCCGTCTGTTCAAGGAGAAACTGACCCTGCGCCAGATGCTGGGCGGTACGGCCACAGCAATCGGGGTGGTGATGACCGCCCTGGGGTGACATGCTCCGATTAGGGGAGGACAGGGTCATGAAGGATTTCGACCTGGAAGGACACGCCGCGCGGCTGGTTGCTGACGGCTTTACAGTCATTGAGGACTTCCTCACCCCCGACAGCCTCGCCGCCGCAAGGGCAGGGCTGGAACGGCATCTTGGTACCCACACCGGCCGCAACAATTTCGAGGGCTTCAGGACAGAGCGGGTCTATACCCTGGTGGCCCGGGCCAAGGTCTTCGAGGATATTACCGAGGACCCCCGGCTTCTGGCCCTGCTGGATCGGTGGCTATTGCCCGGCTATCTGCTCACCGCCAGCCAGGGCATCTGCATCCATCCCGGCGAGACCGCCCAAGGCGTCCACATGGACGACAGCTTCTATCGCCTGCCGCGCCCCAGGGGGCCTGCCAGCATGAGCGTCATCGTCGCTGTCGATGAATTCACCGCGACCAATGGGGCGTCTGAGGTCATTCCTGGCAGCCATGCCTGGGACCAAGACAAAGTCGACGCCGTCATGGCCGGTGGCACAAGGGACCTTTTGCAGCCCGTCATCATGCCCGCTGGCGGTGCTATTGTCTTCCAGGGGCACCTGCTCCACCAGGGCGGTGCCAATCGCAGCGAGGGCTCACGGCTGGCCTTCACCAACCAGTACTGCCAGCCCTGGGGTCGAACCCAGGAGAACTTCTTCCTTGGCGTACCGCAAGACAGGGTCCGCGCCATGTCCCCCCGCCTACAGCGCCTGCTAGGCTATGACATCTGGCCGCCCTTCATGGGTCATGTGACGGCGTCGCACCCATTGAAGGCCCTGGATCCGGACTGGGTTGCCCCGGTGGTGGCCGATGAGCTGAAGGTGGGGGATTAGATCAGTATTCCGGCGTTCCGGTTCTGACTTCAGCCGATTGCCGAAAGCTCGTCGAACCAGGCGCGCATGAGAGGCACTGCGTGAAGCGCGGACTCCCCATGGGTGAAGGGGCCCACTGGAATGGCTTCGACATTTCCCCCACGGCGACGCCCAGCCTCTGCGAAGGCGATGGAATCCTGCGGGGAGACATCCACATCGCGGGTGCCGAAATAGGCGCGATAGGGCGACCTTGGCGTCCAGTCGTGGGCCTGGTTGGCGCGCGCGGCGTCAAGAAACCAGTGCGTTCCGCCCGTGGCCTGCGCATCAAGAAAGTCTGGCCTGAACATGTCGCGGGGATTGCGCGGCAACAGCTTCAGGACATCGACCCCATGAGACCCGTCCAAGGCCTGCAAAACGACCTTCGTCGCGGGTTCTGTCAGCAGTGTCCCCAAACGGTGACCGTAGTAGGTCGCCCAAGACTGAGCGGCCAGACCCAGATAAACCGATGAACCCGGCGAGCCTCCCTGGAGGGCGAAGGGAATCGAAATTCCAGCGAGGTCATAGGCACCGGCAACCGCCGCTGTCGCCTTGACGCGCAGGGGCGGCTTTTCTGCGGACTCCAAAGCCCGATGCACGACGGCCGCGTCATGACCGCCCTGAGAAAAGCCCCCCACAAAGAGCTCACGCAAAGGCGCTTTCAGGAGCCCGCCCAGTCCGCGCGCAGCGATGTCCAGCAGGTCAAATGTGACGGGCAGGGTGCTGGGATTGTAAAGGTAGGCCTGGGGCGAAGGAGATACCCCAAGTCCCATCAGGTCTGGGGCAATCACGGCGTACCCGCCACCTGCAAAGGCGGCTGAAATCGCAACGCCTTCTTGAAGGCTCGGCGTTGAAATAGATTTTGACCTATCGGGATTGGTGCCGTGCATCCAAAGAACAAGTCCTCGCGGCGGCCTTCCGTTTGGAATGCTTACGAGCGCTGAGACGCACACAGGCACCCCATTTGTCGTCGACCAATAGGTTAGACGATAGGGCGTAAAGCCATATTGCACTGGAATTGCCGGCGCGACGTTTGCAAGCGCCAGAACTGTTCGGTTCACGAAAGCTGGATACCATCCGAGGCGGCTGATGGATGCGATCATCCCAGGTGGTCGTGGCGCTGCAGCCAAATGGCTTGCCGTCGATTGGTCAGTGCAAGCACCCATCAATGCAGCGCCCGATGCCCCGACCAGGCCGCCGACAACAGCGCGACGCCCGACAAAAGGGGTGTCAGAATCCTGAGGCCTGCGGTCCATGCAAAGCTCCACTGCAACTGCAATCAGATTAGGTGGCGGAGGATGACCGTCAACTGACCCTTCGGCCTAGCGCAAGTGCATGGCTTTGCCCCTGCACCTGACGGCAGATGCCATCTGTTAGAACCCCGAAGTCTGGGCGTCGAAGAAGTCTTCAGGGTCTTCCACCTCAACCAGCTTGCCCTTGCGGATTTCCAGGAAGCGGTTGGCGGCGGTGCGGGTGAAATAGCGGTCGTGGCTTACGAACAGGCAGGCGACCTCGGCCCGTTCCAGCTCGGCCTCAAGATCCTCCTGGCCTTCGATATCCAGGTGGTTGGTGGGCTCATCCAGCAAGTAGAGGTTTGGCTTGGCCAATTTCAGCTGCAGGAAGACCAGCCGCGCCCGCTCCCCATGGCTGAGATTGCCAATGGGCCCCGTGACCCGGACGGCGGGAAAGCCCGCCTTGGCCAGTAGAGCCATGCCGTCCTTGAGGCTGACATCTTCAGCCTGGCGCACATAGTCGATCAGGCTGATCTTCAGGGGCAGGTGCGCCATGCGCTGATCGAAATAGACCATGCGGCATTGCGGGTTGAAGCGGATGGCGGCTGACTTGTCATAGTGCTGGGCTTCGGGGTCGAAGGCGTCCCGCAGGGCGTTTAGCAGGGTCGACTTGCCCGAGCCATTGATCCCCAGCAAGGCAATCCGGTCGCCGGCGCCAACGGTCAAACGCTCCACCTTGAACAGGGTGCGGCCTCCCCCAGGGACCATGACGGAATAGTTCTCAAGGCGCAGGACCGCCTTGGCACCGATGTCGCCATTGTGCAGGTCCAAGGCCCTGGCCTTGGGGACATAGACTTGGGTCTTTTCCGTCTCGATCCGGTCAATGCGTTTTTCCGTCGCCTTGGCCCGCTTGTCGAACTTGTCGTTCTTGATGCCCCAGACCCGATAGCGAGCGGCAACCTTCTGTAGGCGCTCGATTTCCTTTTCTTCCAGTCGACGGCGGCCAGCGTCCGCCGCGTCCCGTTGGAGGAGGGCCTGCCTCGCCGCAACGAAGGGGACGCTGAAGCTGTGGGCACCGTCCCGCCGCAGGAACAGGGTCCGGCTAGTGGCCCTCTGCAGGAAGGCCCGGTCGTGGCTGACGATCAGCATGGGCAAGCGGGTTTCAGTATCCAGCCAGGACTCCAGGGTGTTGATATTGCCAAGGTCTAGATGGTTGGTGGGCTCATCGAGGATCAGCAGGTCGGGGTCTGACAGCCGGGCTGCCGCGGCGATCAGCAGCAACCGCTGCCAACCACCGCTGAGGGCGCTAAAGGTCTGTTCGGCAACCTCATATGACATGCCAATTTCATCGAGCATGACGTCGACCTTCCAGGACTCCGAACCATCGTCCTGGGGCAGGGCGCGTTCCAGCACATCGCGCACGGTGAGTTCGCCGAGGTTGTCTGGAATGTCCTGGGGCACATAGCCAACCTTCAGCCCCCGTGACTTGATGATCTTGCCATCGATCAGGGTGAGTTCCCCAAGCAGGCACTTGAGCAGGGTAGACTTGCCCGCACCGTTCTCGCCAACCAGGGCTGTACGCGCCTCGTCCAATTGGAAGGTCAGACCGGAAAATACCTGGGTCGAGCCATAGGAAAACTCAGCATTTTCAACACCGAAAACCGCCTGCCGAGACATGCCCTGTGCTTCCGATTACCAAAATTCAGCGTGCTTCTAGGCCATAAACGCGACGGAAGATGCCCTGACTGAAAGTCAATTGACGCAACTCTCCGTCGCGTCAAATCTGCCCTCGTCTCTATTTCCCGCCCCAAGACAATTTCGCATTGAAGAATAGCCTTGAATTCACCCCATTGGCAGGGCACACGGGCGCCATTCTTGCACGCGGGGAGTGGAGTCCAGTCGAGTCTTGAGATCATGGCCCAATTCGGTGCCGACTCGGGATGAGGAAGGGCTGCAGTTTCCGTCTACGATCCCCTAAGGGCCATCATGATTTCGTCCCTCTTCGGCGCCATCTCGAACGACATCGCCATCGACCTTGGTACCGCCAACACCCTGATTTACATGAAGGGTAAGGGCATTGTGCTGAATGAGCCGTCGGTGGTTGCCCTGCGCAATGTTGGCGGTCGCAAGATCGTCCACGCCGTGGGCGTCGATGCCAAGCAGATGCTGGGTCGAACACCGGGTCACATGGAAGCCATTCGGCCCCTTCGCGATGGCGTGATCGCCGACTTCGAAGTCGCCGAAGAAATGATCAAATACTTCATCCGCAAGGTCCACAACCGTAAGGGCTTCGTGAACCCCAAGATCGTTGTCTGCGTGCCGTTTGGTGCCACTGCCGTGGAGCGCCGGGCGATCAATGACAGCTGCCTGAACGCCGGCGGCCGGCGGGTGGGGCTGATCGATGAACCCATGGCAGCAGCCATCGGTGCGGGCCTGCCTATCCATGAACCGACCGGCTCCATGGTCGTCGACATCGGTGGCGGCACGACGGAGGTCGCGGTCCTGTCCCTGTCAGGGATTGTCTATTCCCGCTCGGTTCGTGTCGGCGGCGACAAGATGGACGAAGCCATTATTTCGTACATGCGGCGGAACCATAACCTGCTGATCGGCGAAACCACGGCGGAGCGCATCAAGAAGGAAATCGGCACGGCCCGGGCTCCGGCTGAGGGCGATGGGCTTTCCATCGAGGTCAAGGGCCGCGATCTGATGCAGGGGGTTCCGAGGGAAGTGCGCGTGTCCGAGCGTCAGGCTGCGGATGCTCTTGCTGAGCCCGTAGGTCAGATCATTGAGGCTGTGAAAATCGCCCTGGAAGCCACGCCGCCGGAACTCGCCTCTGATATTGCCGATAAGGGCATTATGCTCACGGGTGGTGGAGCTCTGTTGCGCGGCCTGGACGTGGAAATCCGCGATCACACTGGCCTGCCGGTGACAGTTGCCGATGATCCCCTGTCCTGTGTGGCCCTCGGGTGCGGCAAGGTGCTCGAACATCCCAAGTGGATGAAGGGTGTCATGGAAAATACCTTTGCATAGGTTATAGTCTGGGCGACTGCCCGTGAAGGTACGAGGTCTCCTTGGCGCTACGCGATAGCCCTTTCAATGAAATGAGGTTGCCGCTGTTGCTTAGCGCTGCGGTCGCGCTGATCATTGCCCTGGTTGTTGGCGTGACCATGCTGTTTTCCGACCGCCGGGAAACCATTCAGACCCAGGCCTATGGCGTCACGCGCACCATGGGAGACCATGTGGTCGCGCCGGTGTCGAGTTGGATTACGGCACCCTCGCGCTGGGTTCAAAACGGGGTCAATGCTGTTCAACAGTATTTCTTCGCCGTGTCTGAAAATCGGCGTCTGCGCGCTGAGCTGACTGTGGCGCGTACCTGGCGAACTACGGCCATTGCCCTTCAGGACACCAATGAGCGTTACCGCGCCCTGCTAGGCCTTAAGGTCAATCCGCCTATCCCCATGGTGTCTGGTTTGGCTGTGGCCGACTCCAGAGGTCCCTTCGCAAATTCGCGATTGGTGAATGTGGGCTCCGAAAAAAAGGTCGAAGTCGGTAATCCCGTTTTGAATGAGAACGGATTGGTGGGCCGGGTCGTTGGCGTCGCCGAAGGTGTTAGCCGGGTCCTGCTCCTGACCGATGTGACCTCGCGAACACCCGTGCTGCTAGATCGGACAGACTCCCGCGCCATTCTCGCCGGTGATGGCGGGCCAAATCCGAGATTGGATTATATGCGGGGCCCTGATCCCGTGAAGGAAAACGACCTCGTTTTGACCTCAGGTGATGGCGGAGTCTTGCCACGTGGGATCCCCGTTGGGCACGCGGTAAAGGGGCTCGATGGTCGATGGCGCGTGGTCCTTTCGGCGGACGATGGTGCCATCGATTATGTGCGAATTCTCTTGTTCAAAGACTTCAGGCAGCTGGCCAATACACCCAGGCTAAGCGAACTTCCGGCACCGCCACCGACTGCCCCGGCTCCATCTTCTGTGACCTCAGCACCCGTGGCGCGGCCAGTGGCAAGTCCGGAGGCGCAAAGTCCATTGAGCCCCACCCTGGCCAAACCCGTAGAAAGAGCGGTTCAGCAAGCCAAGCCTTCGGCGACGGCATCAGTTACGAAACCCCCGCCGCTCAAGCCTAGTGCACCCAAGCCAACCCTGGCTCGGCCCGTGGCCGTTTCGAAGCCAGCAGCAGTGCCCCAGGCCGCGCCCCCAAGTGATGCGGGGGACATACCCCATTGAGCATGACCCTGGCGCAGCCCCTGACACCGGTCCGCTGGATTCTCATCCCAGCGCTCCAAGTGATCGTGGCGACTTGGCTTTTCACCATGCCCTATCGGGTCTTCGGATTGCAGCCGCCAGAGCCTGTGTTCGCTATGGTGACGGCTTTTGCTTGGGCGGTCATCCGGCCTTCCGTGCTCGCACCATTTTGCCTCCTGCTGATGGGCATTGGTATGGACCTGATTTGGGGCTCGCCTCTTGGTCTTTGGGCGGTGTCGCTTTTGGTCTCCTATGGCGCTGTGCTCTTGGTTCGAAATATCTTGATCGGGCAGCAATTGCCGATCCTTTGGCTGGCCTTTGGAGTGGCCTGCGCCCTTGCCGAACTGCTTGGGGTCCTGATCACCCAGTTGGTTTCCCATACAACGCCGCGGGCACTTGGCGTCGTTTCTCAGTGGGGAGTGACCCTTGCCGTCTACCCATGGTCACACAGGTTGATCGAGCGCTTTGACGACGCTGATGTTCGGTTCAGATAGGTCGACATGAGCGAGCCTTCGATCTTCTTTTCCGAGGTGAATGAGCGGCAGGGGGTCTTCCACCGCCGGGCCTTCCTCTTCGGCGGGTTGGCGGGGGCCGGGCTCGCTGCACTGGGGGGGCGGTTGGCCTATCTTCAGCTGCTGGAGGCTTCGCGTTACCAAAAGTTATCGGTGTCCAATCAGTTTAACTTCCGACTGACCCCACCCCCACGGGGGGTGATTGTTGATCGCAATGGGATCGTCCTCGCCACCAACCGGCCAAACTTCCGGCTGATGATGTCCCGTGACGACACGGATAAACCCTATGAGACGATCAAGACCCTGGCGCAGTTCGTGCCCTTGGATAACGCCCGCCAAGCTCGCTTGTCCCGGGATCTCAAACAGGCACCGCGCGGGACGCCCATCCCCGTTATGGAGGATCTGACCTGGGAACAGTTTTCGTCCATTAATGTCCGCGCTCAAGCGCTCCCCGGGGTCACCGCCGATATGGGCGAGGTGCGGGTCTATCCGCATGGGGGGGCCTTTGCCCATGTCATTGGCTATGTTGCCAAGGTCAATAAAAATGACCTTTCGCCGTCCGGCCCGAATTCTGAACCTATCATGCTGCATCCGGGATTTCGGATCGGTCGCCAAGGGGTGGAGAAAGCCTTTGACCTCGACTTACGCGGCCGACCAGGAGCCCAGAAGGTTGAAGTCGACGCCCGTGGGCGTGAAGTCCGGCAGGTTCCCGGCGGCGATATCCCGTCCCTAGCGGGTAAGGAAATTAAGCTAACCCTGGACGCTGATATCCAGACCCGTGCCATGGAAGTGTTTGGCGACGAAAGCGGTGCGGCGGTGATGATGGACTGTCGCAGCGGCGACATTCTTTGCATGTACTCTGCCCCGAGTTTCGACGCCAATAAGTTCGTCAGGGGTCTAACCGGACCCGAATACCGCGCTCTGTCCCAATATGACCGCAAGCCCCTTTTTAATAAGGCGCTGACGGCGACCTATCCGCCGGGATCAACCTTCAAGACCATGGTGGCGCTGGCCGCATTGGAAGCGGGGATTGATCCGGCGCAAACGCGCGTTTGTAACGGAGCCTGGGCCTGGGGCGGGCGTGTTTGGCACTGTGACAAGCATCATGGTGTCATGAACATGCACAGTGCGATCGTGACATCCTGCGATATCTATTTCTATCAGACCGCCTTGGATATCGGGCCTGACAAGATCGCCAAGGTGGCCAGGAATTTCGGCCTGGGGCAGATTTTCGATATTGGAATTCCAGGCCAAAAACCTGGCCTTGTTCCCGACCCGGCCTATAAGCGTCGCACCTTTAAGCGTGACCCCGTCTGGCACCCAGGCGAGACGCCCAGCATGGGTATTGGCCAGGGCTATACCAATGTGAATGCGCTGCAGCTCTGCGTCATGGTTGCGAGACTGGCCAATGGTGACAAGGCCCTGCACCCTCGTCTGGTTGAATCCATCGGCGGTATTCAACAACCCTCCGGGGCGGCAGCGGCAGAATTGCCCTTCGCCAAAGAACATATCGCCTTCGTCCGAGAGGCCATGGCCTCAGTGACCGAAACCGGCACCGCGGCTGCGACGGCGCAGCTGGGCTTAGGGCCGCTTAAAATGGCTGGCAAGACAGGCACCGCCCAATCCCATACCTATCGCGATGGCGAACGTACCTCCACGAGCCTTGCATGGGCGCTTAAGGACCACGCTTGGTTTGTGGCCTTCGCGCCCTATGACGATCCTCGTTATGCAATCAGCGTTTTGGTCGAGCATGGCGGCTTCGGCGCAGCGGCGGCCGCCCCCCGCGCCCGGGAGATTATGCGTGTCGCCCTTCTGAAAGACCCGGACCTGCGGGCGCGCATCGAGCAGCCGACCCCCATGCCCGATATTCCAGACCAGCCTGCCGACGGGGCTGCGCCAGAGGATCCGACTCCCATTTCACAAGCACCATCCTCACCTTCGCCCCGTCCGGTGACGAGCCAATGACTGTCAGTGCCCTAACCCGCCCCGGCGAGCGCGATCGCCTGACTGTGAAATTCGCGGCCATCGATTGGGTCTTCTGCCTGGTTCTCTGCCTGATTGCAGGCACAGGCGCCCTAATGATGTTTTCGATTGGCGGATCGAGCTGGCAGCCTTGGGCGGCCAATCATCTGATCAAGTTTGGTATTTTCTTCACCCTCATGATCTGTCTGGCCCTGATCGACTTGCGGGTCTGGTTTGCTGCGGCCTATCCGATTTATGGGGTCGGGCTTGTGCTCCTCCTTGCAGTGGCCCTGCTGGGGGAGACTCACCTTGGCGCGCAGCGTTGGCTGAACCTTGGTCCGCTGGGTAGTTTTCAACCCTCGGAAATCATGAAGCTGGGCATGGTTTTGGCCTTGGCGCGATTTTATCACAGCATTTCAGCTGAGAGGGCCCGACTATCCTGGTGGCTGTTAATTCCCGTCGTCATGATCGGGGCACCGGTCCTGTTGGTGGCCCATCAGCCGGATCTAGGCACTGCCATCCTCCTGACCTTGACGGGGCTGTCGGTGGTTGTACTGGCGGGCCTTGCCTGGAGGATTATCGCCGCCGGTGCCCTTCTGGTCCTCGTCGCCGTTCCGCCCATGGTGCTTTTTGTGCTTCATGACTACCAGCGGGATAGGATCTTGACCTTTCTGTCGCCGGAAAAAGACCCCTCTGGCTCCGGATACCATATCCTCCAGTCTAAAATCGCCTTGGGCTCTGGTGGACTGCTGGGTAAGGGCTATGGCCTGGGTTCGCAAAGCCAGTTGAACTTCCTTCCGGAAAAGCAAACGGACTTTATCTTCGCCACCCTGGCAGAAGAATTCGGTTTCGTAGGCTGCATACTCGTTCTTCTACTCTATGCAGCAGTCATCTTCATGGCCCTCCAGACGGCCTCGCGCGCCCACTCCCATTTCGGCCGGTTGGCAGCAGCTGGGGTGACGGGGACCTTCGCCTTTTATGTTCTGATTAATGGCGCCATGGTCATGGGCTTGGCTCCTGTCGTGGGTGTGCCCATGCCCTTGCTGTCTTATGGCGGTACGGTCATGCTCACCGTCATGATTGGTTTTGGGCTTGTTCAGTCTGCGCGGGTCCACCGCTATTCGGAAGTGACCAGCGGCAAGGGTGCCCTGGTTTAAAATCACAAACGACCTTTCGGAGGGGCCAAATGCCAGAATTCCGTATGCTCGATTTGGGCAGGATCAAACTTCGCGCAGCCATCCAGGGCCAGGGTCCCTTGGTGATCATGGTCCACGGCTTCCCAGAGAGCTGGTATTCCTGGCGACATCAGATTGGGCCGGTGGCCGAAGCGGGTTTTACCGCCTGCGCCATCGACGTCCGAGGCTATGGCGGATCCGATAAACCGTATCCGGCTGAGGCTTATGCCATGGAGCACATGGTTGCTGACTTGGTCGGCGTTGCAGAATGCCTTCAGCCCGAGGCTCCAGCGATCCTGCTGGGACATGACTGGGGCGCTCCCATGGTTTGGAACGCTGCCCTCACCCGGCCACAGCAGTTTTCAGCGGTGGGCGCACTGTCGGTTCCCTATCTAGGCGTTGGAGCTCGGCCATTTTCTGAAATTTTTGATCGGCTTTTCACCGCAAAAAACCGGTTTTTTTACCAGGCCTATTTCCAGGCCGAGGGCGTCGCAGAGGCGGAAGCCGAAGCTGATGTCCGGGGTTTTCTGCGCAAGTTTGTCTATGCGATTTCCGGAGATGCGCCCGAGGGAACCTGGCCGGCCAACAAGACGGCCTCTGATCCCCTGCTGCTCGGCCTGACCGATCCAAAGCCCTTCCCCGGCTGGATGAGCGAAGCCGACCTCGACTATTATGAGAGCCAATTCAAAGCCTCAGGTCTGCGCGGCCCCATTAATCGCTATCGCAATCATGAGCGCGATCACGCCTGGCTGACCCCATTTATGGACACCCAAATCCTGCAGCCAGCATTTTTTGTGTCGGGCACAAAGGACATGGCCTTCAACATGATGGGTGGCGCAGATCCCATCGTGACCATGCGGACCAAGGTTCCCAACCTGCAGGTCGCTGACGTTTTAGACGGATGCGGCCACTGGACCCAGCAGGAGCGGCCAGACGAGGTCAATGCCCGGCTTATCCCGTGGTTAAAGGGGCTCCTTAAAGCCTAAAGCCGCAAGGCCTCGTCCGTGGCCCGCACCAAACCATCGACAATGCCAGGCTCTGTCGAGGCATGCCCTGCATCCCACACCACAGACAGGCGGCCCTTGGGCCAGGCGGCGGCCAGCTTGTAGGCACTCTCCATCGGGGTCACGACGTCGAACCGTCCCTGGACGATCCAGCCAGGAATGTCTTTGATTTTATGGGCGTTCTTCAGGATCCAGCCGTCTTCGTCCATGAAGCCCTTATTGACGAAGAAGTGGCACTCGATACGGGCAAAGGCGATGGCAAAGTCCACTTCATTGAACTTGCTGGGACGGGCCTCGGGGCCACGAATGGAAATGGTGTCGCCTTCCCATTGGCTCCAGGCTTGAGCTGCCACGGCCTGGACCTCCCGGTCGGGGTGGGTCAGGCGCCTGTGAAAGGCGTTGAGCAGGTCGCCGCGCTCGGCCTCAGGAATGGGCTCTAGATACCGTGCCCAGGCATCTGGAAACAGCATGGAGGCACCGTCCTGATAGAACCATCCGACTTCACGCTCGGTGATCAGGAAAATTCCACGCAGCACCAGGGCCTCGACCCGCTCCGGGTGGGTGATGGCGTAGGCCAGGGCCAGGGTCGACCCCCATGAGCCACCGAATACAGTCCATTTTTCAATGCCGAGGTGTTCCCTCAGGCGTTCGATGTCCGCAATCAGCGACCAGGTGGTGTTGTCTTCCAAACTGGCATTGGGCTCAGATCGACCGCAGCCCCTCTGGTCAAACAGAACCATTCGCCACCTATCGGGATCGAAGAACCGGCGCATGGTCGAGTTGATCGCTCCGCCGGGCCCCCCATGCAGGATGACGCAAGGCTTGCCGTTCGGCGCGCCGCATTGCTCATAAAAAATCCGATGCGGGCCGTCCGTAGACATGAAGCCCTCGTCGAAGGGCTCGTTCTCGCGAAACATCCCCCGGCGTCCAGAGGTGGTTGAGAAGGGCGGAGGAGATGAACCTTGATGCATCCGCCCATTAGTCGGCGCAGGCGGTGGAGTTCAAGTCTGCTCTCTTATTTCGGAAATTTCCGGGTCATCCAGTCAATGACCAAGCGGTTCACCTCGTCGGGTTTTTCCTGCTGGGTCCAGTGACCGCTGTCTAGCACCAGGGCCTTTTCCAGATCGGGCACATGTGCCTCCATACCCTCGGCCATGGCAGGTGACAGGACCACATCCTTCTCGGCCATAATCATCAGACAGGGCATGCCATCCACGCGGGTTGGCAGGTCGGCAGAGCGTTCCCAATTGCGAGTGAAGTTTCGGTACCAGTTGATCCCGCCTGTAAAGCCTGTGGCCTCGAAGCTCTCCACAAAGGCGGCCAGTTCGTCGGAGGTCAGAAGCTGATGGCTGGTGTCGGCCTTGTCCCAGGCGGCCAGGGCATCGCCAAAGGCAAAGCTGCCCTGGGTCGAGGTGGGCGCATCACCACCGGTTTCGAAGACACCCGCGGTTTTGGGGGCGTCTTGACCTGCGGCCTCTACGGCGGCGGGGCGGCGCATGAAGAAGCGCATGGTCTTTTCCACATCGGCCCCGAGGGCGGCATCGGCGATACCGGGCTTCTGGAACCAGACAATGTACATGTCTTCACCAAACGCCATGCGCATGCCAGCGATGGGGTCGAAGGCCCCTCTGGGCAGGAAGGGGGTATTGACCCCGATAATGCCGGCGCAGCGTGCGGGATGCATCAGCGGCATTTGCCAGACCACAAGCCCGCCCCAGTCATGACCGCAGAATACGGCCTTTTCGACGCCCAGATGATCCAGAAGTCCCACCAGGTCGCCGGTGAGATGGGCCATGTCATAGTCGGTCACAGCCTCGGGACATGAGGTCAGCCCATAGCCCCTCTGGTCGGGGGCAATGGCCCAGATGCCCGCAGCCTCGCAGGCCTGAAGTTGATGGCGCCAGGAAAAGGCCAGTTCTGGAAAACCGTGACAGAAGATCACTGGCGTCCCGGTGCGCGGCCCGACCTCATAATAGGCCATGTCGATACCATTGACCTTGGCGTACTGGACCGGCGGCATTTGGCGGGCGAGGGCGGACATGGGGTTCTCCTTCTTTATCAATCCATACTCATTCGGTTCCACCTGCGTAAGGCAAGCCTTTGCAGACTCGCTAAACGAGCTAAAAGGCGCTCATGACCCAGACCACAGCCGCGCCGTCCGACAAGGTCCCCTGGGGCCTTGTCATTCTTCTGGGATCCATGACGGCCTTTGGGCCCATGGCCATCGACATGTATCTGCCCAGCCTGCCGACCATTGGCGCGTCGCTCCATGCCACAGCGGCACAAACCCAGGCGACCATGGGGGCCTTTCTGTCGGGTATGGCGATCGGGCAGTTCTTCTACGGACCGGCGTCCGACCGGATCGGCCGCAAGGCACCGGTGCTGCTCGGGGCCGGGGTCTTTGCCGTAGCATCGGTGGTCTGTGCCAATGCAACCTCGATCGAAATGCTGCTCGGTGCCCGGTTCCTTCAGGCCCTAGGTGCCTGCTCGGGTGCTGTCGTGGCGCGGGCCATCGTCCGGGACCTGTTCAATCACACAGAGACTGCGCGCATGCTGTCCCTGCTGACCCTGGTCATGGGGCTGGCCCCGATCCTGGCCCCCCTCCTGGGCGGCTTTCTGCTAACCATTGGCGGCTGGCAGGCTAATTTTCTGGTGCAGATGGCCTTTGGTCTTGCGGTCGGAGCGGCCACCCTCTTCCAGCTTAAAGAGTCCCGATCGGAGGCCACAGCAATCCAGGCCAAGGCAGAAAACCCCTTTCAGGCCTATGGCATCTTGATCCGCCAGAGACGGCTGATCGGTTATACCCTGGCCGGTGCCCTCAATGGTGCGGCCCTATTCACCTATGTCTCGTCTTCCCCAGAGCTGCTGATCAAGACCTTCGGCATCAGTCCGCAAATGTTCGGCTGGGCGTTTGGGCTCAACGCCGTGGGCATTATCGGTGGGGGGCAGGTCAACCGCTACGTCTTGCGGACATTTACACCCGACCAGGTCCTGCGCGCCGCCAGCCTGTCGGCGGCATTGGTTGCTATAGCCCTGGCGCTCGCCGCCTTCGCAGGGCTGGGTGCAGTGTACATCTTGCCCCTGCTGTTCCTGCTGCTTTCCAGCTTCGGTTTCATGCAGGGCAATACCATGGCCGGTGCCCTCAATGTGGACCCCTTGAAGGCCGGGTCCATCTCGGCGCTGATGGGCGGTGTGTCCTTTGCCAGCGGGGCCCTGGCCTCTACGGCCGCAGGCATTTTCCATGATGGCACGGCCCGGCCCATGGCCTTGACCATATTGGTGGCCGTGCTTGGATCGGCCCTTACCCTGCGGTTGCTGGCCCTGCCGCGACGCTAGGCTTAGGGCGCAGACTCCAGGTGCGCCTGAGCTACCGGTGAGCGTACAGCGTGGTCTATGTCCCGAGCCGCCCAGGCCAGGATCAGCCAACCGACCAGGAACAATACTCCGCCGACTGGCGTGATCATTCCCAACCAGTGGGGTGCGCCCAAGGCCATGGCATAGAGCGAGCCGGAGAACAGCACTGTCCCAGGCAGGAAAAAGGCCGGCGCAAATCTCGCCCGCAGCCCCCCCATCTGCATAAATGCGGCGGCGGCGAAGGTGGCCATGGTGTGCATGAATTCATACTGGGCACCAGTTTTCAGCCAGTCCCTGGCCTGCGAGTCCTTGATCCCGTGGGCAGCGAAGGCACCGACAGCGACCGCGATGAAGCCGCTGAGGGCGGCCAGCATCATCCACTTTCGGCGGGGCATCAGCCCCAAACCTGCGGTCTACGGCCAGCCCAGGGAACTTCCTTCTCCAACTGGGCGGCCAGACGGAAGATCGTCGCTTCATCGGCATAGCGCGAGGTGAACATCATCCCGATCGGAAGGCCCTTGGCGTCGGTTTCCAAGGGCAGGGAGATGGAGGGCTGGCCCGAGAAGTTGAAGGGTGGCGTATAGGGGAAGACCAGACCCTGGCGGCGATTGACCTCTTTCGGCTCCAAATGCACGGGGCTCAGATAGCCGATCTCGGGCACAGGGGTGCCGAGCACTGGGCTGAGATAGATGTCCCAGTCATTGAAAAAGGCCAGGGTTTCCCGGTTCAGACGACGCAGGTCCTGCCAGCCCTTGAAGGCCATTTCACCGGTCACCTTGCGGCCGCCCTTCAGGGAGGCCCAGGTCAGGCCTTCAAGCTCGTCGGGTTCGGGCTCGCGGCCCACCAGTTCGATCAGCTTGCCCATACCCGCGGCAAAGTTGGCCCCCGAAACCGGGCCCCGTGCCGCATAGAGGGCGCGATAGTTGATACCCAGGCCCTTTTCGACCACCTCATGGCCTAGCTGTTTTAGGACATCAGCCGTGCGTTCGAGAGCTGCCTGAATTTCCGGATCGATGGGCCGGCCCGAGGCGGTCTCCGACGACCAGGCGATCCGCAGGCGGCCGGGGGAGCGTTCGATCTCTTCCATGTAGGGCGCAGCCTTGGGCGGGAAGGGATAGGGCGAGGTGGGGTCTTCCACCCCTGTGGCGTCCAGCATCGCTGCGCTGTCGCGGACGGTGCGGCTGACCACGTGATCGACCACAAAGCCCATGGCGTAGTCGAAGTCGTCGGGCAGGTTGAGATTGCGGTCCTTATTGACCTTCAGCCCCACCAGACCACAGCAGGCGGCGGGAATGCGGATGGAGCCCAGACCGTCCGACGCATGGGCCATGGGGACGATCCCCGCTGCCACCGCCGAAGCCGACCCACCAGACGAGCCGCCAGAAATATGGTCAGGGTCCCAGGGATTGCGGCAGGGCCCCAGATGGGCGCTCTCCGTCGTGCCGGTAATGCCGTATTCCGGGGTATTGGTCTTGCCAAGCGGTATGACACCGGACCGGCGATAGGCGGCGGTCAGGCCGCCGTCCTCGGTGTCGACAATGTTGCGGGCAAAGCGGCTACCCGAGCTGCGCGGCCAGCCGGCGACCGGCATGCCGAGGTCCTTGATCAGGAAGGGCACACCCTTGAAGGGGCCATCGGGCAAAGGCCCCTTGGCGCGATCCCGGGCCTCGTCAAAGGCCGTATGTACCACCGCGTTCAGCACCGGATTGTGCCGCTCTATGCGTTCGATGGCGCAGTCCACCAGTTCGAGGGGCGTGGTTTCGCCCTTGGCCACCAGGGCCGCCAGGGCCACGCCGTCATGGTCGCTATAGTCGGATCGGCTCATAGTCTTATCTTTCGGGATGGATCAGCGAAGGCCGGTGGCGGCCAGGAAGGCCATCTTCTCGATGGGCGCAAGATTCGGGGCCTGACGCTTTAGGTCGGCAAAGGACTCTTCGGCGGCGTTCAGGGCCTGATCGATGTCGGTCTCGGTCATGGCGGCGCACATGAACATGTTGTGCCAGGGGTGCACATAGACGCCTCGGGCCAGCATGGCACTGGACCAGCAGAAGCCCTTGCGCAGGTCTACATCGTCCTCGAACAGGAAGAGCGGCATCTGGACCGGCCCAGAAACCTTAAACCCGAAGCCCGCCGCGGTGGCGCGCTCCTTCAGGCCTTCAGCTAGGCGCTCGCCCAGGCCCTGGATACGCTCCAGATAGTTGGAATTCTGCACCAGCTTGAGGGTCTCAAGGCCCGCTGCCATGGGGGCGGCCTGATACCAGAAGGAGCCGGTGACATAGATCGAAGCTGCTGCCTTCCGTACCTTCTCAGAGCCCAACAGCATGGAGATCGGGTGGCCATTGGCGATGCATTTGCCCCAGGTGGATAGGTCGGGCTGGATACCGATCCGTGCCCAGCTGCAATCCCGGGCCAGTCTCAGGCCTGCCCGGACATCATCGACAATCAACAGGGCCCCTGTCTGGTCGCACAGTTCCCGCACCCGGGTGGCATAGGCCAGGTCTGGCTCGGCCTGATCAATGAAGGCATCGTGCTTGAAGGGGGCGGCAAAAATGGCAGCCAAGTCATCCCCAGCCTCGGCTACGGCAGCCTCGAGGCTGGCCACGTCGTTATAGTCGCAGAGGATTTGATGGGCGCGGTCCGAGGGCAGGGCACCTGTGGGGCGCGGTGTGCACCAGGGCGCAGCCCCGTGATAGGCACCCTTGGCGCGGATGATGGTCTTACGCTTGGTGTGAGCCCGCGCAGCGATCAGGGCCATGGATGTGGCGTCTGTTCCGTTCTTGCAGAATATGGCCCAGGTGGCGTGCTCAACCTGCGCCACCCAGCCTTCAGCCAAGGCCACCATGAGCTCGGTCGGGCCTGTCAGGGTGTCGCCCTGAGACAGCTGGCTCACATAGGCTGCGTCAATGTCGGGATGGCCATAGCCAAACAGGTTCGGACCATAGGCGCACATGAAGTCCAGATAGCGATTGCCGTCGGCGTCCCAGAGGTGGGCACCCTTGGCCTTGGAAAAGAACTGCGGATAGTCGTCGGGCAGCATGGCGGTGGACTGGTGTCCAAACATGCCGCCAGGGATGACGGCAGCGGCCCGGTCCCGCAGGGCACGGTCATGGCTGTTGGCAAGGGTCATGGTCGGGCACTCTCGGGTCTGACGTTTTTGAGACCTTACGCTGGTTCAGCCGGGCCGCAACAGGGACGCAGCGTCAATCCCGACTCACATTAGGCCTTAGAGTATGTGGGGCCCCATTCTTCTCGGCTTGTTTTATGCCGCCATCTATCTGGGCAATGGTGCCGCCACGCCCTACTTACCGGTATGGTTTCACCATAGGGGCCTGACGGGCGCTGAAATCGGTCTGATTCTTTCTGCACCCATGCTGGCGCGCATAGCCACCGCACCCCTGCTGGCCCTCTGGGCTGACACCTTCCGACTGAGACGCACACCCCTCATGCTCATGGGGCTGGCGACGGCCATCTGTTTCGCCCTCATGACCCCGCCCCTAGGGTTTTGGGGCTGGTTCGCTGTCTGGTTCATCGCCAGTTCGGTCTTCACCGCATTGCCGCCTTTGACCGACGTCATCGTCCTCAATCGGGCCCGGCTCGAGGCGTTCAACTATGGCTGGCCCAGGGGCATAGGCTCAGCGGCCTTCATCCTGGCCAATGTCGCCATGGGAGCTATCCTCGTTCGCAACTCTCCGGAGCTGGTCTTGGTCTGGATGGTCCTTGCGGCCCTCCTGGTGGCGGTGAGCGCCCGGTTCCTCCTGCCTGCCGACCCTGTCGCCGCAGAGGGCGGTCATGCCAATGGTGCCGACCGCAGGGCCGGTCTGATCGACCTGATAAAGGACCCCGACTTCATACTGGTGGTGGTGTCCGCTGGCCTGATCCAGTCGGCCCATGCCTTCTATTACGGTTTCGCTAGCCTCGCCTGGAAGGCCCAGGGTGTGCCCGAGAATTTGACCGGCCTGCTCTGGGCGGCGGGGGTGGTGGTCGAGGTGGTCTTCCTCTGGTTCATGGAACCCTGGCGGCGGAAGCTGGGGCCGCGCAACCTGCTGGTGCTCGGCGGCATGGCGGGTCTGATCCGATGGACGGCCCTGGCCTTCTCGCCGCCTCTTTGGCTGGTTTTTCCGCTCCAGGCCCTACACACCCTGACCTATGCAGCGACCTTCGTCGCCAGTCTGCAATTGGTGGAGCGCCTGTCCAAACCCGCCAATGCCTCCAGCGCCCAGTTGATCAATTCAGCCCTCCAGAGCGGCATGCTCATGGGCTTGGCCACCATGGGGTCAGGCTTCCTCTTCGACCACTTCGCGGCCAGGGGCTATCTGGCCATGACAGTGATGACAGCTTTAGGCTTGGCAGGGGCGGTGCGGCTCTATGGGGTCAAGCGGTTGGATGGGTAAGGCGTGGTTTGAGGTTGCTGGGTTCGAGGTCCGGTTGCTTGGACCGGCCGATGGGGGTGCTTTAGATGAGCTCTACTTCGCCTGCGCAGACTTCTTTGAGATGGTCGAGGGACGAGCGCCAGCGACGGGGGATGGGCTAAACCTCCTGTCCGCGCGACCTGAAGGTCTGACGCTGGAAAATAAGCTCCTCTTCGGCCTCTTTGACTTGGGACGGCTGATTGGCGCCATAGACCTTCTCCGCGACTATCCAGAACGACGGCGCTGGTATTTGGGGCTGATGATATTCGCCTCAACAAGCCGAAATCGCGGCTTGGGCGCCCTAGCCTTCAAAGCCCTTCGGACTTGGGTTCTCTCGCAGGGTGGCCAATCCATCCGTCTCATCGTCCAAAGCCAAAACCCCCGGGCGCTAGAGTTCTGGCTGCGGCAGGGGTTCTCCAATGTCGGGACGGCCATCCACCAGGGCGATGCGAAGGAGAACCAAGTCCATCAGTTGGAGCTTACCTTGGTTCCGCCGATGATTTCCGAGCCCACCTAGCAAATTCGGCCCTTCAGAGCTGGATGCTCATAGCTCTGCCGACCAGGGTGGTCGAGCTCCCCTTCGACTGGCGTCTGATCGATATCTGTATTAAGCTAGCCATCCAGCTGGCTAGAAGGACTGAGCCATGCATAGGGTCGGCGTCTTTGAAGCCAAGAACCGCCTCACAGCCCTGCTGGATGAGGTCGAAGGCGGGGGCGAGATCATCATTACCCGCCGCGGCAAGCCCATAGCTCGGCTGGCGCCGCTGGAAGGTGGCTTTGATCGCGCAAAGGCCCGCGCCGCAGCAGAGGGTCTCCGCGCGGCGAGCAAAGGGCTGTCCCTTGGCGGCATCTCCATCAAGGACCTGATCAGTGAAGGCCGCAGCTGCTGAGTCGGCTTGCGCGTCTCTCTTACTGAGCCTGTAGAATTTCTCACTCACCCCTGACCCGACGACAGCCTTGCCTCCCAGGCCTTAACCGCGACAATGGCGGAAAATAGGGAGACTGCTGATGCGTGCGCTGGAAGTCAAAGAGCCTTGGGGCGTAGACCAATTGAATGTCGTCGAGCGCGATGCGCCGACGGCGGGGCCTGGGCAGGTCCTGGTTCGTATGAAGGCCATTTCGCTGAACTATCGCGACCTGCTGATGGTCGGCGGGGTCTATGGACGTGGACCCAGCCAGAGCGGAGCGGTGACCCCGTTTTCAGACGCTTGCGGCGTGGTCGAGGCTGTCGGCCCTGGTGTGACCCGGGTGGCGGTGGGCGACCGGGTCTCGACCCTGTTCTTCCAGAACTGGGTGTCTGGCAAGCCGGACCTGGCTAAGCTGTCCAGCGCCCTGGGTTTTCCTGTTCCCGGTGCCGGGGCTGAGCTGCAGGTCTTTAGCCAAGAGGGGGTCTCCAAGGTTCCCGACTTCTTGACCGACGAGCAGGTGGCGACCTTGCCCTGCGCCGCCCTGACCGCGTGGCGCGGCCTCTTCGTGGACGCCAGCCTGGAGCCCGGCGACACGGTTGTGCTGCAAGGCACCGGCGGGGTCTCGATCTTTGGCCTGCAATTCGCCAAGGCGGCGGGCCTGCGCACCATCATCACCTCGTCCTCAAATGAGAAGCTGGAACGGGCCAAGGCGCTGGGCGCTGACCACACCATCAACTATCGCGAGACCCCCGACTGGTCGGGGCCAGTACGGGAGGTGACGGGCGGCGTCGGCGCGGACTTCGTCATGGAGGTTGGCGGAGCTGGCACCATCCAGCAGACCCTGCGCGCCATCAAGATCGGCGGCCATATCGCCATTATCGGTGTGGTGGCGGCAGGGGGCGAGGGGATCAATCCCGCTGTCCTGATCGGCAATAGCGCCAAGATGCAGGGCCTATCCGTCGGCTCTCGCGACATGTTCGAGGCCATGTGCCGGGCCATCGACCTGCGCAAGATTTCGCCCGTGGTGGACAAGGTCTTCCCCTGGACCGAGGCCCGGGCGGCGTTTGAGTCTATGCGCGGCGGCGAGCACTTCGGGAAGATCGTCCTGACCTTCTAACTTCGGACCCACTGGCGGAGCCCGCTTCTGGGGCGCTCTATCGGCGCACAGCCTTACGACCTGGACCCCGGCCTCCGCCGGGGTGACCGGTGTTTGTTGCAAGGGCAATGCGGACCTTTAACCCCCGGTCATACCGGCGAAGGCCGGTATCCAGGTCCTAGGTCACGACCTGTCCAGAGAGGCCGCTCTTCGGGTGGTTGGAAATTTCACAGCCTTGTAACCTGGACCCCGGCCTCCGCCGGGGTGACCGGTGGTGGGGCGTATACGGCCATGTCCGAAAACCGCGAGACATTGCCACCAAGAGCGGCGATGCTCTGGACATGGACCTGGATGATGACGCCTGTTACCGCGCCTTTTCGATGCGTGACGCCCGCTTTGACGGGAAGGTGTTCGGCGCTGTCCGCACCACCGGCATCTATTGCCGCCCCGTTTGCCCCGCGCGGACGCCAAAACGAGAAAATATAAGCTTTTATCCGTCAGCGGCAGGGGCGCAGGAGGCGGGGTTCCGGCCCTGCCTGAGGTGTCGCCCTGAAACCTCGCCAGATCTTGGTGCCTGGAATGGCACCTCAAATACGGTGTCTCGGGCCATGTCACTCATTGAGCAGGGCGCGCTCGATGAGGGCGATGTCGAGGCCCTTGCCAGTCGGCTCGGCGTTGGCGAACGGCAGTTGCGGCGGTTGTTCCGCCAGCATCTCGGTGCCTCGCCTATTGCTGTGGCCCAAACCCGCAGGGTTCTTCTGGCAAAGCAACTTATCCATCAGACCCGCATGCCCATGGCCGAGGTCGCCCTGGCCTCTGGCTTTGGCAGTGTCAGGCGGTTCAATGAGACCTTCCAGCATCTCTATCGCAAACCCCCTGGGGCGCTTCGGCGCTCGGAGGGGGCGGAAACCTCAGCCTTGGCGGGTGAAGGTGCGACGCTGAAGCTGCCCTATCGCCCACCCTATGACTGGGAGGCTATGCTAGCCTTTCTGACCCTGCGGGCCATTCCCAATGTCGAGCGGGTGACGGACGGCGTCTATGTCCGCACCTTAAGTGTCGGAGGTGAGACCGGGGTTGTGCGCGTCGCTCAGGGCCCGGGAGATACCCTGCTGGTCACCCTCTGGTTCTCCAAGGTCCAGGTCTGGCCATCCGTGATTGCCAAGATTAGGCGGGTGTTTGATCTGGCCGCCGATCCTGATCTCATTGGCAGTCATTTGTCCGAGGACCCCTTGCTGGCCCCCCTGGTGGCGCGTCGGCCCGGCCTTCGAGCACCAGGGGCTTGGGATGGATTTGAGCTGGCGGTTCGGGCTGTCCTGGGCCAGCAGATCACGGTGGTCGGAGCGCGCAATATCGCCGGCCGCTTGGCGGAGGCCTATGGCGAGCCCGTCGATCTCGACGCAGCCAAGGCGCACGGCTTGACCCGCCTGTTTCCAACGGCGCAGGCCTTGTCGGTGCTCGATCCCGAGGTTCTGCCCATGCCAAGGTCAAGGGGTAGGGGGCTGATCGCCCTGGCCGGTCTCGCAGCAAGGGATCAGGATCTCTTCGGCCCACGGCGGAGCTTGGAGGAGGCCTTGGAACGCTTGGTGGCCCTGCCAGGCATTGGTCCCTGGACCGCCCAGTACATCGCTATGCGCGCCCTTCGGGAACCTGATGCTTTTCCCCATGGGGACCTAGGGCTGATGCGGGCCTTAGAGGATGATCAAGGTCGCCGACCGACCGCTGCTGAACTTCTCGCTCGGGCTGAGCCCTGGCGTCCCTGGCGTGCCTATGCCGCCTCCCACCTCTGGGCGCATGACGCCAAATCTGACCCGAAAATTGGAGCTGCCAATGCTGCATGAAGCCAGCCGTCCTGTAAGCCTGCGCCTTGATCGTCGCCCAACCCCGGTGGGGGAGGCCTTGATCATAACCGACGAAACCGGCGCCCTGCGTGCCTTTGATTTTGCAGATTATGAGCCGCGCATGTTGCGACTGATGACGCGACATTATCCAGGCCTGGAAATTTCAAAAGGGGAAGTACCAGGTACGATCGCCGCGGCCGTCGATGCCTATTTCCAGGGAGACCTCGGCTCCCTTGATCACCTGACATGGAAGACAAATGGTACTGAATTTCAGCGCAGGGTTTGGGCTGGCCTTTGCACCATTTCGGCCGGTACGACCCTCAGCTATCAGGGTCTCGCCGCCCTGGTTGGATCGCCCAAGGGTATGCGCGCGGTGGGCTTAGCTAATGGCGCGAATCCGATCGCCATCGTCGTGCCTTGCCATAGGGTCATTGGGGCTTCTGGTCGGCTGACGGGTTATGGCGGCGGCTTAGAGCGAAAGGCCTGGCTCCTGCGGCATGAGGGCGCAGATTTTCTTCCCTAGCTTCCGTTCTTGGCGGGTCTTTTTCCTCACGATTTCGACATTCGGTCGCTTTCCCCAGGATTCCGACGCGCTGCGCTTTTCCACAGGTCATTTCCTCGCTAAGCATTTCCCCTGGAGCGTGTTCCGATAGGGTAAATTCGGGTGCTCGATTGAAACACGCGCCACGACTTTTGAATTAGAGCCTTTTCATGCCTTGAGACTGTCTGTCCTCAGGGAAGAGGCATTTTGGATGCAAAGGTCCGCCCGGTGTTTTTGTGACTCGGGGGCGCTCAGCGATGTTGGATGGGTCAGGCCGCGAATGAGGATGAAGAAGGGGTATTCTCCTGTCGACTTCAACGCCCTGGCGGATGCTGCAGGCGAGCAAGGCTTGCACCTAGAGTCGCTGTTTGTTGAAGACGATGACGGTGGCTTGTTCGCGCCAGACGCTGTCGCAGAAGATCTCACCATGCCTGAAATGCGTACCGCTCCGCTTTCATCCCCCCTGCCTCGCAAGCCTTTGACCTTTACCCGTGAGGCCGAACCTGCGCGGGGGATGGGACCCAGGCCGTCGCCGGGTCCTCAACCCCAGCCAGAAAGGCCAGGGTCACTCGGGCATAATCCGATTTTGCCTCCACCATTTAAGCCAGAAAAGGTCCCGTCGGGGCTGCCGGTCTATGCTGTGGCAACCTTTGTCTCGATCATCTGGGCGCTTGCGCCGATCGCCTTTGCCTATGGATACCGACAGGCCAAGGCCCCCTTCGATTTTGATCCCTTTGTGATGACCGTGTTGATCGGCATGGCCATGGGACCTGCGGCCTTTGTGTGGTTTGCCGCCTATTCCATCCAGCAAGGCCGCAAGCTCAGTCTCGAAACCCAAAGGGCCAAGGCCTTTACCGACCAGATGATCGGGCCGAGCCTTGCTGCAGGAATAGACGCAGGCCGCATGGTGGCGAATCTGCGAGAGGAAATTGAAGCCGCTACAGCGGCGGCGAATATGGCCCAGAAGTCAGCCCTCTCTCTCCGACAGATTGTCGCTCAGGAAGGCGCAGCGCTTAATCGGTCTACCGAAGACGCGGTACAAGTCGCCAATACCCTGACCCAGGTCCTCGACCAGCAGCGCAGTGAAATGGTTGGTCTGGCGAAATCCTTAGATGTTCAGGTTCGTCAGATTGCTGAGACTATCAGTCAAAACGCTGCGACCCTGACCCGGGTCTCCCAGGATGCGGACACCCAGATGAAGGCGGCGGAGGAGGTCCTTGCCCTCCGCACGTCCAGTCTCGCCACTGCCACGCAGGAGGCTGCCCAGACCACCCGAGAGGCTGGGGAGGATTTGACCCGTCACATTGCCCGGATCGAAACTGCTGGCCTGGGCCTTACGGATCAAATCGAGGCGGTTCAGAAAGGTCTGACAGAACAGAGGGCGGGTCTGGTGAGTGTCACCCACGCCCTTAGAACTGATCAGGAAGCCTTCGCAGCTCAGGCTGAGACCCATGCGGCACAGCTGTCGGGCCATATCGACAAGGCCAGGATGACCACTGCTGACATGGGCGATCGCGTCCTAAGAAGCGGAGAAAGCTTCAGGGATATTGTTGAGGAAGCCGCTGAACAATTCCGGGCCATGTCGGAGGCGGCACGTCTTGAGCGGGAGGCCTTTGCCCGCGCCAATCATGAGGCCCTGCAGGCTGTAACCGACGCAGCCCTTCTGGAGCGCAAGCGCCTGGAGGATCAGGCGCGGGAGGCGGTGGATGTCCTGGCCCAGCTTGGCCACCAATCACGGATCCAGTCTGAGCGGCATATCGACACCCTGCGAGACCAGGTGGACCGTCTGTCAGAGTCAGCCTTCATCGCCGGGCAAAAAGCCAATCAAGTCTTCGAAAACCGCTTAGCTGAGGCCCATGACCTGATCGATAGGTCCGCGCAGTTGGTGGAACAAGCCGGCGTCGCTACGGCTCGTAAGCTGGACGAGGGTGCTGAGCGGGCGCGGGCGACCTTGGAAGACCTTTCCGAAATGCTGGCTCAAATCGAGACCCGTGCTGCTCGTCTACCGGCCGCAGCGCGGGGCCAGGCCGAGCAAGTTCGCCAGGCCGTGACGGAAAGCATGGACGACCTCCTGGCCCAGGCTCGCCGTACAGCGGAGGAAACCCAAGCGATTGACGCCGCCTTCCAAGATCGGGTGCGTCGCAATTACGATATGCTGAGCGATGCTGTTCGACTGATGGGTTCAGTCGCCGGCGTGGCCAAAACGGCGCAGGCTCCGGCAATTGAGGCCCAGCTTGCAGAGCCGCCCCAGCCCCGGGCCCGTCGCCCACAGGCCTTACCGGCTGGCTTTGACGACGCAGCCTCAGCACCCGACCCCAACGGGGCGAAGCGCACTCGCCTTAAACTCACGCCGACCGCCACAGAAGCCGAGTTTGACGCGGCCTATCAGGCGGCGAGTGGGCGCTCGCCAGCCCCAAAGGCCCCACCTAAGGTCGCGGCCAAGCCCGCTAAATCGACCCGCGATGAGTGGACCTGGAAAGATTTGCTCACCTCCATCGATAAGCCCAAGTCTGAACCCCCTTCGCGGCAGGCGGAACATCCCCTAGGCCGCGAGATCGAGGGGCTAGGCATTGATGCCAAGGCGCTCCTGCCTGTCCGAACCATTCAGGATGTGGCGGAAGCTTTGGCGGACGCCAGTGCGGAACGGGCACATGACATTGTCAAGAACGCCGCCCCGGCCGCGATACGCCGACTGTCCAGGCGGATGATGCATGATCCTGATCTGCGTGGCCAAGCGGTGGAGTTTCTCTCGGAGTCCCAGGACGCCCTGATGGAAATTCTTCAGAAAAACGGCCCAACTTCAACGACGGTCGCCTATCTGAACACCGAAGCCGGTCGCCTCTATCTTCTGTTCGAGGCGGCGTCTGCGGACCTCGCTTAATGGGATGGCAGCTTGATCAAGGTGCCATCGCCTAGCTGTCAAAGCCCAAGTCGCGCCTAAGCCTTGTCCAACTGGGCGTAACCCAATTGTTCATTGAGACGATCTAGCACTTCGATGGCGGCATCTGGGACCGGTGTGCCGGGGGTAAAGACCGCGGCCACCCCCATATCCTTCAGGGGCTGAATGTCCTCTGGTGGAATGACGCCGCCGACCACCACAACAATGTCCGGGCGACCGAGCTTGGCCAATTCATCCCGCAGTTCAGGCACCAGGGTCAGGTGACCCGCCGCCAGGGAGCTGGCCCCGACCACGTGCACGCCTTGTTCCACCGCCAGGGCGGCGGCTTCCGCTGGGGTCTGGAAAAGGTCACCGATATCGACATCGAAGCCGAGATCCACAAAGCCTGAAGCAATGACCTTTTGGCCGCGGTCATGACCGTCCTGGCCCATCTTAGCGACCAGTATGCGGGGTTTGCGACCGTCGGCCTGGGCGAAGGCGGTGGTCATAGCCTTGGCCTTCTGGCCAGCGGGGGTTTCGCCGGCCTCACGAAGGTAAACCCCTTGCACCGCGTCGGCCTTGGCTTTGTGACGGCCAAAGACCTTTTCCAAGGCTAAGGAGATCTCGCCCACCGTGGCCTTAGCCCGGGCCGCATTGACCGATAGCTCAAGCAAATTGGCGTTGCCGGCCGCACCAGCCGTGAGGGCATCGAGGGCAGCTTGCACAGCAGCCGGGTCGCGCTCTGCTTTCAGGCGGGCCAGCTTTTCCAACTGGCGTTCCCGCACGACGCTGTTATCGACCTTGAGCATCGGAATGATCTCGGCGCTGTCGGGTTTGTAGCGATTGACGCCGACCACAGACTGGCGACCGCTGTCGATCCGGGCCTGGGTGCGGGCCGAGGCTTCTTCGATGCGCCGCTTGGGCAGACCGTCCTCAATGGCCTTGGCCATGCCGCCTAGGGCTTCGACCTCGGCAATATGCTGGCGGGCGCGTTCGGCGAGATCGGCTGTCAGGCGCTCGACATAGTATGAGCCACCCCAGGGATCGACCACTCGGGTCTGGCCGCTTTCCAACTGCAGGAAGAGCTGGGTGTTTCGGGCGATACGGGCTGAGAAGTCTGTCGGCAGGGCCAGGGCTTCGTCCAGGGAGTTGGTATGCAGGCTCTGGGTTTGACCGCCAACGGCGGCCATGGCCTCGATCAGGGTGCGCGGCACGTTGTTGTAGACGTCGTTGGCTGCCAAGCTCCAGCCGCTGGTTTGGGTGTGGGCGCGCAGGGCCAGGGACCGGCTGTCCTTGGGGTCAAACTCCTTGGCCATCATCTCGGCCCAGAGCAGGCGCCCGGCCCTTTGCTTGGCGATCTCCATGAAGGCATTCATGCCGGCGTTCCAGAAGAAGGACAGGCGCGGCGCGAACTGGTCGACGCTCATGCCAGCGGCGACGCCGGCCCGCACATAGTCAATGCCGTCGGCCAGGGTATAGGCCAGCTCCAGGTCCAAGGTCGCTCCGGCTTCCTGGATGTGATAGCCGGAAATCGAGATGGAATTGAACTTCGGCATTTCGCGCGAAGTATATGAAAAGATGTCCGAAATGATCCGCATAGAAGGTAGCGGCGGATAGATATAGGTGTTGCGGACCAGGAACTCTTTCAGGATGTCGTTCTGGATCGTCCCCGACAGTTGGGCGTGACTGACGCCCTGTTCCTCAGCGGCTACAATATAGAGAGCTAGGATGGGCAGCACCGCGCCGTTCATGGTCATGGACACGCTCATCTTGTCCAGCGGAATGCCGTCAAACAGGGTGCGCATGTCGAGGATGGAATCGATGGCCACGCCTGCCATACCCACATCGCCCCGCACCCGGGGATGGTCGCTGTCATAGCCCCGATGGGTGGCCAGATCGAAGGCGATGGAAAGTCCCATCTGACCGGCGGCCAGATTGCGTCTGTAAAAGGCGTTGGAATCCTCTGCGGTGGAAAAGCCCGCATATTGCCGGATGGTCCACGGATTTGTGAGGTACATGGTCGGGTAAGGGCCCCGGGTGAAAGGGGCTAGGCCCGGATAACCGGTGTCGGTCAGGCCCTGGACGTCGTCAGGTCCATAGGCAGTCTTGACGTTGATGCCCTCTGGCGTCTCCCAGGGTGTGCAGAGGGCAGTGACGACTGGACTGGCCGCTGCATCGAAGCTGAGGTCGGCGAAGTTCGGAAAGGTGCTCATTTCGCGCCCTCAAAGGCTTGGGATAGGCGGATCGCCTTTAGGGATGGGCAGTGGCTGTCGGGGCCAGGCAAGCGGCTTGAGGGTGCCTCAACAGCACGAATTGTGGGTTTGTCGACCTCAACGGGATCCTGTCCTGTGGGCGGGAAGGCGGTGACCCCGACAATCTTTGGCTGGTCCGGGCGAGCGGCCAGGGTCTTGGCGACGTCATCGGCAATAATGCCCTTCGCAATAGCTTCCATCAGGCCGCCGGCGGCTTCGATAGCCTGGAACCGCGCCCAGGCGGCACGAGCGATTTCATCAGTCAGGGTTTCCAAATAGCCCGACCCAGCACCGGGATCGCTGACTCGCCCAAGATGGGCTTCTTCCATCAAAACAAGCTGAGCATTGCGGCTTTGACGGCGGGCAAATGGGGTAGGTCGGCCGAGGGCATCGGTGAAGCAGCCCAGTTGTATCGCGTCGGCTCCGCCCAGGGCCGCGCCAACGCCGGCAGCCGTCTGGCGCAACATATTGGTCCAGGGATCCTGCGCTGTGAGCATGCGGCGGGATGAGCGAGCTTCGATGCGGGCGGCGACGGTCACCCCGCAGGCAGAGGTCAATCGGTCCCAGATCAGCCGAGCCGCCCTCAGCTTGGCCAGGGTGGCGAAATAGTCAGCGTCGGCACTGAGGCCAAGAACAATCCCGCCCCAGGCCTGCGCCATGGGCAGACCCTCCGATACCAGGGCCTTGGCGTAGGTCACAGCCGCTGCAGCGGCGAAGGCTAATTCGGCAGCTTCTCCACCACCGGCCTCATGGACCACGCGACCAGACGCCAGGAAGAGCCCGGCTTTAGGGTGAATGTCTGACAAACGTCGAGCAATCTTTGCGCCCGATTGCAGGTGGGCTTCAATGGGCCCGGGGCTCTGCCCAGCTTCGGCCAGGGCACTCAATGGATCTAGGTGAAGGTTCAGCTTGGCTTGGGGCGAACCCTTAGCGGCGGCGGCCAGCCATTCGGCGGCCTCTGGTCCCAGAAAGCCAGCATCCAGGCCGATGGGGGCAAATTCGAGAACCACGCCGGCTAAGGCACTGGCAAGACCTGCAGCAGAGCCGATGGCGACGCCGTGTTCTCCTGAGGGGTCAATGGCGATTACCGCCGACGCGGCACCGCCTTCCAGATCTTTCAAGAGATCGCGATTGGCCAGCGCCGGGTCTGGATGACTGACGCCCACACGCAAGTCCCAGGGGCGAGCGGCATCGACGGGCCGGCCCAGGAAGTGGGCGTGGGGTCCGAGTTCGCCGTCATAAAGCGGCGCAATCGGCAGGCCTTCCGCCGTCGTTCTGTTAAGACTCTCAATGGGCTCGCCCTTGAGGGTCTTTTCCACCAGGGCCCGCCAATCCTGATAGGTGGGGGCTAAGTTATTTGCTTGGGTCATGGGAGCGCAATTGGGCCGCCAAGCGGTCACCCGTCAAGATCACGCAGGGGCAGGTTCGTCCAGATTGGGGTCGGCGAGACCCTTGGATTCAGCCCAGGTCTTGATCGACGCCGTGACGAGGTCTGGCGCATCATGCAGGACCCAATGGCTGATCCCGGGAATCTGAGCCAGGGTGAAGTCTGCGACATAGGCCTCATTGCCCTGGGTCAAGGCAGTGTCCAGGGCGAAGTCGGCATCGCCCCAGACCAGAAGGGTTGGAGTTTGCAGTTTTTCAGCGGGGGTCGGAGGACTGGACAGGGCCAGCGCATTTGCTCGGTAATAATTGACCATGGCCGTTGCCGCGCCGGGCTTGAGGATATTACGGCGATAGGTTTCCAGAGCCTCTGCGCTGAAATTGGCCGACTGTACCGCTAGAATGTCGGTCAGCCCACGCCCTTGGCGCGACCTGAGTTGAACCTCGGGCAGCCAGGGCAACTGGAAGAAGGCCACATACCAGGAACTCAGTTTCTGCCGCCAACCGTCCCTCAGCACCCGATCAAACACATTGGGGTGAGGGGCGTTGAGGATAATCAAGCCATCTAGGGCAAGGCGTCCGCTCAGGGCGACCTGCCAGGCGACGACCCCGCCCCAGTCGTGGCCGATGAGGATGCGGCGTTTCGCGCCGAGCGCATCGAAGAGTGCCGCCACATCGTCAATAAGGTGTTGGACTTCGTAGTCAGCTGTGGTCTTGGGCAGGTCGGTGTCGCCATAGCCGCGCATGTCCGGGGCGACGACCCGCCAGCCAAGCTTAGCCAAGACTGGGAGATGGTCGGCCCAGGCGATCCTGGCCTCAGGAAAACCGTGTAGGCAGAGGGCGACCGTATCGCTGTCACCGATCTCGTCTAGGGCGAAGCTCAGGCTGTTAGCCTCAATCCTGCGGCTGGTGATCATTTAAGGATCAGCTCCATCAGGGCGGCAATGGCGGGCGCGCCATCGACCTTGCCATAGTCGCTGAACCCGACCATCCGGCCATCGGGTAGGGTGAGGTTCTGGTCGATCATGGGTGGGGTCCTTTGGGACGAACAGTGGAATGGCTGGTTTCTGTGAGGTCTTATACATTGCCACATGCTTGATCGGAGGCAATTCAGGCCAAGGCCGCATGCGGCAGTGTGCCCCCGCCGAGCCCCTAGGGCATCACTGAAAATTAATCGTAAAGCGCCTAGCTCTGCGGTCCAGCCCGACCTCAGGCGTAAGCGACATGATCGACACCAGAGTGTTTGCAAGTGCGCCACAGGAGAGGGCCAGGGCGCATAGCCTTGCGGTCTTTGCCTTGCTTCTGGCCATAACAGCCGCCGTCCGGTTGCCCTTTATCAACATCGTCCATGACGATGAGGCATTTTTCGCGGTCATTTCTCAGAGGTGGTTGCAGGGGGAATGGCCCTATGCCGCGAGCTTCGACGTCAAGCCGCCGCTGATCTTTGTGATCCTAGCCCTGGCGCAGGCCCTTTTCGGTATTCACATCTGGGTCATCAAACTCGTAGAAATTCTCGCGGTTGCTTTGGGTGCCCTGGGGATTTTTGAGCTGACCGCGCGATTTAGGCCGGGCCGCGCAGGTCTTTGGGCGAGCCTGCTCTATATCGGTTTCAGCCTGCCGATGATGGGTGTCTATTTTCCTGTTCAGTCCATCCAGATGGCCCTGACGGTTTGGGCCATGGTCGAAGCTGTGAAGGCACAGAAGACCGAAAACGGGGTCAGTCTTTGTCTTAGCGGTGCCTATATCGGCTTGGCAGTGCTGTCCAAGCAGACGGCGGCCTTCGAAGCTCTAGCATTGATGATCTGGCTGGGGTTGTCGGCCAAGCCCGGGCAGATTTTCAAGACCCTATTTGTTTGGTGTTTGAGCGCGGCGGTTCCCATTCTTCTTTGCGTTGCCACCTTTGCGGTCGCTGGTCATGGTCAGGCCTTGATCCGGGACGCGGGGTTTCTGGCCATGGCCAGGGCGGGGTTTGGGCATGGCACTGTCGCCACCATTGGCCCCTTCGGCATTGTCACCCGGATGATCACCTTCTGCCTCGCTGTGATCCCCTTGACCGCCTTACTGATCGGCGGGGCTCTGTTCGTCCGGTGCCGCCCTAGGGTTTTGCAGGAGATCGATCCCAAACTGACCTGGCTTTTGCCCCTATGGCTGGGCCTCATCGCCCTGGGCATGTTCAGCTGTGTCTTCATTGATGTTTGGTATGCCGTCCCCTTGATTGCCCCCGGCGTGATCATGACTGGCCTTGTGATTGAGAACGTCCTGCCCCGTCCAAATTGGCGGTCTGCGGGCCTCCAACTCCTGCTGGTCGTTGCCATCATTGCTGCGACCCTGGCTGCCAATCACCGAACCTTGATCATCGAGGGCCCTAAGAACGCCCCAGATATTCAAGCTGCTCAGCACGCCGCTCTGAAGCTGAGAGCTATGGGTATGAAGCCAGGCGATAGCCTGCTGATCCCGATCCGTGGCTACAGCATCTATTTCTTAAGCGGGAATATGCCGCAGACTCCCTATTTCAGCGCTGGCCATCTGGTCTGTGACTCTCCAACCCCCAGCCAAGATCCCCTGGGAGAAGCGCTGGACAGCCGGCCGAAATACATTGTCATGCCCGACGCTCGGTTGAAGCTAGGCTGTGCTCTAGACTCGCATGTGGCGCGGATTTCAGGACGACTTGCGACCGACTATGACCTGATCAGTGATGTCGGCGGCACCTGGGATCACTTTTACATATATAAACGGCATAGCTGACAGGTAGGGGCGACTAGCCTGTGGTTTCTGACCTGGACCCAAGGACGAGGACTGATTTGGAAAGTGATCCCGCCCAGGCACCTCGCATTCTTGCGGCCGAAGACAATGGGGTTAACCAGCTTGTCCTGCGGACCCTGCTTTCCCAGTGCGGGATTGAGCCTGTCATTGTATCCAATGGCCTTGAGGCATTGGCAGCCTATGAAGGCGGCATATGGGACGCCATTCTAATGGATATCCACATGCCAATTCTGGATGGCATTCAGGCTACACAGCGCATTCGCGAGCACGAGCGCGTAAAGGGCCAAAGTCGAACGCCTATCATTGCCCTGACCGCCGATATCCTCGCCCACCAGACTGCTGAATACCAAGGGCTGGGCTTTGACGGCCACGTGGCCAAGCCTTTCGACGTCACAAGTCTGCTCTCAGCGATCGATAAAGCCTTGTCGCAAGTCACCGAGCCCAAGTGAAGCGGAGCGGGCCGGCCTTGAGTGTTGTTTGGAGATTTAAGGTTTGATGCTCAGAGGGGGTATCAGCCCCTCCTTGCAAATCGCCTCTTATTTCCCAGCGTCCACGGCCTCGACGACGGCCTTGATCAGCTTGTCGCGCTTTGCGCCGCGCACCGGCGTGGTGGCTTCGGGCCAGGCGCTGGAGACGACGATGACCAGTTTACGGGCGGGGTCGATGTAAAGGCGCTGGCCGAAAATTCCCAAGCCGTCATAGGTGCCATCGTCATTGGTCCACCACTGATAGCCATATCCGTGGCCGGGTTGGCCGGTTTCAGCCTGTTTGGTGGTGGCCGCAGCGATCCAGCCCTTGGGCAGAACCGCCTTGCCTTTGGCCATGGCACCGCCGCGCATGAACTCGCCGACCCGACCATAGTCTTTCAGGGTCATGGAGAGACAGCAGCCTCCTGCCTCTTGGCCACGATCATCAATCATCCAGACGGCGTCTTTTTCCATGCCATAGGGCCGCCAGATTTTTTCTGACATGTATTGTGTCAGAGACTTGTGGGTCGCCGAAGTGACCAGAACGCCGATCAGATTTGTCTCGCCAGTCTTATAGACCCACTTGGTTCCAGGGGCGGCCTCCTGGGGTAGCTTGCGCATATAGCTGACTGTGGCGTCGACGCCTTTGTCCGGAGCCACAGTGAACAGTTGGGCTACGTCGGACTTAGGGTCGGTATAGTCCTCGTTCCACTTAACGCCTGAGGTCATGGTCAGAACCTGACGGACTGTGACCTTGTCGTAGGCGCTGCCCTTGAGGTCAGGGATATAACGGATCACCGGATCATCGATGGATTTGATATATCCGTCCTTAACGGCGGCCCCAACCAGGGTCGAGGTGATCGATTTTGCAACCGAGAAGGTGGTCCAGCGGCGGTTGGGTCCATAGCCCAGGGTGTATTTCTCTAGCCGGACCTTGCCGTTCTGCAGGACCAGGAGTCCGGCGGTCTTCTCCTGAGCCATGTAATCGTCAAGGCTGATCGGTCCAGCACCCAGATCGACTTTGAATTTGAGGGGTTTCCCCTTGGGTAGGGGGTGGACATGCCCGCCGCGCTTGGCCGTGTGGACGGCAAAGTGGTCCTCCATATCCTGGAAGCCAGACTCCTTTTGGGCTTGGCTCCAGAACAAGACGGCTGAGGCTGGACCTGGCTTTGGCGGTGCCTTTGCGACTGCAGCCGGGGCGGCTAAGGCAAGGCTCAGGACTGCCGCAGACAGGGCAAGATGGATCTTGAACATGGTTTCCCCCGAGATTTGATTGCGCCTTGGCTATCGCGCGCCGGGGGTAGGGGCAAGTGGGCTTAGTCTGCCTTGTGGCTACCGTCGCAGAGGGGCACCTTGCCGGTGGCCTTGCATCCGCAGAAGAAGGCCTTACCCGTCTTTTCGGCTGTGTATTTTACCGGGGTAAGGTCAGTGGTCTTGTGACTGCCGTCGCAGAAGGGCTGGCGCGCCGACAGGCCGCAGGAGCACCACCAATAGTCCTTGCCCGCCTCAACATCGATGGCAAAGGGGCTGTCAGCAGCGCGAACGGGAGCGGTCATGTCAGTTTTCCATCTGGCTAGGAACGTACGGGACTGTGGCCCCAACGATCGGTAAGCTCAAGTCCGTTATGGCCAAGGTTTCAGAGCCCAGGTTTTCGCCGAAAATCATCAAGAGCCCAATGAGGCCCCTTGCAGACGGCGCTATGGTGCATATACGTTGTAAAAATTAGAACAAACCCCAGGATTTCCCATGGCTCTGCCCCCGATTCTTTCTTCTCGCCTGCGCATTCCGGTGATTGCGTCGCCCCTGTTCATCATCTCAGGTCCTGAGTTGGTGATCGCCCAGTGCAAGGCAGGTATTGTCGGCTCCTTTCCGGCGCTGAATGCGCGGCCAGTGAGCCAACTGGACGAATGGCTGGCCCAGATCACCGAAGAGCTGGCGGCTTGGGATAAGGCCAATCCAGATCGCCTCTCTGCACCCTTCGCGGTGAACCAGATCGTGCACAAGACCAATAACCGCCTTGAAGAAGATGTTGAGCTGGCGGTGAAGTACAAGGTGCCGGTGACGATCACCTCCCTGGGTGCCCGGGAAGATGTGAACCAGGCCATGCACGGCCACGGCGGTATTGTTCTGCACGACGTCATCAATTCAAAGTTCGCCCGCAAGGCGATTGAAAAGGGCGCTGACGGCCTGATCCCCGTGGCGGCTGGCGCTGGCGGACACGCTGGCGGTCTGTCGCCCTTCGCCCTGATCCAGGAACTGCGGGAATGGTTTGATGGGCCTATCGCCCTGTCGGGTGCCATTGCCAACGGCAAGTCCGTTCTGGGTGCCCAAGCCATGGGGGCTGACTTGGCCTATATTGGCTCTGCCTTTATCGCGACCCAGGAAGCCCGGGCCGTGCAGGGCTATAAGGACATGATCGTCGAGAGTTCTGGCGATGACATTGTCTATTCCAACCTCTTCACTGGGGTCCACGGCAACTATCTGCGTCCATCGATCGAGCGCGCTGGTCTGGATCCCGACAACCTGCCCCAGGCCGATCCGTCCAAGATGAACTTTGGCTCCGGCGGCAATCAGGAAGCTAAGGCGTGGAAGGACATCTGGGGCTGTGGCCAGGGCATTGGCGCGGTCAAGTCCATCCAGACAGCTGGCCAGTTGGTTGACCGTTTGGCGGCCGAATACGAAGCGGCCAAGGCTGAACTTGCGGCCAAGACGGCGCTGACGTCGGGCG
This sequence comes from uncultured Alphaproteobacteria bacterium, assembly GCA_937920085.1. Lineage (GTDB taxonomy): Bacteria > Pseudomonadota > Alphaproteobacteria > Caulobacterales > Caulobacteraceae > Phenylobacterium. The sequence continues at coordinate 8,198 of CALETE010000037.1, read as the reverse complement.
CGGTTCTGACGGCGGCCTAGATTCTGAAGAGGAGGGTTGGGCTTGCCCGACCCTCTTTCTTAATCCCGCGATTTCCGGAATTTTGCCGCTTCGGCGGCGAGGTTGGCGGTCATGGCGACCCCTTCGTCCTCTTCTGCAAGGAAGGGCAAGGATCCTGCCACGCCGCGCACGGCCAGCCAGAGCTGGATGTTGAAATGGCTGAACATTCTTAGAGGGCGGAGCTTGTCGTCTGTGACGTCCCAGCCCTCGGCGTCGAAGGCGGCTATCTGGTCGCCGACCGGTTTGCGCTCGATACGATCCCAGCCTTCGGGACGGGGGACATCGTCGGCTTCATCGGCGGTGAGGCCGAAGATCGCTACCGAGCAGGCGTTAATCTCTGGAAACTCATAAGCCGCGTCTGCATCCGCATAGCGGGGCTTCATCAGGGCTTTCTGCTCGAGGTCAGCAATCCCTGGCAGGTCGATCAGGCGGCGTCTTTTCATCTGGCTTCTATCGGCTTTCCACTAGCCCTCGTCCATTCATCTCATCGCCCGCCGTGCTTGGCAGGCGGATGAAGAAGAAGAAGGAGATGAAGGTAACGGCACCCATGATCACGAAGGCCGGCGCGATGGTCTCTGCGGTGATGTGGGTCTGGTGATGGGCGAGCATCAGCATGTGCAGCAGGGTGGCGGCCATGCCCGCACCGATGGATTGCACCAGCTGTTGGACCATGGAAGAGGTCGTCGAGGCCCGGCTCATCTGGTCCTGCTCAATCTCGGCGAAGGCCATGCCGTTCAGGCTGGTGAATTGCAGAGACCGGAAGAAACCACCCACGGCCAGGACCGCCATGATCAGCATGTGAGGGGTTGTCGGCTTGAACAGGCCGTAGGCCATGAAACTTAGGGCGACGATGGCAGCGTTGACGCTCAGCACGGTGCGGAACCCAAACCGCCGCAGGATTGGTGGGGCAGTGGTCTTCATAATCAGGGCACCAGCGGCGCTGATGAAGGTCATAAGCCCTGCGGCAAAGGCGTTCATGCCAAAGCCGATCTGCAGGAGCATGGCGAGAAGAAAGGGGGTGGCCCCCATGGCCACGCGCATAAAGCCCCCGCCGATGACCGAGGCCCGGAAGGTGGCCAGCCGGAAAATGCTGAGATCGATAATGGCGTGGGGATTGTTGCGCGCGTGGAGGCCATAGAGACCCAGTGAGGCAGCTCCAAATAGAAAGAGCGCAAGGACGACTCCAGGCGGCATGCTACCGCGACCAAGGTTTTCAAACCCGAAAATCAGCCCTGCTAGGCCTATTCCAGTGAGGAGAATGCCTACGAGGTCTATCGGCGAAACCGCCTGTTCCTTGACGTTGGGCACATAGGCGCGGACCAGGGCGACTCCGGCAATGGCGACCGGCAGGTTGATGAAGAAGATCCAGCGCCAGTCCCAATAGGTGACGATAAAGCCGCCGAGGACGGGACCGATGACCGGGCCGAGGAGGGCTGGCATGGTCAGGACCGACATAGCCCCGACCAACTCTGACTTTGGCGTGGTTCGCAGGAGGACCAGGCGCCCGACAGGGACCATCATGGCGCTGGCCATCCCTTGGAACAGACGGGCAGCGACCAGTTGATTGAGGGTCTGTGCAAAGCCGCACGCCATGGAGGCTGTGGCAAATAACACCATAGAAATCATGAAGATTCGCTTGGCCCCAAACTTATCAGCAACCCAGCCGCTAATAGGCAGAAAGACGGCTGAGGCCAGCAGGAACATGGTGATCGCCAGGTTCATGCTAAGCGGGTCTTCGTGCAGGGACCGCGCCATGGTCGGTAGGGCGTTGGAAATGACCGTCGCGGTCAAGGTCTGCATGAGCATGGCCGAGCCGATAATGGCGGGAACGATCCAGCCTCGGACGACGGCGGCCTTGGGATCAAGAGGCGCAAGGTCGGCCTCAATCTCACTCACTGGAAGCTCCAGCGGCGGTTTGGCGCGTATTTCAAAGCAATCGGTCCGACGGAAATGAGATGGAGAAAAGGTATATGCGGTTAAGTCCTATGACCTTAGCCCCTTTCTACCAATCTCGGGAAGTGTATAAAAAATACACTATGGTCTGCCGGTATTAGCCTCCGCGCAGCAGGATTCTTCGGGCCTGAAAGGGCGGAATGATGGCCGTAATGTGCGCCGCCCAGCGCAGGCGGGCATCCCGCCGGGTTGGTCCTGCCAGACTTTCCAAGTCATAACGACCAGGCTCACTGCCCCGCAATAGGCGTTTCACCAGGACCTCATCGGTCTCCATTTCCACCACCACGATCTGACCCAGCATGTCGGGGGTGGGGGGTGTGCGCTGATCCTCGAAATAGATCAGGGCACCATCATCTGCGAGGCCGCGCATGGAGTGGCCACTGACCTGAAGGGCGACAGCATTTTCCGTTCCACCCGGGGGAATTGGGGCTAAATCCCAGGCCTCCTGGCCGTTTGCAAACAGAACTGAGCCATCTGGATTTGCGCCGACCATGCCCTTCACAGGGACCATCCCACCTGGATCGCCGAACCGCATGGGGCCAGAGGCGTCATAAAGCCATTCAGGGCGCACGCCGAAGGCCTCGGCATAGAGTTTGGCTTTGCGGTAGGAATAGGGGGCATTGCCATTTTCGTTGGACGCATAGGTGTTGCGGTTCCAGCAGAATGCGTCCGCTGCCGCAGCCGCGGTGTCGAAGCCCTTCTCTGTGCGCGCATGGCGCAGACGCTGGAAGCGATCGTCCATAGGGCATAGGACCAGACTTGCCGCTGTATGTAAACTACACTTTTTCCTTGCATGTTCACTGTATGTTCTATACAGTTTACCTCATGAAACACGACATCCTCCCTCGCCGACCTCACGCCCAAGAATATGCGGTCTTACGTCAGATTGGGACGCACCCAGATCGTGTCCGGGCAGAACTAGGCCTGGATCGCGCCTCAGCGACCCGGCTGGAAAAGGTATTTCGACGACGAAAGCCAGGGGGTGCCCAGCAGCCGAAATTCGCCCGACATGACGCCCACGTGGCAGCGGTCGTGGCGCAGGGTGGATTCTGGAGTTTTTCGGAGCGGTCCCTGGGCAAGGGTCTGTCGAGCGTTTGCCTACCCCTAACACCCCCTAGTTTGTGAGGAGCTTATCCATGTCACGACCCTATAACCCCGCGCGGCAGGATCTTCGTCACCTTGCCCTGGCGGCGCATCGCCAGCGTGCGCAAAAGGACGCCCAGGAGGTGGCTGTCGGTGTGGCTGAAACCGCTGCACTGTCACGGGCGCGAGGGGCAGCCCTAGTGGTTCAGCTTTGCGCTCAAAGGCGGCCCGGACCCCTGCGACGGTTGAGTGGTTTAGATTGGTTGGCGCGCAAGGGCCGCCTGACCGCGGCGCAGAAGCAGGCTGGGGAGGCCTATGGCCTCGCCTGGCGACGCGTGGAGGGCGCCGCGCGGATCGGCTCGAGTCTCGACATGAGTTTTGGCTGCCGTGATCACGATGCCGTTTCTGCCGCTGAGGCGCGCGCCAGGGACATGCAAAGGCTGAAGTCCTATCGGAACCGATTGCGCGGCCAAGCGGACCTGGTTGCCGCCTGCGACCAGATTTGCGGGGGAGAGGTTACGCCTCGGGAAGCCTGCAGTAACGGCGTGCAGGCCGCGCGGTTAGAGGGCATCTTGCTCGTAGCCTTGGATCTTTTGGCCTCTGAGGATCCTGGCGAGTCTAATAGGGTTTCTCGCGCGTCCAATTGACCTTGCCTAAAGTAGAAACCCAAACCTGATGACCTCTGTCCGAAACCTGATTTTTGTCCTTGGCGACCAGCTGTCTCCGGAGCTCGCCAGCTTGGCGGCCGGCGACCCTGGCCAGGACCTGGTTTTGATGGCTGAGGTTCAGGAGGAGGCGACCTATGTGCGCCACCACAAGAAGAAGATCGCCTTCCTGTTTTCCGCCATGCGCCACTTTGCGCTCGAGCTCGAAGGGCGCGGCTGGCGGGTGGACTATGTGAAGCTGGACGCCCCGAATAATCAGGGGGGCTTCACAGCCCAGCTGGCGGAGGCCGTGTCTCGCCACCAGCCCGACCAGATCCTGGTGACCGAGGCGGGGGAATGGCGGGTTCTGGAGATGATCAAGGGGTGGGAGGCAGCCCTAGGCCTTCCGGTTCGCATTCTGGCGGATGATCGCTTTGTCTGTTCGCACGGCGAGTTTCAAAGGTGGGCCGAGGGCCGCAAGCAGTTGCGGATGGAGTATTTTTACCGGGACATGCGTCGCCGGACGGGCCTGTTGATGGATGGGGACCAGCCGGCGGGGGGGCAGTGGAACTTCGACGCCGACAATCGCAAGCCCGCTGGCGACAGTCTCTTCATGCCCAGCCCCAAGGCCTTTGCGCCGGACGCCGTTACGCAGGAGGTGTTAGCCCTGGTGGAGGCACGGTTCGCCAATCACTTCGGCCGATTGGAGCGTTTCTGGTTTGCCGTTCGGCGGGAAGATGCGCAGGCCGCCTTCACCACCTTTGTAGAAAAGGCCCTGCCAAGTTTCGGCGACTATCAGGACGCCATGCTGACGGGGGAGCCCTTCCTCTATCATGCGGTGATCGCGCAATATCTGAACTGCGGCCTGCTGGATCCCTTGGAGGTTTGCCGCCAGGCGGAGGCGTCCTATCGCTCTGGCAAGGCGCCCTTGAACGCCGTGGAGGGCTTCATCCGACAGATCATCGGGTGGCGGGAATATGTGCGGGGTGTCTACTGGCTGAACATGCCCGGCTATGAGCACGAGAACTACTTTGGCCACACTCGGCCCCTGCCGGACTTCTATTGGACGGCTGAGACGGACATGGCCTGCTTGAAAGCAGCGGTGACCCAGACCCGGGACGAGGCCTATGCCCATCATATCCAGCGCCTGATGGTTACCGGCAATTTCGCCCTGCTGGCCGGGGTTGATCCAAAGGCCCTGCATGAGTGGTATTTGAGCGTATACGCCGACGCATATGAGTGGGTGGAGTTGCCCAATACGGTGGGGATGAGCCAGTTTGCAGATGGGGGACTTTTGGCATCCAAGCCCTATGCGGCGAGCGGTGCCTATATCAACCGCATGTCCAATTACTGTGGGTCTTGCACCTATGACGTTAAGCAAAGAACAGGGAAGAAGGCCTGTCCATTCAATGCTTTGTATTGGAATTTTATCGCGCGGAGCCGGGATCAGATTGGCGGCAATCCCCGCATGGCCCAGATGGTGCGGACCTATGACAAGTTCGACCCCGCCGAGCAGGGGCGGATCGCCGAATGCGCCTCAGCCACATTGGCCAGGCTTTGATGGATAAGCCACGCTATACCAAGTCCACCCTGCCGCAGAAGATCTGTCAGGCCTGTGGGCGGCCCTTCGATTGGCGTAAGAAATGGGCGCGGGATTGGGACACTGTGAAAACGTGTTCTGACCGCTGTAAGGGGGATTTGAGGCGTAAGGCAAAGGCGTGATGCTCTGCTTCAAGGACGTACCCCTCAGCAGGATAAGGTGAGTTAGCGAAAAGGGTCTGGTCCTCCCTTGCGTCAATGCACTATGCCTAGCGTCAAAGAAAAACGTCTTAGGTAGGAGACATTCCATGGCCCGCATGAAGTTCGGCGCTTTCATTGCTCCGCATCACCCCATCGGCGAACACCCGATGCTGCAGATGCGCAATGACATCAAGTTTGCCGCTCAGCTGGATGCCCTGGGCTATGATGAGTTCTGGGTCGGCGAGCACCATTCCACGGGCTGGGAAGTGATTGCCTCTCCGGAAATGTTCCTGGCGGCCGTTGCCGAAAATACCCATCGTATTCGTCTCGGCACGGGGGTGGTGTCACTACCCTACCATCACCCGTTCAATATCGCCCAGCGGATGGTTCAGTTGGACCATATGTCAGGGGGGCGTGTGATTTTCGGTACGGGACCCGGTGCCTTGCCCTCTGATGCCCACACGCTCGGCATTGATCCCATGACACAGCGCGATCGCCAGGATGAGGCGATTGGCGTGATCAAGCGCCTGTTCGCGGGCGAGCGGGTGACCCACAAAAGCGACTGGTTCACCCTGCAGGACGCGCGTCTTCAGCTTTTCCCCCTGCAGGAAGAGCTGCCTATGGTCACTGCGTCTTCGATTAGCCCTTCTGGCATGACCCTAGCCGGCAAATACGGCATGGGGGTCCTATCCATTGGCTCTAACTCCGATGCAGGATTGGCGGCCCTGCCGACCCAGTGGGGCTTTGCGGAGCAGGCGGCGGCCAAGTCGGGCCAGACCGTAGATCGCAAGAACTGGCGGGTGCTGATGTCCTGGCATATTGCCGAGACTCGGGAAGAGGCACGCGCCCAGGCGGGCAAGGGTCTGATGCATTGGCATAATGAATATACGGTCGGCACGCTGATGCGCCCGGGCGCTGTGGCCTTCACCTCGCCAGATGAAGCGGTGGACCAAACGGCCTTTGCGCCCGGCGCCGCAGCGGTCATTGGCACCCCTGATGACCTGATTGCGGCGATCCGCAAGATGATGGAGTCCACGGGGGGCTTCGGTACCGTGCTGGGCTTTGCCCATGACTGGGCCAATCGGGAGAATACGGCCCGGAGCTGGGATCTGGTGGCGCGCTATGTGATCCCGGAGATCAATGGCTTGCTGGAAGGTTATCGCACCTCCCGCCAATTCGTCATCGACAACCGCGAGTGGTTCGAGCGCGCTGGACAGGCGGTGATGAGCAAGATCATGTCCCATGAGGGTGCCGCAGCAGCCCTGAAGGCCGGCATGGAGAGTGGGGTGGCCATGCGATCCCCCAATGCACCCGACTTGAATAAGGCGGTGAAATCGGAAACGTGATCTCGCAAACCTGACCGCCCCGGCTGAGATCGGGGTGGGATCAGGGTCTCAAGCGATAGCAGCGATGATCCGTTCGATTAGCCAATAGGCTGCGCATCCGCCGATGGCATAGGCCGGTGCGAGGCGGGCGAAGGCTTCAGTCTTGAAGTCGAGCCGTTTGCGCAGGGCACGTAGGGAAAAGATCACCCCGACTGCGGCCGCGATGAAGGCCAGCTGGCCGATCTCGACCCCCACATTGAATAAAAAGAGCGCCATGGGTTCGGCGTGGGGGGGGAGGCCGATATTTGCCAAGGCTCCGGCAAAGGCCAGTCCGTGCAACAGACCAAAGACGAAGGCGATCAGCCAGGGCCTGCGGCTTGTCAGGGTGTCCTTGGAGCTCAACAGTTCACTTGCGACGAAGACGATGCTGAGGGCCACGAGGGCCTCAATGATTGCTGTCGGGAACTTCACGAACCCAAGGGCGGCCAGGGCCAGTGTGATGGAATGGGCGACGGTGAAGGCCGTGACTGCCTTGATGATCCGCCAATTTGTGCCGATCAGCAGCAGCAATCCAAGAACGAACATCAGATGGTCGAAGCCGGTCAGTATGTGCTCGACGCCCAGGCGCAGATAGGCGGGAACCGCCATGCCTGCTGGTCCTGACAGGACGATCCTGTAGGCAGACTCTGAGGGGTGGATGACGGTATTGATCTCGGTCCCTTGGGTGGGCGTGATGCGCACCAGAACGTCGGTGACGGTTTCCTTCAGACCCTCAATGGTGAGGGTCTGGCCATCCAGAGGCGCTCCTGCCTTGATGTCCCAGGTCCGGATACGGAAAGCTGGAGATATCTCTTCGTTGTTTGCAGGTTTGTCGAGGACGCCGCTGGAGAGGTGAGGGACCATGCGGACCGCCATGTCACCGACCACCGGCTGTTTCCAGGTGACCTGATAGCTTCCCGGCGCTGTCTGGTTGATCTGGAGCAGGGCAGGGCGGACTTCGTGGGCCAAGGCTGCTGTCCAAAGAGTAAATCCGGCCAGGAAAACCGACACGGATATCCAGACTTGACGCAAACTATTGACCTTCCCCATGCCCATTGTTTTGACAGGGCTTCATCCTGTGGGCAATGGTAATCACGTCGCAGATTCAGAACATGCCTGAGTCCGCTTGACCCTGGGGAGGGGACGATATGAACCTGAAGAGACTGTTCTGGGCCTCCAGCGCCCTGGTAGCTGCCATGGCTGTCGGAACGACAGCTCCAGGTGAGCAGGCCAAGGTTTATCGACAGAGCTCTGGGGCAAAACCGTCTGCGCACTTGCCAGGCTATAACCCTGATCGGAATGCCTATTTCGGCGATCTGCACGTTCATACCAAGTTGTCTTTCGACGCCTACATCTTCAATGTGAGGACCTCGCC
>CALETE010000036.1 GCA_937920085.1 uncultured Alphaproteobacteria bacterium | reverse complement strand
GGGATCCCGAATATCGCGAGCTCGTGAAACACCGCACGGCGGGCGTGGAAGACTCTCGGCTCCTTCGACTGGATCCCGTCGTCCCCGGCGAAGGGTTTGGGGAATAGGGCCGAAACCGAGGGTTTTCCGTCATTTTCCTGAAGCCTTCGGGCGTCTAGGGTTCTGATATTCCAAGGAGGCACCGAATGCTCGCCCTGCGCCCCAACTGCGAATGCTGTGATCGAGACCTGGCCTTTGACAGCCCCGACGCCAGGATCTGCACCTTTGAGTGCACCTTCTGCGCCGACTGTGTGGAGACCAAGCTGGGCGGCGCCTGTCCCAATTGCAGCGGCAATTTCAGCCCCCGGCCGATCCGGCCCGCCGCCTTGCTCGCCAAATATCCAGCCTCGACCGAGCGGCGCACATTGAGAAAATCTTAGAAAACAACTCCGATTGGGCCAATCCTATACGGTCTTGTCCAAGTTTAATTCGTGGTATGAGCTAATATCAACAAATGCAGCACTAGAAAGGTATTCTAAAAGTGATATGTCACCATCCGTAAAGTGTCGAATCTCCGCGTGACCACTATTATTTGTGACTGGATCGTGGACTACTCTCAATTTCTTGTGGAAATTATTTCCTATTGCAACGACCATTCCTACTTCAGCGCACGCAAAAACAGACTTCTTCCCAATTTTCTTTGAAGGGAATGCGTTTCTAATCGCTGTAGCGGCAGAAGTTTTGGACCCTAAACTATATAATCCAAAATATTCAATCCATGTTACCGATATTCCTCCCTCGTCTTGAGCAGATAATTTTAGTGCTGCAGGCGTGATGCCTAAGAATACATCTGTTTCCGATTCTCGCTCCTGTGCCGCATAAGGTACAAACCGCATAATATGATGGTCCTCAGGCAATGGCTTTCTAGCTACCACGGAACCATCTCTCACTTGAAAAGGGCTGAAGTAGTACCGTTAGGCGACTTATTGTAGTCTCTGCTGCCACGCGCTCAATTTTATTGTCAACGGTCTGCGAAACGAGGTAGCGAATACGGTCGTTCTCAAAGAACTCAATTGTGAGTCTGTCCTCACCAGCTCGCCAGATTGCCATCGCGTAACCATCCGGAGAGAGCGCTAGCGAGGGCTTGCCGCCTATCATTCCAGCTAGGTAAGCCCTTATAAAGCTCTTATAAGACTCCAGACGTATTGGCCTATCACCTACCATCCATTCTTCGGTGTCATGCAACCGGTCAATTTGAGCAAAAAATCTTCGCCTAGATTGTTCATCTAAACGCATCGCAATCTGAGACGTCCATTTCTTGATTTCGGACGTCGCATCAAATAGAAATTCATCTGTTGTAGGTAATGTTCTAACAATTTTCGTAAAGTGAGATTTAGGGAATAGAAATCCTCCTTCATCAGAAGGCGTATTACCTCCAGAAAAATCCCCAATTTGTGTTTCGCCAAAAAGGATATTTGGATCTAAAATTTCTGATACAGTAGTTTCGCCGTATTTCATTGGAAACTATTTCTCGCTTTATCAGTTATGCAGGACTCGAATATTTCATTTTTCAATTTTCTCATCTCTTTCAGAATTTCTTTTAGATTTGATGAATCTTTAGGAAAATTGTCATACCTATAAATATCTATATCAAGCATAGTTGCTACTGTATTGGGGATTTCAGGGGTAACTATTAGAGACTGCACGATGCATGCATAAGACGTATTGGGAAATCTCTTCTCAATTTTCCATTGGTAACCATCGTTTGGTTCGAGTATGGGGGGTGAAGAGATGTTTATCTGAAGATAGTCTTCGTATCTGGCGGTCTTATTGTTTTCAATTGGAACGTCTATTCTATTTCGATATCTGACGCCGATACGCTCCAGGGATGGAAAGGAGAAGCTTCGGGGGAAATGTTCGAGATCATTCGACAGTTGAGCTAAAAACTCGTCCCAACCTGCATAGGGGGGCATTTGAGACCAGTGAAACTTTGAGAGCTCAATCCGAAAGAAGCGGTTTTGATCCGCGTTACTAAGTATATAAATTGGTCGTATTGAACCAATTCGCGGATCGGCCTTGCCATTTTCCAGTTTGATTTCAACATCGTACTCGCCAGATTCGGTGCAATTCCGGTATGATTGCCGCGCTGATTTTGCTAAACGACTTAATATTTCTGGTCGCAAGGCATCTTTAAGCTTTAATTCTACGACTGCCTCTATGACCGGTGGGGCGTGATAGAGTTGCGTACGTGGCATTAAGTCTCATTTCCTAGGTGCAGCCTGATGCCATTTTGGCATCAGGCCGACTATGAATGTAAGCATGAACACTTCTTACGGCCAATTTTTCTCACGCGCCTTACGATTTGAGATCGAATCTGGGGCATTCAGCTTGATCACGAGGGAACCCTACATCATTTGTGTTCAGCAGAATGCAAGCTATCCAAGTGGCCAAACCGCGCTAAGACCTGGGCCATGCGCATCACCACAGTCGGCCTCGATGCCGATGACACCCTTTGGCACAACGAGACCCTGTTCCGGCTGACCCATGACCGGTTCTGCGGCTTGCTGGCCGACGTCACCGACCCTGAAACCGCCAAGGCACGGCTTTCGGAGGTGGAGCGGCGCAACCTGCGGCTCTACGGATATGGGGTGAAGGGCTTCACTCTGTCCATGATCGAGACGGCCATGGAGTTGACCGCTGGACAGGCACCGTCTTCGGTGATCCGAGAAATTCTGGCGGCGGGTCGGGAAATGCTCAGCGAGCCGGTGGAGCCTCTGCCGGGAGTCGATCACGCCCTGGCAGAACTGTCCAAGGCCTACCGTCTGGTGCTGATCACCAAAGGCGACCTGCTGCATCAGGAACAGAAGCT
>CALETE010000035.1 GCA_937920085.1 uncultured Alphaproteobacteria bacterium | reverse complement strand
GGCTAGCGACTATCCGCGCCATTGGTATCAGCTACATGGCGCCGCGCATCACGGTGGCTGATATGGAATGGGGCCGCGATCTAGCCCTATGGTCGGCTGAACGCATGATGGAAGACGCCAATGATTACATGTCAGTTAATGAGCACCAGGCTAACGCGAACCGGATTCTGAGATTGATCAAAGAGAATCGGACGATCAAACGTGGCGATCTAACTAAGCGGCTACAGAACCGCTTCACCGCGCGCGAGATAGACGCGCATTTGACCCTGCTAGAGCAATCTGGAGAGATCCAGGTTGAGTCTATCAGACCGCAATCGGGAGGCGCGACAGCGAAAGTGTACACCTATGCCGGCTGATTTAGATGCGCCGAATTGTATCAAACCCTCCAGGTGATGCGCTCAGGCGTATAGCTGACACCTATGCGCCAATTTGCATAGACAACAGATCAATCGTGACCCCCTTTCGATTCAGATTCTAACGCAATGGCCACTCGCAGAATCTCAGCTATCTCGGCCGCTTTGGACACCTCCCGCACCAGGTCCGCGGCCCTGATAGGGTCCGACATTGCCCCCCGTATCAGGGCGAATAGATCGCGAATGACACCCGGCGGAACCGGCTTGCCTCTCGCCGGTGGTTCGGCGCCCCAATGCTGAATATTGCGGGATGAGACCGCCAAGGCGTCGGCCGCCTCGCGCCTCCAATCCTCGCCCCATAGGGCTGCGCATAGCGCCTTAAACTGTGCGGCCGTGATAGTGTCGGGGGGCATTGGGTCGGGATCCTATAGAGGGGGCTGCAGGGGCTTTCCAATGCCTCGCCGGGTATCATGGCGCGGGGCATGAGAAAGCCCCTAGCTGGCTAGGCTAGGGGCTAGGGTTAGGGCATTAGACGCGAAGGGGCATGAGGACCATTAGACGGTCGGGTTTAGCCGGATTGGCTAGGCGAATAGGATCATTGGACCCGCCTAGATGAAATTCGACAACGTCGCCCAATTCGTCGCAGGCTTGGCGCAGATAGTTGGCATTTACTGACATGCTAACGTCATAAGCCCCAGTGCAGCCATAACCCATGGATTCGGAAGATGCGGCGCCGTCTAGGGGCTGGCAGGTCGCTGTCAGATAGCCGTCTGCAAAGGCCAGGTTGACGGGCGGCGCCTTAGCGTCGCTGACAGATGACACCCTAGCGACCATTGCTGACAGGCCGGCGCCGTCTAGGCTGACTGGCGTGTCGCTAGTCTCTGGAATGACTCGTGTGTAGTCGGGGAAACTACCGTCTATCGTTTTCGACTGCAGGCAAACCTCCGGACTCTCGAATGACACTCCGGAGGGGCTGACATGCAAAGCGCCGTCGACTCCAGCCTTGATACAAGCCAGGATCGCCAGGACGGTATCGCGAGGAATGATGACGCCCCCGAATGTCGGGGCAGTTTCTTGCGGCGCCGTTGTTACACAGGCGAGCCTGTGTCCGTCGGTCGCTGCGACATGAGTCCCTTGTGTAGAGGAATGCAAATAGACGCCTCCAAGGTAATAGCGCGTTTCTTCCGTGCTAATCGAAAGCCGAACGAATTGGAGCGCGTCGCCAAGCTGGCTAGCCGTAATAGGGACTTGATAATTCGCCTCGAATTTGCCCATGGGGAAGTCTTCTGGGCATAGTCCGGCCAGGATCGCGGAGGCGGAACCGGCTGATACCTTGACGGACGAGTCGCGATATTCCTCCGTTTCCTGATTCACCTTGCGCGTCTTCACCTCGCTGCGTTCGCCAGTCATGGTGACAGGTCCGGACATTTTCGCCAGGACGTCACGAAGCTTGGCGTATGGGACGGCCGCTTCCCACTGGCCTAGGCCTTCCCCTTCGACTCGCACGCTAACTTTGAAATCTAGGTTTGTTGACGTGATCGCTAGATAGCTATGGGCGGCGCGCATGTGGACCGTTGATAGGATCGGAGTTGAGTTGCGCGCCTCAACCGCCCTACCAAGGAGTCGCAAGGCGCGCGTCAGGCTTTCGGCCGTCATGCTATAGGCTGCGACCTTGGACGCCTTGGCAGGCTTAGCAGCTTTCGGCGCCTTGGGGGCTATCGCTGCAGGCTTCGCAGGTTCGGCCGCTTGTTGGATGCGTTCTGGAATGTCTAGGGCTTTGAGCACGGCCGCCAGGGCGTGTGCTGACATGCGCCAATCTTGGCGCCTATGGGATTCGCATGCAGTTTCGTACAAGGCCAGGGCGTGAGCCTTGGCGTCAATTGGAGTCATAGCGTTCATTTGGTTTCGTCCTTTGGGTGACGTTGCGCCCCGTCCTGTGACGTGACGTGAGGGGGGTTTTATAGCCGCTCAGAAATCCCCCCGGCGTTTCAGCCAGGGGGCAATCTCAGGGGCTAGTCTTCGAAGGCTGCAAGGCCCTCAAGGTAGTGAATTAAGGAATACCAAATCTCACTATATTCCATACGTTGTCCAGCCATGAGGCGCGCGCTCATATCCTTAGCCGGTCCGTATTCGGATTCAGCTTCATCACAATAGCCGACACGTTTTACGCTTGTAGCAAGCCAAGCTGTGAGGCGTCCGGTGTAGCAGTCAACAAGAGAGTCTATATCCTCACTCGCGAATGAGTCGCTGTCAGACCGATGGCTGCAGACGCCCTTAATCGCCTGATAGCGCCAATCATCCGGCATGAAATCGCCATGAGCTGCGCGAACAGCGTCTCCCATCCAATCTGGGGAGTCGTCTTCGAGGGTGACAAACGCGGAGCCGTCATCGCGCGTCTTTTCGATTAGGGCGGTATAGAGTTCGGCCGCTAGGGTTTGAATGGTTGACATTGTTCGTCCTTTCGACGTTCGGCGCCGTCCTAATGACAGCACCTTGCGCGCCAAAGGGTCCGCACCTCGAAAGGCCGGACCCAATGGGGAGGGTTTTCCGCTAGGGGGTTAGGGGGCTTCGACCGTCCAACCCTTATCCCTGTAGCGGTCTGTCAGGCGGTCGCGTTCGCGCTCATCAACGCAATAATGGGTAAAGGGCTGGTCTTTTGTGTACCCCTCTAATCCGTAGATTATCAGGGCTAGTCCTGCAGCTTTTCGGACTGCCATAGCGCGCTCTAGTATGTCGTTCATTTGTCAGACTCCTGCAGGGGTTAGAGCGATAACGACTAGGGCTGCAGAGGCGAAGAAAGCGGCGAGGACGACCGCCTCTAGCAGCATGCGAAGGGCGCGGGCGATCATGACCAAATGCCCCGCATGGTGCAAATGTATGCGCCGTATGCGTTGTCCATTCGGTCTGCAGCGCGCCGGGCCGACATGCCGGTCTTATAGCTTGTAACCTTGCCGGTCTTTGTGTTCGTCACTTCCCATCGCAAGGGGCGGGGTATGATGTCGGTAGTCATGTCGGAACGTCCTTCTGTTGACGTGTGCTAGGCGGCCTAGGCGCCGCCCGACGCGACAAATAGCAACATTCGGACCCCTGTCAAACATTTATTTAGTCAAGGCATGGTTGCGGCTTGTCGGCCTATTCGCCTCTAAGTTGCTTACTTACTGCTACCAGGAAGGAAGGAAGGAACTCCCCCAAATCGGCCTAAAATTAAGGGCGCGTTCACACGTGTACCAGGAAGTAAGTAAGCAACTCAGGGTTTAAATGCCTTTATTATCAATGGTTTGCAGGGACAATAATTAATTACTTACTTCCCCCCCCCCTCTCTCTTTTTAGAGTCTAAGGGGTAGATAGGGGGGTGCAGTAAGTAATTATCTCGAAGGGTGATTCAGGGGCTTTTAAGCGACCTGGTAAGCGTTGCGGATGGTGACTAAACATTAAGGCGGAGGGTCCAGCCTATCCGCATGGAATTGACTCCCCATCACCCCCTGATCGTCCATAGCCGCGCGGATATCGCAAAGATCCTAGTCGAAGCGCGACGGGCCAAGGGCTTGACTTGCGAGGGGCTGGAAGCCCTAGCCGGGTTTCCTGATCGCTATGCGACCAAGCTGGAAAATGGCGGAAAGGTCGGGCCCGATGGCAAGCCGAACAAGAATGTTCGCCAGGGATTCCACGTCTCGCATATGGCAGAGGTTTGGCTAGAGGCTTTAGGCTTTGCCCTGGTCCTTATGACGACAGAACAGGCTAGCCAGGTCGGCGCCGTTCGCGCTCCGGTGCGGGGCGTCGGGTAATGGCGCAAGGTCTGGTGACTAAGACAGGCGAAGCAATCGCTAAGGGTCGGATTAGGCCCGCATTGGCGACGGCTATTCGCTTGATCATTGAAGACGGTTTGAGTCAGGCGGACGCTGCTAAGCGCGTTGAAATGCGACAGGAAAGTCTATCAGTCGCTTTGCGCAAGCCACACGTTAAGGCGTTTAGGGACGCTGTTAAGCGTGCATGGCTCGCCTCGGAAACCGACAAAGCATGGCTAACTGTGACCGGATTAGCTACCGGCGCCGCCTCTGAAGACGTGAGATTGAAGGCCGCCAAGGTCCTGCTAGATGCAGCCGGCGAGCTATCAGGGGGCAAGGGTCAAGGCGATAGCGGACCGCGGACCATGGTTCAAATCGTCATGCACCACCCCGATGCTAGCCAGCAGCCGACCCCGCAACAGTTGCCAGGTGTCATAGAAGGCCAAGCGGTGCGGGTTATTCGCCACCATTCGTCCAACTCAGACCATGTTGGACGCGATCAGGATGACAGCGAATGAGCCTAAACCCCCCGCTTTACCCCCTCGCCGTAGATCCGGCCCATTTGATTCAGGCTTTCCGCCTAGGCCGCGGTCTAGGTCCGACCCCTTTTCGGGCCGCCCCGGCCGGGGGGTGGGGGGTAAATCCAGCGCACCGCCCAGCGCGTGGGGTGTCCTCCCCGTAACTTTTCCCCCGAAGACCCCCAAATTTTTTTCACCCTCTCAAACCTCCGGACCCAATGACCCCACTTGAATTTGCCAATGTCCCAGATGGCACGACTATCACAGTCCGCGGCACGCTGATGACGCATGCCTCGGGCGAGCGGTTCGCTGTCTTCAAGTCAGACCCTGCCCGAGAGATCTATCTCGACTACCTAGACGTGGCTGGCGTCGAGGCATTTCAAGCCCCGGCCCCTGGTCCGATCCTGGCTGGCGAGACCGCTGTCCTCAATGGCGTCATGGTCGAGGTGACGGACGTCTATCGAAATCTGGCCTGGATCACCCTGCCGAACGGCAAAGAGGCCAACACGTTCATTGACCTTCTCATTCGCCCGACGCTGGCCCAGGTGCTGGCTCGCGCTGCTGTTAACTAGGAGAGGAACACCATGTCAGATCAACCCCTCAATTCTGAAGCCCAAGGCCAGCTTCAATCGGTCATCGACCGGATTGAGCATCTGGAGATGGAGAAGGCTGAAGTCTCCGAGAGCATCAAGGAGGTCTATGCCGAGGCCAAGGGTAATGGATTCGACGTTGCGATCCTCCGCAAGGTCATCGCCCTTCGCAAGATGGACAAGGCTGCTCGTGATGAGATGGAGGCCCTAGTCGAACTCTACATGCGGGCGGCTGGGTCATGACCTTAATGCTCAGCATCGCCGGGGCCTTCGGGCTGGTAGCTATGTTGGCTGTCAGTCTGACCGTGATCTTCCTCAAGATCGCCAACTACGTCCTAGCCCAGCATTGGGCTTGGTAGAAACCCTCTCACAAGGACTCCCCATGCAACTCAGATTCCCGACCCTATCCGAGATTCTCGCCCTGTTCTTCACCTCAGCCAACGTTGACGCGATCACCGCCTCGATCACGCGGCAAGTGAAGGCCCTGGAGGATGCCGTGCAGCATCATTGCGACAAGGCAGATGACCATTACCATTCCGCCTCAGAACTCCATATCCGCGCCGTGGCCTACGAGAACAAGGCCGATGAGGCGATTGAGCAATCAATCCGTGCAGGCCGAGTTGCGGAGAAGTTGAAGGCCCTGACAGCCTGAGCGTGCGTAGCGTTTCCAGGCCGTTGAACACAGGGTCAAACCTCAATCTTCACCGGCCGGGAGCGCGCTTATGCCAGATCAACGCACTACTCGGATGACCCTTTCCTCGACTGCCATATCCGCAATCGCCCTGGCCTTTGGCCTTCTCGCCCAAACAGCCGGTATAGTCTGGTGGGGTGGACACATCGATGAGCGCGTTTCTGTGGTCGAGGAAAAACTAGCAGCGGGCCAGGGGACGGCCGCCCTCATCGCACGATTAGATGAGCGGACGGCCGGCCTGGTCACCACCATGGACCGGATCGACAAGCGCCTAGACGCGCAGGACGACAGACGAAAGTAGGACCAAATGAACGGCAAGCGTGAATGGAAGGTCGCCCACCTGAACCTTCATGGTGTCAAGTGTGACGCCCCAGGCTGCGGTTACTGCGATGCTAGTGTGAAGTTCTCGGCCGACTGGCTGGATGCAGACTGCCCAGAGTGCGGCGCCCCCCTTCTGACCATGGCGGACTACAAGCTAGTCCTGCGACTGCAGCGCGCAGTCTTTACAATCAACCTGCTATTTGGCTGGCTAGGGTTTATGTTCCCAGGCAAGACGGGCCAAGCCGCGGCCGCGCAGGTCGTCATGGATGGGACTGGCCCCGCCTACCTTGTGACTCGCCTGGACCCCGCCTCTTGAGCGCCCCCCTGGCGATAGTAGACCCAGCCCTCAAAGAGTGGGCTACCGCTAAACAGGCCGCTTACATTGACGCCTGGAACGACCATGGTAGTCAGCGCGCCGCAGCCGCAGCCCTAGGCATTAGCAAGTCCCTGATTGATGCCGGTATCAAGGCCGTCAAGAAGAAGGCTGAGATACACGGCTACGCGCCTGACAACGACATGACCCATACGAGCCCCGACCTGTACACGGTCAAGGGTGTCTCAACCTACTACAACCGCGACGGCAAGCCGACGGGCCAATGGGTCAAGACCCGCCTAGACGACCGCGCTGCTGATCTCGTCTTCCGCCAAGCGGTCGCCGCTGAATTAGCTGACTATGAGCGCATGGACGCCCTACCAGCCCCAGCCCTAGGTATGACGCTCAAGAATCTCCTGAACCTCTACACCCTGACAGACTGCCATGTCGGCATGTTGGCTTGGCATAAGGAGGGCGGAGCTGATTGGGATCTAGGCATAGCCGAGCGAACCCTATTTGGTGCCTTCGAGCAGATGATCCTAGCTGCCCCTCCCGCCTCGGTCGGAGTCGTCAATCAGCTTGGCGACTTCATGCACTATGACGGCATGACCCCGGTTACTCCAACGAGCGGTCACGTCCTGGATGCAGACGGGCGCTTCTCAAAGATGGTTGCTACGGCGATCAAGCTGCTGCGCCGGATTGTAGACCTAGCCCTACTGAAGCATGAGCGCGTTGTCGTGGTCATGGCTGAGGGGAACCACGACATTGCGTCGAGCGTCTGGCTCCGCTTGATGTTCCGCGCCCTGTACGAGAACGAGCCAAGGGTCGAGGTCCTAGACAGCGAGCTACCCTACTACGCCATCCGGCACGGCAAGACCATGCTCGCCTTTCACCACGGCCACCTGAAGAAGCCTGATCAGTTCCCCCTTACCTTCGCCGCACAGTATGCGGAGATGTGGGGCCAGACGACCAAGCGGTACGCGCACGCCGGCCATCAACACCACCGCTACACCAAGGAGCATGGCGGCATGACTGTCACGCAGCACCCCACCCTAGCCGCCCGTGACGCCTACGCCGGACGCGGAGGCTGGTTCGCTGAGCGCGCTGCAACGGTCATCACCTATCACGATCAATTCGGCCAGGTGGCTGAGCAAACCGTCTGCCCTGAAATGCTGGAGGTCGCATGATCCTGGAACCCCTACGCCTACGCATCACCAAGTGGTGGCGCCCAGCGACCTGCGTCGGCATGGCCGCGACCGTCTGGACCCAAGGTGTCGCCCTACCCCTGATCTCCAAGACCTACCCCGATCTCGGCGGCCTAGCTGCCCTATTCACCGCGGTCGTCGCCGCCTTCGCTGTGCGCGAGTACGCAAAAACCAAAGGAACACTACCATGACCTATGACTACCACCAGAAAGACGGAGCCCTGATCCACGGGCCTGAGTTTGTCGGAACCGGGTATAGCGGTCATGGCGAAGGCCGGAACAATCCTGCCCTGCAAAAGAAGCAGAAGGTCGGACCAATCCCGCAGGGGCTGTACAAGATCGGCCCCGCCTACCAGCACGCGCGCCTAGGCCCATGCGTCATGAACCTGGACCCCATGCCAGGAACTGACACGTTCGGCCGCTCGCTGTTCTGCATCCACGGCGACAATGCGAACCACGATGCGTCGGAGGGGTGCATCATCCTAGGCCCGACTATCCGACGCCAGATCGCAGCTAGTTCAGACCGCCTTCTCCTGGTCCACTGATGTTCAGCATTTCAAAGCTGGAGATCTACGGCATCATCGCAGCCGTCCTGCTGTCCTGCATCGCGGGGGTCGGGATGTACGTCCATCACCTGGAGGTCGAGGTTAAGGACGCCAAGGCCGCTGCCGCCTCCTCACACAAGGAGGCGATGACTGCTCAGGCGCAGTTGGCAGCTAATAGTTCTGCCTCCGCAATCTCCGACGCCGGCGCACACCGGGACTCCCTTTCAATTACCCTGCACGAGGCGAACGCCAATGCCCTACAAAAATCCCCCGGCGCTGGTCAGCCGATTGACCCTGCTCTCAATGATGCTGGCCGTCGCGGGCTGTGCCACTACGCCGACTACGCCTCTGACCCAGCATGTGCTGGATTGCGCAGCAGCGATCCCGCCAAGGCTCCGTAGCGGCACACCGCCGATCCTCCTGCCACCCCTAGATGCTACTGCAGGTGCGTTGTGGTCCGCGCTGGACGGTCAGACCGCAAGGCTAGATCAGGCTAATGGTCGCGGCGATGATCTCGTAGCCATCGCAGATGATTGCCAAAAGCGCCAAGCAGACCTTCAGGCTGCGCTAGAGCCTAGGAAAAACTGGCTGCAACGCCTCCTGCGCCGATAGCTGTGCGTTGAGCAAACACGAACTGGATCAATAGTCGAGAAGGCTACCGGAGTATTTTATGTCAACCGCACGCGAACTGCCAGTCACAGGCACTTTCACGGTACAGGATCAGGTCAGCGCACCGTTCAAGCCGAGCAGCACGACTGGATTTCCAGCACCGTTCAACATGGCTGTCTGGGGCACCTTCTCTGGGAACGTCATCACGGAGCGGTCGTTTGATCGTGGCGTCACTTGGATTCAGGCAAAAGACAAAGGCACCTCTGTCCATTCGTTCGGGGTTCCTGGGGTTGAGTCTGATCAGGAATGTGAATCCGACGTATGGTGGCGGTTCAAGTGCGCAACCTATAACAGCGGCACAATCTTCTACCGACTGAGCCAATAGCCCGTGCGTTGAGGCGCGGGCGCGATTGCCGACAACTGGAGCCTCAATTTGAGGGATCTCCATGTCGAAGCCATTCGTACCAAATGACGCCTCGACCGTCACCATTTCAGCGACAGCAACGAACGCGACGACTGCCCTGGTAAATCCAGGCAAGGGGCCATACCAGGTCCGCCTTTACAATTCTGGCTTCAAGACAGTCTTCATCCGGTTCGGAACGTCAAACGCTGTCACCGCCGCGCTTACGGACATACCCGTACCGCCCGGCGCCCTTGAGATCATCACCCTAGAAGGTGGAGTGCCTGCTAGCCCGATCACTCATGTCGCGGCGATCTGCGCTGCCACAGAAGTCACCACCCTTTATGTGACGACCGGGTTCGGCATCTAACCATGTCGGTTCACCGCGGGGGAAAGGGGCCAGGGCATAAAGCCCGATTGATGGGGTCGGTGTCCTTTGGGTATCCGTACCTCAGTCTAAACTTCGCAGGCGCTAACTACTTTGTCGCCGCTGGCTATAGCCGGACGAACTATTTTCTAAACGCCTCATCCCCGGCCACCCAGACCATCACGCTACCGGTCGGAAACTACACCCTAAACATCACCGGATCAGGCTCTGCGGCGGTGGCTGCAGGCACGGCGACGATCACAGGCGCGGGGACAGCGACGGCGGGGGCTTGGGTTAAGTTCACGGTCACGGTCGCAGGCACGATCACCGTCACAATCACCGGCTCGCCAACCACGGTCCAGGTGGGCAATGGCAACTATCCAACCACGTTTATCAACACCGGGGCTGCTGCGGTCTCGGTCACGACCTACATCAGCAACAACCCCGCCGATGTAGGGAACCTGACCTATACCCGCGCAGGGACGGCTTACTCGCTCGATGGGACGATAGCCTTTGCAGATAATGTCCCTCGGATCGTTCCGGGGCAGGGGTATCTGGCAGAGCCGAGCGCGACGAACCTTCAGACCTATAGCAACGCAATCGGCGGCACGAATTGGATCGCCAATAACGCCACCGTAGTGCTGAACAATTCGGTCGCGCCGGATGGTTCGACGACCGCCTCCCGGATCACAACGTCGGCGCTTGCTGGTGGCTACTTTTCCGCATCCATCTCCGTCATCGCGGGAACTACCTACACGGCGAGCGCATATTTCAAATATGTCAGCGGCAATCCGATTTTACAGCTTGTGGCTACAGGCTCTGCCCCTTGGGGTGGAGCTGGCGCTGATAGATTTGTCGCATTCAATGCTCAGACTGGCGCTTTCGTCTCAAAATCTACCGAGATCACCAATTATTCGATCATTCCGGCTTGGAACGGAGGGTATCGCGTCTCGGCGACTTACACACCAACAACGACAACAGCAATAAATGCCAGCGCCACCTATTCTAACGTCGCCTCGGCAACAGTCTTTGACACTTGGGGCTTTCAACAAGAAACCGGTGCGGCTCCGACATCATTAGTTGCAACCCTTGGAACCTCCGTCACCCGCCCTGCTGACGTAGGATACTACACCCTGTCTAGCTCGCTCTCGGGGGCTTATAGCTTGGCGGCTGTGGGTAGTTTTGGCGCGGCGAATGCTGTCCAAGCATTTTTGGCTCAACTTGACGACGGCACACCTAACAATAGGGTGACATTGCAAACTGATAATGGCTTTGGCGGCACCGCTGCGGTCACATCGTCGGCAAGTGTCATTCAGGCCAATGTCTCCGGCAACATATATACACAAAACCAGCCTATTGGGATGGCGGTTCGTGTTGCGCTGAATGACGTAAGAATTGCAACCAATGGCAACCTAGGTGGACTTTCGACATCTGCTGCGCTGCCAGCAACTCCGCTTACAAGATCGGAAGAGCGTCGTGTAGGGAAAGAGTGTCTTCGCCTGTGTAGA
>CALETE010000034.1 GCA_937920085.1 uncultured Alphaproteobacteria bacterium | reverse complement strand
TGGCGGAGAGAGAGGGATTCGAACCCTCGTTACGGTTTCCCGTAAACACGCTTTCCAAGCGTGCGCGATCGACCACTCCGCCACCTCTCCGTGGTCCGCATGGGGCGCGCCCTGTGCGGAAGGCGCGCAATATACTCAGGACGGCCGACGGGGCAAGGCGCTATCGGCAATGGGCGCCAACCGATTTGAATTGAAGAGTGAGGTTTCGACCTTGCTAAGGATGGCGGGGGTCAGGGACCGGCCTAGATTTTGGCGGGCCTGGGTCATGGCTGAGGCCGTCAGGGTGCGAGACAGGGTCTGGTCAAAGGCCCGCAATTGACCGCGCAGTTTCGGATCGGTCATGCGCTCATCCACCAGGAAGAGCCGCGCCCTGGCCGCGCGGACCAGGGTTTGTGCCGCGGCGTTGTCGCCCCGGGCGCTGAGGGTTGCGGCCGTCTCCAGGGCCTGATCGACATCAGCAAGCAGGGCCTGGGCTGTAATGGGGCGGCTGGCCTGGGCGGGACAGGCCTTGGGGTTAAGGGCGCGGACATAGTCGGCGAGGCCGGAGAGGACGATGGGAGGCGGCTGGCGTCCGTCGAACTCTTGGGTCACCAGCCCTTGGATAAAGCGCTCTAGGTCACCGGAGGTCCTGTCCTGGGCCACCTTGAGGCGGGACTTGTCCGCGCTGAGGTCCGGAATGGTCTTGGGATTGTCGAGGTCATCGCCGCGATGACTGGAAAACAGGGATGAGGTGACGTCGGCGGTTCCCGGGGCACCTGACACGCCAGGCAATTGAAAATCAGGATTGTCGCGGCCGGCCCGATGACAGCTCTCGCAGGAGATCCCGGCTCTGGCCGCCTGCCCCCCCAGCAGAAGGGGGTCGCGGAAGGCGGCGCGACCGATGGTGATGGACAGGCGCTGGGTGGGGTCGACGGGCCAGGCCAGACACTCTGTCGGCTCCCGGCTGAGACCTGTGACCCTGTCCGCCCCAGGCGCGATCCACCGCTCAGCCCGCAGGGATCTGGTGGGCGTTTGTCCCAGGGCCCCGCCCAAGCTTGCCAGACCTATGAATGCGGCCAGGGTTGCGAGGATCACCCTTGCGGGGCGTGGCCCAGATCGATCCAAAGCCGCAGCTCCTCCGCCTCAGCGCAGCCAAAGGCGCAGATATGGTCCAGCTTGGCCAGGAGGGCGCGGGCCCCCACCAGATCGCCCCGCTCGACCTTCAATTCCCCGTAGTACTCCGTTGCGCCGCGATGGTCGGGGGCAATGGATAGGGCTTGGCGATAATAGGTCTCCGCCCGGTCCAGGGCGCCCAGCTTGCGCCAAGTGTATCCCTGATAGGTCAGGATGTCCGGATGGGGCCCGAAGGATTGCCGGGCGGCGTCCAGGGCGGTGAGGGCTGCCTGATACTTGTGCTCATTGATAAGGCTCACCGCCTGGACATAGGCGCGGTCCCCCGCCTGGGGACCCGAGAACAACAGGGGCACCGCTTGGGCCGACGGCGCAGCCCCCATGGCGGCTGTGATGGCCTCAATTGCCGCCTTCAGGGCCCCGGCGTCCGTGCAGCCTCCGCAAGCCTGCGCCTTGGCCTGTAGCCAGGATAACTCGCCCTGTGCCTTAGGGTCCTTAAGGTTTGCCAGGGCCACCCCCAGGCCCCGGTGGGCGTCTATGCGCTCTGGGGCGAAGCGGACAGCCTTGTCAAAGCCCCGACGGGCACCCTTCCAGTCGGAGAGCCCGCTCCGCGCTGCGCCGAACATAAGCCAGGCCTCGGGGTTGTTGGGTACGACCTCAATGACATGACTGAAGGCCGAGGAGGCGGCTTTGTAATTCTGCTGGTTCATGGCCTCTACGCCCCTGGCGTATTCGGCGGCGGGATCATAGGTCGGTGCCGACTCTGATGGCATTCCGCCGCCTCCGCCGCCACCGCCGCCCGAGCCCAGTGCGGTGTTTGCAAGGCAAAGGCTCGCCGTTGCGCAAATCAACAGAACCCAGGTTGGTTTCGCCATGATCTTTCTCTCAAATTCCCGAGATGAGTGTAACATTTGCAGTTATTCAACGAAAGAGAGTGACCCAGAAAATGCGTTTGGTCAGCATCCTCATAGGAGATGCAAATATGACCAATCGCGCTTATCTTCAGGCTGCCACTCAAACGAACAGGCCCCCCACATGTTCTTCACCCGCAAGCCCGCTGAATTGCCCACGGTCGAGACCGCCCTGCCAGGGCGGCCAAATCCCCTGCCGACCGCAGCGACTCACTTCGTCAATGGCGCGGCCCTGAAGGGCCCCTATCCAGCGGGCATGGCCCTGGCGATGTTTGCCATGGGCTGTTTCTGGGGGGTGGAGCGCAAGTTCTGGACCCTGCCCGGTGTCCATGTGACGGCGGTCGGTTATGTGGCGGGCATTACCCCCAATCCGACCTATGAAGAGGTCTGCTCGGGCCGCACGGGCCATACTGAGGCGGTGCTGGTGGTCTATGACCCCGCCGTCATCACCTATGACGCCCTGCTCAAGGCCTTCTGGGAGGGTCATGATCCCACCCAGGGCATGCGCCAGGGCAATGACATCGGCACCCAGTACCGCTCGGGCATCTATACCTATGACGAGGCCCAGGCAGATGCGGCCATGACCACGGCGCAGGCCTATCAGGCGGCCCTGCGCGCCCAGGGGTATGGGGTCATTACCAGCGAGATCAAACCGGCCCCGGTGTTCTATTTCGCTGAGGACTATCACCAGCAGTACCTCGCCAAGAACCCGGACGGCTATTGCGGGGTTGGCGGCACGGGCGTGACCTGCCCCATCGGCGTGGGGGTTAAGGCCTAGCTTGGACCGGGCCGGCATAGCCAAGGCGGCCTTCGCCCTGCCGCAGGTGACCCATGTGGTCCAGTGGGGGGCGTCAGACGTCTATAAGGTCGGCGGCAAGGTCTTTGCCATCGTTGGCGATGAGTCCATCTCGTTCAAGGTGACAGAGATCGCCTTCATGGTCCTGACCGAGAGCGGGATTGGGCGTCAGGCCCCCTGGTGCGCCAAGGGGCAATGGGCGGCCGTCAGCTATGACGCCGCTGACGATGCGGACTTCACCGACTGGCTGGCCACGGCCCACAGCCTGATTGTGGGTAAGCTGACCAAGAAACTGCGGGCCGAGCTCGGGCTTTAGGGCTTAGCCTGGGCCACTAGTCTTCGGTGATCAGGCTGTCGCGGTTGGTGTTCTTCAGGGTCAAGGCCACCAGGAAGGCGATGGCCATCACCCCTGCCACATAGACGTAGAAGCCGCTCTCCATATGGTCCTGCTTGAACCTCAGGGCGATATACTCTGCCGAGCCGCCGAAGATGGAATTGGCCAGGGCATAGGGCAGGGCGACGCCGAGGGCCCGGACATGGGCGGGAAACAGCTCAGCCTTCAGCACGGCATTGACGGCTGTATAGCCTGACAGCACCACCAGCAGGGCCACCACCAGGCCAAAGGCGGTCAGGACATCCCGGGTTACGGCGATCTGTGACATGAGGGGATAGGTCACTATGGCCCCAGCCAGGAAAGCGAAGATCAGGGTGGTCTTGCGGCCGATCCTGTCGGACAGGGCTCCGAACAGGGGCTGGATCAGCATATAGGCCAGGAGGGAGCCTGCGCTGATGGCCGTCGCCTGATCCTTGGAAAAGCCCGACGTGTTGACCAGGAACTTCTGCATGTAGGTGGTGTAGGCATAGAAGGCGAGGGACCCGGCCGAAGTCAGGGCGAAGATGGTCCAGGTCTCCCGGGGAAATTTCGTGAAGAGCAACATGGCCCGGGACCGCTCGGCTCCGGAAGCCTTGGCAGCCAGGAAAGAGGGACTCTCCTCCAGGCCTGAGCGGATATAAAAGACCACCACAGCCAGCAGGCCGCCAATGGCAAAGGCAATGCGCCAGCCCCAGGCCTCAAGGTCTGCCTTGGGCAGGACGTGCTGCAGGACGATCAGGACCGCCAGGGCGGTCAGTTGGCCCATGATCAGGGTCATGAACTGGAAGCTCGACCAAAAGCCACGCCGGGTCTTGCCGGCCATTTCCGACATATAGGTGGCGCTGGCCCCGTATTCGCCGCCCAGGGACAGGCCCTGGACCAACCGCGCCATGACCAGACAGATGGGGGCCCAGGCCCCCCAGGCCGCATAGTCGGGCATGATGGCAATGCTGAACGAGCCGGCACACATCATGGCGACAGATAGGGTGAGCGCGGCTCGCCGCCCGGCCCGGTCGGCAAAGAGGCCGGTGAGCCAGGCGCCTAAGGGCCTTGCCAGAAAGCCCACCCAGAAGACTGCAGCGGTCTGCAGCAGTTGGGCTGTCGTGTCGCCCTTTGGGAAGAAGTGCTTGGCGAAATAGAGGGCGAAGGACGAATAGGCGAACCAGTCGTACCATTCGACGAGATTACCCGCCGACCCGCCGAGTATGGCCCGCACCCGCGCCATGGGGGATATGCTTGGCACCATGGCTAGGCCTGAAGGCTCTCCGCCTGCTTCTGTCGCTGTCACTTTTGGGCCCTCTCAACGCAAGGGTCGAACCTAACCCGGCTTCGACGCCACAAGAAGGGGGTGACCGGTGGGAAGGCTCTAGTCCGCGTAATCGGCTGAATGCATGTGAGCGTCAGAGGCCTTTACGCCCATCCGGTACATGACCCCGATAAAGGCACCCTTGACTCGCGGCAGCAGGGCCAGGGTCAAGATCGTCAATGGGATCAGGGTGGCTGGCACAATAACCATGGCCGGTGTCTTCCAAATGAAGGGGAAGAACAACAGGGGGGCTACCACCAGATGGCCGACGAGCAGGATGGTGAAATAGGCGGGGCCGTCATCGGCCGGGTACTGCGCCAGGTCCTGTTGGCATTTGGGGCAGTTGGGCGAAACCTTGAGGTATTTCCAGAAGATCTTGCCGTCGCCACAGCGAGGACAGCTACCGCGAAATCCACGGGAGAGGGCAGACATAAGCGTAGGAGAGGTTTCCATGCCTCCCTATGCGCTTTTTCTGGATTGAAAGGAAGTGACTTGCGCTTGGGGAAAATCCTCTCATAGTTGTGAAAATAATGACATGCACGGGCGGGGTGGCGTTGATGTTGTCGGGCAAGGTTTCCGCCGCAGGCGCCGGTGCCATGGGATTTGACACAGCCGTCCCACTTACAGCCAAGACGGCCAGGGCCTATTTCGACCAGGGCTATCGGTTCTGTGTCCGCTATGTCAGCCGCACTGACAGGACCCGTGCTGCCAATGCCAAAAAGGGTCTGGACGACCTTTCGGAAGCCGAGGGCAAGCTGATCCTGGACGCCGGCTTGGCGCTCATGGTGGTGCAGCATGTGGCGGCCACCGGCTGGGTCCCCTATGAAACCCTGGGCACGGGCTATGGTCTTAAGGCTGCGGAATTTTCCCAGGCCGCTGGTTTGCCCCCGGGGGTCAATGTCTGGCTGGACCTGGAAGATATCCCCAAGGGCACACCCAAGGCGGACATTTGCGCCTATGCCAATGCCTGGTTCGCAGAGGTGAAGGCCGCAGGCTATGTCCCGGGTGTCTATGTAGGCTTCAATGTCTGGCTATCGCCGGACGAGCTGTTTTTCAACCTAGCGACTCAGCACTACTGGCGGGCGGACGGCAAGATCCCAGAGGTGTCCCATCGGGGTTATCAGCTCTTCCAGCATGTGGTGAAAACCGGTCCCAAGACCGAGCTGGATAAGAACGTCGCCATGCCGGACGCCTTGGGCGGGTCGGCGATCTGGCTGGCCCCCTAACCGCGTCAAGCCTGGACTGCCCCTAGTCTGCGTCCATCTTCAGGGCGGCGATGAAGGCTTCTTGCGGGATTTCCACCTTACCGAACTGGCGCATGCGCTTCTTGCCAGCCTTCTGCTTGTCCAGCAGCTTACGTTTGCGACTGGCGTCGCCGCCATAGCACTTGGCGGTCACGTCCTTGCGGAGGGCACGGATGGTTTCCCGGGCAATGATCCGGCCGCCGATCGCCGCTTGCAGCGGGATCTGGAACATGTGCGGACTGATCAGGTCCTTCATCTTCTCGACCATGCCCCGACCCCGGGCCTCCGGAATGTAGCGGTCGCTACAAGCCCTTGCCCGCCGATCCGGTCACTCCGGCACCCCTCAACCTCCGCGACAGTCTGTAGAGTAGGGCCCAGGCCCCGACGAGAGTCGTGCCATCAGGCCGGAAGGTTACACGAAACCTCGGGTCGTCTGGCTTCACTGAGCTTGGCGCGGGGAAGACCCAGGTTTCGGCCTGCAGCCCCGTGTCCCGTGTACAGGAAAGGCCCTCGAGGACCTGTCGAACTGCTTCGGTGCCCGCAGCGCCGGTGGCAAGGCGGCTCGGGGCGACAGACAATCTCAAGAGATGCAACAGGACGTAGACCAGACCTAGGGCGGCCAGTTGCAGGCCGAAGCCGGACTGTTCGACGGAGGCGACTATAAGAAAAAGTAGGAGACCTGCGAAAATCCACTCGTGCACCCTGCGATGCGGCCAGAGGAAATAGAGCAAGGGGGGAGGCTCTGGCGATATGAGGTTTTGCGGTCGGATGCTCGCGTTCATGACCAACTCCACCTGAAGCTCAAGGGCACACGCCCAAGCTAAACATATCCATGGGCCTTAAGGTTATTAAGAAAGAGATCGAGCACATTATGAGGGCCTGAAATCCGGACGCCCTCGTCTGTGACATCGATTGTCACAGCGGAATTGGACCAGATCAGCCACCGTGGCAAAGGCGGAATCCAGACTTCCGGCTAAACATCCATCTCGGGCCTGTAGCCAAGGCGGCCAAGGCAAAGCCGGGCTTCGTCAGGATTGAGGCTTCGAGAAACAAAATAGCTGGGAGAGGTCATGAAGGCGACTATATGCATGCCGACGTAGGCCGGACCGATGATGACAAATGGTGCCTCGAAGCCTGACTTGAGCACCAAAAAAGTAATGACCGCCATAATGATGGCGCCAAACACTACCTGATCAAAAACGAAGTAGGGCCAGAGAAGGGGCCTGACTGAGCCGCCTTTGCGGACGACAAGAACGTCACTCTCAGGCCGAAGGCGGTCCACAGTCGATACCTTTCAAAACGCTGATAGGTTAAATATCCACTCGGTGCCCCTGCTGCGCCGCCTACAATGGTGCCCAAAGGTCGCAGGGGCTCAAAAAAAAGCTCCCAACTCGGCTCCCTGGATAGCTCCATAGATGTCCGCAGCGGTCCCAGCGCTGAGTTCGTACGCAACAGCTCGGCCATCAGTAGATCCCCCGCCGTCGGAAAGGCTGCCCCTAATCCGCGTCCATCTTCAGGGCTGCGATGAAGGCTTCCTGCGGGATTTCCACCTTACCGAACTGGCGCATGCGCTTCTTGCCGGCCTTCTGCTTGTCCAGCAGCTTACGTTTGCGACTGGCGTCGCCGCCATAGCACTTGGCGGTCACGTCCTTGCGGAGGGCACGGATGGTTTCCCGGGCAATGATCCGGCCGCCGATCGCCGCTTGCAGCGGGATCTGGAACATGTGCGGACTGATCAGGTCCTTCATCTTCTCGACCATACCCCGACCCCGGGCCTCGGCGCGGTCCCGGTGGACCAGCATGGACAGGGCATCGACCGGTTCGGCATTGACCAAAATCTGCATCTTCACCAGGTCGCCGACCCGGTAACCTTCGATGGCATAGTCGAAGGAGGCATAGCCCTTCGACACGCTCTTCAGCCGGTCATAGAAGTCGAAGACCACTTCATTGAGCGGCAGGTCATAGACCACCAGGGCGCGGGAGCCGACATAGGAGAGTTCCCTCTGCTCTCCACGGCGGTCCTGGCAGAGCTTGATCACCGAGCCGAGATATTCATCCGGGGTCAGGATGGTGGCCTTGATCCAGGGCTCAGCAATGGTGGCGATCTTGACCGGATCGGGCATGTCGGCCGGATTGTGCAGTTCCACTTCCGAGCCGTCGGTCAGGCCGATCTTGTAGATGACGCTGGGAGCCGTGGCGATCAGGTCGAGGTCGAACTCGCGGCTCAGGCGCTCTTGGATGATTTCCAAATGCAAGAGACCAAGGAAGCCACAGCGGAAACCAAAGCCCAGGGCCGCGCTGGTTTCCATCTCGTAGGTGAAGCTGGCATCGTTGAGGCGCAGGCGCCCGATGGCGGCGCGAAGATCCTCGAAGTCCGCAGCATCCACTGGGAAGAGACCGCAGAACACCACGGACTGAGCAACCCGGAAACCTGCCAGGGCCGTTTCGGTAGGGCGTTTTTCCTCGGTGATGGTGTCGCCCACCGCCGCGTCCGCCACTTGTTTGATCTGGGCGGTGATATAGCCAATCTCGCCGGGGCCTAGCTCTGCCACCTCGGTCTGTTTCGGCTTAAAGACTCCGATCCGGTCCACCTGATGGGTGGCACCAGCATTCATCATCTTGACCTTCATGCCGGCCTTCAGCACGCCGTCAATCACCCGGACCAGCACGACAACGCCGAGATAGGGGTCGTACCAGGCATCCACCAGCAGGGCCTTGAGTGGTGCAGCAGCATCCCCCTTGGGAGGCGGCAGGCGGGTGACTACGGCCTCAAGAACCTCGGCAATGCCTTCGCCGGTCTTGGCCGAACACAGGACCGCATCTGAGGCATCGAGGCCAATTACATCCTCGATCTGCTGGCGCACCCGCTCAGGCTCGGCGGCAGGCAGGTCGATCTTGTTAAGGACCGGGACGATCTCGTGATTGTTGTCTATGGCCTGGTAGACATTGGCCAGGGTCTGGGCCTCGACCCCCTGGCTAGAGTCCACCACCAGTATGGAGCCCTCACAGGCGGCCAGGGACCGGCTGACCTCATAGGCGAAGTCCACGTGGCCAGGGGTATCCATCAGGTTCAGGATATAGGTCTCGCCGTCCCGGGCCTTGTAGTCCAGCCGGACGGTCTGGGCCTTGATGGTGATGCCGCGCTCACGCTCAATGTCCATGTTGTCGAGGACCTGCTCGGTCATCTCGCGCTTGGTCAGGCCGCCGGTCTCCTGGATCAGGCGATCAGACAGGGTCGACTTGCCGTGGTCGATATGGGCCACGATGGAGAAATTGCGGATATGGGAAAGGGGCGTCGTCATGTTGAGCGGGCTTTAGCACATTGCGCAGGTTTCGCGAGACTTCTGCTGCGCTGAGTTCGCGACCTTCGCAAAAATCGTGGTTAATTTGAAATTAAGCGGTCCGCCTCATTCCAGACTTAACGGCGTGTCATAACGTTGAAATCTTGAGAGGAGCCATTCTATGGATCGTCGCAAACTGGTTGTTTCTGGCCTTGTCGCCCTTGGCGCTGCGAGCATTGCCCGGGCGCAAGCCCCTGGCGAAGGCCCGCCCCCACCGCAGACCAAGCCGGACTATGCGGCCACGAAGAAGGGTGAGACCTTCACCAGCGATGAAATCGCCAATGGCGTTTCTGACTTCCTGGGCGTGACGGCGGAAGCCGCAGGCGGGGTGGTCGAGCGACTCTTCAAGGAAAATGGCCGACCCAGCGCCTATATCGCTGGACAGGAAGCCTCGGGTGCGATGGGCGTAGGGGCCCGCTATGGCAAGGGCCTTCTCTATCTAAAGAACCAGCAGCCCCTCCCAGTCTATTGGCAGGGACCGTCGGTGGGCTGGGATATGGGTGGCAATGCCAGCCGGGTCTTTACCCTGTGCTATGGTCTTTGGCAGCCCGATCGCCTTTTCCAGCGTTTCCCTGGGGTCGAAGGCTCTGCCTATCTTGTAGGCGGGCTAGGCGTGAACTATCAGCGCGCCGACGACATCACCCTAGCCCCGATCCGGGCTGGAGTTGGCCTGCGCCTGGGGGCGAATATCGGCTATCTGTCTTACAGTCGTAAGCGGCACTGGGTGCCCCTCTGACCTCAGTGTTTGCCGGTCTTTGAGGCCAGCCAATCCATCAGGGCCAGCATGACACCTGAGACCACAAAGGTGAGGTGAATGATCACCAGCCAGGTCAGGTGAATATTGTCGATGGCATCGCCCTCGGCCAGGTGCATGAAGGATTTCAGCAGGGCGATGGCGGAAATCGCCACGATGGACGCGATGAGCTTCATCTTCAGGCCCGAGAAATCCACTGTGCCCAGCCATTCGAGCCGGTCGTCATCTGACCCGGTATCGATCTTGGACACGAAATTCTCATAGCCTGAAAAAATTACGATCAGCAGGAGATTGCCCGCCAGGGACAGGTCGATCAGCGACAGTGCCATAAGGATGGCGTCATCTGGTCGCATGGTATTGAGCTGGCCAAACTCGTGGATCGCGTCGCGGATAAAGACGTAGAGCAGGCCAGCGAGGGCGGCGGCTAACCCCACATAAAAGGGGGCCATCAGCCATCGGGCACGGAATAAACCGGTCTCTAGCCACCTTTCGGCAAGGGGCTTGGGGTGGGCGGCTGGCTTTGGGTCGGATGTGCTCATGATGCCAAGGTTACCGCCTAGCGCCATGAGTTCAAGTCGTCCGGTTTAACTGCGCAATTTTGCACCAAACGCCTTGGCTGCCGCGGCAATGATGCGACCGCTTAAGGCCTCGATATCGGCATCTGTCAGCGTCTTGTCCGTGGGCTGGATCAGCACTTCAAGGGCCACCGACTTCTGGCCCTCTGGAACGCCCGGACCTCGATAGACATCAAAGATGCGGACGTCGGTGATCAGCGCCTTATCGGCACCGAGCAGGGGCCGTACCAGATCGCCTGCAGGGACAGCGTCGTCCACCAGGAAGGCGAAATCCCGCGACAGGGGCATAAGGGTGGAGGGCGAGAAGGCGGACTTGGTCTTTGTCGACTTGCGCTTTGGTTCAGGCAGAACATCGAGATTGATCTCGAAGCCGAGCATGGGCCCATCCACATCCAGCAGTTTGAGCGTTGCCGGATGGATTTCGCCAAACTCCGCGATCACAGTCTTCGGGCCAAGCTGCAGTCTTGCCGAACGCCCAGGATGCCACCAGGTTGAATTGGCTCCTTGAACGATCTGGAGATTGGGCGCGCCCAACTCCTCCAACAGGGCCATGAGATCGCCCTTGAGCTCAAATAAAGGATCGCCGCCGGCTCCGGCCCAACTGCGTGCCGGGTGCGGGGCGATAAGAACCGAGATGGCCGTGACCTGGTCGCTGGGTTGATCACCCTTGTAGAAGGGACCGATCTCAAAGAGGGCTAGATCGGCAAAGCCGCGCCGGGCATTGCGGCCCGCTGCCTCAATCAGGTTGGGAAGGATGGACGGTCGCATACAGTCCAGATCCGAGGCGATCGGATTGGTCAGGACCAGTTCTGGGGCTCCACCCCCGAAATGGGCTGCGGTGGCCTGCTTTAGGAAACTCCAGGTGATCGTCTCCGCATAGCCCCTGGCCGCCAGGGCACGCCGGGCCGTGCGGACCCGGCCCTGCCGCATTGTCAGCACGCCACCAGCCTTGGCAGGAACCTCGGGCAGGGCCGTAGCAGGCAGGGCGTCATAGCCTTGGATCCGCGCGACCTCTTCCACCAGATCAGCAGGACCTTCGGCATCCCGGCGCCATGAGGGCGGGGTGACCTGATCACCGACAATCGCAAAGCCGAGCTTGGTCAGGATTTCGTCGGTCCGCGAGGCTGGGATATCCAGGCCTGAAAGGCGCTTCACATAGGCGCGGTCGAAGGTGATGACCGGGGGATTGGCAGGTGCTTGGCCGATCAGAGTCACCTCAGATGCCTCGCCGCCGCAGATGTCGAGGATCAACCGGGTGGCCAGCTCTAAGCCCGGAACCAGGCCCTGAGGATCAACGCCCCTGGCAAAACGGTATTGCGCATCGGAATTGAGGCTTAGGCTACGACCGGTCTGGGCGGTGCGGATCGGGTCAAAATAGGCGCTCTCAACAAAGACATCGGTGGTCTCATCGGAACACCCTGTGGACTCCCCGCCAATGACGCCACCCAGGCCGATGGCACCGGACCCGTCAGCTATGACGCAAATCTCGGGGGTGATGGCGTAGGTCTTGCTGTCCAGGGCCAGGACAGACTCCCCCTCGCGGCCCAGGCGGGCTTCCAGAACGGCACCCGACAGCTTGGCGGCGTCGTAGACGTGAAGGGGACGGGCGCGGTCATAGGTAATCAGATTGGTGATGTCCACCAGGGCACTGATCGGGCGCAGGCCAATGGAGATCAGCTTGCGCTGAAGCCAGGCCGGGGAGGGACCGTTGCTCACGCCGCGGATCAGTCGCCCGGAAAAGGCCAGACAGGCACCGGACTCATCGAGCTTGATCGCGATGGGATTGGGGAATTTGCCCGGAACCGGTTCCGGCGGGGTAGATCTTAGGTCACCCAGTCCTGAGGCGGCCAGATCCCGAGCAATGCCATCAATACCAAGCCAGTCAGGCCGGTTGGGGGTGACTTCGAAATCGATGACGGCTTCCAAGCCCAAGGCATCGGCTGCCGGGGTGCCGACCGCCAATCCTGCGTCAAGCTCGAGAATGCCATCGGATTCAGAAGCTGTCTCAAGCTCAGCTGCCGAGCAGAGCATGCCGTTAGACACCACCCCGCGCACAGGCCGCGCCTCTAGGGTCACGCCAGAGCCGGGCACATAGGCACCCAGGGGGGCGTAGATGGTGGTCAGTCCAGGCCTCGCATTGGGCGCACCACAGACGATTTCCTTACGCCCGTCGATGGTATCGACCTGACAGACGCGCAGCCGGTCAGCATTGGGATGCTGGACGGCCTCAACGATCTTAGCGACAGAGAATGCGGCGAGCTTAGCTGCAGGGTTTTCGACGTGCTCGACCTCCAGGCCGGCCATGGTCATGGCCTCCACCACCTGATCGGCGGTGGCGGTGGTATCGAGGTGTTCCTTGAGCCAGGAGAGGGTGAACTTCATGGTCGATCCTCAGCTCAGGCCGGTGGCAGGATTTGGGGCCGCATGGGCCGAGAAGCCGTAGTGCGCCAGCCAGCGCACATCGCTGGCAAACATGTCGCGCAGGTCGGGCATACCGTATTTCAGCACCCCCAGGCGATCCACACCGCAGCCGAAGGCAAAGCCCTGCCAGATATCTGGATCGAGCCCACAGTTGCGCAAGACATTGGGATGGACCATGCCGCAGCCCAGGATTTCCAGCCAGTCATCCCCCTGGCCAATCTTGACCTCGCCCCCAGAGCGATCGCAGCGGACATCCATTTCGGCGCTAGGTTCGGTGAAAGGGAAATGGTGAGGCCGAAAGCGGGTGACCACGTCGCTGGTTTCGAAATATTTGGCGATGAAGGTTTCCAGGGTCCACTTCAGGTGGCCCATATGAATACCCTTATCGATCACCAGACCTTCGATCTGATGGAACATCGGCGTGTGGGTCTGGTCGGAATCCTTGCGGAAGGTCCGGCCCGGCACGATCACCCGGATTGGCGGCTCCTGACCCCTGGCTACCCAGCTTGGCAGGCTTTCATTGGTACCGCGGTTCATCACCCGCACCTGTACCGGGCTGGTGTGCGTGCGTAGGACCTTACGCTCGCCATTGGCGTCTTCCGGCAGGAAGAAGGTGTCGTGCATTTCCCGAGCGGGGTGCTTGAGCGGGAAATTCAGGGCCGTGAAATTATTGAAGTCGGTCTCGATGTCCGGCCCCTCGGCCACAGCAAAGCCCATGTCGGCGAAGACGGCGATCATCTCATCCATGACCTGCATGGTCGGATGAACTGAGCCCTTGCGACGGGGCGGGGCTGGCAGGGAAAGGTCGACCCGCTCGGCATTCAGTTTGGCGTTGAGCTCGGCGGCGTCCAGGTCTGCCTTGCGGGCAGCGAGGGCCGTCTGAACCTTATCGCGCAGGCCGTTTATCAGCGGGCCCTGGACCTTCCGGTCGTCTGGGCTCATCCCGCCCAAAGACTTGAGCAGTTCTGAAATGGAACCTGACTTACCCAGGGCGGCGACGCGCACAGCATCCAGGGCTTGGGCATCTGTGGCCGCCGCAATGGCGGCGGTGATGTCGGCTTGAAGTTTATCGATCATGATGCTGCGTTCATAGAGGCATGGACGAGGGGCGGAAAGAGGGCAGCAAAAAGCCCTCCGGCGGTTCCGCCGAAGGGCTTTTGTCAGCTTAGGAAGTCATAGGACTTCGAAGGCTTCAACCCAGCGCGGCGCGAACCTTGTCGGCAATGGCCTTGAAGCCAACCGGATCAGCGCCCGCGATGTCCGAAAGGACTTTGCGGTCGATTTCGATCCCGGCCAGATCCAGGCCGTGAATAAATCGAGCATAGGTCATGCCCTCAAGGCGTGCAGCTGCGTTGATGCGCTGGATCCAGAGGGAGCGGAAGTTACGCTTGCGGACCTTACGGTCGCGATAGGCGTACTGTCCGGCCTTATCCACAGCGGCCTTGGCCGTGCGGATGGTGTTCTTGCGGCGGCCATAGAAACCCTTGGCCTGCTCTAGAACCTTCTTGTGCTTAGCGTGGGCGGTAACGCCCCGTTTTACGCGTGCCATGTGTCAGGTCTCCGATCAAAGGCCGTAGGGCAGGTAGGTGCGAATGGTCTTTTTATCAGACTCGTTCATCACCTTCGTGCCGCGGTTTTGGCGGATATATTTTGCGGAGTGGCTGATCAGGCGGTGGCGCTTGCCGGCCACACCGGCCTTGAGCTTACCCGTAGCCGTGATCTTGAAGCGCTTTTTGGCGCCTGATTTCGTCTTCAGTTTGGGCATTTCACGTCGGAATCTTGCGACCCCGTCCTCTGGTGTATTGATGAACCGCCCTGGCATGCCTTTGGGCCAGACAGTTCCGAAGGGGCAGGCTGTTACGCGAAAGCGAGGGGCAATGCAAGGCTTGGGAGTCTTTTAGGAACTCTGCCCCGCATAGGGATCAGGGCGCGCCGTGGCGCGTCTCGTGGCGGACAAGGCAAGCAAAATGGCTGGAGCCACCACCATGGCACCCAGGATGAAGGGGCCGTCCCTGACCACCGGAACCATTAGCCCTGCAAAGATCGGCCCGACGACTCTGGCCAGGGCCCCAGCCGCGTTATTGAGGCCAAGGATCTGGCCCTGCCTGTGGGGGTCCACCGTCCTAGAAATTATGGCACCCACATTTGGAAAGGCGACGGACTGGCCGGCGGCTGTGACGCACATCAGGGCAATGGTCATGTAGCCGTTGACTGAGAAGACCTGGAGGGCCGCAGCTATGGCCGTAAGGGCCATGCCCGTCGCCAGCATTGCACCTTCCCCATATCGCTCTGACAACCGGCCGGTCAGCAAGGTCTGGGTGAAAAAGGCTGTGACGCCGGTAAAGGCAAAGCAGACAGCGATATTGCGGGGGCCCCAGTCAAACCTAGCCTGCGACCACAGCCCAAATTGCGATTCAATACCGGTGAAGGCAAAGCCCACTAGGAAGGTCAGCAGCATCATGCGGCCGATGACAGGGTGGCGGGCCACTTCGCCAATGGCCGACCAGCGGCTGGGGCGGTGGGTGATGCCGGTGTCGCGGACGCGGCTCTCCTTGATCACGATGGTGATGGCGATGACGCACAAGGCTGCCAGACCAGAGGCAATGAACAGAGGAATACGGAAACCGGCAGGGCCCATGCCAGTATGGGCGAAAAATCCTCCGACAGACGGACCAATAATCAGACCGACATTCCAGGCTGCACCCTGATAGGACATTTGCCGCGCGCGCTTTTCGGGTGGCGTTACATCAGCGATATAGCCCTGAACCACGGCCCCATTGCCCGCCGCGAGGCCGCCAATCAGTCGGATAAAAAAGGCCACCCAAATATTGGGTGCAAAGGCCAAGAACAGATAGCACAGACAATTGCCGGTAATGGTCGAGATCAGCAGGGGCTTTCGGCCATACCGATCCGACAGTCGTCCCCAGAAGGGTTCGCCGAAAAACGCGCCGACGGAATAGGCCCCGAAGATCAAGCCAATCTGCCAAGGTGCCGCATTGAAGGACTTTGCGTAGAAGGGCAGCAGGGGAACTATGATCCCAAAGCCCAGCATATTGATAAAGATCACCGCAATCAGCGAGGCCGCGGCAAACCGGGGCGCGGGTGGCTCTGAAGTGGCGGCGATGGTCATGGGCGGGTGATAGGCCCCTCAGTCTTGCGGAGCAAGGCCGGGGTGACCCACAAAAAAAGCGGCCGCCCGGAGGCGACCGCTTAGTTTTATCAGGACCGGCGTCTTCGCGCCGATTTCGCCCTTAGAACTTCTTCTTCAGACCCAGCTTGAATGTCCGGCCCAATGCATTGCCGATGAAGGGGTCGTAGCTGTACTCGATACGGGCCTTTGCGGGCTCCTCATCTAGGGCATTCAGCACGGACGCGGTCAGGGTCATGTCGTTGGGCAGGAGCAGACGGTAGGTCAGGTCGTGGGAGACGAAGGCTCCCAGTTCCAGGCCCAGGGTCGTCAACTGGCAATTCGTTGCCGTTCCAGCCTTAGCGTTAGCGACGTTGCAGTTGGAAGATGGGCCCGTCTGAACCGTGGTCGGGCCGCGGTTGTCGGTGGCACCATCCACATAGTTGAGGGTCCAGCGCAGGTTATGATTGCCGTGGTTGTAGTCGGCATAGAACTGGCCGCGCCATTTCGGGATGGTTCCGGGCAGACGGTCATAGTTGGTGTATCCGACGGCATCATAGGACGTAGAAACCGTCACACCGCCATAGACAAACGCTGCCTGCTTATAGGCCAGGACATAGCTGACATTGGCACCGAGGTTCAGGTCGCCGCCGTAGATGTCGTCAAAGCGGTAGTTGATGTCGCCGTCTATGCCATTGGTCTCGATGGTCGGGCCATTGGTCGTGTCAGACCGGATACGGGCAATGTCATTACCGACGGTTACGCCCTGGGTGCAGGCATTATTGTTATTGAAGGTGATCAGGTAGCGTAGGCCGCTTGAGCAATTGACGGTTTGGCTGCCGTTACCGACACCTGCAATAGCGGTTGCCACAACGTTGGCCGGAACCGAGACGATCTGATCATCCATCTTGATCGACCAGTAGTCGACCGTTGCGGTCATGTTTGAGGTCTGGAAAATGCCACCGAAGCTGTAGGTAACTGCCTTTTCAGGACCCACCGCCGGATTGCCGAAGAAATCGACGGACTTGAAGTTGTTGCCGGCCGCTGTGATGCCTGAGAGGCCCGTCGTCCCCGTGGGCGCAACGTTCGCTGCCGTCGGGCCCCGGAAGGACGTCCCGATAGATCCACGGAGCGCAAACCAGTCCGTGGCCTGCCACTTGGCGCGGAACTGCGGGTTGGTGGTGGAGCCAGTCTGTCCGCCGTAATCCTCATAGCGGAGGGCCAGCGAGGCATTCAGATTGTCAAGGACGGGCAGGTTTAGTTCGCCGAAGACGGCATAGACGCTCTGTTCCAGGCGCAGGGGGATGTTCTGGCCGAGGAAGATATAGGGACCGGTCTTGAAGGCGCAGTTCGCAACGCCGACCACTGGGCAGGGTGTGACCTGCGCATTGTAGTACGGGCTGTCGATTTCTTGGATGTAGGTGACCTTGCGGTACTGGGCACCGGCCGCCCAGCCGACATCGCCGCCCGGCAGTGTAATCGCGGTCTTGCCGCTCAGGACCGCATCAACAACAAAGGTGTCCTGCTGGGCGCGGAATTTCTGACGGTCAAACAGCCATGCGACCAGTTTGGGGTCATTGGCATTGGCAGAGACAAAGCCCGGATTGGTCAGGCCCCTAGCCGGGTTGCTTGCATATGCGTTGGAGAAGGGGTTGAAATATTGGCAACCCCCAGCGCCCGGGGTGGTGCCTGTGCAGTTGGCACCGCCCAGACCATTCAGGGCGTTCTGTAGGCGATCAATCAGGATGTCAGTGGTCTGTTGGTCCTGCCACTCTGCAATATATGTGGCGCTGACGTCATATTTGGCACCAAGAATGCCGGTGTCACCCTTCAGGCCCGCCGAGAGATGCAACTCCTCGTACTTGCGGCTTCCGCTTTGGCCACCTAGGCCGCCCGTGGAGTTGTTGCCCCCATTGCCCAGGGGACGCCAGAGGGTCGCCGTCGCACTCTTAGCTACGCCGATCAGGGCGCTGTTACCGGTCTGGCTTAGGAAGGTGTTGAAGCCAGGATTGGTTCCAGCGACGCTGAACACATTGACGCTGCCTGGGCCATTAGGGCCCGAGGTCGGCGGATAGCCCGGTGAGAACCGGTAGTCCGGCTGATTAGACATGGCGTAGAGGGCTTCGGCATGGAACTTGCCGGTGTCGCCCACATTGGCGTTGAACTCGCCATATGCCTGATAGAAATCCTGTTCTTCAACAAGGTTATCGAAGGGCAGATAGCTGAAATAGCAGGCCGGGGTTGTGCCGGTATATGTTGCGGTGCCACCGACGGCAGCGCAGTTGGCATCGACCGCAAATCCGACCGTTGATCCCGTGCCACCAACGGCATTCTTGATCGTCCACGCGCCGGGATTTCCCAGAACAGACCAGCCGGATGGGTTGGAGAGATAGGGTTGAAGAACCCAGCTGCGCTTTGTGTTGCTCAGTTCAGAGCGGTGCTGATATCCGAGGCTCATCAGCAGGTTCGACGTGTCGCCAACCCACCCATACAATGCACTGGCGGTATAGTCGCCGCTGGAGCCTCGCACCTGGCGGAAATCTGCTGCCAGTTCCAGGCCGCTGAAATTCTTGCGTGTGATGACGTTGGCCACGCCAGCAATGGCATCAGAGCCATAGGTCGCCGCCGCGCCGTCTTTCAGCACTTCGACCCGGCCGATGGCGGCCTGGGGCAGGAGGTTGGTGTCAGAGCGGTAGCCCGTGAAACGCTTGCCGTTCAGCAGGACCAAGGTGCGCTCGGCACCAAGACCGCGGATGTTGAAGGTGCCGCCCCCGTTTCGGCCCTGGGCCGCCGTGGAGAACTGGTTGGAGTCGCCTAGAACCGGGCCGATGATTGGCAGGGACTTGATCACGTCCAGAACGGACGGTGACCCGCGCTTTTCAAGCTCTTCCTGGCCGATGACGGCAATCGGAATAGCCGTGGTCTTGGGTGTGCCAGCGATTAGTGAACCCGTTACAACCACTTCTTCAACAGTGGTGGGTTTCGTAGCGTCGTCAGCTGCCCAGGCCGATGTCGAAGCTAGCGCCGCAACTGCGACCGCTGCTGCGGACACTCCGCAATAGAATCTAAGCTTAGACATTATTTGTTTCGCTCCCTGTTCTACTTTTTGACGCAGTTTTCTGCTTCTAAGGGCGGCATTCTGTCACTGGATTGTCATGCCCGCGAGTCCTTTTTTCGCCATTTTTGACATTCGTCATTAACTGAGTTCATTGCGCGACTTGGCCAAGAAAAAAGGCGGCCGGGTTGCCCTCGACCGCCTTCTTATCTGTCTAGAAACCTCGCCTGTCGGCTATTTCGGGGCCAGGATCATGATCATCTGGCGGCCTTCCATTCGGGGCTCATACTCAACCTTGGCCACGGGCTCAAAGTCAGCCTTGACCTGCTGAAGTAGCTTCATGCCCAGCTCGGGGTGGGCCAGCTCTCGACCCCGGAAGCGCAGGGTGACCTTCACCTTGTCACCTTCTTCGAAGAAGCGATGCATGGACCGCGCCTTCACTTCATAATCGTGGGTGTCGATATTGGGGCGCAGCTTGATCTCTTTGATCTCTACGACCTTCTGCCGCTTGCGCGCCTCG
>CALETE010000033.1 GCA_937920085.1 uncultured Alphaproteobacteria bacterium | reverse complement strand
CCCACCCCCCGGTCATACCGGCGAAGGCCGGTATCCAGGTCATAGGTCACAGCCCATCCGGAAAGGTCACACCGGGGACTCTTGCGCAGCGCCCGGCCCTATGAACTGGCCTAGTCCCGCTTCTCGGCCTGCAAGGCGAGCGCCATGGCACCGAGGCCGAAGACCAGCATAACCGCCCCCCAGGCCAGGTTAATGTTGAACCCTATGGCCTCCAGCTTCAGCTCAGCGGGCGGAGTGGAAAATCCGGCCCAGAGCAATAACAGGCCGATCCCAGCGCAGAGAATGCCAATGGGCATGCGGATATCCATGGGGATCACCAGAAGATAATGTTGAGAACAAGGGTGGTGGCCAAGACAATCACCCCCAGCACCACCGGGCTCTTGAACCAGACCCCGGCCGGCTCATCCACCTTGGGCGTCAGGCTATAGACTAGGCCGATCAGGGACTCCTCCGAATGGGCCTTGGTGACCAAGCTGCCGAAAATGGTCAGGACGAAGCAGACACTCCAGGCCCAGATAGCCGTGGTGAAGTTCTGGGCCATTTCGCTGGGATAGGTATGCAGCAAACCAAGCCAGCCGCCCTTAATCCCCGCCACCGCACCGACCGATAGGGTCAAGCCATGGTGCAGGGCCGCTGCCACTGTCCCAGCCAAAAGTCCCCAAAAGGCCCCGTGCCCCGTGGCTCTCTTCCAGAACATCCCCAGCAAAAAGGTCGCAAAGACCGGCGCATTGACGAAGGCACAGATCAGCTGAATTAAGTCCATGATGTTGTTGAATTGACTGGCCATATAGGCCGCGCCGATGGACAGCAAAATCCCTACTGCCGTGGCGATCCGGCCCATGGTTAGATAGTGGGCGTCGCTCGCAGTCTTACGGATATAGGCCTGGTAAATGTCATAGGTCCAAACCGTATTGAAGGCCGTGACATTGCCCGCCATGCCCGACATGAAGCTGGCCAGCAGGGCCGTCAGTCCCAGGCCCAGCATGCCGGTGGGCAGGCTCTTGATCAGCAGGTTAGGGGTGGCCAGATCATAGTCCAGCTGGGGCTTGCCCGCCGAATCCAGCATGGGCTGGCCCGTCGCTGCGTCCAGCTTCACCGGAATGATTGCCTGCGACACCACTGCTGGGCCCCCCGCCACGCCGGGGTGGGTCATCGGCCCGGTGGTCAAGGCAAGGGCCGCTAAGCCCGGCACAATCACCAGAAACGGAAACAGCATTTTCGGAAAGGCGGCGATCAGGGGTGTGCGCCGTGCCGCACCCATGGAGTCTGCCGCCATGGCCCTCTGCACCACCAAGAAGTCCGTGGTCCAATATCCAAAAGACAGGACGAAGCCCAAACCCATGACCAGACTGCCGGCGTCGATACCCAGGCGGTTGGTCTCCGGATGGGCCATACCCTTCCACACATGCAGATAGGAGGGATCAAGGGTCGCGGTCAGGCCATGCCAGCCACCCACGGCCTTGAGACTCAGCCAGGCCAGGGGCACAAACCCCGCCACGATCAGGAAGAACTGCAGGACCTCGTTGTAGATCGCCCCCCTTAGGCCCCCGGCATAGATGTAGGACATGACCACCAGGGCCGAGGTGATGATGGCGGCATGGAAGATCCAGGTCTGCGGCAGGTGCATGGCCGCAAAGGGCGCATCGAGCACATGCAGGACCGTGATCAACTTGGCCATGGCGTACATGGAAACCCCCGACCCGATAATGGTCATCAGGGCAAAGCTCAGCGCGTTCAGCCCTCGGGTCTTTTCATCAAACCGCAGGCGCAGATATTCCGGTGCCGACCGGGCCTTGGACCCATAATAGAAGGGCATCATGAAGATGCCGATGAAGACCATGGCCGGTATGGCACCCAGCCAATAGAAGTGGG
This sequence comes from uncultured Alphaproteobacteria bacterium, assembly GCA_937920085.1. GTDB lineage: Bacteria > Pseudomonadota > Alphaproteobacteria > Caulobacterales > Caulobacteraceae > Phenylobacterium. The sequence goes on along the minus strand of CALETE010000033.1, from coordinate 40,821 downwards.
CCGTCGACATGCCGTACTTGGCGCCCGACGCGCCCATGCCGATGACTTCCTGCGCCCCCAGATTGGCTGAGATAAACGCCAGGCCGCAGACCCAGGCGGGGATCGACCGCCCAGCGAGGAAAAAGTCCGTCCCGCTCTTGGTCCGCCCAGAGGCTAAAAACCCCACCGCCAGGACCACCACAAGATAGAGCCCCAGTATTGACCCATCGATCAAACTCAAATGCACGCGTCGCCTCCCCAGGCTTTGGGGGGATCATTCGCCGGAATGGGGGGTGAGGTCAAATGACCAAAGGTCATATCGGCGAAGGCCGCACCTCGGACACCCAACCAACTCTCAGCCCTAGGAACTGGACCCCGGCCTCCGCCGGGGTGACCGGTGTTTGCTGACAGCGCACGGCCCTAGCCCCACCCCCCGGTCATACCGGCGAAGGCCGGTATCCAGGTCATAGGTCACAGCCCTTCCGGAAAGGCCGCACCTCGGACACCCAACCAGCTCACAGCCCTACGACCTGGACCCCGGCCTCCGCCGGGGTGACAGGTGGGTTTGGCTTAAACCTCCCAAACTCCATGATCCACGCCGCCCTGGATGTAGATCGCGAACCGCCCTCGCCCCGGCATGTCCGTCGGCGCCATGGCGATGACCGCCCCCTTAGCCGCCGCCGCAGTCAGGGCCGCTTCTACGTCCAGCACCCGCCAATAGGGCCGCACCACCGGCGCTTCGCCGGGTCTTAGGGGGCCGCGGACGCCGACCTCGCCGCCGCCGGCCATGATCGCGGTCCTGGCGCCGCCGAGCTCTGGAACAGGGGCCCCAAAGCTGACGCCGTGGACGGCCTCATAGGCGGCGCAGACGGCGTCCACATCCTCGGTGACGACTTCGAGATAGTGCGGGGTCATGGCGGGGCCTCCTTGAGCTTCTGCCGACACTTAAGGCCAATTTGCGGGCGATGTTGAGTCTACGGCTGACTCATCCTGCCACCGCCACCCGTCGTGACACGTTTACGAATTCATGGCATGACTTTCCATATAGACCACAAACTGCGGATTACGCCATGACCGTCCAAGTCACCATAACGCCCAGCGGCCGGCTGAGCTTGCCTGCGGATATTCGCAGACGCCTGGGATTATCCGGGGGTGGCGAGCTTGTGCTGGAGGAAACCCCTGACGGGGTGATCCTGCGGACCGTCGCCCAGTCGGTGGCCCATGCCCAGGCCCTGGCCCGGGCCTATACGGCAGGAAAACCGGGTGCCACGGTCGACGCTTTCCTGGCCGCCCGCAGCGATGAGTCCGGCGCGTGAGCACGGCGGTTCTCGACGCCTCAGCCCTTTTGGCCGTGCTGCTGGATGAGCCCGGCTCAGCCCAGGTTCAAGCGGTGATCTCCGACGCCCTAGTCTCTAGCATCAACTATGCTGAGGTGGTCAGCTGGTTCATCCATGCGGGCATGCCGCCAAAGCAGGTCGACGCCATGCTGCGTCCGCTTCCAATCCAGGTGGTCGACGCAGACCTGGCCTTGGGCACAGTCGCCGGACATCTGCGCGCCGCGACATCAAAGGCTGGTCTGTCCCTAGGCGACCGGTTCTGCCTCGCCCTGGCCCAGCGAGAAGGCCTGCCCGCCCTGACGGCGGATCGTCAATGGGCGCAGGTCGCTGACGCGGTCGGGGTCGAGGTGGTATTGATCCGCTGAGGCCTCAAACCTCCCAAGGCTCAAGGGCCCTAGCCCACAGGCTCGAGCAACCTAGCGCGGAGGCTGGCGATCTCGGCGGATGAAACGCCCAGGCGCTTGCGGACATAGGCCTCGACGGAGCCATAGTCTTTGGTGATCTGACCAAGGGCCGCTTCCAGATAGGCGGGGTCTGCCCGCATCAGAGGGGCAATCAGGTCGGACTTGGTGTTGCGCATATAGGCGTAAGGGTCCTTGTCCACCGCGGCGGGAGCCGGTGCCGCCGCCGCTGCGCCGCGGAAGTCGCCGGCCTTTTCGGTCAGGACATAGTCCTCAATCACTGTGGCCCGGGGCACGCCCAATACGGTCAAGACGAGCGCAGAGGCCAGGCCCGTCCGGTCCTTGCCTGCGGTGCAGTTAAACAGCAGTGGGGCCTTGTGAGCGGCCAGGCGATGGAAGACCTCGCTATACTGGTCGGCATATTGCTCGGGCATCTGGTGATAGAAGCCGATCATGGCATCGCGCACCTTAGCTTGGGTCGCATCAGGCCCCTGCATGGCCCCCATCAGGGCCGCCTCGCCCTTTGAGGTGTAGGCCTTGGTGAGGATTTCGGGCTCGCCGGCCCGCCAGTTTGTGGGCTCGGAGGTCCGCTCGGCGCTGGAGCGGAAATCGATAACTGAGGCAATGCCCAGGGGGGCCAGGACGGCATAGTCCTTGTCGGTCAGGCGCGCCAAACTGCCCGAGCGATAAAGCAGACCCCAGCGTACCTGATGGCGACCATCGGCGGTACGATACCCGCCGAGGTCTCGGAAATTGCGCTGACCCTCCAGGGGGATGGTCCGCGCATGGGCCACAGAAACGGCCGGCACCGGATGGGTCCGGTGCGCGACCTCTGCGAAGCCCGCCGTCGCCGACAGACTGAGGGCCGCAATGAGGCTGAGCGTGCGTAGCATGATCTTGGTCCTCATTGCGGAAAGCCCCCTAGCCTTTCGGCCTTACATCTTCAGGTTGACTTCGAAGCCGACTGTGCGTGGCTCGTTATAGAAGCCGCTAACGCCGGTAAGCGGGGCACCGCTCTTGTAGAACAGGTGTTCTTCGTTGAGCAGGTTCCGCGACCAGAGGGAGAAGGTCGCCATGCCAGCGCTGGTGTCGATTTCGGTGATCGCCACGCGGCCATTGACCACCATGGACTTGTCACCCTTGGGTTGCTTGTAGGTCACAGCCCGGGTCACAGGGTCGTAGGCACTGTCGGTATAGTTGGCGTAGTAGCCAGAGTCATAATTGGCGTCGACGTGAGCCGTGAACTTGGCACCCATGAACGGGGTTTCGTAGTCCGCAGCCAAGCTGCCCGCGTTCTCAGGGGTGTAGACCTGATAGATCGGGATCGGAACGGTGATCAGCTGGCCGTTAGACTGACGGAAGGGGTTCTTGGTGTCCGGAATGTCCACGATGTTGTGGGCAAAGCTGGCCGACAGGGTCAGGTTGTCCGTGGCCGCCAGGGTGAAGTCAGCTTCAAAGCCCTTCAGATCACCATTGCCGGGGGCATTGGCGGTTTCCGTGGTGGTCCGCAGGGTGGTCAGGAGGGCACCGGTAACCGGATCGGTCTGCAGATACTGGGCGCTGAAGTCCAGCTGGATGTCCTTATAGGTCCCCGAATACGCGGCGACATTCAGACGGGCGCGGTTGTCGAAGAACTCGGTCTTGGCACCGACTTCGAACATGGTGACGACTTCAGGATTGAAGGGCGAATAGAACAGGGAGCGGGAGTTGGCACCGCCCGACTTATAGCCGCTGCTCCACTTGCCGTAGACCATGATGTCGCTGGAAACGTCATAGGAGACGTTGATCAAGGGGTCGAAGCGCGACCATGAGGTGTTCAGGTTCCGAGGGCCTGCAATGCCGTTCACGACCGGCGCAGCGCCGTTGATGATGAACAACTGGCCGACCTTCTGGTCCTTGGTCCAACGACCGCCGGCTGTGATGTGCAGGGCATCGTCCAGGATCTTCGGGGTCCAGGTGGCCTGGCCGAAGACACCCTTGGAGGTGGTCTCAACCCGGCTGGCGCGGGCCACGAGTTGCTTAGTGTAGTCCAGGGACAGGATGGTGTAGGCCGAGCCAGCGGCGTCGGAGAACACGTTGGTGTTAAAGGCCTGGGCGTTATCTTCGACGTTCTCTTGGTAATAGAGGGCCCCGACCACGTATTTCACGGTCTCGGTGTCGCCGATCAGCTGGAATTCCTGGCTCTTCTGGTGCTGCTTGAACTGGGCCAAGCTGTAGCGGGAGAAGCCGAAGCCGGTGAAGACGCCCGTGGCGTTGACCATGGTGCCCGCAGCCGAGCCATTGTCGTACTGGCCCTGGCTTAGGTCGCGGTAGGACGAGATGGACTTCAGGGTCATGTTGTCATTGACCTTCCAGTCCAGGGTCAGGCGATGACCAGAGGTCTTGCCGATGCTGGGCTGCTGAGGAACACCGACACTGGCGGTGGAGGCGCGGCTGGGCTGAACCACCGTCGCCGCCGCATACTTCAAGGTGCCGAGCGACAGTTGCTGCTGATAGAGGGTCGTGGTCGAGTCGTAGGAATTGTCATAGCTATAGTCGGCGCTGAAATCAGCGGTCGGCGACCAGAGCAGCTCGGCATGGATGCCGCGCTTGTTGTAGGCACCAAAGTCGCTGGCGTTCTGCAACGGGTTTTGAACCCAGCCGTCCCGGGCGGTGATCACGCCGTCCAGCTTGAAGGCGATGTCGTAGAAGCTGGGCAGGTCCAGGTGAAGTTCGCTCTTGTAGGAGCCGAAATTGCCAGCGCCAGCCGTGGCCGAGAGCTTGAACTTGCCGCTGGGCTTCTTGGTGACGATGTTGACGGCGCCGCCTTCGGTGTTGCGGCCAAACAGGGTGCCTTGCGGACCCTTCAGGACTTCGATGCCTTCAATGTCATAGAGGGCCGCGCCGAGGCCCTGGGGACGGCCCAGATAAACGCCATCGATATAGACGCCGACGCCTTGGTCGCGGGCAGGCTGGTTACTGTCGGACAGAACGCCAATGCCGCGGATGTTCATGATCAGAGCGCCGGGGCGGGAGAAGAAGGGCGCAACCTTCAAGGACGGGATGGCACCGTCGCCGAGGTCGACCAAGGAGGCGACGTGGCGGTCCTCAAGGGCCTTGGCGGTGAGCACCGACACTGAGATCGGGGTGTCCTGCAGGTTTTCAGTACGCTTCTGGGCAGTGACAACCACTTCTTCCAGGGCAGGGCCTTCAGCGGCGGTGGCGGCGGCGTCTGCAGCCATAGCCTGGGTTGCGGCGGCCATGACGATGGCGACGAGGCTGGTGGTAGCCAGATATTTAGAAATGCGCACGAAAGACCCCTCTGGTGATTAGAAGTCGGTCTTTAGGCTGCGGGCATATAGCTTTTTTGACGAAATCTTGACGCTCACGTATGGAACTGGTGACGGTTCGATGACGATATGGGTCCTGACACCAGGAACCAGGAAATCCTGCGCCAAGGGCATCAGTCCCCGCCTGACAAAAATTCTTCGAGGGAGTCTGGCTCTAAGCTAAGCAGGTTGCGCCTCTAGCTGAAAGCCGCCCCCCATGCACACTGGCTCCTGCCTCTGCCGCGCCGTTCGCTTCGAAATCCATGGGGACTTGGCACCCATCCAGGTCTGCCACTGCAGCCAATGCCGCAAGGCCCAGGGCTCAGCCTTTGCGACAAATATCCCGGTGCCCTCGGCGGATTTCCAGTTCCTGGGGGAGGTGACCTCCCTGCGCGCCTTTGAAAGCTCGCCCGGCAAGATCCGGGTGTTCTGCGGCGACTGTGGCTCGCCCATCTTCAGCCAGCGACCCGATACCCCTGACATCCTGCGCCTGCGGGCCGGAACCCTGGATGAGCCGGTGGAGACCAAGCTCGGCTTTCACTTCCAAACGGCGTCAAAGGCAAGCTGGTGGGAGATCACCGACACCCTGCCCCGCTATCCCGGCCAGAAGCCGGACTAGACCCCACCCCCGGTCATTTAGGTCGAGGCGTACCCGAAAAGGTCACACCTAGGGCACCGCCCATAATCACAGCCCTACGAACTGGACCCCGGCCTCCGCCGGGGTAACCGGATGATAATTGGCCAACTGCTCCCCCCGGTCATACCGGCGAAGGCCGGTATCCAGGTCATAGGTCACAGCACATCCGGAGAGATCGCTCCCATGGCCATCCCCCAGCGCGGAGCCCCACGAACTGGACCCCGGCCTCCGCCGGGGTGACCGGTGTTTGCTGACCTCGCACCGCCCTAACCCCCACCCCCGGTCATACCGGCGAAGGCCGGTATCCAGGTCGTAGGTCACAGCGGTTCCGGAGAGGTCGCGCCTAGGGTCTCGTGACTGGGTTCAACCGCGCCACGCCGCCGCCGGGCAGATGGGCCTCATAGGTACTCAGGCGCCTATCCGGCGTCATATAATCCGTCGACACATAATGGGCGCCGGAGTTGAAGGCGGCGATCTGGGTCGTCCGGTCATTGGCCCGGGCTTCCACCGTGTCAGCATCGGCCCGGGTGCGAACGATCAGGCCTGCCTTCACCGCCGCAGCGATCCGAGCCGCCTGGGTCTTGGGCTCGTTCAAGGTGATATAGCCCGCCGCCGGCGAGGCCTCGTCCACATTGACGAACATGACCCGGCCCTCCAGCACCATGCGGCCGGCGCGATAGAGGTCGGTCTTTTCAGGGCCTTCATCCATAGCGAACAGGAACTTGCCCCGGGCCGCCTTCAGCTTTGGCCAGGCGCCCGCGGCCACAGCCTCTCGCAGGGTGGGATAGCGGCCCTGGACCTTGTCAGGGAGGATCAGCTCATTGCGATGAAACACCGACAGGATCTCAGCATCGATACTGTCCATAGCCTTGGCGTCGAAGGGCAAGAGCGGCGTCGCGCCCGGGACGGCGATCTGGTCCGCCTTAAGGTTCATGATCACCAGAATCGGCAGGTGGTCGGGATGGCGCTGAGACCAGGCGTGCATCTCGGTCAGGCACTGAACAAAGGTCTGGCAGACGCTGCGATAATCGATGTCGGGCACATGCATGACCTTCATCCCCGGCGCGGCCATCAGGCGGTTGTCATAGGGTGCCTTCTCCTTGGCCAGCTTCAGGCCGAGGGGATTCATGTACCGCCCGCCCTGCGGATCATAGACATAGTCCAGCTCAATCTGCCGGGCGCCGGCGTCCAGCTGATCTTTCAGCGGCGGCTTGGCGTAATCGAGGCCGGCGGCGGTCTTGGGGTTGATGGCCTTCAGGGTCGCCATCTCCGCCGGTGCGATGGCAGCCTTATAGCTGTTGTGGGTGCCGATCACCTGGATCGCCGTCATTGGCAAGGCGTCTACAGCCGCCCGCGTGCACCCCTGCGCGCCGCTGGGCTTTTCCAGATCGCAGGTGGGGGCGATGGCCAGGGCGGCGGCAAGGATGAGCGGGATCATGGGCGGGGCCTTTCAGGTCAGGCGTCCCCTTTACACGGGTTTTGTGTCAGGTCAGAGAGGGGAAAGTCAGGCCTCGACCTTCAGCGCCCCGCTCCTCATCAGACCCAAGACATACATGCCGAGCAGGCCGATGTTGGGAACCACATTGAGCCCATAGCCCGTCGCGACGGACAGGGTGGAATCGATGACGAACCAGGTGAGCATGCCGATGGTGATGGCGTTCCAGAGCGGCCGACCGGCGGCACCCTGAGCGATGGCTTCCTGAACCACGAAGTGCAGCATGACGGCCCAGCCGATCGAGACACCGCCCATGACGCCCAGGCTGAACCTTAAGGGCGGGTCAAACAAGGGCTCGGTGGGCCCACGGGTAAGCGCCAACACCACCCGGACCGGGCCGTCTGTCGCTGGAAGGGCGCCCAGGGCCAGCACCACGCCGAACAGGCCGATGGACACACACCAGATGAAAAACCACGAACGCCAGAACCCAGACATGCTGCACTCCTTCAAAATTAAGGCCTGATGTCACGCCACCGGCTGCATGCGGTCAATTACCTCTCTAGTCATTGACCTGAGCACGCCCCAGGCGACATTGAAGGCCAAACTTCGGGAGTCCCGCGTGTCACTGTCAAATCTCGAGACTCGTCCCGAGGCTGAGGCCGGCTTTCCTCGTCACCTGCGCGACTGGCGTCAGAAGCGGCGCCTGTCCCAGCTGGACCTGGCCCTGGCCTCTGGGGTGTCGCAAAGGCATGTGAGCTTTCTGGAATCCGGCCGGGCCAATCCCAGTCGCAACATGATCCTCCAGCTTAGCGAAACCCTGGAGGTCCCCCTCCGCGATCGTAATGCCTGGCTGACCGCCGCAGGGTTCGCCCCGGTCTTCCGCACCCGCGCCTTGGACGACCCTCAGATGGGCCAGGTGCTGGCCGCCGTGCAGATGATGTTGGCGGCCCATGAGCCCTTCCCGGCCATAGCCCTGGATCGGGCCTGGAACGTCACCATGTCCAATAAGTCCTTTGACATGTTGGGGGCCATGCTGGGCGATGATATCTGGGAGCGCATTGGCGGCGGCGAGCATAACCTCATGCGGCTGATGTTTCATCCCAAGGGCATCAGGCCCTTTGTCACCAATTGGGCCGCGGTGGGCCCCCTCATGTGGCGGCGGGCCCAGCGGGAGGCCGAGGCCCTAGGCGGCCGCGAAATGCAGGCCGTCCTTGATGATTTGGCGCCCCACCAGGACTTCGACGTTCTCTGGTCGGCCGCCGACGCCGCCCTGGTCCCTGTCATGCCCTTCCAGATGCAGGTCGGCACCTTGAAAATGTCCATGTTCGCCGTGGTTGCGACCTTCGGCACGGCCCAGGACGTTACCGCCGATGAACTGCGCCTTGAGACCCTCTTCCCAGCCGATCCAGAGACCGAGGCCCTGTTCAGAGGCGCAGCGGCATCGTCCCGATAACCTGCGGGGTAATTGCAAGGCCTCGCCGACCCGCCGACCATAGATCGAGAATTTTCAGGAGAGTCCCATGTCCGCATCCCCCATCGACGTCGTCCGCCAGTTCATGAAGTTCATGGAAATCCTCAACTATGATGAGGGCTTGAAGCTTATTTCTGAGACCTGCGACTATATTAACCCGCCGCCCATGGGCAGTTCGGTCGGCCCCGCAGGGGTCCGGGCGGCCCTCGAACCCTTCTTCGCGCCGACCAAAGAAAACGAGTTTGTGATCCTCAGGGAATCCACCGTCGGAAACATCGTTTTCCTGGAGCGCCTTGACCGCCACCTCTTCGGCGACAAGTGGGTCGAGCTGCCGGTGACCGGGGTCTATGAAGTCAAAGGGGGACAAATCACCTACTGGCGTGAGTATTTCGACATGGCGACCATCACGTCGCAAATGCCGTCCGCCTGACCGGCACCCCTCGGAATCGGCGAAAACTCAGCTAAGGTCGCTCCGGAACTCCTGGGGCTGACCAAAATGACACGCGCGATGAAGCTGATGACCACGGCCCTGTTGGGCTCTCTGATCCTGACAGGCGCCGCCGTGGCCGCCCCCTCGCAGCAGGCGGTGGCCATAGTCGGGGCCATGGTGTTCGACGGTACGGGATCCGCGCCACAGCAGGCCAATGTGGTGATCCGAAATGGTCGGATCGAGGCGGTCGGCCCCAAGATCAGGATTCCCCTCGGCGCAAAGGTGATCAAGGCTGAAGGCGAGGCCCTCGTGCCCGGCTTTTACGACCTGCATACCCACTGGACCCCAGCAGGTACCCCGGCCACAACGCCTCAAATCGCTGCGGCCTATGTGGCTTCAGGCGTGACAACGGTGAATGACTTCCATGCGCCGCCGGAGGCCTTCGCGCCTCGCCGCGAATGGCTGGCGACCCTGGTGGCACCGCATGTCAATTTCGCAGCACGGGTCTCGACCCCCGGCGGCCACGGGGCGGATTGGGCTGACACGTCCACGACCAAATGGGTCAACACACCGGACGCCGCCCGACGGGCGATCGAAAGCCTGGCCCCCTACCATCCCGATCTCATCAAGGCCTTCACCGACGGGTGGCGCTACGGCATGGCACCGGACAATACCAGCATGGATGCCTGGACCCTCAGCGCCCTGGTCGAGGCCGCGCACAAGAGCCATTTGAAGGTCTTGACCCATACAGTCAGCGTTGATCGTGGGGCCGTCGCGGGTCGAGCCAAGGTCGACGTCATTGCCCACAGCCTGCAGGACCGCCCCCTTGATGCGGCGACCATAGCGGCCATCAAGGCTGGAGGCACCAGCGTCACCCCGACCCTGGCGGTTTATGAGCCGCTCAAGCCCGGCCAGCCCGCCCGTGATCCGGAAGGCGGTCGCCCTGACCAAGCCTTCAAGAAATTTGACTATGCTCTGGCCAACGCCAAGGCCCTGTTCGACGCTGGCGTGACCATCGGGCTTGGCACCGACGCCGGCATGCCCGGGACAAGGCACGGATTTTCTACCCTGCATGAAATGGAGCTATTGGTCAGGGCCGGCCTTACCCCCAGCCAGGCCCTTGTGGCCGGCACCTCGGCCAGCGCGAAACTCATGGCCCAAGACGATGACCGGGGAACCATTGCGGTCGGAAAGCGCGCCGACCTGGTTCTGATCAAAGGTGCCCCCTGGAACAATATTTCCGACGTCCACAAGACCGATCGGGTTCTGATCGACGGCAAGCTAGTCTTCGGACCCGGCGCGCCCCCGATGACAGCCAATGAATCTCGAACCCTGCCAACCCAGGTCCTCAAGGCCGCCCTTTTGGACGATTTCGAGCGCCCGGATGGCCGGACCGCCCTCGACACCCTGCGGACCGACGAATTCGACGGCGGAAGTGATCGCTCGGTAGAAGTCGCTCAGATTGTGACCCGCCCCGATGGTGGCCACGCCCTGTCCATCGACGCCCGCATGTCGATCAAGGCCAATCCTGTGGCAGGGGCTAATTTCCCCCTCTCCAGGGCTGGGCTGCGCCCGATGGATGTTCGCGGCTTTTCCGGTGTCCAGGTCCAAGTGCGCGGCGAAGGTGTCTATGCCCTGGGCTTTGAAGGAACCGGCGGCCGATGGTCGCAGGACTTTACGGCGGGGGCGGATTGGAAGACGGTCAAGCTGCCCTTCAGCGCCCTTGCGGGCCGGACCGCCTGGACTGGAGATGATGTGACAAGCCTCTCCCTGACAGCCACCCGCAAGGCTGGCGAGAAGGTCTGGCTCGAGCTTGATAACCTGACCTTCTATTGATCTTTGGGCAGACGTACTTAAAACCGCGTTCATGTAGGTTAATGCTGTCGGCGGTAACTCACGGGTTTGCCGACAGGTACGGGACTATTTCAGGGGATTGATACAGATGACGACGACCCGGGCACCCTTGCGCGCCGCGATACTTGCAACCACCGCCATCTGTTCAGCTTGGGCAACCAGTGCTGTTGCAGCAACCGCTGCCAAACCAGAGACGGTCGAGGAACTGATCGTCGTCGGGTCGCGGATCGAAGGTGCCAAGGTGACAACTGCCCTGCCGGTGACAGTGGTGGGACAAGAACAACTGCAGACCATAGCGGCTTCGTCAGGTGATGATCTCTTCCGCTCCATCCCGCAGATGGGGGATGTGAACTACAATTCCAGCTATCTGCCCGGCAGCAGCAATTCCGCCCGGGGCGACATCGGGTCGGTGAACCTGCGCAATCTGGGTTCAGGCAACACCCTGGTCCTGCTCAATGGTCGCCGGGTTGTGACCCACCCCACCAGCCAGGCTGATGGCCTGAGCCTCGTGCCCACCCTGACCTATAATACCAATGCCATCCCGACCACGGGGCTTAAGCGCCTCGAAGTTCTGCGGGACGGCGCGGCCGCCATCTACGGCACAGACGCCGTGGCCGGTGTGGTCAACACCGTGCTGCGGGACAATTTCGACGGCATGCAGGTCGAGGCCCAGTATGGCTCCGCCGAAAGCACCCATATGGCGGAATACACCCTGAATGGTCTGTGGGGCCATAATTTCGACAGGGGCAACCTCACCGCCTTTGTCACCTATGACAAGCGGACAGCCCTGAAATCTACGGACCAAGATTTCACGGCCTCTTCTGACAAGCGCCCGCTGTTTGCCGGTACGCGCTTTGATGGCGCCGCCAGCGTAGACGGCCGCGCGACCGTAACCCCCTGGGGCAGCTTCACGGCCGCGTCTGCAGTTCGGGTGGGCACCAGCCTAATCACCAGCACAGGCGGGGCTTTCCACATCCAGCCCAACACCAACACGGGGTGCCTGATCAGCGTTGGAACTGGCATCTGTCTGCAGAACGGGGCCCCTGCGACGTCGGCGGAAGACCGCAACCTGCGCTTTGACAATGCCGCCCTGGGCCTGTCGACCATGCCTCAGGTCAAGCGTCTCAACGTTTTCCTGACCGGCAATTACCGCCTGACGGACGACATCACAGCCTTTGGCGAATTTGGGATCTACAAGGCTGAGTCCACAGCCCTGCAATCGCCCATCGCCACCACCTCGGCCCAGGTGATCACAGCCCCCGTCACCAGCTATTACAATCCCTTCGGCCCGACCACATTCGGTGGCGTCACCAATCCCAACCGCCTGCCGGGGATAACTGCGCCGACGACCGGACTGGCCGTCACCCTGACCAGCTATGCCCTTGTGGACGCCGGTTTGTCGCGGGTGGATGTCAACAATGACCAGCTGCGCTTCCTCATGGGCCTGAAGGGCGAAAAGTTCGGCTTCAAGTGGGAGTCGGCGGCCTTTTATTCGCAAGCCGAAGCCAAGGATGTGTCCGACGGCATCAGTGCCACGGCGCTCCAGCGCCAGATCGCACTGTCCAACTCCAGTGCCTACAATCCCTTCAATGGCGGTACGTTTGACCAGCCCAGTCTGGGCGACGGCGCGCCGAGCAATAGCGCAGCCCTAGATGCCATCCGCGTCAAGGCGACCCGTGACAGCGTCAGTACCCTGGCCTCCTGGGACTTCCGGGTGAACAAGGCTGACCTCTTCACCCTGCCTGGCGGTAATGTCGGCGTGGCAGCAGGCATCGAATATCGCCGCGAAACCCAGAAAGACGACCGCGACGCCAGGGTGGACGGCACCATCACCTATACCAATTCGGTCACCGGCATTGCCTACGGCAGCGACCTGATCGGCACCAGCCCGTCTCCAGATACCAAGGGCAAACGCAAGGTCACCTCGGCCTACGTGGAATTCGCAGTTCCGGTCATCTCACCAGAGATGGGTATTCCCCTGGTCCGCAATGTCGAACTGCAGCTCGCCGGCCGGTTCGAGGATTACAGCGACATTGGCAATGTCTCCAAGCCCAAGGTAGCCATGGCCTGGGACCTGGTGGAGGGTCTGCGTCTGCGGGGCTCCTGGGCTCAAGGCTTCAAGGCCCCAAACCTTGAGGTCATTAATGCCTCGATCATTACCCGCGCCAACTCCCGGACCGACTGGGTGCGCTGTGAAGCCGACCTTCGCGCCAAGCGCATTACCAGCTTCAGCGCCTGTTCCCGCTCGCTCAGCGTCTCTGCCCAGCGTTCAGGTAATCCGGAACTCAAGCCGGAAGACTCCGAGACCTACGGCTTTGGCCTGGTGTTTGAACCCAAGTTCATCCCCTCGGACTTTGGCCAATTCACCTTCACGGCTGACTTCTGGGATGTGAAGCAAGAGGGCATTGTTGGCCTGTTCGGCGAGGGCAATGCCCTGATCGCAGACTATCTGGCCAGGGTCTCTGGTGGGTCTAACCCCAATGTGGTCCGCGCAGCAGCCACCTCCGATGATGCAGCAGCCTTTGCCGGCACAGGTCTGACCCCGGTCGGGACCGTGCTCTATGTGAAGGACCAGTACGTCAACCTGCTGCCCCAGGAAGCCCGCGGCATCGACTATGCTCTGAACTGGAGCTTAAAGGGCACAAGCCTGGGCAATTTCAGCGTTCAGGTTTCAGCCGCTAACCTGCTAAAGTTCTATCAGCAGCCGTCTCCGGCCATTGCCGCCCTGCTGGCGGCCCGAGCTGCCGGTCAGATCAATGCTGGCACCACCATTACCGGCGGCGGCAATCTGGTTCGCCAGAACGGCCGTCCGGAGTGGAAATGGAACGCCTCCATGACCTGGAACCTCGACCCCTTCACGGTCGGTGCCTATACCCAGTACGTCTCGCCCATCGACGACACCAGCCTGTTGGATTCCGCCGGGTCGCCCTGGATCATCGATTCCCAGGTCACGGCCAATCTCTATGGCGAAGTTGCCCTGGACGAAGGCGTCATGGCCAATACCAAGGTCAAGGTCGGTGTCCGCAACCTGACCAACGAAACCCCGCCCCTATCGTCCAGCGGTTATCTGGGCACAGTCTATCAGCCCTATGCCCGCTACTGGTATGTGAGCGTCAAGAAGTCCTTCTAGGACTGAGTTTCGGCGGAATGGATCAGGGCCCGGTCACCACCGGGCCCTTTTTCTTTGGAAGCGCCCCTTTGCTTAGAGCCCATGAGAGACACGACACCCTAGGACAGGGCGATGTACGGCAGGGCACCCAGCCCCACCCCCGATCTTCGAGGCTTAGCCCAGGAACATCTGCTTGATGCCAGCGCGGAACGTGTCGATCCCGACCGCCAGACGCTGAGCGTAGTTGGCCTTGGCGTCTTCTCCGGCCACATAGGTGATCTTATCAGCGTCATCCATGACTGCGGCATAGACCGCATCGGCCACCTGCTCGGCGGTGGATCCGTTGGACCGACGGTCAGGATTTGCAAAGGCCGCCATGGTCTTGCCGATGGCCTCCATATAGTCCGGATGCGTCGTGAAGACGAGGGAGCGGCTGGCAAAGTCGGTGGCGATCCCGCCAGGGGCGATGGTCTTCACCTTGAGGCCGAAGGGCTCCAGTTCAAAGGCTAGGCTCTCGCTCCAACCTTCCAGGCCCCACTTGGTAGCGTGATAGACCGAGTTGAAGGGGAAGGCCACGAGGCCGCCAATGGAGGTGGTGGTCAAAATGGTGCCGTGCCCCTGAGCACGCAGGCCCGGCAGGAAGGCTTGGGTCACCCGCATGACGCCGAGCAGGTTGGTGTTGAGCTGGTTGACCAGCTGGTCATCGGTGGCACCTTCAAAGGCGCCAGCCAGGCCATAGCCAGCATTATTGAACAGCACATCGATAGGGCCGAGGGCCAGGGCGGCCTTGGCGGTTTCAATGATCTGGGCTGGATTGGTGACATCCAGGCCCATGACCGTGATCCCAGGAACCTTGCCGAGCTCCGTTTCCTTATCAGGGCTGCGCATGGTGGCGATGACCTTCCAGCCCTTTTGCGCAAACAACAGGGCTGTGGCCCGGCCAAGACCGGTAGAGGCACCGGTGATGAAGATGGTCTGGGTCATAGGGGCTGCTCCATATTCGAACTTCAATTCATGTCTATTCTGAAGGACTAAGCCTCAGGCCTAATGCGCTTCAAAGCATCGGGCGGCAAGTTGGGTCTGATCGACGTCGCGTTCAACAGGTAGAATAGATAGAGCAAGACCGGCCATGTCGCGCGTGACACCGTTCAAAAAGGTAATCATCCAGCGCCCGTCCTTAACCTGCATGGAGCCAGGTGAGCTTATCTTCAGTTCACTGAATGTAAAAAGGCGTCAATCGATCCAGGGCGGGTAATAGGTTGCATGGGCCAGCGGGATGATCGGCGGGGTGAAGACGCGCTTCTGTGCCTCTCGGAGCCGCCGATCCCTATCGACCTTTTCGCAGAAGTTGGACACGGCTTTATAGGCCCGGGCCATTTCCTGAACGGTCTCATCATGGCCCAATTCTTCAACAGATAACCCCAGTTGCGGCGATAACTGGTAGCAACGGCGGGTTCGGATGATTTCAGAAGCGATAGGAATCTTAAAAAGACGGATCGCGTCCATCGCCCGGATCAACTCCACCCGCTCTGAACAGGCCAGGCGGCGCGGCGCTTGATTGATCATGATCAGGGTGGGCTTTTGCAGTCGGCGGAGAAGTTCGACGGTCGGCGCGGCGGCGATAATGTCCAGATAGGCGGGCCGCAGGATCAGAAGGCAGGCGTCAGCCAATCGGATTGCTTCTAGCCGATCTTCCTCAGCCCCGGCGGACGTGTCGATGAACACATCTTCCAGGCGCTGTAACTCAGCGTCTTGCAGACAAATCCGCAACTTACGCGCTGTAGAGGGGGCAACGATTGGGCCTTCCTTACGACGATTTCGAAGGGCTTCCGTCGACGACCTCTGCGGATCAATATCGGCCAGGAGGACCCTTCGGCCCCGAAGATGCGCGCCCACGGCCAGGTTCAGCGCCAGGGTACTTTTCCCAGCGCCCCCTTTTCGGGAAATAATGGCCAGACTTCGCATTTAAGGACTTTCAGTATCCGAAACTTGTATCAATTTGACATCACGCAAAATCGATCACGCAAAATTCACGCCAAATTGGTTGCGCCTTGCGCCCTTTTTAGACACGCCGCGCCCGAGAATCTTCACACTGACGTCCAGTCCATGGGCTCAGACTTAGAGCATCCCCCACCAAAGGCTCACCGCACCGTAATATCCAACACCGTCTCAGGGTAACGCCCCGCTGCGACGTCTGGCAGGAGCTCCAAAAAACGCTCGGGGAAGATTTGCTCCTCGCAGGCCGCCAGGTCCTCCAGGGTCCACCAACGCAGGTCGTCCACCAGATCGTGCTCATGGGCCTCCCAGTGATCGCGGACGGGCTCTCCGCCCGGAACCCAGGCGACCATATAGGTCTCTACCAGCAAAACCCGCTCACCATCGGCCAATATGCCCGGGGCCGTGCGGCGCCATACGGCAGGGCCCAGGGTGACCTCGGTAAAGCCCGACTCCTCCATAACCTCTCGACGGGCGCAGTCTTCCAGGGTCTCACCAGGGTCAGCCCCGCCACCGACGGTGAACCAGGCCCCCAAATCCGTGGACCGGTAGGTCATACGCCCCTTCATCAACAGAATCTGGCCATCTGGATCAAACAGCAGGACCCGAACGGTGATCCTCTCGCGCATGGAGATTTCCTAAGCTTTCAATCCTCAGCCGTCGTACAAACAACGCAAACATGATGGATATACGACAGACACTCTTTTCGGAGCCGATTCGTCCGTGACACAGATGGAAGACTGGAACCGCAAGCTCGCGGCTTACCGGAAGTCAGACCTTGGGCGTAGCCTGTTTGAACTTATCCTGACCACCACCGCCCTGGCCGTCTGCTGGGTGCTAGGTTGGTTGACCTGGAACTTCGGCCACCCAGCCCTGGCGCTGATCTTCACCCTGCCCGCGGGGGTGTTCCTGGTGCGTCTGTTCATGATCCAACATGATTGTGGCCATGGTGCCTTCTTCGAAGCCAAGGCGGCCAATGACTGGGTCGGCCGGGCCATCGGGGTCTTGACCCTGACCCCCTACAGCTATTGGCGTCAGACCCACGCCATCCACCACGCCACCTCGGGCAATCTCGACCGGCGCGGTCTGGGGGTCATCGAAATGCTGACCGTCGCAGAATACGAGGCCCTCTCGCCGTTAAAGCGGCTGGGCTATCGGCTGTATCGCAATCCCCTGGTCATGTTCGGCCTGGGTCCGGTCTTTGTGTTCTTTTTCCAACAGCGTTTGCCCATTGGCCTGATGAAGCAAGGCTGGCGGCCCTGGCGCTCAACCCTTGGCAACTTGCTCGGCATTGTGGGGGGGCTAGCCCTGCTGATCTGGTGGGTGGGCGTGGCTCCCGTCCTGGTGATCAACTTCCTGACCATGGTGGTCGCCGCCACCATCGGTGTCTGGTTGTTCTATGTGCAGCATCAGTTCGAAGGCGTGGCCTGGGCCCGCAATGACGACTGGGACCGCGCCGATGCCGCCCTGCTCGGCAGCTCCTATTACGACCTGCCGCCGGTCCTGCGCTGGCTAACAGCGAATATCGGCATTCACCATGTCCACCACCTGTCCAGCCGCATTCCCTTCTACCGCCTATCGGACATTTTGACCGATCACCCAGAGCTCAAGTCCGTCAGCCGGATCGGCCTATGGGACAGCTTCAAGACCGTCCGCCTGGCCCTTTGGGACGAAGCTTCCCAGCGCCTGGTCTCCTTCCGCGAAGCCCGCTCTGTCGCCAGCACCCGCACCTAAGGTCGCCCTCCATGTCCCTTTCCCGCCTGATCGCCGCTGTAACAGCCTTGGCCCTGGTCTCCGCCCCGGCCTACGCGGCCGATCCGGCCAAGGCGATTGCGAAAATTCTCGCAAGCAAAGGCTATAAGACGGCGGTCCAGACCCTGGCTGACACCCATGACCAGACCGTGGCCGACATCATCACCTTGACCGAAATCCCCGCCCCGCCCTTCCATGAGGCCGAGCGCGGCAAGGCCTATCTGGCAAGGCTCCAGGCCGCCGGCCTTACCGATGTCGAGACCGACGCCGAGGGCAATGTTATGGGTCTGCGACGGGGGACGGCCCATGTGGATGGCGGGCCAGTGGTGGTGTTTGCTGCCCACCTGGACACGGTCTTTCCCGCAGGAACCGACGTGAAGGTCCGCCGGGAGGGGACCAAGCTGATGGCCCCAGGGGTCGGCGACGATACCCGATCCCTCGCCACACTCCTGGCCTATTTGCGGGCCCTGGACGCCGGTAAGATCAAGACAAAGGCCGATATCCTGTTCGTGGGCAATGTGGGCGAAGAGGGCGCGGGCGACCTGCGCGGCGTCCGGTATCTCTTCAACAAGAGCAAATATGCCGGTCGCATCAAGGCCTTCATCTCCATGGACGGTGCCGACCCCCGCTATGTGGTCAATCAGGGTGTGGGCTCAAAGCGCTATCACATCGCCTTCCATGGCCCCGGCGGGCACAGCTATGGTGCCTATGGCATGGTCAATCCCATGGCCGCCATGGGTAAGACCGTGGCCGACCTCTACACCATTCAAACCCCGTCAAACCCAAAGACCACCTATGCCGCTAGCGTGGTGGGGGGCGGCACCTCGGTGAACGCCATACCCCATGACGTCTTCTTGGAAGTGGATCTCCGCTCTGAAAGCGCCGCCGAACTGGCCAAGCTGGATGCGCAACTGAACGACATCTTGGTCAAGGCTGTGGCCCTGGAGAACAAGGCCCGCTCCACCCAGTACGGCCCTGTGACCTATGAGGCCAAGGTGATCGGTGAACGCCCCACCGGCCGGACTGACGAGGCCTCTCCCATCGTCCAGATCACCCAGGCTGCCAGCCGCGCCCTGGGCTTTGAGACCAGCTTCGAGGCCTCGTCCACCGACTCCAACGTGCCCATGAGCTTAGGCATTCCCGCCGTCACCATCGGCTCAGGCGGCTCAGCAGGCCGGGCACACGCCCTCGACGAATGGGTCGATGTAGAAAAAGCCAGCAGCCTCAAGGGCATGCAGGTGGGGCTGGTGTCATTGCTCGCCCTGGCCGGGGCGGAATAGCGTCACAGGACTTGCTCGCTCACTCTGCAAAGATAATTAGCCAGTGCTAATGCGAAGAGAAATGCAGTCCAAAATACAATTATAGGTTTACATTGAATTTCTATTGACCCTAAATATTGCAAGCGTAGCGCTTCAGGGTTCAATCATGGCGATCAATCAGTCCGCAACAGCAATCATTGTGGTGGCCCTTTCAATGGCGGGGTGTTCTACCGTCAATTCAAATTACCCTAAACCGGACAATCGGATCGTTCGATCCCCTCTTGGAACGGCCCATGATCGTTTCGGAGTTGAGCGTGATGTGGTGATCGTCAAGAGCACCAAGGATGGCGCGAAGCGGCGCGATCAGTTGATTGATGAAACCGAGGGAACTGCAGGATCAATCGGAACCCTGCTGGTTGATTATCAGACAGCCTCGACCGCCGCCCGGTCGCCAGGCGCAGATGCAAGCAGAGCCAATTTCGAGTATCGCCGCGCCGGACTCAACCTGTCCCGGGGTGTATGCACCTATGCGTTCAATCAATTAGGTGAGACTCATTCCAAGTATAATTTCGGCAACAAGACGTTTGGCATCGTCTCGAACGGGGGGGCGAGCATTCTCGGGATTACCAAGGCATCAGGCCGATCCACGTCGCTATATGCGCTTGGAATTGGATTGCTGCAGGCCTGGCTCGACAACTACGAGGAATATGCCTTTCTGGCGCAGTCGGTCAGTACACTTCAGGCAAAAGTCCGTGAAGCCCAGGACAAATATGAGGGCGGCATCAATGAAATGATGCCGAAGACTTGGGGCGAAGCTACGATCCAAATCCAGACATATAACGATTTCTGTCTGGAAACCGGTATGCGCAAACTGGTCGAGGATGCAGTGGGTAAAGCTCAGCTTCAATTCAACAAAGAAACTAAGGAAATTGAAGTCATTAATACTCAGAGTGACACAATTCGACGGATTGTTGAATTTGAAAAAGAACGTGCAATTTATCAAGAACAGCTTGCGGTGAATGCCAAACACTACACCGAAACACTGAATGAGCTTAATGCCGGCCTTAAAATCAGAGCCGAAGCTGCGTCAAATATGACTAAAATCGATAGCGCGGATGCCAAAAAAACCATTGATGAATTGAAATCTGAAATCAGATCGCTTTCTAATGTATTGGCAGCTTCAGACAGCAGTGAGGCTGATAAATCAGCTGCTGCCAGTCGGTTGTCTGTATTGCAGTTCGCACTTGCTGCGAAATCTAACGAGATCGACAAGGGGAAAGAATGGGAGCAGGCCCTT
Source organism: uncultured Alphaproteobacteria bacterium (assembly GCA_937920085.1). Lineage (GTDB taxonomy): Bacteria > Pseudomonadota > Alphaproteobacteria > Caulobacterales > Caulobacteraceae > Phenylobacterium. Next base: position 20,557 of record CALETE010000033.1, on the reverse strand, counting down.
ATCAATAAAAAAGACGGCCTGGACAGAGATAAGGCAGATCTCGAAAAGAAACTTGCCGACCTGAAAACCAGATCATCCTGAATTTGCGCCTAACGCCCCTCCTTTCACCCCGGCGGAGGCCGGGGTCCAGATCATAAGGCTGTGCGCCTCACCCCTTGTCGCGCTTCGGACCTTTGAACGGTTTACCGCCCGCAGGCTTGAAGGGTTTACCTTCGCCGCGGGGGGGACGAGGCGCGTCGTTGGACTTGCCCTTGAAGGGTTTACCGCCACTGCCGCCGCCGGGCTTGTCGCCATAGGGCTTAGCCTTGAAGGGCTTGTCTCCATAGGACTTCTCACCGGCCGGACGATCCTTGCCAGCCCAGGGCTTGGGACGGTCGCCGTCTGGTTTGTTGAAGGGCTTGCCCTCGCCGCGTTTGAAGGGCGGCTTACCGTCGAAAGACTTGCGAGGCCCGCCACCACCGCCTTCGGGCCGACCGCCAGGCGGGGTCGAGGGCTCGATCTTGATCTCGTCGGCTTCCGTCGCCTTCACAGACCCTGCGAACTTGTCAGCGGCGATATTGGCGATCTCGAACTTGGTCTCGCGATCGAAAATGCGGATCGAGCCGATTTCCTTCTTGGTCACATGGCCCAGGCGGCAGATCAGCGGGATCAGCCATTTGGGATCGGCATTGTTGGCACGGCCTACCGTGACCCGGAACCAGGTGACGTCTTCCGGCGCCATACGCTCAGGCCGGCCGACGGGACCACCATCGCGATCTTCCCGCTCAGGCCGCCACTTCTCGCCCTTTTCACCCCGATCTCCGCGGTCGCCCTTAGCGCCAAGAGTCCGCTGACCATTGTCGCGGGGATCATCATAGAGGTCTTCCGGCGAGGGCAGGCCCTTGCGGTAGAGGCGGATCAGGGCGGCAGCGATGACCTCTGGGGTCATGGTCTCCAGCACCTTGGAAGCCAGGGCCAGGTCCTCATCGGCCGCAGGTTCAGCCAGGATAGGATCTTCCAGCAGGCGGACCTGATCCTTAGCGCGAATTTCTTCAGCGGTTGGTGGACCACGGAACACGGCTTCGATGTGGGCTGAGGCCAGTAGCATGTCGACCTTGCGGCGGCGGGTATAGGGCGCCAGCAGGACCGAAACCCCCTTCTTCCCGGCCCGGCCCGTACGGCCCGAACGGTGCAGGAGGCCGGCCTTGTTCACCGGCAGGTCGGCATGAATGACGAGGCCGAGGTCCGGCAGGTCAAGGCCACGGGCCGCCACATCGGTGGCAACGCAGACCCGGGCATGGCCATCGCGCAGGGCCTGGAGGGCGTCGGAACGCTCCCTCTGCCCCAATTCACCAGACAGGCCGACCACCGAGAACCCCCGCTCGCGCAGGGCCGCGTGCATGTGGCGAACCCCGTCGCGGGTATTGCAGAACACCAGAGCGCCCGGCGCTTCGAACAGGCGAAGGACATTGACCACCGCATGCTCAATCTCATTGGGGGCGATGCGGATGACCTGGTATTCGATATCCCCGTGAGCCTGATTGCGGTTGACGGTGTCGATCCGCAGGGCGTCGGTCTGATAACGGCGGGCGAGGCCCGCGATTTCCTTGGCGATGGTCGCGGAGAACATCAGGGTCCGGCGGCCTTCCGGCGCGGAGTCGAGGATTTCTTCCAGATCCTCGCGGAAACCCATGTCGAGCATTTCATCGGCTTCATCAAGGACCACGACCCGCAGGGCCGAGAGGTCAAGATTGCCGCGCTCAAGATGGTCCTTCAGACGCCCAGGGGTGCCGACGACAATATGACAGCCGCCCTGCAGGGCCCTCTGCTCCCGTCGCGGATCCATGCCGCCGACGCAGGAGACGACAATGGCACCGGCGTCCTTATAGAGCCAGGACAGCTCGGTATTGACCTGAATGGCCAGTTCCCGGGTCGGTGCGATCACGAGCGCCAGGGGTGCCACGCTATAGGCCAGCTTGTCGGCCTCGCCCAACAGGGTCGGCCCAGCGGCCAGACCAAAGGCCACGGTCTTGCCCGATCCGGTCTGGGCCGAGACCAGCAAGTCGCGGCCAGCGGCCTCATCGGCCAGGACAGCGGCCTGAACAGGGGTCGGCTCTGCATAGCCTTGAGCAGCCAAAGCGCGCGCTAAGGCGGGGTGAACGGTCGGAAAGGGCATGAAATCTAAGGTCCTTGGGCTCCATGATACACACACAGGGATCACGGGCCGGGTTAGATGAGGCTTTGCGCGCCGAGAAGCAAGGTTTGTTTGTGGGTGGGGGTGGCCGGAAGCGGCCTTGGCCGGCAAGCCCCCGGCTGTGGAGGGCTGCAATTAGTTCACCAAAACGGCACACGAGCGTCACCGATAGACGCTCTACAGCGGAAATTCTGCGGGGGTGATGGAGCGCCGCGCCCCCTTTTCTGACTTTGGGGGAAGACACCATGAAATCCACGGTAAGCCTAATCGCCTTGATTGCCGTCAGTTCGGCCTCTGGCCTAGCCATGGCCGCTGAAACGGTCACAACGAACGACGCCGCGACAGTGGAAACCCTGACAGTTACTGGCTCCCGCGCCGTCCCCCGCACCGCTTTGGACAGTCTTGAGCCCGTCGACGTCATTTCCCGGGAAGCCATCAGTCAGACCGGCTCTGCCGAACTGGTAGAAACCCTGGCCAGCCTGGTTCCATCCTTCAGCGTCCAGACCCTGCCCGCCCTTGATGCGACGATCTTTGTCCGCCCAGCACGGCTTCGGAACCTGTCTCCAGACCAGACCCTGGTCCTGCTGAACGGCAAGCGGGTCCACCGCTCTGCTATGATGATGAACCCGAGCTATGGAAGTGCCTTCCAGGCCCCAGATCTCGACCAAATCCCGAACTCAGCTCTTAAGTCCATCGACGTCCTGCGGGACGGCGCTGCTGCCCAGTATGGCTCGGATGCCATTGCCGGGGTCATCAACCTGACCCTTGATGACAGCGCTGGCTATCGTGGGTTCCTGCAGTATGGCCAGCAGTTCGAAGGTGACGGGGCTGGACCCCGGATCGGCCTGCATGGCGGGTGGCGCGCCGGCGGGGCCTTCCTGGCTCTGACGGGGGAATATTCGAAGGCCGACATGACCTCGCGGTCACAGCAGGGCACAAACGCCGCAGCGTCCCAGGCCGCCTATCCCAACCTTGCCTTCCCGAACCCCGCCGTAAACTGGGGCAAGCCATCGCGGGAGGCCGCCCGACTGGCCATGACCAGCGGCTTCGACCTGGGCAACATCTCCTTCTACAGCTTCGGCACCTATGGCGAAGGCTCCGGCGTCGGCGACTTCAATTATCGTGGCCCGGTCGGCAGCTATGCCAGCGTGTTCAAGACCAGCCCGGTCTTCCCAGGCTGGAACCTGCTTTCGATCTATCCTACCGGCTTTACCCCGCATTTCGGCAGTGAGGACAAGGATGCCAGCCTGGTCGCCGGGGCTAAGACTGAATTGGCAAGTGGCCTGAAGCTGGATGCCAGCATGGGCTATGGCCGTAACCGCATCGACTATTCGATGACCAACTCCATCAATGCCTCCCTTGGCCCCAACAGCCCGACCTCCTTCAATGATGGTGCTGTTGAACAGGTCGAAACCACCTTCAATTTCGACGGCTCGCAACCCCTGACCATGGCCGGACTGTCCCAGCCCCTGGTTCTGGCCTTCGGTGCGGAATACCGTACGGAGAAGTTCTCGATATTTGCAGGTGACGCGGCCTCCTATGCCTTCGGCCCAGGTGCCCGCGGAACCCCGGCCCTGCCCTGCTGCTCCAGCGGCTTCCCCGGCTATGCGCCGGTCAATGCCGGAACCCACGATCAAAGCAGCTCAGCGGCTTATGTCGATCTCTATGCACCGCTCACCGATAGCTTCTCTGTGGACGCCGCGCTCCGCTACGAGAACTATTCCACCTTCGGAGACTCCCTGACCTACAAGGTTTCCGGTCGCTTCGAGGTCACGCCCGAGCTTGCCCTGCGGGGAACCGTGTCCACGGGCTTCCGGGCCCCGACTACAGCCCAGCTCTACAGCGAAGGCCTGTCCCAGTTCCTGCCCAATGCCGCGGCATCCATCACCACCACTGGCCGCTTTAGCCCCGTCGGGCCCGTTGCCGCGATCCTCAACAAGCGCCCGGGGGTCAGCATCAAGCCTCTGGAAGCTGAAAAATCCCAGAACTATTCCCTTGGCGTTGTCTGGAAGTCTTCGTTCGGCCTCGACATGACCCTGGACGCCTACAAGATCGACATCAGCCACCGCCTGAATACCAGCACCTCCTATGTGCTGACCCCAGCGGAAAACGCAGCCCTTACAGCCCTGCAGATCCCGAACCTCCAGGATATCTATTCCGCCAACTTCCTGCAGAACGACTACGATACCTCAAATACTGGTTTTGAACTTGTCTCGGTCTACAACCGCGATGTTGGACCTGGCCACATGAACCTCACCGGCGCGTTCAGCTACCTCAAAACTGAAATCACCGGCGGGTCGCGAGCCCTGAACCCTTATTCCAAGCAAATGACGGAAGACTCCCTGCCGAAAGTCCGGGGAACAGTGTCTGGCAGCTATAAAATCGGCGGTCTGGAAGTCACAGGTCGTGCCCGCTATTACGGGGAATGGTCAGACTGGACCGATACCTTCCCGGCAACCGCAGCACCTAGCGCGGCCTATCCGACCTTTGCGCCCCAGACCTTCAAGCCCATCACCTTTATGGACCTGATCGTGAGCTATGATGTGACCAAGGGTGTGAAGCTGCAGGTCGGGGCAGAAAACATCCTCGATACCTATCCTGATAAGGCCAAGTATCAGACCTTCCGCGGGCTGATCTACTCCCGCAACTCGCCTTACAGCACTGATGGTGGGTATTATTACACCAAGATTGAGGTCAATTTCTAAACGGTACAAGGGTGCCTGGACCGCCCCTCACGAGACAGGCACCCCCTCCCCTGCTAACCTCTCCGCATGACGCCGACACCGCCCAACCTTCCGCCAAAACATCCGCGCATGCTTGCGCGGGGAGATGGGTTCAAGGTCATTCCCATTGGGCGCAGTCGGGCGGTATTTTCCGATCTGTATATCCGACTGCTGGGCGGCAGTTGGCGGACCATAGCCCTGGTACTGGGCGGGGTGTTCCTGGGGATCAATTTGGTCTTCGCCTGCGCCTATCTGGCCTTAGGGGACGGCATCGCCAATGCCCGGCCTGGGTCCTTCGCCGACGCTTTCTTCTTCAGCGTCCAGACCTTCGCCACCATCGGCTATGGGGGCATGGTTCCCCGGACACTGGCCACCAACCTGCTGGTAACCACCGAGGCCTTGTTCGGCTTCTGCTATACTGGCGTGGTGGCGGGCCTGGTATTTTCCAAGTTCGCCCGGCCCACCGCGCGGATCCTGTTCAGCGATAAGGCGGTCATTTCTACCCATGACGGCCAGCCCCACTTCATGCTGCGTCTGGTCAATGAACGGGACAATCGCATTGTCGATGCCCAGGCCAAGCTGACCTTGATGCGCGATGAACTGACCGCCGAGGGCAAGCCTATGCGACGGTTCTACACCCTGCCCCTGGTCCGCAGCGAGAACCCGGTCCTGCGCCTGACCTGGTCGGTCATGCATGAGATCAACGAACACAGCCCCCTCTATGGCATGGACCATGAGGCCCTGGTGGCCACAGAGGCGGAGATCATTGTTTCGATCTCTGGCCTGGACGAGACCCTGTCCCAGACGGTCCACGCCCGAAACTCCTACATCGCCGATGAAATCTATTGGGGCGCCGCCTTTGAGGACGTCCTCCACCGCAAGGACGACTTCGTCCTGGAGGTCCGCTACGACAAGTTCCATGACCTGAAGGACAGCGGCTAGGTCAGAGGAAGATCAGGGCCTCGATCAGGCTCTCAATGGCGCCAGCCGACACGACCTCTTTGTCTGGGGTCAGAAGCGCGATTTCAGGCGCCAAGCTAAAGGCCGTCCCGGCGATGGCGATGAAGCTGTAATAGAGCAAGGTCGGGTCGCCCTGGCGGACACTGCCGTCCTTTTGACCGCGGGCGATCAGGTCGCAGGCCTGACGGTGACCTACGCGTAGGTGCCGATCCACTAACCATTTCAAGCGCTCTGATGGCTGACGGCCCTCAATAGTCATAATCCGGTGGATGTCCGCATCTTCGGCGCAGATGGCGATGAAGCCCCGGATCATGGCCAAGAGCTGATCCTTCACCGACCCGCCGCGGGTTTGGCGTAGGGCCTCAGCCATACGGACCGACACGCCCTCGAACAGCTTGTCCATCACGGCCCGCCAAAGGGCGTCCTTCGACCCGAAATGATAGAGCAACAGGCTCTGGGCGACCCCCGCCTCTGTGGCGATCTGGCGGGTTGAGGCGCCCTCAAAGCCCGCTGTCGCGAAGGCCCTTAGCGCTGCGGCGATGATCCGCTCGCGGGCCTCCTGGGAAGCGATGGGCGTTACGGACTTGGACTTGGCGGCGGTCATGGGCTCCGAATAGCAATTGCGCCCGTCTTGATCAATCGATCAGGGTCTGTATAGTCCTGATCAAACGATCAGGGAGCGACCTCTTGGGTTCGGCGTCGACAAACAATTCGCTGTCAGGCGCCTATAGCTTTACCGGGCTTGCCCGGGTGAGCTGGGGCGAGCCCGCGAGTTCGGCCGTGTGCGCCGCAGCCCCGCGGCGCGGCGCCCAGCGGGTGCTGATCGTCACCTCCCCATCCCTTAGGCGCGCGTCTGACGTTCCCGAACAAACGGCGGCCGACCTTGGCCCCCTGTGCGTCGGCCTGTTTGACGGTGTCCAAGCCCACACCCCCGCGCCGACGGTGGACACTCTCGTCGACCTCATGCGGGACACTGGCGCCGACCTGGTGGCAGCCTTCGGCGGGGGATCGCCCATAGATACGGTGAAGGTCGCCCTAGCCGTCCTGGCCTCTGGCGCAGCCCGCGCCCTCGATGTTTCGGGCAAGCCGGCCGGGTGGACGACGCCACCTGTCCGCCAGATCGCCGTGCCCACCACCTTGTCCGGCGCAGAGTTCTCCGACCTCGCCGGGCTGACCGATCCGGAGACCCAGATCAAGGGTGGGGTGGCAGGCCCTGGCATAGGCCCTGTGGAGGTCATTCTCGACCCTGGCCTCACCCGCCACACACCCCGCGATCTCTGGCTTTCCACAGGCGTCAGAGCGGTCGACCACGCCATAGAGACACTCTGTTCGGTGGCGCCCACCCCCTATACCGACGCCTTGGCTTTGGAGGGTCTGGCCCAGCTCACAGCCTCCCTGCGCGCCACGGCGGCCGACCCAGAGGATCTGACGGCCCGGCTAAAGGCGCAGCAGGCTGTCTGGCTCGCCTCGTCTGGCCTCGACCGCACCCCCTTTGGCGCCAGCCACGGCATAGGCCATCAGCTGGGCGCCGTCGCGGGCGTTCCCCACGGGGTCTGCTCCTGCGTCCTGCTGCCTGCTGTCCTCGACTGGAACCATGCCCACACCCGCCAGGCCCAGACCCGAATAGCTGCGACCCTGGGCTCTCTGTCCGCCAGCCAGGGGGTCCGGAACCTCTTGCAGGATCTTGGCCTGCCTCAGCGCCTTCGGGACGCTGGAGTGACCCAAGACCAACTGCCCCTCATCGCCCAGACCTCCCTGCAGAACCGTTGGGTCAGAACCAACCCTCGCCCCATCACCACGGCCGCGGACATCACCCAAATCCTGGAGGCCGCCTGGTGAGGACCCCAAGGCCATCTGGAGATATCACGCCATGAAGCGCGTCATCATTGTCGGCGGCGGCTATGCCGGGACCACCCTGGCGAGGGCCTTGGACCCCGGATTCGATGTGGTTCTTGTGGAGCCGCGGGAGGCCTTTATTCACAATGTGGCGGCGATCCGCGCCCTGGTGGAGCCGACCCTCCTAAATCAGATCATCCTTCCCTATGACCGCCTGCTGGCCCGAGGCCAGGTCATCCGCGATCGGGTGACCAAGGTGTCGGAGGGCGCCGTCGACCTGGCGTCTGGCAAGACCCTGCAGGGGGACTACGTGGTCCTGGCCACTGGGTCCGGCTATGCCGCGCCCTTTAAGCCGATGACCGACAAGGCGGAGGATTTCCGCAAGGAGTCGGCGTCGGTGCAGGCCGCCATCAAGGACACCAGATCCATCGTCATTGTCGGCGCTGGGGCTGTGGGCGTTGAAATGGCCGGGGAGATCGCCTCGACCCTGACGGGCAAGTTCATCACCCTAGTGTCGGCCACCAGCCGCCTTTTCCCAGACTTCCCCCCTGGCCTGGGTCAGAAACTGGCGGCGGATCTGAAGGCCATGGGGGTCACCCTGAAGGCCAGCGCCAAGGCGCGCATTTCAAACCTCGACAGACCCCACCCAGGACCGGTGCGGTTTGAATCTGGGGAAACCCTTGCTGCAGACCTGGTCATTCCGGCCCTGGGCGCCCGACCAGAGGCAGGCCTGATGGCGGGTCAGACCGGAGCCCGGTTCGACCGGCTAGGTCGGGTCGAGGTGGATGGCTGGATGCGACCTGCAGGGCTCAAGACCGTCTTCGCCTTCGGGGACATGGCGGCGAATGGCGACCTCATGACCATAGTCGCATCCTCTCGTCAGGCGCCCTGGTTGGCCAAGACCCTAGAGGCCCTAAGCGCCGGCCAGGGGATCGACACCCTCCCGACCTATAGCCCCTGGCCTGCGTCCCCCATCCTGGTTCCCCTGGGCGCCCGCAAGGGGGCCAGCGTCCTGCCCATCACCAAGGGGGGGCTCACTGTGGGGCCATTCCTGACCCGCCTGATTAAGGGCAAGTCCCTCTTCATCCCCCGATACCACAAGGAATTCGGCCTCTAGGGCCGAACCAAAGGAGCCGTAAATGCTGCGCGAAGAGCACATTGTCGAAGAACTGCACGCCGTCCGATATCGCGGCGATGACCCCAAATACGCCCTGGTCATCTCCCACGGCATAGCCAGCCACGGCGGCATTTATGACGTCTTCTGCACCCACCACGCGGCCCGGGGCGCGGACATCTGGTCTTACTCCGCCCCAGGCCACGGCAAGTCGACCATGAACCGCCCACGGGGTCAGTGGACCCTGGATGAATGGGCTCAGGCTTCGGTCACCTACGCCGAGCATGTGAAGAAGACCACAGGCCTGCCGGTCTTTACCCTGGGCTCGAGCCTGGGCGTGGCGGCGGCGTTTTCGGCCCTCCACTCTGACGCCATCACCGGGGCCATTCTGATGGGCTCGCCGGTCATTCCCTCGGCCGCCGTCATCGAGATGCGGGCTGGGCCCTGGCGGACGGACGGCTTCAAGGAGGCCATCGCCCAGCTCGGCAGGGCCGCCCGGGTGGATGTCAGCATCCTTTTCAACTTCGACGAGGACTACGGCTATGCCGGAGCCGGCGAGCAAAAGCGCCTCGATCCCTGGAACACCTGGAATTACGACCTGGCCTCCTGGGCCACCATCTTCCAGCACCAGCCCAAGGTCCCGGCCTCCCAGAACACCAAGCCGATCCTGGTGACCGCTGGCGAGAAGGACCCGACCTTCCCGCCCTTCGTCATGAAGATGGCCGCCGACAGCATAGCCGGCCCGGTCGAACTGAAGATCTTCGAAGGCGCCAGCCACCAGCTGATGCTGTTCCACACCGCCCAATTCTCCGACGCCGTGCACGACTTCGTGCTGGCCAACATCTGACGGGAGCCCCCCTCATGACCAAGCCCAACGCCCTTCACCACCTGGCCCTCTCCACCGGCGATATCAAGAGCCAGATCGCCTACTTCACCGACGTGCTCGGCATGGAGCTTATGGCCCTCTACTGGATGCACGGGGCGGAAAAGACCGTGCATGGCTTCCTTAAGCTGAACGACAAGTGCGCCATCGCCTTCGTCCAGACCCCGGAAAACAAGACCATCCCCCGGACCATCGGCGTGACCCATCCGGGCACGGCCTTGAACTCGTCTGCGCCTGGCACCCTGCAGCACCTAGCCCTCAATGTAGACAGCGAAGACGAGCTGCTGAACATGCGCGACCGCATCCGGTCGCGGGGCATCAATGTCGTTGGGCCCATGGATCACGGCTTCTGTAAGTCGATCTATTTCGCCGGTCTGGAGGACCTGTCCCTCGAGGTTTCCACCTATACGGCCGACCTCAATCCGGACGCTTGGGTCGACCCTGAGGTCATGACCTTCACAGGCGTCACCGCCGAGGATCTCGCCGCCTTCGTCAAGCCCGCCGCCTTCGCAGGCCAGGGCGGCGCCATCCCGCAGCCAACCTACGACCCGGCCAAGCCGCATCCGCATTTCCCGCCGGAAATGTATCAGCACATGCTGGGCCTGCCCGACGACGTGTTCACTGAGATCACACGCGAGGCCGAGCCGCCGGTGAAGGTCACCCACTAAGCGACGCAGCCGGCGATCCCCAAAAAACAAGATTGAAGAGGAAACCCCATGACTGGGTCTGCAGGTCGTATCGACGTCCACCACCATGTCATTCCACCGGCCTTTACCCGGGCCATGGAAGCGCGAGGCATTACTGAGGTGGCAGGCACGCCCCTGCCCAAATGGACGGTGGATCAATCCATGGCCGTTCTGGAGATGAACAATATCCAGACGGCCATCACCTCCCTCTCGGCGCCGGGCGTCTATTTCGGAGACGAGCAGGAAGCCAAGGATCTCGCCCGGGCTTGCAATGAGTTCTCAGCCCAAATGGCCGTGGACCATCCGGGGCGCTTTGGCTCCTTCGCGGTCTTGCCCATGCCCTTTACTGAGCACGCCTGCGCCGAAGCCGCCTACGCCCTCGACGTCCTGAAGGCCGATGGGATCGTCCTGCTGGGCAGCACAGAGGGCCAGTTCCTCGGCGACCCGGCCTTCGACGAGCTGATGGCCGAGCTGGACCGCCGCAAGACCACGGTCTTCGTCCATCCCAACTTGCACCCGACCACCCCTCAGATCGGTCTTAACATCCCCAACTTCATGATCGAGTTCCTGTGCGACACCACGCGCGCGGCGACCAACCTGATCTTGACCGGGACGGCCGCGAAATACCCAAACATCCGCTGGATCTTCTCCCATGCCGGAGGCTTCCTTCCTTTCATCGCCTGGCGCGTCGCCCTGGCCGACAACTTCCCGAACTATCAGGAGAAGGCCCCTGAGGGCGTTCTGACCTATATGAAGCGGTTCTATTTCGACACCGCCCTATCGCCCTCTCCCTTCGCCATGGCGGCCCTGAAGGAGCTCGTCGACCCCAGCCACATCCTGTTTGGCAGCGACTTCCCCTTTGCTCCGGCGCCTCTGATCGGCCTGGAGGTCATGGCCCTCGGCGGGCTGAACACCTTCGATGACAAGACCAAGGCCGGCATAGACCGTGACCACGCCCTGGCGCTCTTCCCGCATTTCGGCGTGTAAGGCCTGGACCTCAGATGACCAACCCATACACCACCATCGCTCAACAAGGCCCTTGGGTCCGCATAGGCCTTTGGATCCTGAAGATCCTGCTGGCCCTCGCCTTCCTCGCCGCCGGCTATCTGAAGCTTTCAGGCAATCCGAAAATGGTCGCCGAGTTCGGGGAAATCGGCTTTGGCCAGGGCTTCCGATATGTCACGGGGGCCATTGAGGTCGCGGGCTCGGCCCTCCTGCTCTGGCCGCGTACGGCTTTCCTCGGCGCCGTCGCCCTGTTTGGGATCTGCGCCGGCGCCCTGGTCGCTCAGGTCGGCATGCTGCACGGGGACCTTTTCCACGTCTTCGTGCTGGTAGGGCTAGTCGCTCTCGTGGCGTGGGTTAGCCGGCCGGCCACCTTAAGCTAGACTCGCAAACCCCAAGGAAAACAGCGGGTTCGAGTCATCATTTGGACGGTCCCAGCGGCGCTGTTTTACCGCGTCCATGGACCTTGGCAGGCTGAAGGGCAGCTTGCCCTGGCAGGGCGCCTGGCCGAGCAGAACGTCCAGCAAGGCCCCGTCGCTGACTCCAAACTCCGCATAGAGCCCGTCGGCTAGGGGGGCGACATTGGTCAGGATGGCGGGGCGGTCCAGGTGGGCTACCAGGATCACGCGAACGCCCTTGGGCAGACTGCGCAGCAGGGCGAGGTCGGGATTGTCGTCCTTGAAATCCAGGTCCCCTTCATGCTGGCGGCTGCCGAAGAAGAAGGTGGGGTGCAGGGTTTGATAAGGGGTGGAGACGCGGACCAGGGCCGCTGTGGCCTGGGCTGGATCTGAGGTGGTTTTCAGGCCCCGGGCTAGCAGGGCCTCGTCCTTCATGCCGTGTACGAAGACCGTATCGTCGGCCGTCAGCTGAGCGTCCTTGAGCATGACCAGGGACGACCTCTGGGCCGCGAGGCCAGCCTCGCGGGCGACCTGCGAGCCGACCACCTTGTCGGCGAGAGCCTCGTCCACGAAGGGTTGCTCGAAGAGGCCAAGTTCAAAGGTCAGGGTCAGGACCCTCAAGGCCGACTGATCCACGCGCTCTAAGGAAATCAGCCCCTGCTCAATCGCCGCCAGCAGCAGGGCCGGATCGTCCTCGCCGCCGAACTGGTCGAGGCCCGCATTGACGCCGAGGGCCACGCGCTCAACGGTGGTCAGGTGCTCCACCCCCCAGGACATGGCGATGTCGTTGGGTCTCTGGGGTGGCTCGCCCGTCAGGCAGGCCGAATTGGCGTCCTTGGAAATCGCCCAGTCGGAAAGCAGTACCCCGTCAAAGCCGCAGGTCCCCCGCAGGAGGTCGGTGAGCAGGAGCTTGCTAAAGCCCGCCCCCACCGGCTCCACCGGCTGGCCGTTCACCAGCACATCCTTGAGAATATTATAAGTCGGCATCACCCCTGCGACCTTGAAGGCGAAGGCGTCGAGGAAGGCGTCCACATGGTCTTGGAAGGCACCGCCCGGAAAGGCTGAATAGCGGCCATAGCTGTTGTGACCGTCAAAGCCATCTTCGGTGGCGCCATAGCCCACCCAGTGCTTGACCACCGTGGCGACGCCAGAGGCGGTGACGCCCGATCGCCCGCCCTGCACCCCTTCCACATAGGCGCCGGTCAGGGCGCGAACCAGCTTGGGATCTTCGCCGAAGGTCCCTTCAATCCGCGGCCACATGGGGGAGGTGGCGAGGTCCGCCTGGGGCGACAGGGCCATTTGGATGCCGACGGCCCGGTATTCCTGGCGCACAGTGTCACCGAACTGGCGGACCAGCTCCATATCGCCGATCGCACCAAGGCCCAGGGTCTCTGGCCACTGGGAAAAACCGAGGGCCACGTCACTGGCACCGATGATCGATAGGAAGTGGTGGCGCGGGTCTGTGCTGACCACCAGGGGAATGCCCAACCGCCCCCGGGCCGCTATGGCCTGAAGGGCGTTGTTCTGAGCGGCAAAAACCCCAGGATCTGCCACCAATCGGGTAATCGCCGCCGTCACGCCCCGGTCCAGGATCAGGGCCTGGCACTTTTCCAAGTCATAGCCTGGACCATGGCCCATCATGCCCCACGGCCCGGTGGCCGCCAGGGTGCCATGCAACATCTGGCCGACCTTTTCAGCCAGTGTCATGCGGCCGAGCAGGTCCTTGGCGCGGACCGCCGCCGGCAGCCGCCAGTCTTCATAGGGCGATACGACCCCGTCATGGTCGAGATCGACGAACACCAAGCCGTCCTGCTGAATACGCGGGCGGGGGTCGAAGGCCTGGGGTGCAGCGGGAGATGAAGAATTCATGGCAGGTGTCCCGACAGATAAGGGCTGAGCGGCCTCTGGGAGCCAGCTAGATAAGCAGTCCAATCCGTCGACCTAGCATCCAGCCGACAAGCCTATCAAGCCGCCCGCTGCAGTTCCTGCTTCACCCGCTCGGCCAGGGTCTTGATGTCGATGGGCTTGGCCAGGAAGGAGATATTGGCCTCCCCTTCCAGCAGGTTCGAGAATTCGGCCTCGGCATAGCCAGAGATGAACATGACCGGTGCACCGCGCAGATAGCCGCGGGCGGCCTTGAGCAGGTCAGGGCCCTGCATGCCGGGCATAACCACGTCGGAGATCATCAGGTCTATGGACCCCGCGTGTAATTCAGCCAGTTCCAGGGCTTCTTCCCCAGAGGCCGCCTCGATCACCTCATAGCCCCGGGCGCGGAGCAGCTTGGCGGCCACGCCGCGCACAGCATCTTCGTCCTCAACAAATAGGATGCGGCCGGCACCGGACAGGTCACGGGCCTGGGGCCGCACAGGCTTGGCGGGCGGGGCGATGGGCGCAGCCCCCGCAACAGGAATATGAACCGGCAGGAAGATCCGGAAGGCCGTTCCCTTGCCCACGGTGGAGTCCACTGCAATCCAGCCGTCCGATTGTTTGACAATCCCATAGACCGTGGCGAGGCCCAGGCCTGTGCCCTCGCCCACCGGCTTGGTGGTGAAGAAGGGGTCGAAGATCTTGTCGATAACCTCTGGGGGAATGCCCGAGCCGTCGTCGGACACCTCGATCATGGCCTGTTCGCCCTGGGCGGCGGGATAGCCCATGGCTTGCGCATCGTCTGCCGAGACCCGGGCCGTCCGGATGGTGACCGTAGAGCCCCCATGGCTGCGGATTGCATCTCGAGCGTTGACGGCAAGGTTCATGACCGCCGTTTCAAGCTGGCCCCGGTCGGCGCGGACATGGGGTAGGCTGCGACCATATTCGGTATGCAGGGTGACGTCTTCCTGCAGGACCCGGCGCAGGAGGACTTCGAATTCGCTGATCAGTTCGCCAAGATCGAGGATTTCCCGCTGAACCGTCTGTTTGCGCGAGAAGGCCAGCAGCTTGCGCACCAGATCAGCGGCGCGGGTGGAGGTCTGGCGAATTTCGTTTAGGCCCTCATAGGAGGGGTCGCCCACCGGGTGGCGGCTGGCCAAAACGTCCAGCTGCATGAAGATGGCGGTGAGCAAATTGTTGAAGTCGTGGGCTACACCCCCGGCCAGCTGGCCGATGGCCTGCATTTTTTGCGACTGGGCCAGTTGCAGCTCGATCTGCTTCTGCTCCGACACATCAACCAGATAGGCCACCCACCGTCCCGCGGACTTTGACAGGTAAAGGTGGGCGATCTTTGTGGGGTCCTTGGCCAGCCGAACTTCGAGGGCGGCTTCGGTATGGGGGTGTTCCGCCAAACGCCGGATGGCATCGGCCCGGGTCACAGGCTCGATCATCTCGCCAAATACCGACCCTGCCCCCAAATAGCCCGGAGTTGCAGCCAGGGTTGGATTGGCCTCGACAATGGTGGCGGTGAAGGCGTCGTCACCCTCCAGCAGAGCCGCGCCAAAGGGCGAGGCAGCTGCAAAGGCGTCCAGCACCTTTGGCGGCGGGGGCGAGGCCTGATTGAAGGCAGCCAGAACCTCGGCCGCAGCGGTTGGCAGGGCCAAGGGCTCTGGAGCTGGGCCAGACAGGCGTACCAGATAGCGGCGATCGGCCACCGCCGTGACGGTAGCGTGGTGATCCTGTCCCCTGACCTTGAGCACAGCCTTACCATGATCACCCCGGCGGGCGGCACCCAGGGCCGCAAACAGGTTTGCAGCCGCAGGGCCAGTCTTGGGCAAGCGGGGCTGCTCTCCGAAAATCTCGGTCCAGGCGGCATTGGCCACATGAATACGACCATCAGCAGAGGCAAAGGCCGCAGGTTCTTCAAGGGCGATCAGCAAGGTGTCAGCACCTGGCTCGCGCTCTGCCAGGGGCTCCCCGGTGAGGCGCAGGGCAAAGACACCGGCAAATGCAACACAGATCAGGCCGACCAACAGGAACATGCCCGCTGTGGTCGCCAGACCCGCATTGACCGCAGGAACAGCCGCAAACGCCACGGCACCAAGGAACAGGGTTACTGCCGCGGCGATTAGCGGATCGATCCGGCGGCGTTGCGATGATGTAGTCTTGGGCTTCGCCATGGTTTGCGCCGCAGGGTTTGCCTCGGGACGGAGAAAAGCTCCGCGCGAATCACGGATAAGCATACATCAACCTGAACAAACCAAGGATTTCAAAGATATTCCGCGGCATAGTGCGGGGTGGATCACGACCAAACGGCCCCCGGACGCTTCTTCTTCCCGTTCATGATGAAGCCGATAATCTTGGCGACGGCTTCGTAATGGGCGAGCGGGATATAGTCTTCGACCTCCACTGAGGCGAAGAGGGCCCGGGCCAAGGGCGGATCTTCGATGACCGTGACCCCGGCAGCCTCGGCCACGGCGCGGATGCGCAGGGCGACCGCATCGACACCCTTGGCAACGCATTGTGGGGCGGTTCCGTCGCCTTCCTCGTATTTCAAGGCGACAGCGAAGTGGGTCGGGTTCATGACCACCACAGTCGCCTTGGGCACATTGGCCATCATCCGTCGCCGGGCGCGCTGAACGCGGATCGCTTTTTGGCGGGCCTTCACATGAGGGTCACCTTCAGACTGTTTGTAGTCTTCCTTGACCTCTTCCTTGGTCATCTTCAAACGGGTCATGAAGCGCTGGCGCTGCCAAAACCAGTCAAAGCCAGCAATGGCCAGCATGAAGGCACCGATCGAAAAGATCAGGCGCTTCACGATGTCGATGGCATAGGGGAACATCAGGATCGGATCACGTTCCGCCAGCTGCTGAAGTTCCGGCCAGTGGGGCTTGAGGACGCTGTAGGCGATCCAACCCACCAAGCCGACCTTGAGCAGGGACTTGAAAAAGCTGACGAGGGCGTCGATGCCGAACAGCTTCTCGAACCCCGCCATGGGATTGACCTTGTTGAAGTCCACGCTGAGCTTATCTGGGGACCACATAAACCCGGTCTGGATCAAATGGCCGCCGACCCCCGCGACGGCTGTCGCCCCAAGAACCACAGCGAGAAACGGGGCTGCTGCCAGCATGGCCTGTCGCGCGACGACCACTCCGCCGCCCCCTTGCAGGTGAATGGCGTCGGGGTGGGCCAGAAAGGGTAGCAGGGCGAGGGTGAGGTTCTGAGAAAGCCAGCCGCCGCATATCAGCAAGGCCGCCGCCGCGCCGGCAAATGAGGTCAGCTGCGGTAGATCGGGGGTCTTGACGACATCGCCACTGGCACGCGCCTGTTCGAGGCGCCTGCCGGTAGGTTCTTCTGTTTTCGACCCTGCATCATTTTCTTCGGCCATGATCTAGCCGGTGAAATGGGTCAGAAGCATGCGATAGCCGTCGACCCAGATCAGACCGACAATGCCCAAGGTGGCGGCGAAGATCGATAAGCCAAACAGCACCATCAGGGGCGAGGCCACGAAGTAGACCTGGAATTGCGGCATGACCCGGGCCACCAAGCCCACTGCGATATTGAAAACCAGGGCAAAGGCCGCGACCGGGGCCGATAACTGCAGCCCCATTTTGAAGGACTGGGATACCGTCTGCAGCGCCAGCTCTGTAGCGTCGGTAACCGGTAGGTCCCGGGTGACGGGGAAGATTGTGTAGGACCGCACAATCGCGGCGATAAACATGTGGTGCAGGTCGGTTGTCATGATCAGCACCAGACCGATCAGGCCCAGAAACGTGCCAAGGGTGGTTGAGCCCGGCGCAATGCCAGGTGCCGAGGTCTGGGCAAAGGATAGGGTGGTCTGAATCGAAACAATCTCGCCAGCCGTGGCCAAGGCGGTCAAGAACAGGCGCAGAATGGTGCCGATCATTAGACCGATGAGAACCTCCTTGATCACGGCACCGGCAATGGCACTTACGGCCGAGGGGATCAGGGGCAAGTTCGGGGCGATGATCGGGGTCAGGACCAGGGTCAGGACAAAGGCAAAGGACAGCCGGATCCGTGGCGGGACAGCGGCATCCCCCACCCCGGGCATAGTCATGACCAGGGAGGCCAGCCGCGCAAAAATCAGGGCCCCGGCATAAATCTGTTGGGTCGTTGCGAAGGGCTCCAAAGTCCTAAAGGCCCGCAATACGCGCCGCAATGTGCCGCATGAAGCTGCTCATCAGAGCGCCCATGAACGGCAGGAAGAACAACAGAGAAGCGAAGACCACCACAATCTTGGGCGCGAAAACCAGGGTGGCTTCTTGGATCTGGGTCAGGGCCTGTAAAAGCCCGATAGCGACACCCACGATCAGGCCAACAATCAGGATCGGGGCCGACAGCTGAATGGTCAGCCAGATCGCCTCACGGCCGACGTCCAGAACCTCGGCGCCCGTCATGATGATCCCTTTCGCGCAACGAAAACTCCGGGTTCAAATGCGCTGGTTATGGTTAATGAAGAGTTGCAGGGTTTAAGACGTTGCTGGCAGCTTGAATGAGGACGGTCCTCCTTGCCGGAGAAGGCGCTGGGGGTGGAAATGGGGATGGTTCGATGAGCAACCCACCCTGCCCAGCACAGCCCTAAGAACTGGACCCCGGCCTCCGCCGGGGTGACCGGTGCTTGAACCAGGGCCGCGACCTATCCCCCACCCCCGGTCATACCGGCGAAGGCCGGTATCCAGGTCGTAAGGCGCGGCGTATCAGGAACGGTCGCGCCAGCCCAAAATCACAGCCCTACGAACTGGACCCCGGCCTCCGCCGGGGTGACCGGTGTTTGCTGAAAGCGCACCACCCTAACGCCCACCCCGGTCATACCGGCGAAGGCCGGTATCCAGGTCCTAGAGCTCAGCCCCCTTAGATCGGCATCCGCATGATTTCTTGATAGGCGTGTTCCCAGAGGTCGCAGACCAGCAGGGGCGTCATAGCGGCCTGGCCCAGAGTGTCGTCTGTGTCGTGAGAGGGGCGGTGGCTTGGCACCCTCCAGCAGGTCGTTCAGGGTCTTGATACATCTGTCGTGATGCTTGTCGTGATGGACGTGCAGGGTGCGGCAGGAAATCAGCGGCTCCAGGGCCTCCAAGGCGTAGTGTAGATCGGGAAACTTTGACATGGGGCGGTCCTCTTTGGGCGAGAAAGCGCTGGAGGTTGAAATTGTTCACAGTGGACCGCAAAACCTTACGGCAAGACCACCTCTGCGTTCCCCTCCCCGTCCAACTCAATCCGCCATACCACCGTCTCAAGGCGCTCAAGAAATAGCAGGTCGTGGCTGACCAGGAACTGGCCGCAGGGGCACTCTAGGAGGGCAGATTCTAGGGCTTCGATGGAGGGCAGGTCCAGGTGGTTGGTGGGCTCGTCCATGATCAGCATTTGGGGAGAACGGGTCATGCCAAGAGCCAGTAGCAGCTTGCGGATCTCCCCCGGACTGGGCTGAGCGGTCTCCAGCAGGCGTTGGGGGCGAGAGCCAAGGCGGCTGACCGCCGTCATGACCTCGCCGAGTTGGGCCGGCGGCAAGGCCCGGGCCTGAGCCAAAAGGCACTTGGCCTCGTCTGCTGAGACTTCCTGCGGCATGTGGATGACCTGGCCGACAGGGGCCTGGATCGCCCCGACGATCTTGCTCAGAAGGGTCGACTTGCCCGCGCCATTCAAGCCCACCAGAGCAATGCGGTCGGTTGGGCCCATGGAGAGGGCGGGATGGCGCAGGACCCTTTGCCCACCCAAGGCAATATCTCCGGCCTCTAAGGCAAACAGGCGGTCGCGGCGGGAAGGTTCAGCTGAGAGCCAAACGCCAGTCCGGTACTCCTTTTCAATGCGGGTGCTATCTAGGCGGTCTGCAGCGTGCCGCTCCCGCCCCTGCATTTGCCTCAGGGCGGCGCCAGCCTTGCTGTCTGCGATCCGGGCCCGGTCGATCTTCTCGCGACCATCGCTATCGTGTCGATCAAGGCCACGCTTAGAGCGGAGCTTGTGCTCCTGAGAGGCCTTCTCCCGACGGACCGCCATTTCCTGCTCAAGGGCCCGGTGGGCGCGTGAGGCCTTGTCCCGTTCGGCCAGACGGTGCTCCCGGTCGGCCTGTCTCTGATCCCGCGCGCTGGAATAGCCGCCAGGGTAGACCCGGGTGCCCGGGGGCTCGAGCCAGATGCACTGAACGCACAGCTCATCCAGTAGGGCCCGGTCATGACTGACGATGACCCCGACCCCGCGAAATCCGGCGAGAGCGTCGATCAGCAGCCGACGGGCCGCAGCGTCAAGGTGATTGGTCGGCTCATCAATGGCCAGGAGGTCCGGTTGCCGCCAGAGGGCGCAGGCGATCTGAGCCCGCTTGCGCTCCCCGTGACTGAGGGTATTCCAACGAAGGGCAAAATCGCCCTCAACCTGCAGCCTGCCGCGCAGGCGAAAGCCTTGGGCGCTCCAGTCTTCCAGAAAGGTGTCAAGCTCCGCGGGCGGGTCGTCCGTCCGCTGCTGGCAATAGACCGCCTCCCCTGCGCCCTCCACCAGGCCTGTGGTTGGCCTCAGCCGTCCGCAGAGCAGGTTCAGCAGGGTGGACTTACCCGCCCCATTGGCACCCAAGACCCCGGTGAAGCCCTTGGGCAGGTGGGCCGAGAGACTAGTAAACAGGGGCGCGGTTGCGCCTTCATATTGATAGGAAAGGTCGCGAAAGGCGACAGAAGGTAGGTCAGACACGACAGGTCTCCGTTACTCGAATGGCGTTTCGCCGGGCTCGGGCATCAGATGGGTGTCGACTACATGTTCGTCGGGCGTCCTATAGGCGGGGGCTCCGCAATCTCAAGTTAGGTTGAAGGTCGGGTCGTCGTCAATGCCTGCGCTGAGCACGCTAAATTGGAACTCTGCGCCCTATGAACTGGACCCCGGCCTCCGCCGGGGTGACCGGTGTTTGCTGACAGCG
>CALETE010000032.1 GCA_937920085.1 uncultured Alphaproteobacteria bacterium | reverse complement strand
AGGCTGATCGTTGACCCCAAGATTTCTTCAGCACCCCCGGGCAGCCTGCTAGGACAAATCCAGCGTCATATCTTTGATGCGTCTGCGACACGAGTAGAGGACGATGAAAGCCTAGTCGTCCTGTCGGTTCGCGACAGCCTCTCCGAGTGCGAGGCTGCGGCTGCCATCGCCCAGAATTGGTTGGCGAAAGACGCGAACCTCAACGGCAGTGAAATCGGGATCATCGTTCCTGACATAGGGGACTACTCTTCCTACTTGGCCGAAGCCTTTGCTCACGCTGGGCTGGCTGTCTCTTCGCTGCCCAGCGGCTCAACCCGTCGCAATGTCGGCGCAGAGGCTGTCCTTCTCTTTGTCCAATGTCGGCGTCGTCCTGCGCCTGCTATGGCTCTTGCCTCTCTATATGCTTCACCCATCCTTTGCTGGCCCAAGGAGACGGGGTACCATCTGGCCACCAGGGTCATGGATGGTGATTTCAGCCCCAAATTGAGCAAAGAGCTCAAGGGCAAATCTGCTGAGCTTTATGAACTTATCCGATCTGCATCGCCTGCGAATGGCCGACAAATAGCAAGTCAGCTTCGGCAGTTTGGGAAGCTGCTGTCGGAAGATGAGGGCGTCATTGAAGACGTCTGGGAGGCCCGAAACCAGATTACCCGGCTAGCCACGTCCCTTGAGGGTGCGGCAGATAGCGGTGAGCCAGATTGGGATGTCATCTTTAAGACCGCCGGGCTCTACCAAGAGCCTGCGGCCGTGAAAGGCCCATACTATCTTGGCGGTGTCAGCGTCCTTCGGGCCAGTGACACGCCGTCCAGGAAGTACCGAAAGTTGATCATTCTCGGCTTCAATGACGGCAGCTATCCGCGCCCCAGCTCAGGGAACCCCTTCTTTCTCGATAGCGAAATTGCGCTCATTGAAGAGAAAACAGGGCTCTGCTTGCCGTCCCAGCAGAAGCAATTGCGGCAGGGGCTGGAGCTCTTTGAGAAACAGCTGAGGTCAGCATCCGAGCAGGCCATCATTCTCTATTCTGAACGCGACAGGTTGGGATCGTTTCTCGCACCATCCTCCAGCCTTCCTTTGCTTTCTCGCCTGGTTGTGGGCGTAAAAGAACCGGCGGACTTCGTCGCTCCTTTGGAGCGAGGCGATGGCACTGCATGGGACCGGCTGATCACCTGGCGTTCCAAGCCTGAGGCTGCGCGAGTTGAGCCTAAGGTCATTCCAGAATTCTATGAGCTTGATCGGAACCTGCTGATGCTCAGGCAAACGCCTGAGGGTAAGCCGCGCCCACAAAGCCCCAGCAGCCTTGAAACGCTGCTCATCAGTCCTTTGGCCTGGGTTCTTTCAGAGCTTGGGGCCCGCCACGTTCCTTGGCAGCCAGAGCAACTGACTGTCGCCCTTCGCGGTTCGCTGGCGCATGAAGTTTTCGAACGCCTGTTTGTGCCTGATCAACCGATCCCAACGGATGACGAAATCGACAGTAGCGTACCGGAGCTATTGGCCGACCGGATACGAGCCATTGCCCCGTTCCTTCAGGCATCAACCTGGAAGGTCGAGCAGCAAGCTCTAGAAGGCGAGATTTTGAAATCGGCCAAGCACTGGGCCCTGGTTCTAAAATCGCTTGGAGCCACGTTGATCGGCAACGAGTTCTGGCTCGCCGGCGAGATCCTTGAACATCCTGTTCACGGTAAAGCTGACTGCCTCATCTGCCTGCCCGATGGCCTGCCTCTCATTGTGGATTACAAAAAAAGCAGCACTGGCGGACGTCGCCACAGACTGAGAGCCCAATGGGACTTGCAGGTGGATCTGTATCGTAAAATGTCCGTGCGAACCAATGACCGCTCGACGTCAGACGAACTCAAGGTTGCAGCTTGCCTCGAGGCGTGGAGCGGCCGTCCAGCAGTCGCCTATCATCTGCTCAACGATGGCGGTGTCCTGATCAATGGCGCAGATGGCCTCGATCCAGCTTTTGTAGAGGTGATTGAAGGCGACATCGCAGAAAATGCAAATGGCCAGCTCCAGTCCAGGTTCCAGCACCTTCGGGCGGGGCGCATGGAAACCAATACGGCAGGTGACGAGAAATTCTATAAGGACAAGGCTTTCCTGGGCGTTTACGCGCTGAGCTCCAGCCCGCTGATCAAAACTTTCATGCGCAAGGACGGCGAGGCAGCTGGTCCCTCGGGTGGAGCGAACGATGAATAATCTCTCGATTGTTCCTGCCGGGGCAGGAGCTGGCAAGACGCATCACATCCAGGAAACCCTGACCAAGTGGGTGCGTGAAGGCACCGTTCGGCCAGAGCGGATCTTGGCTGTGACGTTCACGGAAGCGGCAGCGGGTGAACTGCGCCAGCGTATTCGGGCGGCCCTTATCCAAGATGGCAACCTCGAAGCTGCCCTCGCGGTTGATCGGGCCTATGTTTCTACAATCCATGGTCTCGGCCGCCGGCTTCTCATCGAGCATGCATTTGCCAATGGTGCTTCACCTCAACAGCGCCTGATCGCGGAGGATGAGCAGGATCTCCTGATCCGCCGAGCCATTGAGGAGAATGAAGATCTCAATGAGATCACCAGGAACCTCGGCGCCTATGGCTATCGCGCCAATTTCGGCTCTGATGGCACCCAAGAAGATAGCTTCCGGCGCAATCTTCTGAACGTCATTGCAATGCTGCGGACCTTGGGGCCCCGCGGCTCAGACAGCAAAATGGCTGACTATGCCGAGGCGTCAATCCGGGCTGGTTATGGACCGCCTGACGGGGACGGTTCCGCTCTGGCGGATAGCCTTAAAACTGCGATCGACAACCTGCTCACGCAGTTCCCGCAATCTTTGGCGGGGCTTATGAAGAGTGATGCCGCTCAGAAGGATTTTCGCAGTAACTTCTCCGATCTGAGGAAGGCTCAGAAGTCGCTCCAGGATGGGAAGAATGACTGGCGCCTGTGGCAGAAATTGAGAGGCCTCAGGCTTTCCAAAAGGGGCAGCAATACCCCTGACGGATACGATGAACTCGCTTCAGCCGTCATATCGGCGGCGGACCGCTTGGCTCACCATCCGGGGCCGCTCGAAGATGCGGTCAGTCATGCGCGCGCCCTTGTCACGGGTGCTCAAGCTGCGATGGCTGATTATGAGGATAGGAAGCGCCGCCTGGGCGTGATCGACTTTTCTGACATGGTCACCAATGCCGCTCAATTGCTGTCTGACAATCCCACCGTGCTCAATGCGATCATGGCAGAGGTGGACTGTGTCATCGTTGACGAGTTCCAGGACACGAACCCGATCCAGTTCACGTTTCTCTGGAACCTTGCGCGCGTGGCCAAGCATGCCTTGATCGTTGGCGATACCAAGCAGGCGATTATGGGATTCCAAGGTGCTGATCCCCGCCTAAGCGAAGCCCTGACCAAGAAGTTCAAAACGAGCCCGCTTGACCGGAACTGGCGCTCTGACGCCCGCATCATGGACTTTGTGAATGCCCTTGGGCAGCGCTTGTTCGGATCCGACTATACGGATCTGACTCCTCAAAATAAGGCGGGCGATGACACTGCTATCGAGGTGATAACGCTCGCTGAGAAGCGGAGTAGCCGAAAGGGTGGAAAGCCCCAGCATTTCGTTGCGGATCGGGTGCTATCGCTGCTCACAGATGAGCCAGTCACTATCGTTGACCGCTATTCGAAATTGCCGCGTCAGTTAGCGCCTAAAGACGTCGCGATCCTGTGTCCTACGCATAGCCTATGCCGTGCGTATGCCGGAGCTTTGCGGGCGCTAGGGATCGACGTCCGAGTGGCTGAGGGAGGTTGGTGGAATAGCCCGGTTGTTCAAGCCGCCGTCTTCGCATTGCGCTATGCAACGGACCCGCAGGACACCCATGCAGCGATCTGCGCGGCAACGTTGGGTCCATCCAAGGTGCCCTTGGATCAAGCTTTGCGGGCGATCGCCGATGGTGGCCGGATTGATGTGCCTGAGCTGACTGCTCTCGAGGCTCTTTCTGAGAAAGCGTCTACCACACCTGTCAATCGCCTGGTCCATGAAATGATAAGGGCAACCGGCCTGCGCGAGTGGTGCGACCAGCTTGACGATCCGCTTCAAATGCGCGCCGATTTGTTGCGTTTTGAGGCTGAGGCTGAAGCCTTTTTGCAAGCGCACAGAGATATGCGGGAGGCATCTGGTTTTTACGGCCAAGGTCCGCTTGTTTTCCTGGGCTGGCTGGAGAGCAAAGTTAGCAACCCCGACGAAGACAAACGGCCTAACCCTTCAGGCATTGAGGCCGACGGTGTGGAGGTTGTCACTTGGCATGCGTCAAAGGGCAGAGAATGGCCTGTGGTCATAGTCTGTGGCCTTGATGATAACCGGAACCCTCGAGTTGGCCAGTTCGGCACGGTCTTCCCGAGCTTTGATGATCTCAATCATGTCATTGACGGTGCCGAGATCAACTATGCGCCGAAGTTTGCTGCGCCTGAAGCCACCGATCGGTTTTTGAAGGGACTGTGGGCGGAAGCGGAGAAGACCTGCCATCGTCTGCTCTATGTGGCCTTGACCCGTGCGCGAGATAGGCTTGCCATCGAATGGCCTGTCTTAGGCGACCCCAAGGATGGCGAGCCTCCGATCACTGCATATGGAGTGATGGCCGACAAGTGCGCGCTATCCATTGAGGGTAATCAGATAAAGATTGGGGAACGCGGGTTCTCCGCCCGCAATCTCATGTGCTCGGCAGAGCTGCCCGGTTCGTTCAATGAGCCTCGAACAGATAAGGACAGCTCCAGCTCTCAAAACCGATCGCTTCGTCACTCCATAGGGCAAGCGCCGAGCCGTGAATATCAAGCTGTTGCAGGCCCCTCGAGTGCCACTATTGCACTCCGAGCGCTTCCAACAGAACTCGAGACCATTGCGCTAGCCCCTGGCCATCAAGTCAGCTCAGACGAGCTGCAACTGGCGACCGAGAAAGGCACCTCCATCCATGAGGCCTTCCGGATTTTGCTATCGCGCCCCGACATGAAATCGAAGGTCGGCCCTCACTGCCGACTGACGGAGGTGGATGTCGATGCTTTGGCTGCCCAGGCACAGGGGCTGCACTCGAGGTTGTCGTCGCTAGGCTTTCCGACCCTCCATGTTGAACAACCGCTTGAAGTCAGGCTGAGCGACGGGGGAACTTTGATGGCAATCATTGACCTGTTGGCCGAAGGTGAGGCCGGCTACATGATTGTGGATCACAAGAGCGGTCCGGTGCCAGACCACGAACTGCGCTTCGCATCCTATTGGCCTCAGTTGTCAGCCTATGCTGATGCTATCGATGCTTTGGGCGGCAAGCCTGTCGTTGGTGTGAGCATCTTCTGGACGAACAGCGGGGAGATAACCGTGGCAGAGCTCACATGACGACCACTTTTGTCGCAATCATGAGTAACGCATATTGAAGGCCTGAGGCTGCTGCAGGCGTGTTTAAATAGGGGACTTTCGAATGGCATCCGTGAAATTCAAATTGGTGATTGAGGTTGATGGCGCCGAGTGTTTCAATGAGGAGCTAGGTTCTGAATGTGTAAGCGGCCTTACCGGACGTCTTCAGGATATTGAGGAAAACAAGGACCTTTTTGGGTATCTTGCCCAGTGTGCATCGTCGGAAGTTCGCACAGACATCGCCTACAAGGACAATCTGAACGAGGAAACCGTCGAGCTGCTCTCGCGAGACGCTTCTATTGAAGTGCGCCGTCGGCTGTGCGGTCAGACACCTTTCCGCGAATGGGCATCCACCGAGCTCCTTCTCGAATATATCGGCGCGGACATTGAATGCGCGAAAACCATTGCTGGCAGCGTTGGTGACTACAGCAATGCGGATGCCAACAAGGTGGCAATTGAGCTTTGCAAACATTCCGACCCAGATGTCCGAAACGCACTGGCAGGAAGCTGGGGCGCGCCGAAGAAGTTTGTGAAGCAACTGCTCTCGGATCCGGATGCCAGTGTTCGTGCTTCAGCCAAAAGAACGCTCGACTGATCTGATTGAGAGAGGGGGGATCCCCCCTCTCACGCAATTGGGATGGAATATGAGTTCAGCTGACGTTCGGGATCACGGTGTCGCAATTAATCTCGCAAACTGGGAGCGGTATTCCACCTCCCAGGACGTGAGAATTGCTCGTTTGGTGGCTGAGATTTGCGCTGAGATAGAGCACTCAGGTGAGTGCCTGATTACGCGCGGATATGTCCTGCAGACTTTCTCTCAGTCCTTCAGAAAGGGCGTTATAGCCTCGGTGATATGGGGCTATCCTAAAGGAAGATTTCCAGGCGGGAGGTCGTTTTCCGGTATCTTCTCGAGGTCCGAAGAGCTTGCCGGCACGCTTACAGACTTAAGGCGCCGAGAGCCGATCGCGGCCCAAGATATCTGCACTCAGTTTCAGGGGTTTCCTGGGCTTGGCCCGTCGACCTACACTAAAATGCTGTACTTCGCTGGCATTGAAGCCATCGAGGGACCCTGTCTGATTTACGATCAGATGGTGATGCGCGCCATTGCTGAAAGCGATGAGCCTTCCTGGGCGGATATCAAGGCCGAGCTTGGGTCATGCCGATATCCAAATGGCAGATTTAAAATGTACGCTCGGGGCACCCAAGAGGGCACTTACGGCGGGTATCTGCGGGCTGCGCATGGTCTCTCGACCGCGGCGAGGAGCGCGGAGTCAATAGAACTCGAGCTGTTTATGCAGGCACCGCGGGGGCGGCCAACACAGCACCGGCGCGGATGATACGGGTGGGTGATAGAGTTTGAAATCAGCGCATCAGCGCTATGTAATGTGAATTGGGCAATTGGGGGGTCAAGGAAATGTCAGTCTCGGATGTCGTGCAAAGTTTCAAGCAGATTGAGCAGGCAGAGAATTGCTATGTGCACCCTCATATCCCGCCCAAGAAACTTGAGAAGTGCAAGGAGTCCTTCTGCTTTTCAGATGCGATCGTCGATTTTCTTCTCGACGATACCGTGTTTGGATCGGCGGCCGAGGGCATGGCTATCTCAAACGGCATCTTGTATTACAAAGCCCTTGCGGAAGATGCTCGATATCTCGATCTATCGTCCGCCGGGAAGTTCACGTTCAAAAAGCGGATGTTCGGAACGATCGACCTTAGCGTCGATGGTCAGCTGTTTTTCACTGCAACCGGTTTTGATAAAAAATACCAAGACTACTTTATCGAAATGCTGAATGCTGCCGCTGACGCAGCCAAGCTTGCCAAATCTAAGGCTGAACGCGCAGATCCGCCTGCACCTATTGCGGTTCAAGCGGAGCCTATGCATGGTATCACATGTAAAGGCTGCCAAGCTAGCATGCCTCCTGCTTCAAAATTCTGTCCCGAATGCGGCACCAAGGTGCCAGCAAAGGGCCATTGCAATGAGTGCGATGAGGAATTGCCCGAGGCCGCGAAGTTCTGCCCGAAGTGTGGAGCGAGTGCTGATGTTCGGAAGCCGCCAGTGGAGCCTGCAACTGACGTGAATGCGCTGCGGGAACAGCTTTCTGAATGGCTGGCCGGGGCAGAGCAAGAGGCCTCGATCGATAGCGATGGCGATATGTCCTTCCGCATCAATCAAACCAAGCCTGACTTTGCCTCCGGATATCGCGCCTGGTCGACTAAATATGACATATCGGTCAGCTCAGAAGGAAAGAGCCAAGAGCAGACCGACACCGCCTGTTTTAGCCCCGACGATGATTTTTCAGTCGGTAGTCCTTACTGCCGGATCGGTAGGTTGGCCTCTGCTCAGTACCAAGGATCCATCAACGCATCCTTCTTTGTGCTCAAGAATGTTGAGGTCCATGCAATCGAGCTGAAAGAGGGCCAGCTGCTGATCCCGAAGCTCGGTTCGAATAAGATCAGCATTTCCAGTCTTTCAGCCCGCAAGGATGATGACGGCTCCTTCGGGGTTGAATACGAACTGAGTGCGTATCCCGGCCATATCGTGAGCTTTGAAATTTCGTCCGAGAAGCCTGAGGATGATGCCAGCGCTTGGGGTCGGTTTGAGGAAGATCCCACTCAAACGGGCACGAGCTGGCTCTGGGATGTCAAACCTGGCCAGAAAATCTATCTGACGTTTGGTGAGTTTGAGCCGCTGGTCGACGGAGTGCAGGCCTCCTTCAGTGGCGAAGCAAGGCCGTCTGAAGGTGCCTATGATAGCAACGAAGCCTGCGAGAGCACTTGGTCCGACGACGTTCCTTCATCCGGAAATGAAGATGTCGACACTATCCTCCAGGCCGCAGCAGAGCGCATGCTGGAGCTCGACTGGTTTGAGGACAGCCTTACCAATGGCGGGAATGTCCAAAAGCTAGCGTTGTTTCTGAGCGGAGAACCCGACGAGTTCAAAATAACAGCCCGAATGGGGGTGGCTGACCGTCAAGACGAATTGGATGAGGACGAGCTGCAGGAGACCCGGTCAGCAATTGACACCTATTTTGACCTCAATGACATCAAGGTGCAGCTCTCCTCACAGGGGTATGATTGGAGTGGGCTCGCCGGCATTGAATGTGAGATTTCATTGCTGGAAGGTGAAAGCGGGGGCTCACGGGGCTTCGGTGGCCAAGGATCCGATAGCGGCGACAGTGTAACCGGCTACTTCGAATGGCACATGTTCCGCGGTTCCGTGAACATTGATGACATGGAAGATGAAGACGAGCGAGATGCCGCAGAGCAGGCAGCCGTGCTTGTCGAGCAAGGCGACCAAGAAGGCGCGCTTCAAGCGCTTCCGGCGCTTTGGTTTGAATATAATATGGACAATCTGGACAGCTCTCCAGACGAGTTCATGCCCAGCGGCCAGCAAGTTTATTTTGAAGCCAACTATGCCAATCCGGATCACGATATTGTTCTGGATTACGAGGACGGCACGCTCATCGTAACCGCCACAATCCGGTTCCCGATGCAGGTCAATGCCGGTGTTGATGAGGATGAGATAAATGACTGGCTCAGTGAAAACGGCGGCTATGCAGCTGGTTTCTTGAGTGCGAATTGGTCCTACAACGGTGATGAAGGCGGCCACTTTGTGTTCCGCGAATTCGCCGATGATGAGGGCTATGAGGGCAGCTCATCGTTTGAAACTGCCGATTTTCGCTCTGAGGCGCTTCAAAGTGTAAGGGATACCCTCGCCAGCTCGGCTGGTATTACGGTTTTCATCGCTGATGAGGTAGGTGAGGACCTCCGGGATGAGCTCGTTCAGGAACTGATCGGCGATGGGGCGCGCTGCATTACAGTCGATGCCGGTCAGAGCATGATGGACTATGTGGCACCGCTTTTCGAAGTGGAGGATGGACACACTGCCATTCTGAATGGCGTCCAGAACATCTCTGAGGAAGTGATCGATGATTTCCTCCGGATCGTGTGCGATCGGGTGCTGGTTGGAACCATCGGAGAGGGAGATGCAGCCCGCAGTTTTGAAACAGCAATCCCTCAGTTCAATCTCGTGCTCGTTGATCATGGAAGTGACGATCTGAACTTCGGGACACTGCGAATGCGGCAGGCATCCCAATTGGTCGTCACTGATGACCAGGTCCTCACTTTGGACGGATCGTCTGATGGCGCTAGCCAAGATGATGATGACGGATCCGCCATTCCTGGCGAGGTCGAACAGTACATTCGGCTCAATGACGACGGTACTGTCAGTGCCGTTATCGTCTATACGGCCATCGAGGATGACAGCGGCGACGTTGTGATCCGCGGCGCCTATTACGGTTATTGCGGTGGCGGCGTGAACGACGGTGGGTATTTCGTCATTGATCATGAAAACGGTGATGTGCGCGCGCTAGAGTACAGCGACATTGACGAGCTTGAATCTGACGATCCCGAACTAGCGAGGATCTATAACTCGCTGATGCAAGAGGTCTGGACGCTTCTCTCAGAGGATGATGGCGAACTAAAGCTATCTGCCGAAGGAGAGGATCTAATGGCCGAGGCCGATGACACTGAATGCTGCATGTCCTCGGGTTTCGATGGGGATGCATTGGATGAAGTTTCGCAGCTCTGGCACATGACTTTGCATTTCGAGAGCTGAGCGTGCCTTCAGATACCAGCTTGCCGATTGTGATAGGCATCTCGAGCCGGGCTCTGTTCCGGCTCGAGGATGAAAATGCGATTTTTGAGCAGGAAGGAGTTGAGGCTTACCGGCAGCACCAACTTGATGCAGAAGAAAGCCTGCTCGAACCAGGCAGTGCATTTCCTTTGGTTCAGGGCCTATTGAACCTCAATGAAGCGCCTTCGAAGCCGCTGGTGGAGGTGGTGATCATCTCCCATAACAGTCCAGAACTAAGCCTTCGAATTTTCCGCTCAATAGAGGATCACGGCCTGGATATCCGACGCGCGGCTTTTACGAGCGGAGCCTCAATCGGACCATTCCTGGAAGCATTTGGCGTCGACCTCTTTCTCTCTCGTGACGCCGCAAGTGTTGTAGAAGGCCTAGAGCGAGGGATAGCGTCGGCGCATCTCTACACGCCCCCCGCAGGCTTCACTCCTGATGAGCAGCAAATCCGCATCGCTTTCGATGGAGATGCTGTGATCTTTTCGGATGAAGCAGAGCGGATTTATCAATCGCATGGGCTCCATGCTTTCACCGAGCACGAGCGGGAAAAGGCCAAGGAGCCATTGCCTGAAGGTCCGTTCGCTAATGTGCTGAGGAAGCTGGGTGCCCTGCGTGCGCAACCTAATGTTGGGCCAGCGCGCCTTTCTTTCGCCTTGGTGACAGCTCGGAGTGCACAAACCCATGAGAGGGTGATCAGAACCTTGCGACAGTGGGGCGTCACCCTAGATGCCGCATTTTTTATGGGTGGCTCGCCGAAGAAGCATCTTTTGTCTGCGTATAAGCCCCACATCTTTTTCGATGATCAAGATGTGCATTGCGCTCCGGCCGCGCAGATAACACCCGCTGGACGAGTGCCTTCGATAGACGTTTGATCGCCCATATCATGCGACCACATTTGTCGTTATTTTGGCGTAGTTAGGTTGCCGATTTTCAGTGCAAGGCACTCGAGAAAGGCAACCCCATATGACAGCTATCATCCCTGAAAGTGACGTCACAATTGCGACGATTTCTGCTGCGTTCGACGATGCAGCAATCGATTACACGGCAGAAGAAGGTGGAAATATTTATGTGACCACCTTCCTTTTCAACTTCTGGATTTCGATTGATGAGGAGCGCAAATTTCTGCGCTTTTATTCGTATTGGCCTGTAGCGATCGACACTCCGGAGGATCGGCTCTACCAGTTCGTAAACGCCTGCAATGACGCCATGATCTTGCTTCAGTTCAGTGTGACAGAGGATCGGCAGCGGTTCTACGGTCACTACATGATGTCATACCGAGGTGGCGTGATCAGGTCGCAGGTTTTGCGAATGGCCCGGCTGTTCTCTGAGCTCTTCCACCGGGCCGTGGAGCATGAAGACACAGAGGATTTGCTGGGAGTTGAGAGTTTGGATGCGCGCGCATCAATCCCTGACGCAGTCGAGAGTGGTGCGGTTCATTAATGCCAATGGCGAATGAGGCGCCATATGGCGCCTAATACCCATAGAGCACTGCCTCTGATGCCAACTGCTGAGCGCTACCGCTGGGAGAAACCTGCCGCCCCGCAGGGCTCAGTCACTCAACAACAGGGTAATACGGCTTGCCCCAATCATGGTCCGGGTTGTCCATCATGATGTTGATAAACACAGGTAGCATGACACCCAATACCGCGGCGCCGTCCTTCACCTGCGATCGGTTGACCTTGCTGTTCCAGGTTGCACCACCGTGGATTAGCTGGTTGCGCAAAACATAGAGGCGATCAAAAAGGACGGACAGGATTTTGGCGGTATCCTTGCGTGCCACCGCCCCATTGATCGCACGCTGACTGGTGGACATGCGGTCGGCCCAATCTTCGTAACCGAGCACTCCATTTTGGTGCTTCCAAAACGCCAGGAAGATGTGGCGATTGCTCAGTAAAAGCCTAATTTCTTGCGGGAACCTCTGCCAGACCGCTTTGTAAATCATCTCTTGCGTGTCGAGCCGGACAAGCGCCTCGAAGAGATCGGAAGAGCACACGTCTGAACT
>CALETE010000031.1 GCA_937920085.1 uncultured Alphaproteobacteria bacterium | reverse complement strand
AATTTCGAGATCATGGAGAGCTATATCGGCTCGAACAAAATGGTCACCCATTTCAAGGGCAGCTATGTGCGTGAAGCCCTGAAGGATGGCATCGCCATGCAGGATAATAGGGGCTTCAACCCGTTCAAGTTCGGCTTTATCGGCTCGAGTGACACGCACAATGCCGCGCCGGGCTCAGTGGAAGAGCGAAATTATTTCAGTAAGACGGGCCGTCCAGACAGCACACCGGTCAATCGCAACTCGGTGCCGCCTGGGGGGGCGAAATCCTGGGATGGTGTGCCTTTTGACCCTGAGTCTCGTGGGGCCCGGTTCCAGTCCTGGGGGGCTTCTGGTTTGGCGGGTGTCTGGGCCGAGGAGAATAGCCGCGAAGCTATCTATGCCGCCTTGCGCCGCAAGGAGACCTTCGCAACCTCGGGACCGCGCATGCGGGTGAGGTTCTTCGGCAGCTACAGCTATCCAGACGATCTTGCCAAGCGTGGGGATGTGACCCACCAAGCCTACGCCCAGGGCGTGCCCATGGGTGGTGATTTGCTTGCCGCCAAGGGTGGTCAGGTGCCGAAATTCCTGGTCTGGGGCGTTCGCGACCCGAATTCGGGGTATCTCCAGCGGGCTCAGATTGTGAAGGGCTGGGTGGAGAACGGCGTCGCCAAAGAGAAGGTCTATGATGTGGCCTGCTCTGACAACCTGCCGCTGAACAAGGCGACCTGGCGCTGCCCGGACAATGGGGCAAAGGTCGATATCTCCACCTGCGCCACAGAGCGTTTCAAGGGCGATGTGGAACTAAGGACCCTCTGGAAGGATCCGGAGTTTAATCCGAAACAGCGTGCCTTCTATTATGTTCGGATTCTGGAAAATCCCTCCTGCCGCTGGTCGACCTGGGATGCCATCCGTA
Organism: uncultured Alphaproteobacteria bacterium; assembly: GCA_937920085.1. Lineage (GTDB taxonomy): Bacteria > Pseudomonadota > Alphaproteobacteria > Caulobacterales > Caulobacteraceae > Phenylobacterium. The sequence goes on along the minus strand of CALETE010000031.1, from coordinate 123,537 downwards.
ATGGAACGCCGCCGAATCCGCGCCTTGCTAGCACCATTATAGAGCGGGCCTGGTCCTCGCCGATTTGGTATGAACCCAGAAGCTAAGCCCGCCCTTTGGCGGCAGATTGTTTCCGAGCCCCTGACCCATTTCCTGGTGTTTGGGTTGGCCTTGTTCCTGATCGTCTCTGCGGTCCGGGAGGCGCGGCGCCCGGTCGTTCGCCTGGACACCAGTGAGTTGGAGCAACTTGTCAGCTATTGGCAATTGCAGATGCAGCGACCGCCCACCCAAGTTGAGGTGAAGGCGATTATAAACGAACGGGTGGACGAGGAACTTCTTGCGCGGGAAGCACTTCGGCTCGGCATGGACAAGAATGACATGATCATCCGCCGACGCCTGGCGGAGAAGATGGCCTTTGCCAGCGAAGATACGACCCGTCTGCCAATGCCCTCTGAAGAGGCCCTCAAGGCGTTATTCGAGACGACGAAAGACCAATATGTGGTGCCCGCTCAGGTCTCGTTTCGGCAGATCGTTTTCAGCGGCGATCGTCCCAATGCGAAGGCGACCGCGCAATCTGCACTTGCGGCTGTGGCTGGCGGAAAACCGATGGAGGGCGATCCGTTTGTGTTGCCCTTGTCCTATGGCAGCGTGGGAGTCGACGACCTGTTTCGCGACTACGGGCCGGAATTTGCGAAAGCCACGGAGGAGGGTCCGGTCGGTGTTTGGTCTGGGCCTTTCCAAAGCCCCTATGGCTGGCACCTGATAAAAATTGAAAGTCGGAAGCCAAGGTCCGTTCCGAGTTTCGAGACCGTGAAGGACCAGGTCAAAGAGGCCTATCTTGCCGATGCGCGCAAACGTGCCAATTCTGACTTCCTGGTGAAGCTCCGAAAAAGGTATCGCGTCGTGGTCGCTGGCGAAGACCGCTAGGGCTTTTGCGGTCGCATCCCTGCGGCCTTAGTCTTCTTCCCCATCTGAAATGTTTTGGCTCTGTGCGAACGTGACAAAGTCGCACGGGTGGACGTTTCGTGAGCCCCCGCACGTCGCGGCATTTGGTCTTGCCAATGCGACCGACGACTTAACAGCGGCGTATTAAATACGACAAAAACGGACGCACTCTCGCTCATAGAACATCTTGCGAACCTAGAACAAACGCGGTACGAAAGATTCACCGACGGGCCAGAAACGCTTTGCCGGTCCGACCTACGGAATCATGGGATAGAGGAAGCCCAATCATGGCGAACCAATCGGCGTTGAAGCTCGTGGCAAAAGAAGATGGCGATAAGCAGCGCGCCCTAGAGGCGGCGCTGTCACAGATTGATCGGGCCTTTGGTAAGGGCTCGGTGATGAAGCTGGGCGACAAGACCACCATGGAGGTGGAGGCTGTGTCCACAGGCTCGCTGGGTCTTGACCTGGCTCTGGGCATTGGCGGCTTGCCAAAGGGCCGGATCATCGAGGTCTATGGGCCCGAAAGTTCCGGCAAGACCACCCTCGCCCTGCACGTTGTTGCCGAGGTCCAAAAAACTGGGGGAACAGCGGCATTTATTGATGCCGAGCATGCTCTCGATCCAGCTTATGCCCACAAGTTGGGCGTTAACTTGGATGAGCTTTTAGTGTCTCAACCCGACACCGGCGAGCAGGCCCTGGAAATTACCGACACCCTTGTGCGGTCCAATGCCATCGACATTATCGTCATCGACTCCGTGGCGGCCTTGACGCCACGGGCAGAAATCGAAGGCGAAATGGGCGACAGCCTGCCGGGTCTTCAGGCCCGCCTGATGAGCCAAGCCCTGCGCAAGTTGACGGCCTCGGTCAGCAAGACCAAGACCATGATTATCTTCATCAACCAGATCCGCATGAAGATTGGTGTGATGTATGGCAGCCCGGAAACGACGACGGGGGGTAATGCCCTTAAGTTTTATGCATCCGTTCGCCTAGACATCCGCCGCACAGGCTCGGTCAAGATGCGCGATGAGATCGTCGGCAACAATGTCCGCGTGAAGGTGGTGAAGAACAAGGTGGCGCCACCCTTCCGAGAAGTCGAATTCGACATCATGTACGGCGAAGGCATTTCTAAGCTGGGTGAGATTATCGATCTTGGCGTCAAGGCCGGTGTGATCGAGAAGTCAGGCTCGTGGTTCTCCTGGAACAGTCAGCGGATCGGTCAAGGTCGTGACAATGTCCGTGAGTTCCTCAAGAATAATCGCGATATCGCCGAAAAAATTGAAGCTCAGGTTCGCGGCGCTAAGGAAGTGATTGAAGAAGAGCTTCTGGTCGGACCGACCGCTGAGGATGATATCGACTAGGATCGCGGCGTTTCCACCTCCGTCTAGGAGCGGAGGTGGGTTTTGCGCTGGCATATTCAGTGCATTTTTGGGTCCAATGCCGACAAGTTATGGCGTCGATCGGCCCTTTTGGCGTTTTTTCCTTTTGAGCGGGCGGCAAGTTTCGTAAACGGTCGCCTCCCGCGCCTTGGCGCGACACCGTCTGCAAGTGTCTTGATCCCATGCCCAGCCTAAAAGAGATCCGGTCGTCCTTCCTGGGCTATTTCGAAGCCCATGATCACCTGATCATTCCATCTGCGCCCCTGGTGCCTCAGAACGATCCAACCCTGCTGTTCGTCAATGCGGGCATGGTTCCGTTCAAGAACTATTTCACGGGCGCTGAAACGCCCCCGGCTCCGCGGGCAGCCTCCTCGCAGAAATCCGTGCGGGCCGGTGGCAAGCACAATGACCTGGATAATGTCGGCTACACGGCTCGCCACCACACCTTCTTTGAAATGCTTGGGAATTTTTCCTTCGGCGACTATTTCAAGGCTGGTGCCATCGAGCATGCTTGGCGCTTGCTGACCACGGAGTTCAAGATTCCGGCGGAGAAGCTCTGCGTCACGGTCTACCACACGGACGACGAAGCCGCCGATCTCTGGAAGAAGATCGCGGGCCTGCCGGACGAGAAGATCATCCGGATTTCCACCAATGATAATTTCTGGTCCATGGGCGATACGGGTCCCTGCGGTCCGTGTTCTGAAATCTTCTATGATCACGGTGCTCACATCCCCGGCGGACCTCCCGGCAGCCCCGATGAGGATGGCGACCGGTTCGTGGAGATCTGGAACCTCGTCTTCATGCAGTTCGAGCAGTTCGCCGACGGTACGCGTAAACCGCTTCCTAAGCCGCAAATCGACACAGGCATGGGCCTTGAGCGGGTGGCTGCCGTGCTCCAGGGGGTTCATGACAATTACGATATCGACTTGTTCAAAACGCTTATCGCTGCCTCCCGCGAATTGGTGGCTGGTAACGACAATGGTGCCTCGCACAGGGTGATCGCCGACCACCTGCGATCCACCAGCTTCCTGATTGCTGACGGGGTGTCCCCCTCCAATGAAGGGCGTGGCTATGTGCTGCGCCGGATCATGCGCCGCGCCATGCGCCATGCGCACATCCTTGGGGCTGAAGAACCCTTGATGCACCGTCTGGCGCCCGTCCTCGTGGCCGAAATGGGCGAGGCCTATCCCGAGCTCCGACGCGCAGAACCGATGATCGTCGAGACCCTGCGCCAGGAAGAAGAGCGGTTCCGCCGGACCCTCGGCCGCGGCATGGTCCTGCTGGACGAAGCCACCGCTAAGATGGGCGATGGCGATCAGCTGTCGGGCGAGACGGCCTTCAAGCTCTATGACACCTATGGCTTCCCCCTGGATCTGACCCAAGACGCCCTGCGCAATAAGGGCATTTCCGTCGACTTGGATGGCTTTGACGCCGCCATGAAGCGTCAGAAGGATCAGGCTCGCGAAGCCTGGACGGGCTCTGGCCAGGCCGCTTCGGCGGCTGAGTGGTTCTCGATCCGCGAGCGCCTGGGCGCGAGCGAATTCCTGGGCTACGACCTCGTCGAAGCCACGGGCGGCCTACTGACCCTGGTGTCTGAAGGGGTCGAGGTCCCGACCGCAAAGGCCGGTGAGACGGTCTTCGCTGTCTTTGACCGCACGCCCTTCTATGCGGAAAGCGGCGGCCAGGCTGGCGATACGGGCGAAATTGAATGGTCAGGCGGGCGGGCCCGGGTGCTCGACACCCAAAAGCAAGCTGGCGACCTGATCGTCCATGAGATCGAAATCCTGGAGGGCGACCTTTCCGTTGGCCAACAGGCAAATTTGGCTGTCGACGCTGAGCGGCGCTTGACCACCAAGGCCAATCATTCCGGCGCGCACCTGCTGCACGCCGCCCTTAGTCACGTCCTTGGCCCCCATGTGGCCCAGAAGGGTCAAATGGTCGACGGCGAGCGCCTTCGGTTCGACTTCAGCCACGGGGCACCCCTGACGGCGGCCGAGATCGAGGCTATTGAGTCCGAGGTCAACGCCGTGGTCCGGCAGAATATTGCCGCCAAGACCGAAGAAATGGCCCCACAGGAGGCCATTGCTGCCGGAGCCATGGCCCTGTTTGGTGAGAAGTATGGCGACCTTGTTCGGGTTCTGACTCTCGGTCAGGCGCTTGATGGCGAGGGTGCATATTCCGTGGAATTGTGCGGCGGAACCCATGTCGCCCGCACGGGTGACATCGCGCTCTTCAAAATCGTGTCTGAAGGTGGTGTTGCGGCGGGTGTTCGGCGGATCGAGGCCCTGACCGGCGAAGCTGCCCGTCGATACCTCAACGATCAGGCATCAGTTTCCAAAGCCCTTGCCGACCAGTTCAAGACTCCGGTTTCGGAAGTCCTTGCCCGTGTGGAAGGGCTGGAGGCCCAGCGCCGCAAACTCGAAAAAGAGCTTGGAGAGGCCAAGCGTCAGCTTGCCATGGGCGGCGGTGGCTCCGGTGGCGGGGCATCGGAAATCGAAGAGATTGCCGGAACCAAGGTCTTGGCGCGGATTATGGACGGCGTCGGCGGCAAGGACCTGCGTCCTATCGCTGAAGAGTTCAAAAAGCAGGTGTCAGAAGGCGTCATTGTCCTGATCGGAACAGCGGAGGGCAAGGCGGCGGTAACCGTCGCGGTGACGGGCTCGGCCCAGGGCACCAACAATGCGGTGGACCTCTGCAAGGCGGCGGTTCTGGCCCTTGGCGGGCAGGGGGCGGGGGGGCGTCCCGATTTTGCTCAAGGCGGTGCGCCAAATGGCACTGCGGCAGCTGAGGGCATGGCAGCGGCTAAGGCGCTTATTCGGGGCTAGGCTCGTCCCGGCGGGGCGTTGTCGGGTATCCTCCCATCCTGGGACGTGAAGACGGACTTGCCTCAGAGCCTTATCGGCGCGAGGTTTGTTCCATTGTCTTCAAACCAATAATATGCCTGGGAGGGCGCACATTTCATGACAAAGCCGGTCATCAATCCGAATGGAACCCTGAAGGGCAAGGTTGCCCTGGTCACTGGCGCAAGCCGCGGTATCGGCGAGGCCATTGCCGCACGCCTTGCCATGGAGGGTGCAAAGATCGTGGTTTCGGCGCGCACCGCCACCGATGGCGAGAGCCGCCTGCCAGGAACCCTGGCCGATACGGTCGAACGCATCAAGGCTGCTGGCGGCGATGCCGTGCTGATAAAGGCGGACCTGGCCCAGGCCATTGAGCGTGAGCGCTTGGTCGAGGAAGCTGAGGCCGCCTTTGGTCCTATCGACATCCTGATCAACAATGCGGCCATTACCTACTTCATGCCGGTCGTCGACTTCACCGAAAAGCGCTTCAAGCTGATGATGGAGGTTCAGGTTTATGCGCCCTTCCATCTGGCGCAATTGGTTCTGCCGGGCATGATCGCGCGGAAGTCTGGCTCCATCGTCAATATTTCATCTCCCGCCGGCCTCCATCCCAAGCAGCCCTACGGCCCCTTCCGCGGGGGTACGGTCTATGGCCTCTGCAAGGCCGCTCTCGAGCGGTTTACGACAGGTCTTGCGTCAGAAGTTCAGGCCGACGGCGTCGCGGTCAATGTGGTGTCGCCCGGTTTGGTGGATACCCCCGGCGTGGCTGTGCATGGCCTTATCAATGAGGCCTCTAAGGATCGCGTTCAGCCCATCGAGTACATTGCTGAGGCGGTCTATCAATTGGCCAAGGCCGATCCACAGACCATGACAGGCCGGATCGACTATGCCGAACCCATGCTCAAGGAATTGGGCCTGACGCCGACCGCGCTGATCTAGAGAAAGCTGCTAAGACCGGCGCGCCTGAAAATGGCGCGTCGGCCTGCATAGAACCAGGCTGAGGTTCGTCTGAAAGCTGCTGCATTTCATGGGTATGGGCATTAAGCCCAGCCGACATCGGTGTAACCGGATATCCAAGATGAGCTCTGCGCCCAAAATGTCAGATCCGGCGGCGTCACCCACCTACCGCTTGGCGGCCCTGGATCAGGACTTCCTCCTAAGCGACGGTCTCCGGGGCGTTCGGTTTCATCTAGAATACGAGAAGCCCGAGCAGATCCTCCGCGCTGCAGGGATTGAGTCGACCCTTGTCGTGTTCGGTAGTGCCAGGTCTCGGGAAGATAGCACCGGAGATGGCGCGCGCTGGTACGAGGCGGCGCGCAGGTTTGGTCGACTGGCTTCAGAGTCCGGCGGTGCCTGCAAGGATCAAGCCCCCTTGCGCAATGTGATTGCCACAGGGGGTGGGCCTGGGATTATGGAGGCTGCCAATCGTGGGGCTTTCGAAGTCGGTGCGCCAACGATTGGATTTAATATCGTCCTGCCGCATGAACAGGCACCCAATCCCTACATCACCCCGGCCCTGGCTTTTCAGTTCCACTATTTCGCTATGCGCAAGATGCATTTTGCCATGCGCGCGGCGGCCCTCGTGGTTTTTCCGGGCGGATTCGGGACCTTCGACGAGCTGTTTGAAATCCTGACCCTGCGCCAGACCCAAAAAATGAGACCCATCCCCGTGGTCTTGTTCGATGAGGCCTTCTGGCGCGAGACCATCAATTTCGAAGGTTTGGTGCGGCGAGGTCTGATTGCCCAGGAGGACCTCACCATCTTCAGGTTTGCCGAAACCCCGGAGCAAATCTGGGCGGAGCTGGTTGACCAAGGCGTGTCTGCAGGCCCGCCCGTTCGCTAACCGGATCCCGCTTTTTGGACTATGGCCTAGGTCAGCTGCACCTGCTGTCGCCAAAGATTCAGGCGACTTGCCGCGGCATCTGCACTCATGACGGGCTCGAAGACGCGATCGTGGCGAACAAAGCCTGACGTTTCCGTCGCACCCAGGAGGCCCACGCCCCGGCCAGCGCAAATCGCTGCCCCGCAGGCGGTGGCTTCACGCAGGGCATGCCTAGCCACGGGAATGCCCAGAAGATCGGCCTGCATCTGCATCAACAGCTCATTACCGGTCAGCCCGCCATCGACCCGTACCAGGTCCGGGCGCGGTCCCATGTCATCTAGGCCATAGATCCGCTCAACGACTTCAGAGACTCGCAGGGCGATGGATTCCAGCCCTGCCCGGGCAATCTGGCCAGGTGTTGTGGCCAGGCTGAGCCCCGTGATGACAGCGCGCCGACCGAGGTCACCGTGAGGTGCCCCTAGGCCCTGGAAGGCCGGTAAAACAGCTAGGCCCGACTCAGGGGGCGCTGCTGCTGCCAAGGCTTCGAAGGCCGCATGATTGCCCAGGTTGAAGCTGCGGCGCAGCCAGTCCAAGGCGGCGCCAGCCGTAAAGATCATGCCTTCGATACAGAACCGGGTTTCACCCTTGACCCCGGACAACACCATGGGCGGTAGGGTCGGGCCGCCAAATCTGAACTTACCGCCTGTGCCGACATTGACCGTGGCCGAGGTGCCATAGGTCACCTTGCAGGCACCATCTGCCTCGGTTCCCTGGCCAACCATGGCTGCCTGCTGGTCGGCCATGTCACCGGCGATCGGAATAGCCGCACCAAGAACGCTTGGGTGGCAGGTCGCCATGTGGCCCCAGGAGTCGCAGAGGGTCGGAAAGGCCTGGATGTCGAGGCCCTGGAGCTCGATCAGGCGCTGGTTCCAGGCTTGGGTTTGAAGGTCGAGATAGCCAAGGGGCCAAGCTTGGCTTCGATCGGTGACATGGGTGCCACGGCTCAATCGGAAGATTAGATAGGAGTCGATATTACCCCAGGCCAATCGCCCTTGGCTGAGGAGCGATCCATAGTCTGGCACAGCCCGCCAGATAGCTTCCAGTTTAGAAATGGCCTGCTGCGGTGAGACCCCAATCCCTAGGGCCTGCAGCTCGGCGGCCCTTCCTGCGCCGCGCAGGTCACTCCAAACCACCAGGGGCGAAAGGGGGGCGCCTGTTTTGCGGTCCCACATGACCAGGCTGGTGCGCTGGGTGGTAATACCAATGCCGGCGACATCATGGGCTGATCGACCCGCGAGCGCCAAAGTTTTGCGGATGACCCGTTTGGTCTGGGTCCAGATCTTGGCCGCATCCTGTTCCACCAGACCAGGCGCTGGATTGGTCGTGGCAATGGCCCCTGAAGCTTGGCTCAGCAATTCTCCGGCCGGCGTGAAGAGGCAGGCCGTAAGCGTTGTCGTTCCCGCATCAAGACCCAACAGAAGCTCAGGCATCGGGGATCAGGACGCCAGGGTTCATAACGCCCTTGGGATCCAAGGCCCCCTTGAGGGTGCGCAGAAGGGCGGCACCCTCCGGGCCGAGTTCCCGGGTCATATACTCGCGGCGGACGCGGCCAATGCCATGGTGATGCGACATGCTGCCGCCGCCATCGGCAGTGGCGGTCATGATGCGCTTCCAGGCTTCAAAATAGGCGGCCTCCAGCGCTTCAGGGCTGTCCTTCTGAATGGCGAAGGTGAAGTAGAGGTTGAGGCCACTGCGATAGACGTGGGACGAATGGGCCGACGCTGCCCGGCAACCGGGCATCTGAGCCACAGAGGCGGTGGCGGTGTCGTAGATTCCCGCGATCTTGTCCCAGCTAGCGGAGATTTCCACGGTGTCGGCGACGATATTGCGGCTGAGAATTTCGTCCCAACCGGCCACATGATTTCTGTGGCCGAGCCAGTGGGTGACGATGGCATCGGGCAGGGCGGTTAGGCCCATGGAAGCGGCCAGTTCGGAGGCAGCGGCGCGCTCTACATCCACCAGGGCAGCGGGGCCTTCGTGGACCATGATGACGGTGCAGTCCTTGGCCGCCTCATGCAGGCGCTTGCTCTCTCGCACGTCATACTGGCGCATCACCGGCGGTTGCCAGCCCCGTTGGACCAGTTCTCGCTGGAAGGTGAAGCCCGTACGCATATCCGGCGCAGCGAAGGCGGACACGGCCTGTTTTTCAGCTCCCCGGCGCAGGGACAGGGTGACGCCGGTGATGACGCCCAATGTGCCTTCTGAGCCCATCAGAATATGACGCAGATCAGGGCCAGCCGAGGCCCTTGGTGCCTTGCCAAGGGTGACGAGGCTGCCATCGGGTAGGACGGCTTCGATGGAATAGATCAGGTCTTCTATATTGCCGTAGGCGGTGGAAAACTGCCCTGAAGCCCGGGTGGCGACCCAGCCGCCGACGCTGGACACGGCGATGGACTGTGGCCAGTGACCGGTGGTCAGGCCTAAGGCCGCGACCTCTTGCTCGGCCTCAAGGCCATTCTTGCCAGCATCAAATGAGGCCAGCAGGTTTTCGGGATCAATAACGCGGGTGGCATTCATCGCCCCCATGTCCAGAAGTATGGCGTCTGGGCTGGTAATGACGCCGCCGACCACGCCGCTGCCCAGACCAAATGGAATGAGGGGGGCGCCGGTCGCGGTGGCAATTCTCACCACTGTCTGGACGTCGGCCACCGTAGCTGGACGCACGACGCAGGCAGGTGCGGGGCCCTGGGCACCGAGGCGGTCGCGAATATGACTGACCACCCAATAGTCGTGACGGCGATCTTGAATCTTGTCGGTGGCGGTCAAGACCTTGGCGTCGCCAAGGGCGGCCTTGAGTTGGGAAATCGGGTCAGCGGACATATTAGCTACTCACAAAAGTCGTCTTGAGCGCTGACAGGCTGTCAGCACGAATGTCGAGGCAGGCCTTGATCTGGGCCTCTGTCTGGCTTGGCGACCAGGTCAGCAGGGTCGCCATTTCCTTTGCCAGAAGGGGAAGGGCGGCTTCCCCACCCTTATCGTCAAACCAAGCGCGATTTGAACGGCGCACCCAAACGTCTTCCAGTTGCAGGGCACCCTCAACCGTCACCGCGTAACGCGCTTCAGCCTCGGGGCCACCGGCGGCAAGGTGGGCCTCTGCCCCGTAGAGGGCGACCAAGCGCTCAGCTTCGACCCTTGGCATTGTCGCGGCGAGGGCCGATGTCACAGCTTCCACATCCAGATCACCTGCCGGAAGGGGCATGGTTGCCGTCCGAGATGGGGTTGGCTTGCGTCCCATCAGCTCTTCGACCGTATCGACCACGCGCTCGGCCATGCGGCGATAGGCCGTCAGCTTACCCCCCGCAATGGCGAGAATACCCGCCGGGCCGGTCCAGACCTCGTCCTTGCGCGAGATTTCTGACGCAGACTTGCCCTCCTGTCCGACGAGGGGGCGGACACCAGACCAGGCCGCGACGATGTCGGCGTCACCCAGCGGAGCTACGCCAAAGCGCTTGTTCGTCGCCTCCACCAGATAGTCGATGTCGTCACGATCAATGTGCGGCCAGACGTGGTCTTGCGGATAGAAGGTGTCGGTGGTGCCGATATAGGTGAACCGCCCCTTGGGCACGGCAAAGACGCTGCGCTTGTCCCGCGCGCCCATAATGATCGTCCGAGACACCGGCAGGCGCGCCTGGTCCACCACCAGGTGAACGCCCTTGGACAACATGAGCCGGGGCTTTGCGCCGGCCTCTTCCAGACCACGCAGACGATCCACCCAGGGGCCGGCAGCATTGACGATGACCTTGGCAGAGATCCTGGCCCGCGATGTATCGCCCAAAGCGTCATCAAGGATGACACCCACGGCCTTGCCATGCTCGCAGATGACCTCGGCGACCGGCGCATAGCTGATGGCGACAGCACCAAAGGCCACGGCGGCGCGGACATTGGCCAGGGTCAGTTTCGCGTCTTCCGTAAGATACTCCGGATAAACGACGGCACCGGTGAGATCGGATGCATCGATGGCGGGCTCGTTTGCCTCCACATCCTTGCGAGACCAGACCTCATGTTGCCGCCCCTTGGGGACGCCCCCCAGTTTTTCAAACGCCCAAAGGCCAGTGCGTAGTTTTGCAATGGCCGCGGCATTCTTTGCGGGAATAACGAACGGCGTCATTTTGGTTAGGTGCGGGGCAATGGCTTCGACGGCCTTGCGTTCAGAGGCGGCCTCCTGAACCAGACCCAGATCGCCCTGGGCCATATAGCGCAATCCGCCGTGGATCATCTTGGATGAGCGACTGCTGGTGCCTGAGGCAAAATCCCGGGCTTCGACCAGGGCCACAGACAGGCCACGCATGGCAGCATCCCGGGCAATGCCGGCTCCGGTCACCCCACCGCCGATCACCAGCAGGTCAAAAGACGCACCGTCTAGGCCATCTAGAATGGCGCTGCGATTGCGAAAATCCAGAGCTCCGCTTTGCATGTCTTTGGTCCCCTGGCGGCTTGGCCATTTCGCCGCCAGCGTCATGTCTGCGGCGGATCCTGGTTTTCTGTATCTCTATTGCACAGGCGCAGGGGTCAATCGAATAGGCTGAAAATACCCAATTTCCTTGCCTAGACTTTGGGTCATACCGAGCAAAAACATTACCTTAAGGTGTGACAGCTAAGGTGGCATTTCCTGCAGCTCAGGGGTCCGCAAGAATGGCAATAACTGAAACCCAAGCACCGACCTATGACCTCCTGGTGATCGGCAGTGGCCCTGCTGGGCGACGGGCCGCGATCCAAGCTGCGAAGTTGAATAAGCGCGTGATCGTGGTGGAACGCGGGCGTCGGGTGGGTGGTGTTTCAGTCCACACAGGTACAATCCCCAGCAAGACCCTGCGCGAAACCGTGCTCAATCTGTCAGGCTGGCGGGAGCGGGAGTTTTACGGGCGTGCCTATCGCGCCAAGCAGGACATTACCGCGCAAGATCTTGGCAAGCGCCTGCAGATCACCCTCGACCACGAAGTCGAGGTTCTTGAGCATCAATTCGCCCGGAACAATGTAGATACCGTCATGGGCTCAGCCCGGTTCCTTAGTCCCAACAGCGTCGCGGTGGAGACTGACGAAGGCTCCAGGATTATCGCTGCGGATAAGATCCTTTTGGCGGTTGGCACAACACCCTACCGACCGGCCCATATCGGCTTTGACGGGGTCAATGTTCTCGACAGTGATGAGATTCTCGACATCACCCGTATTCCCCGTCAGCTGGTGGTGGTCGGTGCCAGCGTGATTGGCGTGGAATATGCCAGTATCTTCAGCGCCCTTGATGTGAAGGTCACGCTGGTTGATCCCAATTCTGTCCTTCTGCCCTTCCTGGATAAGGAACTCTCAGAGGAATTCACCCACGACCTGCGCGATCGCGGCGTCGCCCTGCGCTTTGGTGCCAAGGTGCTGTCGGCGGATTCAGTTGGTCCTCAGGACTGCCGCGTGGTTCTGGCGGACGGCCGCGAGTTGCGCGCCGACATGGTGCTGTTCTCTGCGGGCCGTGAAGGGGCGATTAAGGGTCTCGGCCTCGAAGCTGCCGGACTTTCGGCCGATGAGCGGGGACGCTTGGTTGTCGATAAGGCGACGTGCCAGACCGTGGTTCCGCATATTTATGCCGCTGGCGACATTATCGGTTTTCCGAGCCTGGCTTCCACCTCCATGGAGCAGGGCCGCATTGCCGCCTGCCATGCCTTCAACGAGCCCGCCCACGCGCCGCCGGAATTCTTTCCCTATGGAATTTATTCCGTACCGGAGATCTCGACCATCGGCATGTCCGAGGAACAAATCCGCGAGCGGGGCATTCCCTATGAGGCTGGAGTCGCAAGGTTCCGTGAAACCTCCCGTGGTCACATTATGGGTATTGAGTCTGGCTTCCTGAAAATGCTGTTTGCCCTGGAGACCCGCCGCCTGCTGGGCATCCACATTATGGGCGAAGGTGCCACCGAGCTGATCCATATCGGTCAGGCGGTGCTGAACCTTGAAGGCACCCTCGACTATTTCGTTGAGAACACGTTCAATTATCCGACCCTGGCAGAGGCCTACAAGGTCGCGGCCCTCGACGCTTGGAACCGTATGCCCAAGGCCCAGTCCAGCGTGCGCACCACGGCGGCGGCGCTCGAGCGTGCGGTGAAGGCGGTCGGCGGTTAGGCAAAATTCCGTCGGAAATCCTCCAAGCCACCGATTGGACATCGTTAGGTAGGTTGACTACATATCGCCTCGAAGCGGGGAGATGTGGGTTTGGGCTTTTGGCGCGGGACGATTAGCCTCTGTCTTGGGCTAGCAACCCTTTGCGGTCCCGCCCTGGCAGATGAGGCTGCGACGCTTGACCCCGTCTTCGTCACAGCGCGCCTGCGACCGGAGAGCGCTCAGGCTGTGCCGACCGCTCTGTCCGTATTGGATCGTCGTCAGTTGGTCGCCGCCCAGATCGCGTCTGTTTCCCAAATTGCCCAGCTGGTTCCCAGCCTCACCTATGTGTCGCCCAATCCCCGAAACACCGCCTTTACGATCCGGGGCCTCGGCAGCAGCGTTGTTGCGGTGTCGCAGGCCAATGACGGCCTTGATCCTGGCGTTGGCTTTTATGTGGACCAAGTTTATCACGCTCGCCCGGCGACGGCGGCCTTTGATCTCCTAGATCTTGAGCGGGTGGAGGTGCTGCGCGGCCCTCAGGGAACGGTCTTTGGCCGCAATACCACGGCAGGTGCCATCAATATCACCAGCCGCGCACCGACCTTTACCCCTCAGATTCTCGCAGAAATTTCCCTCGGTGATTTGCAATATCAGCAGGGCAAGCTGACCGTGTCGGGGCCCCTGGTTGCTGATCAGGTCGCCGGGCGGTTTTCAGTCATGGGGACCCGCCATGCGGGGACCCTGCGAAATGTCACGACGGGAGGTTGGGCTAACGATGTCGACAATCTTGCCCTTCGCGGTCAGCTGTTGTTCCAGCTCAAACCCGACGTCGATCTGAAGATTTACGGTGATTTCAGCCGCTTGAATGCCAATTGCTGCACCCAGGTTTATGTTGGGGTTGAAACCACCCTCAAGGTGCCAGTTCGGCAATATCCCGCCCTGGCAGCTGGCCTGGGATATACGCCGGCCAGCCTCAATCCCTATGACCGCCTGACCGATATCGATGCAGCCCTTAAGGTCGAGACGAACGAAGAGGGCCTGTCTGCCATCGGCGAATGGCGGGTGCCGGGGGCGGTCGTTACCTCTGTGTCCGCCTGGCGGCAGTGGAACTGGGATGCAGCCAATGACCGGGATTATACGCGGCTGTCCATTCAGACGGTTCAGCACATCCCATCACGCCAGACCCAGTATAGCCAGGAGCTGAGGATTGCCTCGTCAGGACGCCAGACCCTGGAATATGTGGCGGGTCTCTACGCCTTTACCCAGACCCAGATAGGTCGGCCCATGACTCAGTATGGGGCCCAGGCGACCTATTGGCTGTTGGGCCCATCTCCAGCCTTTCCAGCAAACCTTCTGGACGGATATGCGACGGATGGGCGGACCCGGCTGGAGAGCCATGCCTATGCGGCGTTCGGTGAGGTCTCTTGGCGTGTTTCTGAAACCTTCAGCCTCACCGGCGGCCTGCGTTTTACCCGTGAAGATAAAGATGGGACCTATGTCTCTACAGTGACGGGCGGCGCGATACCGACCACGACGGCACTGCTGAACAGCAAGCTCTCCATCCTGCGTCCGCAGTCCTACAGGGCGACTGTTTCCGATGATGACCTCTCAGGTCGGATCGTCGTCTCTTGGGAGGTAACCCCTCGGGCCATGCTCTATGCCAGCTATGCTCGAGCAGGAAAATCTGGCGGGGTGAATATGTCTGGTCTGCCCTTGGACGCCTCCAATCAACCGGCGCTCAATTCGGCGGTGGTTCGGCCGGAGAAGAATGTGGCCCTTGAAGTCGGCGTAAAGTCCCGTCTGCTGGAGGACCGTCTGGTCCTCAACCTAGACGCCTTCCAGACGACCATCCGCGATTTCCAGACCAATGTGGTCGATAGCGGACCGGGTGCTCTGCGCGGTTATCTGGCCAATATCGAGCGGGTTCGGGTCGAGGGCATCGAGTTGGACAGCCGGGCACAGCTGACGTCGAACCTGTCTCTTGCGGCCTCAGCCAGTTGGACAGACGGCCGTTATCTTTCCTATCGGAATGGCCCCTGCCCCTTAGAGCAGATTGGCACAGTCACAACCGTTTGTGACTTGAGTGGCAAGTCCCTCTCCGCCCTGCCGAAGACGGCCTGGTCCTTAGGTGCCGACTATCTCCGGCCAATTGGGTCAGACCTCTCCCTGTTTGCGCATGCTGATGCCCTGGGTCGAACCAAGGTTTTCGGCGATCCCACAGACTCCAAGTATACCCAGCTTCCAGCCTATTTCCTGATGAATGCGCGGGTCGGTCTGAGGACCAGATCGGGTATGGAGGTTTCAATCTGGGCGCGGAACCTATTCGAGGCGCACTACCTTCAGAACGTCACGGTTCAAGCGGGAAATTCAGGCCTGATTGTCGGCACCCCTGGCGATCCGAGAACCCTAGGCATGACCCTACGCGCGCAGTACTGACTAGGACCTCATCGGAGACTTTCGCCATGTCGCAACCGTCGTCCCTTTCCGCCGGGCTGGTCCTGCGTCGGGTCGGGCAGAGTGCGGTGGGGGCTGAGCGTATCGCCCTGCTGGAGGCCCTAGGGCGGCATGGGTCTATCTCTGGTGCCGCTTCGGCGGTGGGTCTGAGCTATAAGGGCGCCTGGGATGCGGTTCAGGCCCTGAACAATCTCTTTGATCGCCCCCTGGTCGCCAGTCAGGCTGGTGGAAGTCGCGGCGGGTCTGCGGTGCTGACTGAGGATGGCCGTGCGGTGATTTCTGCATTCCGCGCCATCGAAGGCGAACTGGCTCAAGCCTTGGCCACGGTTGAAAGACGGCTGTCAGCCTCGGACGACACACCACCCCATGATTGGCTTTGGAGTCTCGCCATGAAAAGTTCTGCGCGCAATGTCCTGCGTGGGGTGGTCGCGACGGTGACTGATGGGGCGATCAATGGCGAGGTCACACTTTCCATTGGCGAAGGCGCTGAGATTGTTGCCGTGGTGACTCGCCAGAGTATCGCTGACCTAGGGCTGGCGCCCGGCGTTCCTGCCATGGCCCTGATAAACGCCAGCTTCGTCATTCTCGCGGCCGATGAAGGCGGCCTGAAGACGTCAGCCCGTAACAGTCTGCCAGGTGTGATCACGGCGATTGATCGCGGCGCGGTCAATGATGAAGTCACCTTGGAGATCGCTCAAGGCAAGACCTTGAGCGCCACCGTCACCCATGAAAGCGTCGAGGCCTTGGGGCTGGCCGTCGGATCAAGGGTTCGGGCGCTGATTAAGGCCTCTCATGTGATCTTGGCCGTCGCCTAAGCCTTGCCATTGCAGGCAAACCCCGCCTTGATCGACGTCTGCAGTTACAGGACGACATAATGCGGTTTTTGGCTTTGGCGGGGGTCTTGATGGGCTTGAGCGTGGGCGCGGCGCAGGCGGGTAAGCTGACGCCTGAACGGGTCTATTCCGGGCCAGACCTCTCTGGGCCCCGAGCCCGAGGCGTCAGTCTTTCGCCTGATGGGGCCATGGTCACTTATTTGAAGGCTAAGACCGACGATCCACGCATGACCGACCTCTGGGCTGCGGACGTCAAGGGCGGGGCACCGCGCATGCTGATCGACGCCCGGGCGCTGATCCCCAAAGATCGGGAACTTTCAGAAGCGGAAAAGAGCCGCCGGGAGCGGCAGGGCGTCCAGACCCGCGGTGTGGTTGCCTATGACTGGGACGATGAAGGCCGGTTCATCCTGGTGCCTGTAGAGGGCGACCTCTGGCTCTGGTCAAAGGACGGCGGCACAGTGGCCCGGCTCACCAACAGTGCGGCTGATGAGATCGACGCCAAGGTCTCGCCTAAGGGGCGTTTCGTTTCCTTTGTCCGCAATGACAATCTCTACCTCATTCCGGCCTTAGGCGGCAGCGAACGGGCGCTGACCACCGACGGTGACGAATTGCACAGTTGGGCCACTCCGGAATTCATCGCCCAGGAAGAGATGGATCGCCAGACCGGCTATTGGTGGAGCCCAGATGAAACGCGCATCGCCCTGACCCGCGTTGATCAGACCGGAGTTGATGTGGTCGAGCGGGCCGATGTGGGTGCTGCCGGTGCCGTCATTGTGCGTCAGCGCTATCCTCGGGTCGGCAGACCCAATGTGGTTTCAGAGCTCTATGTTCAGGAGGTCGCGAGCGGTCGACGGGTGAAGATCGACCTGGGCACAGACACCGATGGCTATCTCGCCCGGGTTGACTGGTCGAAGGATGGCAAGACCCTCTATGTCCAGCGCGAGACACGAGACCAGCGTCGCCTTGACCTCCTGGCCGCTGATGTGGCCACGGGGGCGACCCGCGTCATACTGACGGAGACAAGCCCTCACTGGGTGGATCTTTCTGAGGACTTCCGTCCCCTTAAGGACGGCGGGTTCCTTTGGTCCTCTGAAAAGAGCGGGTGGAAGCACCTCTACCGTTATGATGGGTCGGGTAAGCTAGTTACTCAGATCACCCAGGGCGAATGGCCCGTTGATGCGATCCAAGGTGTGGATGAAGCCAAGGGTCTGGTCATTTTCACGGCCAACAAGGATACGCCGATTGAGCGTCGCCTCTGGACGACCTCCTATGTGAAGCCGAGCGCACCTGTGGCTCTGACCCCTGCGGGCGGCTGGTGGACGGTTAAGGTCGCCAAGACCGGTGGTGCCTTTGCCGGGACCTATGAAGATCCCGCCACCCCGCCCCGGACGGCCCTATATGATCATCAGGGCAAGTTGGTGCGATGGATTGAAGAAAACAAGGTTGGGGAAGGGCACCCCTTTGCGCCCTATTTAGACCGCCTACGCACGCCGACATTTGGGACCATAAAGGCGGCCGATGGCCAGGACCTCTGGTGGTCCATGCGCACCCCGCCGGGCTTTGATCCGGCGGCATCCTATCCGGTCATTCTGAAGCTCTATGGCGGTCCCGGTAGCGCTCTGGTGCGCAAGGTCTGGAATGATCCCGGTGACCAGCTCTATCTTGAGGCGGGCTTTATCCTTTTCACCCTGGACAATCGTGGGACGCCCAATCGGTCCGTCGCCTTCAAGACGGCGATTGATCGCAAGCTGGGCCAGGCTGAGGTGGAGGATCAATTGGCGGGGGTCGCCCACCTGAAGTCTCTGCCCTATGTGGATCCGGCGCGGATCGGCGTCACCGGCTGGTCCTATGGCGGCTATATGACCCTCATGCTGCTTACGGCCCCGGAATCTCCCTTCGCGGCCGGGGTATCTGGGGCACCGCCCACCGACTGGACCCTCTACGACACCCACTATACCGAGCGGTATATGGGCACGCCGAAGGACAATCCGGCGGGCTATGCGGCCTCAGAAGTCACGGCGCGTATCGACCACTTGAAGCCTGATCATCTGATGCTCATGCATGGGATGGCCGACGACAACGTCACCTTCGACAATTCCACCCGTCTGATGGCTGCCTTGCAGGCTAAGTCTATCAGCTTTGAGACCATGCTCTATCCCGGGCTTCGTCACAGGGCTGGATGGACCCAAGCGCACCTTTTGCACCGCGCACGGGCAAGTTTAGATTATTTCACCCGAAAACTTCATCCGACCCCTGCACACTAGGCTGATCAGGGTTAGGCTCATTCCAGATTCCAAATCTCCGAGGGCTCCTATGCGATTTTCAACCACATCCTTCATCGCCCTAGTTGCGGCGGCGGCCCTGTCTGGGCCGGTCATGGCGCAGTCAGCCCGGGAAAAGGCCTATGACGCTCAGATCTCCAATACCGAAATGGTCGATTGGATGAAGCGGCTTGCGGCCGAGCCTAGCCATGTGAGCTCCCCCGCCAGCAAGGGCAATGCCGAATGGGTCCGCGACCAGTTCAAGTCTTGGGGCTGGGACGCCAAGATTGAGACCTTCCAGGTGCTTTATCCGACCCCGCTTTCGGTGAACCTCGAAATGGTTGGCCCCACGCCGTTTAAGGCCACCCTCACGGAAGCCCCGGTGCCAGGGGATGCCTCGTCCAGCCGCACCAAGGACGAGTTGCCGGCTTATGTGGCTTTCCAGGGTGATGGCGATGTTACAGGCGATCTCGTCTATGTGAACTTCGGTATGCCGGAAGATTACAAGGCCCTGGAGCGCATGGGTGTCTCGGTAAAGGGTAAGATCGTCATCGCCCGCTACGGCGTGGGCTGGCGTGGCCTGAAGCCCAAGCTGGCCCAGGATCATGGGGCCATCGGTTGTATCATTTATTCAGATCCCCAGCAGGACGGCTATGGTCCCGACGATGTCTACCCCAAGGGCGGTGGACGCCCGTCTCAGAGTTTCCAGCGGGGCTCTGTGGCCGACATGCCGATCTATCCGGGCGATCCCCTGACCCCCGGTGTTGGCGCCACCGAGAAGGCTAAGCGCCTCAAGCGCGAGGACGCTCAGACCATCCTGAAAATCCCGGTCCTGCCGATCTCCTATGGAGACGCCCAGCACTTCCTGAGCGCGCTCAGTGGCAATGTGGTTCCGGAATCCTTCGTGGGCGGCCTGCCCATTACCTATCATGTGGGCGGCACTGAGGGTGTAAAGGTCCACCTGGCGGTGAAGTCAGAATGGAGCCTCAAGTCCATTTACGATGTGGTCGCCGTCATGAAGGGCTCTGAGCAGCCTGACCAGTGGGTCCTGCGGGGCAATCACCGGGATGGTTGGGTGTTCGGTGCTGCCGACCCCATCAGTGGCCACGTATCCCTGATGGCCGAGGCCAAGGCCATCGGCAAGCTGGCGGCCGATGGCTATAAGCCCAAGCGCACCTTGGTCTATCTCAGCTGGGATGCTGAAGAGCCTATGCTTTTGGGCTCAACAGAATGGGCTGAAACCCACGCCGATGAGCTGAAGGCCAAGGGTGTTATCTATCTGAACACGGACGGCAATGAGCGGGGTCAGTTCAGCGCCGAAGGCAGCCATGCCTATGAGCACTTCGTCAATCAGGTGATTGGCGATGTCCAGGATCCCGAGACCGGGGTTCCCGTGGCAAAACGCCTGCGCGCCTTCATCCAGGTGGAGGGCGCTCAGACCGGGGCCAGCGGCCGTGCTGTCGCCGCGGCCAAGATTGTGGCTGATGCCGACCATGACCTGCCCATCGGGGCTCTCGGCTCGGGGTCGGATTATTCCAGCTTCATTGGCCATCTGGGCCTTGCGGCGATCAATTTCGGCTTTGGCGGGGAGGGGAATTCCGGCGGGGTCTATCACTCAGCCTATGACACCTGGGAGCACCATCTGGCCTTTGACGATCCGGGTCTTGTCTATTCCGGTGCCTTGGCCAAGGTTGGCGGTCGCCTTGTCATGCGGATCGCGGACTCCGACCTGCCGGTCCAGCGCTATGGCAATTTCGCTGAAACCGTTGCGACCTATAGTGACGAGATCAAGCGCCTGGCCGACGGCAAGCGCGAAGCCCAGCAGATCCAGGCCCGCCTGATCGCGGGAGACCTCTATAAGCTGGCCGACGATCCTAAGCGGACCAATGGGCAGCCGACGGCCTTGGCACCCGTGCCGTATTTCAATTTCGCGCCCCTCGATAATGCCATTTCCCACCTGAAGAAGAGCGCCAAGGCCTACGATCAGGCCCTGATGGCCAAGGGCGCGGCTCTGTCCCCAGAGGCCAAGGCTAAACTGTTTGAAATGCAGCGCAGCCTCGAGCAGGCCTTGACCAATGACATCGGTCTGCCCGGTCGTCCCTGGTACAAGAACCTCGTCTACGCCCCCGGCCGGTTTACAGGCTATGGTGCCAAGACTCTGCCGGGCGTGCGTGAAGCTATTGAGGAAGAGCGCTGGGCCGATGCTGACAAGTACTCGGTGCTGACGGCTCAGGCGCTGGAGACCTATGCCGCCAAACTTGACGATGCGGCCAAGCTGATCAACGGCGGCTGATCGCCCACGAAAAAGGCCCTCTCCGCAGGGAGAGGGCCTGATCTCGGCTTTACGCCTACTGGTCGGGCCTATTACGCCGCCAGGGCCTTATCCAGATTGGCTGCGACCTTGTCGATGAAGCCTTCGGTGGTTAGCCAGCCCTGGGTGTCGCCCACCAGCAGGGCGAGGTCCTTGGTCATGGAGCCGCTCTCGACCGTGGCCACGCAAACCTCTTCCAAGGTCTTGGCGAAGCGATCTAGCTCGGCATTGCCATCCAGCTTGGCGCGGTGTTGCAGGCCGCGGGTCCAGGCGAAGATCGAGGCGATAGAATTGGTCGATGTGCTCTCGCCGCGCTGATGCTGGCGGAAGTGGCGGGTCACGGTACCGTGGGCAGCCTCGGCCTCCATGGTCTTGCCGTCTGGGGTGATCAACACCGAGGTCATCAGGCCCAGGGAGCCGAAGCCTTGGGCGACTTGGTCGGACTGAACGTCGCCGTCATAGTTCTTACAGGCCCAGATGAAGGCACCAGACCACTTGAGGGCCGAAGCCACCATGTCGTCGATGAGGCGGTGCTCATAGGTGATGCCAGCTTCCTTGTAGCGGGCGGCATATTCGGTCTCGTAGATTTCCTGGAAGATGTCCTTGAACCGACCGTCATAGGCCTTGAGGATGGTGTTCTTGGTGGAGAGATAGACCGGATACTTGCGGTCCAGGCCATAGGTCAGAGAGGCGTGGGCGAACTCCCGGATCGAGTCTTCCAGATTGTACATGGCCATGGCCACGCCAGCGCTGGGATAGTCGAACACTTCATGCTCGATGACCTGGCCGTCCTCGCCGGTCCACTTAATGCTCATCTTGCCCTTGCCGGGCACGACGAAGTCGGTGGCGCGATACTGGTCGCCAAAGGCGTGGCGTCCGATGATGATCGGCTGGGTCCAGCCCGGGATCAGACGCGGGACATTCTTACAGATGATGGGTTCGCGGAACACGACGCCGCCCAGGATATTGCGGATGGTGCCGTTCGGCGACTTCCACATCTTCTTGAGCTTGAATTCTTCCACCCGCGCTTCGTCGGGGGTGATGGTGGCGCACTTCACGCCCACACCATACTTCTGAATCGCCGCCGCCGAGTCGAGGGTGACCTTATCGTCGGTGGCGTCCCGATGCTCCATCCCCAGGTCGTAATAGTCCAGATCAATGTCCAGATAGGGGAAGATCAGCTTGTCCTTGATCCATTTCCAGATGATGCGGGTCATCTCGTCCCCGTCGAGGTCTACGACAGGGTTGGCGACTTTGATCTTGGCCATGGGGGACAGGCGCTCCGGCAGCGTAACAGACAGGTTTGGTTGCATATAACCGGCGTCGGGCGATGCGCAAAGCTTGAGTGCGTCTGACCTTGCCTAAACTGCGCCAAGGTCCGAAAAGCGAGCATGACTTCGCATCCGCCCTGCATCATCCTCGACAAGCCACAAATGGGCGAAAATATTGGCTCTGTGGCCCGGGCCATGGCTAATTTCGGCCTTTCCGACCTCAGATTGGTCAATCCGCGGGATGGTTGGCCCCAGGAAAGGGCCTGGGCGACGGCTTCAGGTGCCGAGTGGCCACTCAATGCAGCGCGGGTTTATGACAGTGTCGAAGCCGCCATTGCTGATCTGCACCTGGTCTATGCGACCACTGCCCGGCCCCGCGAATTGCAGACACCGATTCTCACCCCCCGCGACGCCTGTGCCGAACTTGTACGTGAAGTGGATGCTGGGCGTCAGGTCGGCCTGTTGTTCGGCGGGGAGCGCGCCGGCTTAGAGACCGCAGATATCGCCCTATGTCAGGCGGTGGTGACCCTGCCCATTGATCCCAGGTTCCGCTCCCTCAACCTAGCACAGGCAGTGATCATCCTGGCCTATGAATGGCGGATGAGCCTGACCGCAGGGGTTCCGCCTGCCTTCCGCGACGCACCGCCGCCAGCCGAGGCTGCCGCCATGCTGGGCCTGTTCGAGCATTTTGAAAACGAGCTGGACGCCGCCGGCTTTTTCCATCCGCCAGAGAAAAAGCCATCCATGGTTCAGAACCTGCGCTCGGCCCTGGCCAGAGCCCGTTTCTCGGATCAAGAAGTCCGCACCTTTCGGGGCGTTGTCACGGCTCTGTCGAAGGGGCGGGGCCGTGTCCTTGAGAAACTCGTAAAGAAGACCGTTCAGGGGAGCGCCAAATGAGCACGGATAGACTTCAGGACCTCAAGGTCGCAGCCGCCACGGCCTGGCGGTTTGCCCTGCCGCTGATCGAAATTTCGACGACGCGGAGCCGGGGCCAGATG
The DNA here is from genome assembly GCA_937920085.1 of uncultured Alphaproteobacteria bacterium. Classification (GTDB taxonomy): domain Bacteria; phylum Pseudomonadota; class Alphaproteobacteria; order Caulobacterales; family Caulobacteraceae; genus Phenylobacterium. The sequence continues at coordinate 100,303 of CALETE010000031.1, read as the reverse complement.
AATGGCTCCCAGATGAATGTGTTTGGTCACATGCGCAGGCTGGCCGACCACCGCGCCCGGGCGGTCACCACACCCAATAACGACACCTTCTATTCCACAGCGCAGGTGGATCTGTCTCAGGGACCTGTGACAGTGACCCTGCCTCCGACCGGCGACCGGTATCTGTCTTTGCAATTGATGGACGCCTACACAAATTCCTTCGCCATTTTAGGTACCCGGACGACGGGCAATGGCGGCGGGACCTATACCCTCGTTGGTCCCACGGACGCAGCCGAGGGCGGACAGGTGGTGCGTTGTCCCACCAATCACGTCTGGGCCCTGGCGCGGATTCTGGTGGACGGCCCGCACGACGTCGAAGCTGCCAAGGCGGTTCAGCAGGGCATTTCCATGCAGGGGCCAGCTGTGGAAACCCCCGGACCCTTCGCCCATCGCGGTGCGGGTTGGCAGGACTATTTCGCGTCCGCCGCTCAGTTGATGAAACTCAATCCGCCCATGGTTATGGATCAGGCGGAGGTCGATCTCATGGCCCCTCTTGGTCTGGATGATTTCCGCTCGGAGCGGTTTTCCCCAGAAGAGGTTGCCGCGATTGAGGCCGGTGTCGCAGAGGCCAAGGCAGCCTCAAAACGCGGGGGCCTGTCTGGCGCAGGCTTTATCGAAGGATGGTCCTATCCCTCTGGCCGGTTGGGTGATTTTGGTCAGGACTATGCCCTTCGCGCCGCGGTCGCGGTGTCAGGCTTGGCGGCGCTTCCGCCGATTGAGGCCATGTATATGCGGGCTCAAGGGGATTCACCCGGTGCCCTCTTTGAGGGCTTACGGAACTGGGTCCTGCATTTTCCGGCCGATGCCCTGCCGCCGGTAAAGTCCTTCTGGTCGCTGAGCCTTTATGAAGCCACGGAGGAGGGGCAGTTTTACTTCACAGACAATCCCATCAATCGCTATGCCATCGGCGATCGAACCGAGGGGCTGACCTATAATGACGATGGATCCCTCGACATCTGGATTGGCCATGCCGCCCCAGAGGGTGCCCGCGCCTCGAACTGGCTGCCGGCGCCAGAGGGCCCCTTCGCCCTGTTCCTGCGGGCCTATCTGCCCAAGCCGGAATTGATGGATGGCGGCTATCACTTCCCGGCCGTTCGGCTTGCGGATTGACCTGTAAGGTTGACTCCTGGGCCAGAGCCAAGCATACACCGCGCCTTCGTGCCCGGGGGTTCGCCCTTTGGGTCTGCGAACCTATGACGGGATGATGCGCCGCCGCCGTTGAAATTGCGTCTCCATCTATGGAGGGGCCGGCTCGCGTCAAATGAAGAGAGACGACACATGTCGAAGCGCCACTCGGCGAAGTACAAGATTGACCGGCGGATGGGCGAGAACATCTGGGGGCGCCCGAAGTCCCCGGTGAACACCCGCGCCTATGGTCCTGGCCAGCATGGTCAGCGCCGTAAGCAGAAGGTCTCCGATTTCGGCCTGCAGCTCCGCGCCAAGCAGAAGCTCAAGGGCTATTACGGCAACCTGACTGAAAAGCAGTTCAGCCGCACCTATACCGAGGCTGCCCGTCGCAAGGGCAACACCTCCGAAAACCTGATCGCACTTCTGGAAAGCCGCCTGGACGCCATTGTCTATCGCGCCAAGTTCGTGCCGACCGTGTTTGCGGCCCGTCAGTTCGTGAACCATGGCCACGTGCTGGTGAACGGCAAGCGCGTCAACATCGCCTCCTACCGCGTGAAGGTTGGCGATGTGGTTTCCGTGCGTGAGCGGTCCAAGAACATGGCGCTCGTCCTGGAAGCTCTTCAGTCCAGCGAACGCGAATTTGCCGACTATATCGAAGTCGATGTTAAGGCCATGACCGCCACCTTCATCCGGGCCCCGGAACTCTCAGAAGTGCCGTATCCTGTGAAGATGGAACCCAATCTGGTCGTCGAATTCTACGCTTCCTAAGCGTCTTTCGACCCCTAAGCGTTTCAAGGGCCCCGGTGCAAACCGGGGCCTTTTTGCTGGGCGATTGGCGCAAGGATCAGGCTTGCCCAAATGCCTATCTGGGCGTCGAATGACACTATGATCCCCAGACGGTTCCTTGTTCTCGGCGCTCTGGCCCTGACCGGATGTGCAAGCCTTCCACCGGCAAGCGCCTTCCCCGTGGCTGGGCCCTTTCCCGAACTGGAAGCCGTGCGTCTTGTCCGCAGCGGTCCAGAAGGCGTCGTCATCGAAATCGCCAGCCGCGGCTGCTCCGCGCGGCCAGACATTGTCTTTCATGTGGAGCGCAAGGGCGGAGTTGCCACGGTCGCCTTCGCCCGCCGCCGCATGCAAACCTGCAGCGAAGATATGGCCAACTGGATAGAGATCGCCTTTACCCGGGCTGAACTTGGCCTGGCAGCTGGCGAACCCGTCTTCCTGCTTAACCCCCTGGCAGAGACGCTGGGGCCATAAATCGGGCGACGAGGGCCTGCGGAACCCTGCGAGGGCGTCCGCCGTCCCGCTCAATCAGGCACCAGGTGGTGATCACCTGGGCGCACATGGCACCATCAGGCCCGTCGATGCGCACATATCGGTCAAACCGCGGGCCGTCGGCCTTGTCAGCCACCCAGGTCCTGCCAAGGGCGATCTCGCTGGGCATCAGAGAGCGGCGATAATCAACCTCATGGCGCAGGCAGATCCAGGCCCACCGGGCCTTGTCCTCAGCCGCTTGCATGGCGTCCCAGTGGGCAATAGCCAAGTCCTGAGCCCAGGACAGATAGACGACATTGTTCACATGGCCATTGTCGTCAATGTCGGCCGGCTTTGGCCTGAAATCGAGACGAAAGACCTGCTGGCCTTCCGGAGGCTCCAGGAGGCGGCTCACCTTGGCGGCGTCAGGGCAGGAGGCCCTGTTCGGCCATAAGCCCCTTCAGTTCGCCCGACTGAAACATCTCTTTGATAATGTCCGCGCCACCGACGAACTCACCTTTGACATAGAGCTGGGGAATGGTCGGCCAGTCAGAAAAGGTCTTGATGCCATCGCGCAGGGCCTCGTCTTGAAGAACGTCGACGCCGACAAAGTCCACCGCCATATGGTCCAGGACCTGGACCACCAGGGCGGAGAAGCCGCAGCGAGGCTGTTCGGGGACCCCCTTCATAAAGAGAACCACATTATTGGCGGCGATGGTCTGGCCGATGAAGTCGTGGGTCGGGTTTGCGGTATCGGTCATGGCGGAACAACTCTTGAAATTTGACCCTAGAGCTAGGCAGGCATTGGCCCCGGGTCAAGGCACGAGCTGGTTTATGCGCGCCGACGGGGGCGATCTTCCTCGGCAAATCGCGCCATTTCCACCTGTGCGGAGATCCCGGCTGGCAGGTCTCGATCTGCGATGGACGCCCATTTGGCAATAATTTCAGGCTTGTCGGCTTCGAACATTACGGTGGCCATACTCGGCTCGGTCAACAAGTAGACGAGACAGAGATCAGTTGCTGTCCACTCAGGCGTGGTGTGCAAAAACTGGAATGTGCCTGTTCCGACCAGGGCATGCCTTGGTATCACGCCGAATATTTGGCCAATCCGTTGGGTCAGGGGAACTTGGCTGGATGTGATGAGGTCTAAGGGTATTGGATTGCGTGCAATGACAATGAGGTCTTGCTCCGAGGCATCTCGCACGCGCCGACGGGTCTGTGCATCCGATGTCATGTCATAGGAGGTGGATAAAACATCAAAGCTGCCAATCTTAAGACAGCGATCAACCACAGGACCTTCCCCAACAATGCCGATCCGTGTGCAGATTCCGGCGGCTTTCAACTCCGCTAAGCACCTGTGCCCGTCATCATTTAGGCTGTCATAGGCATGCTGTTCGAGCATTAGTGTGTCGAAATAGCCCGCTCTGGTCGTCCTGAGGCCGTCTTGGACATTGGCCATCAAATCACGCCCTGTGAGCGGGAGCCGTCCCTGGTGATGAACCCGCCACCCTATAAGCACCAGATGCCGCTCTAAGGTGTCGAGGGCAGCCGCAACGCCCATCGGAAGGGCGTCTCCCCTCGCGGACAGCTCGAAAAAATTGATGCCATTTTCCAAGGCTGCAATCGTTGTGGCTCGCCAACCGGCGAGGGTCGATGCGACCTCAGTCTCACGTAGCAGCAGGCTAATGGCCGAAACGACTTTTCCGGACCGTCCAAAGGAACGAAAACGCATCGTCTAGCCAGGCACCTTGGTTTCAAGAGCTAGGGCATGAAGTTCGCCGCCGACCTTACCATTCAAGGCGGCGTAGACCAGCTGGTGCTGTCTCACCCGGCTTAATCCGGCAAATACGCCTGAGACGATAATCGCCTTGTAGTGGTCCCCATCACCGGCCAAATCTTGAATTTCGATCTCTGCATCAGGGAATGCGGACTGCAATTCCGCTTTCAGGACTGTGAGGGGCATAGGCATGTTCGGGCTCCAACGGATGGGTGGCTTTTCGGCCCTATTCATTAACAAACGTCATATCAAAGGTACGAGTGTACCGAATTTGATCGGACTCATCCTTGGATGCCTCATGGTTTCGTCTTGCGGCATGGTCGTGTCAACGCGACCGCTCTTTGACCGCCGCGACGCCGACGTTTTGCAACCCAGGCACGGTCTCTGGGCGCTCGTAGAACCCGAATGCCATTTCAACACCAGCTCTTCGCCAGCAGAATGGCCCAACTGTGCCCAGGCCCTGATTGTAGAGGATGGCGTTGCGGTCAATGCCAAGCCCCATATCCCAAAAGGTCCCCTAGACCGTCCTATCGCCTTCAACCTGAGTGGAGGTAGCCCAGGGGTCATCCAGATTGCCCGGCCGATCAGCAGGGACTTCAGCCGTTGGGGCCACGGCTATTTCGGGTATCGGCCCCTCTCCACTGACGCGGAGGGCAAGGTTATCTCTGCGCGGGTTTGGCCGGCCTTCTGCACCCGGCCAAACCCGAGGGCGCGCGTGACAACAGACTGCTGGACCCCGTCAGCCCAAGAGGTCCGCCTTGCCCTGCAGGACAGCGAAATCTGGGCTTACGAGGATCATGTCAGCGATCTTGGTCTAACGGCGGTCTGGGTCCGCTATGCCCACCCTAGTCGGTGATGGCGGAATAGATCAGGCTCTTCAGTTGTCCACGGAAGTTAAACGTGCCTGAGGGCATGAGCTGGGTCATGAACACCATGGTCAGATCCTCTTTTGGGTCGACCAAGAAGATCGTCGAGGCGGCTCCGCCCCAGTAATAGTCGCCAACGCCCAATGATCCGGTTTCGACAATGCCGATGGTCGAGGCAAAGCCCAGGCCAAAGCCGACCCCTTCATTTGCGGTTTCCGAAAAGGTTCCCAGGGCCAACTGGGTCAGATCCTTACCGTCCTTCAGGTGGTTCATGTGCATCATTTCCAGGGTGCGAGGCCCCAGAATGCGCACCCCGTCCAGTTCGCCACCCCGGCGCAGCATTTCGCAGAACCGCATATAGTCCGCCGTGGTTCCAGTCAGGCCACCGCCGCCGGATTTGAATCCTGGATCGGAGATGAAGGTGCTGGTCGCTGGATCATCGATCAGTTTGAGGCTTTTGTTCGGGCCGCGCTGATAATTGGCGGCGAACCTGCCGACCTTTTCCGGGGCGACGAAGAAAGATGTGTCGACCATACCCAGGGGGCCGAAAATTTCGTCCTGCAGGTACTGAGCGAAGGGCTTCCCAGAGATAATCTCCACCAGGGCACCGCAGACGTCGGTTGCCAGGGAATACATCCACTGTTCGCCAGGGTGATAGCGCAGGGGCACTTGGCCGAGCTTGTCCATGAATTCCACCATGGAGTCCTGGCTGCCAGCGCTGCGGATCTTTAGGCCGCGGTAGATATGATCGATGGGGTGCTGGACTCCGACCCCGGGCAGACCGCCACCATAGGTCAGGCCAGCGGTGTGGCAGAGGACATCGCGGAAGCTTACCGGGCGGTTGGGCTTTTCAGTGACCATGTCATCGCCTTCCCCAGACACCCAGACCCGGTGGTTCTTCCAGGAGGGTACATAGCGGCTCACAGGATCGTTCAGCTGGAAATAGCCCTTTTCAAAGAGGCTCATCAGAGCAACCGAGGTGATCGGCTTGGTCATAGAATAGATGCGGAAGATGGTGTCATCAGCCATCGGCTTGCTGCGCTCGATGTCCATGTGGCCGAAGGTCCGGGAATAGGCCGTGTGACCATGGCGGGCGACGGCAATCTGACAGCCAGCGATCTTCTGAGGCTCGATATAGTTGCGATTAATATGGTCGGTAATGCGTTCAAGGCGCGAGGCGTCGAGGCCGGTCCACTGAGATTGCGCGTCCATTTGAAAAATTCCTCCCGGAAAATGATGATTGGTCTAATTGTGCATCATCATGCGCGCGAGTTTTGCGCCAAGCCAAGAAAATCATGCCCCAAGCGGGGAGGAGATCCTATGAATCCGACATTATTGGCCCTGGGCGAGACCCTTGGCGAACGTCTAAAGGGCAGCAAGCAGACCGTTGCTGTGGCTGAGAGCTCGTCTGGCGGTTTGATTTCTGCCGCCCTTCTGAGCGTCAGTGGAGCCTCGGCTTATTACCTCGGCGGCGGAGTGATCTATACCGGCAAGGCGCGGATGAGCCTGCTGGACCTGCCTCGGGAGGCGGTTGCGGGCATGCGTTCGGCCAGTGAGCCCTATGCCCTATTGCTGGCCCGCACAGTCCGTGAGCGGTTCGGGACCACCTGGGGGATTTCTGAAACCGGGGCGGCTGGGCCGACCGGCAATGGCTATGGCGATGCCGCAGGGCATACGGTTGTGGCGATCTCAGGCCCGGTCGAGCTTGCCGTGGTGGTCGAAACCGGCTCTCCGGACCGCATCGCCAATATGGACGCCTTTGCTGCCGCAGCCCTTGAGCTCTTGGTAAAGGCGACGGAAGCCTAGTTCATAAAGGCAGGCATCCACCCTTCGTGGGCCGCGCGCAGGTCTGTCAGGGCGATGCTGAAGATGCCGGCCGTCGCCAGGGCAGGGCCGTCTGCGTGGCCGACTTCTTCTGCGAGAACGCCCGCAGCCTTGGCGGCCTTCAGGATCGGTGCTGGGTTGGCGGTGGCGATCAGATAGCGGCCCTGATCTTCGCCAAACAGCAGGGCGTGATCGGGCAGTTTTGAGGGCAGCTCGAGAGTGATCCCAACCTTGGAGGCCAGGGCCATTTCGGCGGCCGCAGCGATCAGGCCGCCATCGGAAAGATCATGCACCACGGTGACGTGTCGGGATTGTATGAGACTGCGGACGAGGTCGCCGATCCTGCGTTCCATGATCAGGTCAACGGGCGGCGGAGCCCCGTCCTCGCGGCCGAGGATTTCGCGCAGGTACATGGAGGCCCCAAGCTCGCCCTTGGTTTCTCCCAGCAGGATCAGCGTGTCGCCAGCCTTCATGCCTGAGAAATCAGCCCGGAGGGTGGAGTCTGAAAGCAAGCCCACCCCGCCCACTGTGGGGGTTGGCGGAATAGCCGCCCCATTGGTCTCGTTGTAGAGGCTGACATTGCCGCTCACGACCGGGAAGTCGAGGATCCTGCAGGCTTCGGCCATGCCATCAATGGCCCGCACGATCTGGCCCATGATTTCGGGTCGCTCAGGATTACCGAAGTTCAGATTGTCAGTGATGGCGACGGGGTCTGCGCCGACGGCGGTGAGATTGCGCCAGGCTTCGGCCACAGCCTGTTTGCCGCCCTCATAGGGGTCGTTTTGCACATAGCGTGGTGTGCAGTCCGAGGTCACCGCCAGGGCCTTTTTCGTTCCATGCACCCTGACGATCCCGGCATCAGCGCCAGTGGCGCTGTCTTCCAAGGTATCGGCCATGACGTGGCGGTCATACTGCTCCCAAAGCCAGCGCTTAGAGGCCATGTCCGGACTGCTCATCAGCTTGATGACCGCTGCGGCGTAGTCCTCGGGCTCAGGAATGTCTTTTGCCTCGAGGCGCGGCTGTGCCTTTGTCTCGACCCAGGGGCGATCATAAAGCGGGGCGTCATCAAATAGGGGGGCCAAGGGAACGTCGCATACAGTTTCGCCCTTGTGCTTGAGCACCAGGTGTCCGGTGTCGGTGGTCTGGCCAATGACCGCAGCGTCTAGGCCCCATTTTTCGAAAATGCGGTGTCCGTCCTGTTCTCGTCCAGGCTTGAGCACAGCCAGCATGCGCTCCTGGCTTTCCGACAGCATCATCTCATAGGCGGTCATGCCCTCTTCGCGCTGAGGCACCATGTCCAGGTTCAGCTCAACTCCGACCCCGCCCTTGCCAGCCATTTCGACCGAAGACGAGGTCAGGCCTGCAGCCCCCATGTCCTGGATGGCCGCAACCGCGCCCGAAGCCATGAGCTCCAAGGTCGCTTCGATCAGCAGCTTTTCAGCAAAGGGGTCGCCGACCTGGACGGTGGGCCGCTTTTCATCGGAGGCGTCGTCAAACTCTGCAGACGCCATGGTGGCCCCATGGATGCCATCACGGCCGGTCTTTGAGCCGAAATAGACCACGGATAGGCCCGGGGAGGGGGCTGCAGAGTAGAAAATCTTGTCGGCATCAGCCAAGCCGACGCACATGGCGTTGACCAGGATGTTGCCATCATAGCCGCGATGGAAGTTGGTTTCGCCAGCGACGGTGGGCACGCCGACGCAATTGCCATATCCGCCGATACCGCTGACCACGCCGCTGACCAGACGCTTGGTTTTGGGGTGGCTTGGATCGCCAAACCGAAGAGCGTTCAACAGGGCGATGGGCCGTGCCCCCATGGTGAAGACATCGCGCATAATACCGCCGACGCCGGTCGCCGCCCCCTGATAGGGCTCGATATAGGAGGGGTGGTTGTGGCTCTCCATTTTGAAGATGCAGGCCTGACCATCGCCAATATCTACAACCCCGGCGTTCTCGCCCGGGCCGCAGATGACCCGGGGCCCCGAGGTCGGGAACTTGCCCAGATGGATCTTGGACGACTTATAGGAACAGTGCTCCGACCACATCACCGAGAAGACGCCCAGTTCGACAGGGCTGGGATCGCGATTCAGTCGCTTGACGATCAGGTCGAATTCCTCGGCCTTGAGGCCATATTCGGCGGCTGTCTGTGCAAGGGTCTTTGCAGGTGCGCTCATCTCTCTGCTTCTAACGGGACTCGAAGGCCAGGGCGATAGCCGCAAATCGAAATGCCCCCGCATTTCCGCATGGCCGACATCCACATTTGCATATTGCTGCTATAAATTTTCAGTGTAAATTTATGAAACAGAAATCGGAGATCGCCATGTCGGAAATCATAGCCAAACGGGTCTGTGCAGAGGTCGATGGGGATTTCGTCGTGTTTCTGATTGGCATGCGGATCAATCGCCCATGGAAATTCTGGCAGTGGGCTCCTGTGGCCGCCGCTATGCCGCGCATGTTGATCGAGTTGGCCAAACAGCCAGAGCTTGGCCTGCTGCACGCCAGAACCATGTTTGGGTTTCCAGATATCGTTGTAACCCAATACTGGCGCAGCTTTGGCCATCTCGAAGCCTATGCCAAATCGCGGGAGGCCGCCCATCTACCTGCCTGGCAGGCTTTTAATAAGGCCATCGGGTCAAACGGCGACGTCGGCATCTGGCATGAGACCTACCTGATCGAGAACGGTAAGTACGAGAATGTCTACAACAACATGCCAGCCTTCGGCCTAGGGCTGGCCGGGAGGCTCAAGGATGCAACGGGTGCCCGCCAGGAGGCTAGGGGGCGAGTCGGGGCCAAAAAGGCCTAGGGCAGTTCCTGCCGGAGAAGATGCAATTCAGCCTGCACCAAGCCGAGAAGTTTGCGTGCAACCGTGTGGTTAGCCTTAGCTTCTGGATCTTCGGGGGCAATATCTAGCAGGCCTCCGGCCTCCAGGGCCTGAAACATGGTTGCGATATTGTCGACGCGTGTGCGTGCTTTACGCAGGCCGAACTCTGACCGGTTTGCCAAATATACGACTTCACTCACGCAATCCCCCTGTCAGCGATCGCCGTCGGGGTGAACCCATGTGCGGGTGCCGGTCCCCGACCAGCCTGTGAATGACCCCAAGTTAGCGGCCGTTCTTAAATCTGAAAACCTCAAAATGAGTATATTTTGCCTACTATTTTCATAGGGTGCTCTGGAGGGCCTCGGCGGTCGATAGCCTGAGCCCGTGCGCCAGACACAAAATCTTAGGCCCTGACCGATTTTTCAGTCCGTTTGTCTGAGCCGGACGTCTCCCCCCGGCCTTGGGCGTCTCGTTCTGACTGGCCTGTTTCTCTGGCGAAATGCGCGCTGATGGTGGCGGCAGGCACCTGGGTGATTGCCCGTTTCCACAATGACGGCTAGCGTCTGTCTAATCTGGCGGCGAAGATCGGCCAGCAATTGGAGAGACAAATGGCGAATGCAGGCGGTGTCGGGGGAATTTTCCGACGGAAAAGCATCGGACAGATTCAGGCCGAGCACGAACATGGGGAACTCAATAGGTCCCTGGGGGCTCTGAACCTGATCCTGCTCGGGATCGGCTGCATTATCGGCACGGGCATATTCGTTCTGACGGGCCGCGCTGCTGCTCAGTTCGCCGGCCCTGGGATCATGATCTCCTTCATCATCACCGGCACCCTCTGCGCCTTTGTTGCCCTTTGCTATGCCGAGCTTGCCTCTGCCATTCCGGTTTCGGGATCGGCCTATTCGTATTCCTATGCCTCCATGGGCGAGATTGTTGCCTGGATCATGGGGATGTTGCTGGTGCTGGAATACGGCCTGGCGGCCTCAACTGTGGCAGTGGGTTGGTCCGGGTATCTGGCCAGTCTGTTGAAGGACATGCACATCGTCATTCCACCCGAATTTACCGCAGCGCCGGGGGTTTTGGTCAAGAACGATGCGGGCCAGGTGATCGCCCATGGCATTATGAACCTTCCTGCCATTGTCGCCATCGCCTTGGTGACCGGCTTGCTGGTCATGGGGGTGTCAGAGTCTGCGACGGTGAACAATATCGTGGTCGCCATCAAGCTGACCGTGGTCATCGCCTTCATCGTGATCGGGTCGCGCTATGTGAACCCCGCCAACTGGCATCCGCTCATTCCAGCCCAGATCCCGCCACCCCCGGCTGGGACCCCAATGGACATGTTGCATCAAATCGGCCGCGCGCTTTGGGCTGTCCTGACAGACGACACATCCGCCAAATACGGTGTCGGTGGTGTCATCCACGCTGCTGCCGTGATCTTCTTCGCCTATCTGGGCTTTGAAGCGGTCTCCACGGCCGGAGCTGAAAGCCGCAACCCGGCTAAGGACATGCCGATCGGGATTCTTGGCGCTCTGGCCATCTGCACCGTCCTCTATATTGCGACCTCGGCCGTGTTGGTGGGAATTGTGCCTTATGCCTCCCTGGATAACCCCGCGCCGATCGCCACGGCGGTCAACCATATCGGCCTGCCTTGGTTTGCCGTTCTGGTGAAGATTGGGGCCATTGCTGGTCTATCTTCGGTGATGCTGGTCCTTCTCTATGGTCAGACCCGAATCTTCTACACCATGAGCCGTGACGGCCTTTTGCCCAAGGCTCTGTCAATGGTGCATCCCAAGTTCAAGACCCCTTGGGTCAACACCATCTTGGTTGGTGTCGCTGCATGTGGTGCTGCGGGCTTCATGTCCCTGGACGCCCTTTCCAACCTGTCCAATGTGGGTTCGCTAGCCGCGTTTGCCATTGTCTGCGTGACAGTGATCTATCTGCGGTCGTCGGCACCTGACCTGGTCCGGCCCTTCCGTACGCCCCTTTTCCCGGTCGTGCCGATCCTGGGTGCAGTAATGTGCCTCATCCTGCTGAAGACACTCATGGCAGATACGATCACCCGGAATTTCTTCCTGGTCTACTTGGTCATCGGCATTGTGATCTACCTTGCCTTCGGCCGAAACAGCTCGAACCTTGGTCGCGGAATTCTGGTGCAGGGGCATGAGGCCTCGCCCATGGAATTGCCGCAAAAAGAAGACTGATTGTGATCTCGTCTGGTGGGGCCTTCGGCGTCACCAGACGGGGAGCTTTTGATGGCTGAAGCCTTTAATGACTTGATCCTGCCCGCGGGTCGGGCCGACCGTTATGCACAGGTCGCCGAGGAGATCGCCTCTGTTCTGGAGGGCGAAACCAACCTCACGGCGAAGATGGCGACGGTGGCCTCCATGCTGGCCGCCAGCTTTCCCACCTATTTTTGGACCGGCTTTTATGTGGTCGATCGGGAAAGGCCCGATGAGCTGGTGGTCGGCCCCTATCAGGGCACGCTTGGCTGTCTGCGCATTGCATTCGGTCGTGGCGTTTGCGGGACGGCTGCAGCGACGGCGCAGACGCAGATCGTGCCCGACGTTCACGCCTTTCCTGGGCACATTGCCTGTGACAGCCACTCGGCCAGCGAAATCGTGGTCCCTGTTTTCGATGGGTCTGGCCGGCTGATCGCGGTTTTTGATGTGGACTCGAAAGAACCCGCCGCCTTTGACGAGGTGGATGGCCATTGGCTGCAAACGATCCTGTCGGCCACGTTTGGCGGCTCCATACTTCGATAACTGAAACCCTTTAGCCTGGGCGGCATGACGTCCGACGGGCCCCTTGTCAGTATCATCATCCCGACCCAGCGACGGCTGCTGGGCCTGGAGGTTGCGGTACGATCGATCTTCGCCCAGGCTGGGGTTGAGTTCTCGAAGCTGGAATTGGTCATTGTCGATAATGACCAGGTGCCATCGGCAATGCCCTTGGTCGCGCGCCTAAAGACTGAGGCTCCGCTCCTTCTCAGCTATTTTCACGTCCCAGAATCTGGGGTTGCAAATGCTCGCAATGCCGCCTTGAAGCTGGCGCGGGGCAGGCTGCTGGCCTTCCTGGATGATGATGAAGAGGCTAATCCCCAATGGCTTGCCGCCCTTCTGCAGGTGCAGGCGGAGTTTGAGGCCGATGTGGTTTTCGGTCCGGTCCGAGGCCGCGTACCGGAAGGCACCAGCCCCCATCGCGCCTATCTCGAATGGTTTTTTTCCAGGCTAGGGTCTGATGTGCCGGGGCCAATCGACGGATATTACGGATGCGGAAATAGCCTGATCCGCCGCGCTGCCATGCCAGATGGTCCAGTGCCATTTTCAGCCGCACGCAATCGCATTGGCGGCGAGGATGACGTGCTGTTCGAACACATGAAGGCCTCTGGTGCACGCCTTGCGTGGTCGCCATTGGCCTGGGTCTGGGAAGATCCACTGCCCGAGCGCCTAAGTCTTGCCTATACGTTTTCCCGCGCCTTCGCCTATGGCCACGGCCCGACCTTGGCGGCAAAGGCTCGGTCTGACTGGTTTGGCGTGGCCTTTTGGATGTGTGTCGGGTTGGGTCAAGCGAGCTTGGGCCTACTCCTGGTGGGAGCCTTGGCTTTGATCCGATCCCCGCAGGCCATCCCCAAACTGGACTATGCTATCCGTTGCCTGGGCAAGACCTTCTGGTGGGGGCCTTTCCAGAAGGCCTTCTATGGCCAGACGATTTCACCGGCCTCCACCCTGTGAGCGGTCCGACCCGCTTTACGAAAAAGCCTTTGCGGGTCATTTCCACCAGTTGGCTTCCGCAACGTCGTAGGATTATGTACCAGCCAAAGCCGCCGGAGGTCCGGCGCCAAACCAAGGGAGCAGACCATGGGTGAAGCTTACATCGTGGCCGCAGGGCGCACAGCCGGTGGCAAGAAGGGCGGCAAGCTGAAGGATTGGCACCCCGCCGACCTCGCCGCCGTCGTGCTGAATGAACTGGTTGACCGCACCGGTGCAGATCCGGCCTTGATCGAAGACGTGATCATGGGTTGCGTCGGTCAAGTGGGCGAACAGGGTATCAATATCGGCCGTAATGCCGTCCTGGCATCCAAGCTGCCCGAAAGCGTGCCCGGCACCAGCGTTGACCGTCAGTGCGGATCCTCGCAGCAGGCCCTGCAGTTCGCGGCTCAAGCTGTGATGAGCGGCACCATGGACATCGTTATCGCCGCGGGCGTTGAGAGCATGTCCCGCGTGCCCATGGGCCTCTCAGCGGCCCTTCCTGCCCAGAACGGTTTCGGCACCTATATGAGCCCCCGTATTCAGGCGGCTTATCCGAACATCCAGTTTTCGCAGTTTATCGGTGCGGAAATGGTCGCTGAAAAGTATGGCCTGACCAAGGATGAGATCGACGAATACAGCTATCAGAGCCACCAGCGCGCTATTGCTGCCACCCAAGCTGGTGCCTTTAAGAACGAGATCATCGGCCTGGAAATTACCGACGCCGACGGCAATGTTTCGATCCATTCGATCGATGAAGGCATCCGCTTCGACGCCAGCCTCGAAGGCATTAAGGGCGTGAAGCTGCTGCGTGAAAACGGCCGTCTGACCGCCGCCTCATCCAGCCAGATTTGCGACGGTGCCTCCGGCGTCATGGTTGTCTCGGAAAAGGGCCTGAAGGACTTAGGCGTCGAGCCCCTGGCCCGCATCCATCACCTGTCCCTACTGGGCCATGACCCGGTGATCATGCTGGAAGCCCCAATTCCGGCCACTGAGCGCGCTCTGAAGAAGGCGGGCATGAAGATCGACGACATCGACCTGTTCGAAGTTAACGAGGCCTTTGGTTCGGTCCCGGTGGCCTTCATGAAGCACCTCGGCGTCGATGCGGCCCGCATCAACGTCAATGGCGGCGCGATCGCCCTGGGACACCCCCTCGGCGCTTCGGGTACTAAGCTGATGGCGACCCTGATCAATGGCCTGCAGTCGCGCGGTGGCAAGTATGGTCTCCAGACCATGTGCGAAGGCGGCGGCATGGCCAATGTGACCATCGTCGAACGTCTCTAAGAGCGACATGGCCGGACGCGTCATCGCAATAACTGGCGCGTTCGGCGTCCTCGGCTCCGCTCTTGCAAGGCTCGCGGTAGAGCAGGGGCATCGTGTGGTCCTAATTGACAGTGCTGCGACCCCGCCTGATGGCCTGGTCGCAGTCTGTGGCGCGCCCCTGGTTCTGGGCGGTGTGGACCTGACGGACAGGGCATCTGCAGGCAAGGCCCTGACAGCAGCTTTTGAAACCTGCGGTGGCCTTGATGCTTTGATCAATGTCGCGGGTGGTTTTGTCTGGCAGACCCTCGAGGATGGCGACCCAGCCGGCTGGGACAGGCTGTATGCCATGAACGTCACCACGGCCGTTAATGCCAGTCGCGCTGCCATACCGTATCTCCGGCTCAGCAAGGCCGGCAGGATCGTTAATGTGGGTGCCAATGGTGCCATCAGGGCTGCAGCGGGCATGGGAGCCTATGCCGCAGCCAAGGCCGGTGTACATCGGCTTACCGAAAGTCTGGCGGAAGAACTCAAGGGTGACGGTGTGACCGTCAATGCGGTCCTGCCGTCCATCCTGGACACCCCAGCCAATCGTCTCGCCATGCCGGACGCCGATTTCAGCGCCTGGGTTTCTCCAAGGGACCTCGCTGCCGTCATGCTGTTTCTTGTGTCCCCAGAGGCACAGGCGGTAACCGGCGCACTCATTCCTGTCACTGGGCGCGTTTAGGCGCCCTTCCGGGGTCGCTTCGACCCTTGCGCATTGGGCCGACCGGTGCGAGGGGAACCCCATGGGGTGGTCGGATGATTTGGGTCGGCCGCCTATCTATTTCGATTTTAGCCATTTGCGATTACCGAGCCCTGATTGAAGGGCGGGGCGGGGGCCTCAAGATATGCGTAGGTTTGGTTGGGCGGTTATTGCGTTGGCTTTGCTGGCGTCGGGAGAGGCTTCCGCTGCAAACGCCGCAGAGACGGGCGTAATCTCCTACTCCACGGCATTTTTTGCGGAGACGGGACCAAATACTGCCCTGGACATGGTTCAAAGACTGCCCGGTTTCACCTTTGACCGGGGCGTGGTCGTGCGTGGCCTTGAGGGTGGCGGCGGCAATGTGCTGATCGACGGCGAACCGGTCGTTTCTAAGAATGACACCCTGGATGAAATGCTCCGGCGCATTCCGGTCGGATCGGTTCTACGGGTTGACGTTATTCGCGGTGGCGCACCGGGGATCGATATGCGCGGCCGTACAGTTGTTGCCAATGTTGTTAGAAAGTCGCAGTCCGGATTTCATGGGGCACTGAGCGCTACCAATTGGAATATCTATGATGGCCGGACCAATAATGGCATGCGGGCCGAAGGCCAGTGGCGCTGGAACGGCAAACTCCTTGAACTGTCCGTGGTTATCGGATCTGGACCAGACGATCTGCTTGGCGATGGACGTCGCATTCGGATCACCCCAACGGGAACCGTCCTAATCCGCAGCCAGGTGGACGCTGATGCCGGTGGCAAGAAAAAATTCCTGATCGGTGCTTACGAAACACCGCTGTATGGCGGGCGGTTAAAACTCAATGCCGCCTTTATGCCCAACCCTTATAGTGCCGAAATCACAGATCGATTGTCGTTTCCTGGTGGCAAGGAATACGAATACGACACCCAGGATAAACTGCAGGGCGAATTCGGAGCCCGCTATTCTCGAGGCCTGGGACCCAAGAGCGGCCTAGAAGCGGTGTTCTTCCAGCAATGGAACAATAACGATACCAAGGCGCACTTTGAATCGGCGGCCGTGAACCGAGATTTTGAGTCCGACAAGAAGCTCACGGAAACGGTGGGTCGGGTTCTCGTTCGTCGCGCTCAGTCAGATCAGCTTGCGCTGGAAGGCTATGTTGAGGGAGCCTTTAACGGCCTCGATAGCAAGACCAGCTTTATCCAGAACGGCTCGAAAGTCATTTTGCCGGCGGCCAATGTTCGGGTTGAGGAAAAGCGCGGTGAGGCATCGCTTCAGGCGACTTGGACTGTCGCTCCCAGTCTGAAGCTTGAGGGACAGGTCAGGGAAGAAACCTCTACCATTTCTTCCACGGGCGACCTGGTTCTGCAAAAAACGCTCAGCTTCCTAAAGCCCCGCCTTGGGGTGATTTGGTCTCCAAACGAGGCCAATCAGGTACGGGTCCGTATCGAGCGGGAAGTCAGCCAATTGAATTTTGACGACTATATTGCCTCGTCCTCCGCCGCCAGCACGGGCGCTGTGCTTGCAGGCAATCCGGACCTTGCTCCGCAACAAGCCTGGGTCTCTGAAGCCGCCTTTGAGCAGCGGTTCTGGAAGAGTGGGGCTGCGATCTTGACCCTTCGCCACTCGGAATTGACCAATGTCATCGACCGCGCGCCCATCTATGCGAAGGGTGTCGCCGTTGCCGATGCGCCAGGTAATATCGGCAATGGGACGAGCGATGAGGTCATAGCCAGCTTGGCAGTGCCATTGCAGAGGTTTGGACTGAAGGCGGCCCAATTGAAAGGCCAGGTCACCAGGCGCTTCACCGCCGTAACAGACCCAGCCACTGGCCATAAGCGCGAAATTTCCAACCTTCATCCGGTCGACTGGGAACTGCACTTCAACCAGGACATTCCGAAGCTGAAGACCAATTGGGGCATTGAAATCTATGCCGGGGGCTTCCGAGAACGTGCCTTTCGGCTTTCTGAAATAGAGACCAAAAAGGTTGGCACGCCGATCTGGATCTTTGCCGAAACCCGCCTTCGCCCAGATCTTTTGCTGCGTATGGAAGTTCAGAATATCGGCGAGCGAAACGCCAAGCGTATTCGAGAGGTCTATGCTGGCCCCAGGGGCTCTTCGCCCCTGTCATATACCGATGACAGGGACTTAGAGTTTGGTCGTAACATACTGATCCGGATTAAGAAGACGCTTTGACCTGAGGCGGTTTCGCCCTGACCCGCCAGATGATCGCCCCGACATCATCGGCGACCAGCAGGCCGCCGGTCTTATCCACCGCCACGCCGACGGGCCGGCCGCGCGCTTCACCCTTGTCGCTCAGGAAGCCGCTTAGGAAGACTTCAGGGTGGTTGACCGGCTTGCCGTTGGCAAAGGGCACGAAGACGACGCGATAGCCATTGAGGGGCTTGCGATTCCACGACCCGTGCTGGCCGATGAAGACCCCGCCGCGGTAGTGTTCTGGAAAGCTGTCTGCCTTGTAGAAGGCCAGACCCAGCGAGGCCGTATGAGGGCCTAGGGCAAAGTCAGGGGCAATCGCCTTGGCGACCATGTCTGGCCTTTGGGGTTGGATACGGACATCGACGTGCTGGCCATAATAGCTGTAGGGCCAGCCATAGAAGGCACCGTCCTTAACGCTGGTCATATAGTCGGGGACCAGGTCTGGACCGATCTCGTCACGCTCATTCGCCGCGGTCCAAAGGGCACCGGTGACGGGTTCATAGTCCAGGCCGTTGGGATTGCGGATCCCCGTGGCAAAGGGGCGGCTTGGCCCCTTGGGCAAGGTGAATTCGGTGATCTCAGCCCGGCCAGCTTCAGCGGCCATGCCGTTTTCGCCGACGTTAGAGTTGGAGCCGACAGTAGCGTAAAGTTTCGTCCCATCTGGGCTGGCGATGATGTTCTTCGTCCAGTGATGGTTGATCGGATCACCGGGTAGGTCGAAGACCTTTTCTCCGGGGCCCTCCACATGGGTGTCACCATCTTTGTAGGGATAGCTGACAATTGCATTGTCGGCGGCGACGTAGAGGGTCTGACCAACCAGAGCCATGCCGAACGGGCGCTTAATGCCCTCGGCAAAAACAGTCTTCAGTTCTGCCACCCCATCGCCATTGGCGTCCCGGAGCAGGATGATCTTATTCGGGCTTTTCGTGTTGGCCCCAGCCCCCTTCATGATCCATGCGGCGGCGTGATCTCGGAAGGTCTTAGGCGGCTTTGACTCAGAGGATGATTCCGCCACCAGCACATCGCCGTTAGGCAGGACATGGACCCACCTTGGGTGATCAAGTCCTTCAGCAAAGCGCGTGATTTCGAAACCGTCTGGCACCTTCGGGTGTTCACCGGCGCTCCAGGGGGCGACCTTGGCAATGGCAACTTGAGGCAGCAGGCCCTTTTTGGGTTCTGGAAGCGTCGGATTAGGACCAAAACCGGCGAAAGGGTCCACGGAGCCTGATTGCCCGCAAGCCGCCAGGGTCAGTCCAAGAAGACCAAGGGTGAGATAGGTGCGACGCATGCATAACTCCTAGGTGGGTCACCGAAACGGGATCAGTCTATTTAGCGAACGAGGTTGACGCTGTCTCGCTGCCGACGGAAGGTTGAGCTTTAAGTCGGGCCATTCCGATGCCCGGTTCATGACAAGGGGTGGAAAATGTCTATAGAACTCAGTATGCTAGCCTACGCGGTGGGCTTACTCTTCATACTTATTGTAATCCAGGCTGTAGCGGGTATTCGTGCCCAGGGCCTTACGGCACTTGCTAATTCCAGGGACAACCTGCCGGCACCTGGCGTTTTCCAAGCCCGTGCCAAGCGGGTGGTGGATAATCATCGGGAAGGCTTGATCCTTTTTGCACCTCTCGTGCTGATCGCGGCCCTTTCGCACATTTCAAATCATGCAACTGTGCTTGGCGCTCAACTCTTCTTTTTCGCTCGGGTCGCCCATGCTGGCCTTTATTTGGCAGGCGTGCCGATGATCAGGCCCCTGGCCTGGGCGGTGGGCATTGCCGGAACGGTCATGGTGTTTTCCGCCCTGATGGGCTGGGCCGCCTAGCGGCTTGAGCGGCGGCGTCCAGGTCACAACCTGAGCGCCGCCGGCTCGAAACGGCTTAGCCGTTCACGGCGTCCTTGAGGGCCTTAGCGGCCTGGAACACGATCTTCTTGGAAGCCGCGATTTCGATCGCTGCGCCCGTGGAGGGGTTGCGGCCGGTGCGGGCTGGCTTGGACTGAACCTTGAACTTGCCAAAGCCGGGGACGGAGACTTCGTCGCCCTTCACGGCGGCGCCGCGAATGGCACCGAACACGGCGTCAACAATGGCCTTGGCCTGCGCCTTGGTCAGCTTGTCGTCAGAGGCGGCAACCTGATCGATGAGGTCGGAAATGGTCATATGGCGTCTTTCGTAAGAGAATCGAAGAGCCGACCCTGCCAAGCTCTCATGCGGATGTCACGTGCATGTCGCACCTCAAATGGCTATGAAACGGGCAAATTCGTCCTTGAGACCTCGAAAACGTGTCAATCGCGCCCGATCAGCGACTATCTGTCGCCCCCATGATGGACTGGACCGACCGCCATTGTCGGGCCTTTCATCGTGTTCTTAGTGCAAAGACACACCTCTATACCGAGATGGTGACCACTGGTGCCGTGCTACATGGCGACCGCGAAAGGCTGCTGGGGTTTGATCCCTCAGAGCACACCGTTGCCTTGCAGCTGGGCGGGTCTGATCCTGCGGATCTGGCTCAGGCGGCTAAGATCGGCGCAGACTATGGCTATGACGAGATCAATCTCAATGTCGGCTGCCCCTCTGATCGGGTGCAGTCAGGACGGTTTGGTGCCTGCCTGATGCGCGAGCCAGAACTGGTGGCCGCGTGCATGTCGGCTATGGCAGCCGCAGTAGATATTCCCGTGACGGTGAAGTGCCGAATTGGCGTCGATGATCAGGATCCAGAAGAAAGCCTCTTCCGGCTTGTTGAGCATTGCGCCGGGGCAGGGGTTACCACCTTCATTGTCCATGCCAGGAAGGCTCTGCTGAAGGGGCTGTCTCCCAAGGAAAACCGCGATGTCCCGCCGCTGAACTATCCCCTGGTCTATCGATTGAAGGCTGAGCGCCCCGAACTGACCATTGCTATCAACGGCGGCGTCGGGTCGATCGAGGACGCGGTCGCTCACCTGGACCACGTTGACGGGGTGATGATCGGCCGTGCGGCCTATCACACCCCTGGCATTCTGGGAGATGCTGACTCTGAGGTTTTCGGTGTGGGCCAATCGGTCGACCCGTTTGATGCCGTTGAGGCCTATAAGCCCTATCTCTCCCAGCAACTGTCAAAGGGGGTTCATCTGGCACACATGACCCGGCACATGCTGGGCTTGTTCCACGGACAGCCCGGGGCACGGACTTGGCGTCGGATATTGACAGTCGACAGCATCAAACCCGGTGCAGGTCTTGACGTGCTCGATCAAGCCTTAGACGCACTACGTCGCCCTAGCCCTGCCGAAGTTCCTGCTTAGGGATGAAGAATGAGCGAGGTCTTGGTGGCCTCGAACCGGGACAGCCGACCAAGGTAGGTCATGCCGAGGAGCGATGTATCCAGGCCCTTATCGATGACCAGGGCATCAACATCGGCCACTTGAGCACCAGCGATGGAAACACTGGCCAGCTTCACAGCGGCGGCGTGCGCCTCGCCGCTGGCAGTGATAACCTTGTAATTGTAATTCAGGTGTCCGGGATCAAAGCCGAGCCGTTGGGCGTCCGTCTGGGTGAGCGCCACGGTGCTTGCACCGGTATCCACCAGAAACTTCACTGCTGTGCCATTCACATTGGCTTGGGCCCAATAATGCCCATCGGCGGCCTTGGAAATCGAGGCGGCTGAGGTCTCTGATGGGCCTGCAACCACTTGGGGCTGAGAAAGGGTCAAGGTTTCAGCGTGATTTGCCGGTGAAAAGGCCGCGACAGCCTGCGCTGCGCCAACCGCTGAAACGGCACCCACCAATGATAAAACTGCAAGTCGCAACATGATCGAACCCCGCCTTCCGGCGATAGACGGCCATTCTCGGCCCAAATTTCCGATCAGGGTAAACCGACGAGGTTTTCAAGGAATGAACGGCGGACGATCGGCCCTTAGAACATGGCGCGTTTTTCGGGCCGGATCAGCGCGCGACGATTGGGCAACTCAGCCATAATGTCATCCCTCTGGTCTGGGGACAGCTTTGACCAGCTGGCAACTTCGTTAAGTCGCCGATAGCACCCCATGCAGAGGCCACTCTCACCATCGACCACACAAATCTTGATGCAGGGTGTTTTGATCGGCATCGGTACATCAGGGGTGTGTGTCATTAGGGTCTCAAGCGCTTGGAATGGCATAGGTTACAGTAGCCTGGGCCGCGGGACGGTCAGGGCCCTCAGTCCAAATTCGAACATCGCACACGGCGATCCGGCGTCCCAGACGCAACATGTCAGCCCGCGCATGAATATCTCCAGGCTTTGCGCCTCTTAGAAAATTCATCGTCAAGGAACTGGTGACGGCCATGAGTTGTTCGCCGATGTGGGCGAGCACCAGTGTGTAGGCCGCAAGGTCAGCAATCTCCATGAGGGTCGGCCCGGAGATCACGCCGCCAGGGCGTAAGGTCCGCTCTCCGCCATAGGGGCGCACCACCAGCACCCACCCAGGCCCGACCTCTTGGGCCAAGGCCAGGCTATTCGGGTCGGCAAGCGGGAAGGCCTTGATCAGCAGGCTGTTGACGCCGTCCCGGTCGAGCTGCAGAGGCGGACCAGTTCCGGTTCCCATTGGCGATCATCCTGTTGCGAAGTTGATGTTTGCCCCCCATTGTAGGGCAGCTTGGCGGGGTTGAGTATCCTGACCGACATTGGGGTAGTCGCTGGGCGAGGGGCGGTAATTGTGAGTGAAGATAAGTCAGAACTCCTGCGGTCACTGAGCATAGATCGCTCACGGGTCGAGGAAGACGAAAGCGGTGCGCGGTTTGGACCGGTGGTGCTGGGAGCCTTAGCGG
The DNA here is from genome assembly GCA_937920085.1 of uncultured Alphaproteobacteria bacterium. Lineage (GTDB taxonomy): Bacteria > Pseudomonadota > Alphaproteobacteria > Caulobacterales > Caulobacteraceae > Phenylobacterium. Next base: position 77,878 of record CALETE010000031.1, on the reverse strand, counting down.
CGGGCAGTCTTCTAATTGGTGGGGCAGCGGGGTGGGTCCTGAAGCCTGCGCCCAAGGCTAAGCCAGTGATTGTCGAGGCCGCGCAGACTGGGTCAAGCCGGGCCGTGGCGCCCGCAGGTGGCCTAACGGCGTCGGGATATGTCGTGGCCCGCACACGGGCGACTGTGGCGGCTGAGGTCACTGGCCGCGTGGTTGAAGTCCGCGTTGAAGAAGGCCAGTCGGTTCAGGCTGGCCAGGTCCTGGCTGTCTTGGATGGTTCTCTGGCTCGGGTTGATGCGGCCTCTACGCAGGCCAGGGCGGTGTCTGCCCAGGCGGCACTGAACTCTGCCCAGGTGCAATACGCGCAGGCACAGAAAGATTTGTCCCGATATCAGGCACTGGCCAAGACCGGCTATATCAGCGAGGCCAACCTCCAGGCCGCTACGTTAAAGGCCAAGGTCGCTGCGGCTCAGGAAGATCTCGCCCGGGCCCAGCTGGTGGCGGCAAACTCTGATTCAAACCGCACGCGGGTTCAGCTCAGTAAGTATGAAATCCGAGCGCCCTTCACCGGCATGGTGATCGACAAGGCCGCCCAGCCCGGGGAAATCATCTCGCCCCTGTCGGCGGGCGGCGGGTTCACCCGGACTGGCATTTGCACCATTGTCGACATGGACAGCCTCGAGATCGAGGTCGATGTGAACGAGGCCTATATCGGTCGGGTTTCGCCGGGCCAGAAGGTCGAGGCCATTCTGGACGCCTATCCAGATACGGTGCTTCCGGCCCATGTGATCGCCACCATACCAACCGCAAGCCGTGACAAGGCGACGGTTCGGGTAAGGATTGCCTTTGAGTCCAAGGATGTCCGCATCCTTCCGGAGATGGGCGTGAAGGTCACTTTCGTCGACAAGAAATCTTAAAGCGGCCCTGCAGGATCCCCCAATGAGCGCCCTCATTCAGCTGAACAATGTCACCAAGAATTATCGGCGCGGCAAGGAGGGCATTGCCATCTTTGACGGCCTAACCATGGGCATTGAAGAGGGCGATTTCGTCGCCATTATGGGGCCGTCCGGATCTGGTAAGACGACCTTGCTCAATTTATTGGGGGGCACGGACCGCACCGACGGGGGTGAGATCTGGTTCGACGGCGAGCGCATCGATGGGTATTCTGAGGGCCAGCTGGCGGCCTGGCGGGCCCGCAGCGTCGGCTTCATCTTCCAGTTCTATAACCTCATGCCTGTGCTGACGGCGGCACAGAATGTCGAGCTGCCGCTGATGCTCACCAAGCTGTCGCCCAAGAAGCGTCGGGATAATGTCGAGACGGCCCTCAAGATTGTCGAATTGTCCGATCGGGCGAAACACAAGCCCAAGGAACTGTCCGGCGGTCAGCAGCAGCGGGTGGCCATCGCCCGGGCCATTGTCTCCGACCCAAAGCTAATCCTGGCCGACGAACCGACCGGCGACCTGGATCGCGCTACCGCCAATGACATCCTGCGGACCCTGCAACTGCTGAACAAGGAACTGGGCAAGACCATTGTCATGGTCACCCACGATCCTGAGGCCGCCCGGTTCGCCACCCGGACCCTGCATCTGGATAAGGGCCGCTTTGTCGAGGCAATGGCATGAACGACTTCGACCTCGTTCGGAAGAACCTGTTTCGAAAACCGTTGCGGACGATCCTGCTGACGGTCTCGATCTTCATGGCCTTTTTGATCTTTGGAATGCTGACCAGCCTGAATGTGGCGCTCAATGCGGCGTCTGAGACAGGGACCTCCGGCAACCGGCTGATCGTCTCCAATAAGATCAACTTCACCCAGCCTCTGCCAATCGCCTACGTGAACCGGGTTGCGACGATTGAGGGCGTGACCGGCGTCACGCACCAAAGCTGGTTCGGCGCCTATTATCAGGATCAGAGGAAGAGCCGGTTTGTGGGCTTCTATGTGGACCCTGAAACCTACCTCAACCTCTATGGCGATGAAGTTCGGCTGACCGAGGCCGAGAAGAAGGCCTTCCTTTCAGAGCGCACGGGCGTCCTGGTCGGCAAGTCGCTGGCGGATCTCTATGGCTGGAAGCTCGGGCAGACCATCCCCATCAGCTCGAACATCTATGTCAAACCCGATGGCAGTCGGACCTGGGATATGAAGATCACCGGCATCTTCACAGGCGCTAAGCCCACGGACTCCACGTCCGCCATCTATTTCCACTATGACTATGTCAATGAGACGCGGACGTTCGGTCGCGACACCATTGGTAATATCGCCATTCGCTCGGCGTCCCCTGACCTCAACGACCGCATAGCCAAGGTCGTCGACGCCACATTCGCCAATTCTCCGGCAGAGACCTCGACCGTGGATGAAAAGACCTTCGCCCGGGCCTTCCTCAAGCAGGCTGGCGACCTCAACTTCATCGTCTCCATGGTGGTAGCCGCAGCCTTCACCGCCATTCTGATGATTGTCAGCACGACCTTGGTCTCGGCCATGCGCGAGCGGACCAAGGAAATCGGCGTCATGAAGACCCTGGGCTTCTCCAGCCCGCGGGTCTTACGCATGGTGCTCGGCGAGGCTCTGCTGCTTTCGACCATGGGGGCGGTTTTGGGGCTAGGGGTTTCGGCCCTGATCCTCAAAGGACTCGCCAAGTCTCCGGCTGGCGCTCAGTTCGGCGACCTTTCTATGGCGCCTGTGGTGGCGATCACCGGCTTGATGCTGGCCATTAGCCTTGGCCTGGTGACAGGCGCCATACCGGCGGTCTCGGCCTTGCGCATGAGCATTATCGACGCCTTGAACCGGCGCTAGAGGACACACACGATGAGCTTGCTTCGTCAGACCGGTTCCGTGATCGCCTTGAATGTGCGGTCCATTCCCCAGCGTCTTTGGATGTCCCTATCGACGGTGGTTTCGGTCGCCTTGGTGGTCGCCGTGCTGCTAGGCTTTCTGTCGCTGGCCAATGGCTTTAATCAAACCCTCAAGGGCTCAGGGGCACCTGATGTGGCCATTGTCCTGAGGGACGGCGCTGAGGCCGAACTCAACAGTTCCATGTCGAAGGAACAGGCTGATCTGTTAGGGCAGGGGCCAGGCGTCAAGACCGGACCGGACGGCAGCCCGCTGGTGTCGTCAGAGCTCATGCTGGTGGTGGACGGCATCAAGAAGTCCTCCGGCACCAAGGCCAACATGCCCATGCGCGGTATAGGACCTGACGGCCTGCTGGTTCGCAAGCAGGCCAAGATCAAGGAGGGCCGGATGTTCACGCCTGGCTCTAACGAGATCGTGGTCGGCGCCGGCTTGCTGCGGGAGTTCGCCGGGTTCGAAATGGGCAAGACCATCCGGTTCGGCACCCAAAACTGGAAGGTGGTCGGGGTGTTCGAAGCGCCCGGCACGGTCTTTGAATCTGAACTTTGGGCTGATGCGCCGGTGGTGCAGAGCCTGTTCAACCGCGGCACTTCTTTCCAGACGGCTCGCGTTGTTCTGACCAGCCCTGCCGCCATGTCGGCCTTTGAGAAGTATGTGAAGGACGAACCCCGCCTGCAGCTGAAGGCCCAAAGCGAGCTCGACTTCTATGCTGGTCAGGCTGAGCGCTCCGGCCTGCTGATCAGGTATTTCGGCTGGCCCCTGGGCATAATCATGGCCATTGGCGCCCTGGCTGGGGCGCTCAACACCATGTACGCCTCGGTATCTAGCCGGGCTGCCGAGATCGCCACCCTAAGGGTGATCGGCTTTTCCGGATTTTCGGCCTTTATGGGCACCATGGTTGAGGCCCTCGTGCTCTCGGCCCTCGGCGCCCTGCTTGGTGTCGCCATCTGCGCCGTCGGGTTTAATGGCCTTTCTGCGTCTACCCTCGGGGCAGGCTTCACCCAGGTGGCCTTCAAATTACAGATCGGCCCGCAGATCATTGGACAGGCGGTGACCCTGGCCCTGATCATTGGTTTGATCGGCGGGATTTTTCCAGGCTGGCGTGCCGCCCGACAAAAGCCGCTGCTGGCCTTGGCGGCCTAGTGGATCACCCGCCACCGCCACACCAGGGGAGGGCGGTGGTCGCCTGCAAGGTCTTGCCGTCCAATAGACTGCGCAATTGCCATTTGGTTTCGGAAGCACCGCTCAATGCCAATGTCGGGAGCTTTGCCCTGCAACTGGTTCGAAACTTTCACGTTCAGCCGGGCGATCCGCGGGTGAAGGACGGTCGGATCGTCATCCACCTGCAGTTCAAGATGCCTGAGGCGGAAGACCCACGATAAAATGTTTCCGTTGACGTAAACGTCATCTTCCCAAGGCGCAGACGTTTCGCTATGGATGCACCGCTTATTTTTACGCTGTAGGCGTACGCGTCAGGGAGCCCCGACATGAACCTCGACTTTTCTGCGGAAGACAATGCGTTCCGGCTCGAAGCACGGACCTTCATCGCTGAGAATTATCCCAAAGCCCTGCGGGAGAAACAAGACCGCGGCGAGACCCTCTCCAAAGAGGACCATCTCTCCTGGCATCGTATTCTGGCCAAGAAGGGGTGGTCTACGCCGTCGTGGCCCGTAGAATTGGGCGGAACCAACTGGACCCCGACCCAGAAGTATATCTGGTCCGAAGAGCAAGCCCTGGCAGACACCATCGGCATCCTGCCCTTCGGTGTCGCCATGCTGGCTCCTGTGCTTTACACCTTCGGAACGCCGGAGCAGAAAGCCAAGTTCCTGCCTGACATTCGGGACGGCAAAATCTGGTGGTGCCAGGGTTATTCAGAGCCAGGCGCCGGGTCGGATTTGGCTAACCTCAAAACGAAGGCCGAACGCTTCACCGCCGACGACGGCAAGGAATACTATCTGGTCAACGGTCAAAAGACCTGGACGACCCTGGGCCAGCACGCCGACTGGGGTTTCTTCCTGGTCCGCACAGACCCAGACGCCAAGCCACAGGCTGGGATCAGCTTCCTGCTCATCGATATGAAGTCGCCTGGCATTGAAGTCCGCCGGATCACGACCCTGGAAGGTGGCCATGAGGTCAATGACGTGTTCCTAGACAATGTGAAGGTGCCGGTGGAGAACCGCATCTTCCACGAGAACCAGGGCTGGACCTGCGCCAAGGCCCTTCTGGCTCATGAACGTTCCGGCATTGCCGGGGTCGCGCGATCCAAGCGTGGTCTGGAGCGGATACGCGAAATGGCGTCGACAGAAATGTCGGATTTGGATGGCACCCTGCTGATGGACCCGTTCTTCCGCCGGAAGATCGCCGAGCTGGAAATCGATCTGACCGCCCTGGAATTCACTGAATTGCGGACGCTTGCCGGCGAAAGCAGTGGCAAGGGGCCTGGCCCGGAGAGCTCCATCCTCAAAATTAAGGGGACGGAAATTCAGCAACGCCTGACCGAGCTGGCGCTCGAGGCTGCGGGTCATTATGGCGCACCCTTCCTGGGTGAAGCTGGACATAATTCCGGGGTTGGGCCGCTACACGCCCTCGACACCGCCGGGGATTATTTCAATACGCGCAAGACCTCCATTTATGGTGGATCAAATGAGATCCAGCGCAACATCATCGCCAAGATGGTTTTGGGCATCTAAGACCCTTCGAAACACCGAAAACCCACGAAATGCCGCCTCGTCACGGACGGGGCGGCGAACGACCCGAGGAAACCATGGATTTCAGCTTCACCGACGAACAGTCCATGCTGCGCGACACCGTCGCCAGCTATCTGGCCGACAATTACAGCTTCGATCAGCGCCGCGCGGCTCTCAAGGCCGAGCCGGGCTGGCGTCCTGATGTCTGGAAGGCCTTTGCCGATGAGCTCGGCATTTTGGGTGCGGCCTTCTCTGAGGAGCAGGGCGGCCTAGGCGGCGGTTACACTGAAAACATGGTCGTCATGGAAGAGCTCGGGAAGTCCCTCGTGGTCGAGCCCTATCTGCAGACGGTTGTCATCGGCGGCGGCTTCCTGAAGCACGGTAAGCCAGCAGGTGCAGATGAGCTTATCGGCAAGATCATTGCGGGCGAGGCCATCATCGCCTTCGCTTATGCCGAACCCCAAGGGCGGTATAACTGGGCAGACCTGAAGACGTCGGCCAAGAAGGACGGCTCTGGATATGTCCTAAACGGCCATAAGGCTGTGGTGATCGGCGCACCCTATGCCACGCACTTCATCGTCACCGCTCGAACGGCTGGTGGCCAACGTGAAGCAGAGGGTGTTTCGGTCTTCATCGTTGAGAAGTCCGCCAAGGGTGTCACCACCCGGGACTATCCGACCGTGGACGGTTTCCGCGCCTCGGAAGTCTATTTCGAAAACGTATCCGTCGGGGCCGAAGCCCTGGTCGGCCCTGAAGGCCAGTCCCTACCGCTCGTGGAACAGGTGATCGATGAAGCCGTCGGTGCAACCTGCGCCGAGGCTTGCGGTGTGCTGCGTCGCCTGCACGAGGGTACTTTGGAATACACCAAACAGCGTAAGCAGTTTGGTCAGCCGATCTCGTCCTTCCAGGTTCTTCAGCACCGGATGGTCGATATGTTCATCCAGCTGGAGCAGTCGGTGTCCATGACCTATATGGCCACCATAAAGCTTGAAGACCCTGCAGAAGAGCGCGCGAAGGCCGTGTCTGCGGCCAAGGTCCAGCTCGGTAAGGCCTGCAAGTTTGTCGGTCAGAACGCGATCCAACTGCACGGTGGTATGGGCATGACCGACGAAATGGCGATCGGCCATTACTTCAAGCGTGCCACCATGATTGAGGGGGCTTTCGGCTCTACCGATCACTACCTGGCCCGATATGAGGCCCTTTCCCTGGGCAAGGTCGCCTAATTAGCCATTTGCGTTAAGCTCTGGGGCCCGCACGATTTTTTAGGATCGGCGCGGGCCTTTTGGCATTCGTGCGGGCTATCGTCGGAAAACAGGGGTGCTTGATTTCGGCACCACGGGTTAACGCGATTAAGCCATAGCCTTTTGATCCCGTACGTCGGTTGCTGGCGAGGGAGATTGGCTCTCGATCTCCGTATCAATCCAAGTGGAAACCTTCTGCAGCAATTCAGCTGCGCGGATAGGCTTGCTGACGTGATCCTGCATGCCGGCCTGCCGGCACTCTTCGATCTCATTGGGTGAGACGTTTGCTGTAATTGCGAGGATCGGCGTCCTCGCGTTCTGCTTGGATGATTGGCGGATCATGCGGCTGGCTTCCAGACCGCTAAGACCTGGCATGCGAACATCCATCAAGATCAGGGAATAAGGATCTTTGTTGGCCAAGGCTACGCCCTCGTCGCCGCTGGACGCTAGAACAGGTGTCAGACCAACTGCGGTAATCATCAGCCTCAGGATTTCGCGGTTTTCCTCGCGGTCATCGACAATCAAAATCTGGCCGCCTTGGCCCTGATCCCATTGGGCAGAGGACTCTGCGGCCACTTCGGACGTGGCTAACTCGCTAGCAATGGGGGCAACGACATAGAAGGAGAAAGTTGATCCCTGGCCTTCCTGGGAGACTAAACTGACTTCGCCCCCCATCAACTCCACCAAGCTTCGGGTGATGGCCAGTCCGAGGCCCGATCCGCCATAGACCCGGCTTACGGAATTATCGACCTGGGAAAAGCGCTTAAACAACAAGGCTTGCTTATCAAGTGGTATCCCTGGGCCTGTATCTGTCACGTCACATGACAGGCGAGAGGTCTGCGCGTCATAGGCCAGCTTGACTAGAACAGACCCGCTGCTCGTGAATTTCACGGCGTTATTGACCAAATTCAGTATGGCTTGCCGCAGTCGCCCTGCATCGCCAACGACCAAATCTGGCAGGCTGTCATCTGACTGAAAGCTAAGGTTAAGCCCTTTTGCGTCCGCGAGGCCCTCCACCAAGGCCACCGCCCTGGACACGACATCCTTTGGCTTAAATGGCTGTGGCTCGAGCTCTAGCCGTCCAGATTCGATTTTCGAGAAATCCAGGACGTCATTGACGATCAGCAATAGGGCGTTCCCGCCGTCCATGACCTTCCGAATTTGAACCAGGGCATCTTCAGGAAGGTCGCTACGATTCTTGAGCAGCTGTGCAAAGCCGATTACCGCGGTGAGCGGTGTGCGGATTTCGTGGCTCATATTGGAGAGGAATTCGTCCTTTGCCGCCGTGGCTGCTTCAGCCCGCGCCCGTTGCTTGCGATATCGGTTGGCCAGTCTGATTTGTAGGCCCAACATGACGCCCCCCCCGGCCAAGGCGGCTAGGGTGAGAGCGATAATCAGGCTTTGGCTCTTCACCAATTGGGCGCGCAGACGGAGGTTGCGCGTGTATTCTTCAGTGATTTCCCGACGGCTTGAATCGTACATCTGGGCTTCAGTGATGGACTGGGATCGCATGTACGCCCGTAGCTGTTTGAAGCCTGACTGGGCGTCGCCGCGTGCAGCCTTAATTTCGGCCTCTAGAACAGGCAGCCTGGTTGCAACGGTTGGTAGCAAACCGCCCTTCGCCTCAATGGCTTTCAAGGTCGCATAATCGTTTTCAGCCTGGGCGACCTGGCCCAACTGCGCTCTGGCCAGCGCGCGCTGAACGGTGACGATGGTGGCCGTGGGGCCGCCTTGCTGAAAATCGAGGTTCGTGGAGCCAATACAGTCCAGAACCTGCTGCGGTGTGCCGAAGGCTTGCTTCACAGCCGCGCACAAGTTCACATAGTTCAGCTTTTGACTTTGCGAGTCCGAAGGTCTGGCTAATCCGTCGTAGATGGAAAATAGCTTGTTAGCGAGATCTTCGTCACCAAGGCGGATCGCGATGGCCGCCATGTTGTATAGTTCTTGGTTGTTTGGCCTTGGAAGGCCTAGGCCGTGATAGATGGAAGCGGCATCCTCCATGAGCTTGGCCGCACCAAATATGTCAAATACGGTGATGAGCCGTAGGGCGCGGGCCTCATCGATCTCCAGGCGCACATAGGAGGCCTCGATCCCTCGCCCACGGACCAGGGTCTCTGCCTCACTGACCAGCAGGAGGCTGTCTGTATTGCGGTTCATGGCCGATGAAATATTCGCCCTCTGCAGGAGGGCATGGGCCTTAACGTACCAATCTGTCTCGGTCGTTGAGCGGTCTGCCAGCCGTTTCAAGGCGGACTCATCGCCCAAAATGACCTGGATCAGGGTCTGATCAATTTCCGCTATTTTTATAAAGCGCTCTGAGTTTTCCTGCTTGGCCGTGTTGAGAAGTATTTGATTCCATTTCTGAAACTTCTCGATGTCGTAATTTTCGATATATTCCTGAGACACATATTGGAGCCGGACGAATTTATCGGCCCCCTTTAGGGCTAAAGCCTGCTGTCCGTACTTTCCCAGATCGTCATAGGTCGTAGACTTGGCATCGCGCTCAATCGTCGATGCAATGGAAAGAACCCGAGCCCGCTCCTCTGGCATGGGCGCAGCTTTGGTCGGCAGGGTGAGGCAGAACGAAAGCGCTGCGATCAGTAAGCCAACCGCCAGCCATCCAGATCCTCCGCTGTTATCGTGTGCCGCGGCTTGGCCGCGCCTGGATTGCTGCAGGGGCCAAATATCGGGCGAGCTCGGCATTGCCATGGACCGAATATCCAAAACTTGCTGCGACCTTGGTCGAATTCAAGAGCGCACGTTGAGCGGTCGGCTTGCCCAAGAGGGGCTGCAACCAATACGAAGAGTAGCAAACCTAGCAATGATAATAAAACCCCAGGTTAAGCGGTTTGCTTAACGGGTTATATCAGCGTGATATCGTTTAGCTGTATTCGGACAGAAGTCTGTCACGTTCGGCGGCCATTTCAGCTCTGAATGCGGCCTTGGACCAGACCCGGAAGTCCCCAACCGCATAGCCTTGGGCATTCTTCAGATAAAGGAAGGCGTTCAGTCGGTTAGCCACGGTATTGTCCCGCGTTTTCGTTACCGCGCCGGGGGCTCCCATGACGATCGAGTTTGGCGGAATAATAGTGCCCTCTTTCAGAAAGGTACCACCTGCGACAATGCTGCCGTCGCCGATTTGGCATCCGTCCATGATGGTGGCGCCGATCCCTATCAGGCAGGCTTGGCCAATTGTGCAACCATGCAAGGTGACATGATGGGTGATGGAGCAGTCAGCCCCGACAAATGTTCCCGTGCCTGATCCCACGTGGATCATTACAAAGTCCTGGATATTGGCCCGCGGTCCAATCACCACGCGATCGCTTTCAGCGCGCACAACGACATTGCACCAGATCGAGGCCTCGGCCTGAATTTCGACATCGCCAAAAATCCTGGCCGAAGGGTCAATATAGGCTGCGCCAAGATCGCGGACATCAGGGCCAAGGAAGGGTGTCATTGTCTATCCTATCGGGGATCAATGGGGGTGGGGATTGGCTCGTGGGCCTCAATGATCTCGCCGACAGTTAGGCAGAGATCTTCTCGATACCGGGCCGCAATAATCTGGACCCCCAAGGGCAGGCCTTCGTAACGGCCCAGGGGGACGGAGATGCCTGGCAAGCCCAACACCGGGCACATGAATTGCAGCCTTATGCCCTCCAGGGTTCGCAGAACGCCATCGCGACCTTGAGTGTCGAGCTCGGCTGGCAGGCTTGGCTCAGGGCAGTTGGGGGCGAGGATGACGGGATAGGTTTGGAAGAACTGGTTCCAGGCGCTCAAGAGTTGGTCCCGGCGGGCGAAGGCGTTCAAAAAGGTTGGCATATCCGCCAGGCCCTTTTCGGCGATCCAGTGCGTGATGAAGTTGGTCAGAACTGGGTCCCCGACTTGCTCGAGAATCGGCACAAGGCTGATCCCGAAGTGGGGTAATCCTAAATGCTCCCAAAGATCGGCGGTTTCACGCAGATGCGGAGGCTCGACCTCTTCAACCTGATAGCCCGCCTCTGCCAGACGTTGTCCCGCTATCCGAATGGCATCTGAAACGGCCGGGTGGATACTGAAACCGGCAGGCTCGGCCACCATGGCAACCCGTTTCGCTGCGGGAGCCCCCTCAAGGGGGACAGGGGCCCAGACAGGGTCTCTTGAGTCGCCCGCCGACATAACTTGCAAGGCCAGCCGCGCGTCTCGGACGCTGCGGCTTAGGGGGCCTGCGACGGCCATCATTTGGCTGGCGATATTGCGGCCATTGCGCGCTGTTGGATTGAAGGACGGTATCCGGCCAAGAGAGGTGCGTAATCCAACCACGCCGTTGCAGTAGGCCGGCCATCGGATAGAGCCGCCGATGTCGGAGCCATGCGCAATGGCTCCAATTCCGGCCGCTAGGGCTGAGGCTGCGCCACCGCTAGAGCCACCACAGGTTACCTCTGGGTTCCAAGGATTATAGGTCTGACCGTGCAAAACGCTGCTGGTCATGGCGCGCATGGAAAAGGCGGGTGCCGCGGTGCGTCCCACCAGAATCGCCCCCGCCCGCCTCAGGTTGGCGACAACTGGGGCATCTTCCTTCGCGATCAGGCCTTTGAACATTGCAACGCCATTGTCGGTGGCGCACCCCGCCTGATCAGCGACAATCTTGATTGTTGCAGGAACACCGTGAAGCGGCCCGAGCTCATCGCCTCGCGCCTGGGCCTCATCGGCGGCGGCAGCAGTGGCCATGGCTTCATCGGCTAGGACATGGACAACAGCGTTGAGCTGAGGATTGACCGCCTCTAGCCGTCCAAGGCAGGCCGCCGTTGCCTCTCTCGCCGACACGCGACCGGAGCGGATTTGTGACGCTAGGTCCGTCGCGTCCAGGCGCCAGAGTTCCATTTCGCCCCCGTCTGAGTTTCGCGACACATTGCCGCGGGGAATCTGGCGTCGGCAAGCGCAGAGTCATGGACGATGGGAATTTATGGCGAATTGGGTTGCTGTTCGGAGGCAAACGGGGGTTAAGCCGTCTCCATGTCGATCCGCGACTTCTTCCTGTTGGCCTTTGTCTGCCTCGCCTGGGCAGCCAACAACGTCGTGTCGAAATTTGTTGTCACCCATCTCGGTGCGCCGCCGATGTTCTATGCGGCCATGCGATTTTTGATTGTCGTGATCGCTGTCTTTCCCTGGCTTCGGAACATGCCCCGGCCAAGATGGAAGATGTTGACGGTGGGCCTGATGATGGGTGGTGGTACCTTTTCCCTGGTCTTCATGGCTCTGAAGACCTCCAGCCCCTCTGCCGTCGCCATTGTCAGCCAGATGGGCGTGCCCCTGACCACCATCCTGTCCTATTTCATGCTGGGTGAGCGCCTAAGCCCACGGCGAATAGTTGGCGTGGGCTTGACCCTGGCTGGGGTCTTGCTGGTCATGTGGGATCCGGGCGGATTTCGGCTTTCACCAGGCCTTATGCTGGTGGTTGTGGCCTCGACCCTGGGCTCCTTGGGGGCCGTGATGATGAAACAGATGGACGGGGTGAAGCCGCTGCAGTTTCAGGCCTGGGTCGGACTGTCCTCCCTGGCTCCCACCCTGGCTTTTTCCCTGCTGTTTGAACCGGGCCAGATGCATCTGGCCATGGCGGCCGGCTGGCAATTCTGGGCGGCGGCACTGTTCTCGGGCCTGTTTGTCTCGGTGGTGGCTCACACGCTCTATTATGGCCTGATCCAGAAATATGAGGCGACACTGATTTCGCCCCTGACCTTGATGACCCCCCTCGCCACCATTGCCCTCGGCGTACTCTTTACCCATGACCTCTTCGGCATCCGTATGGCTTTGGGCACAGCCTTGGCCCTTGCTGGCGTGTTGGTCATCGCCCTGAGATGGAACCAAGTCCTGGCCTTGCTGTCTCCCAGCAGCCCCGCCTAGCCCTTTACGAAATTGCCCTTTAGGCTCGGTGGTTATGAATTTCATCGACGCCCCATCGCCAAATTTCGACCTCCGCAAGACGCCGCCGGATATGATCGTCCTGCACTATACGGGCATGCAGACCGGAGAGGGGGCTCTGGCCCGTCTCCGTGACGCCTCGGCCAAGGTCAGCTCACACTATCTTGTGGAAGAAGACGGGCGGATATTTCTGCTGGTTCCAGAGGCGCGCCGGGCTTGGCATGCCGGGGTTTCGTTTTGGAAGGGCGAGACCGACATCAATGCCCGCTCGATTGGCATTGAAATCGTCAACCCCGGCCATGAGTGGGGATATCGTGCCTTTCCGGAGACTCAAATCACGGCAGTCATTGCCTTGATTTCCGATATTCGGACCCGTTGGATGATCGATAGCAGTCGAATTGTTGGTCACTCAGATGTGGCACCTGACCGCAAGGATGACCCAGGCGAGCTGTTTCCCTGGAAGGCTTTGGCCGAGGCTGGGCATGGCCTTTGGGTTGAGCCGCCCGCAGCGCCGGGGGACCCCTTGAGCGAAGGCGCAGAGGGGGCCGGTGTCTTTGCCCTACAGGCTGGTCTGACAAGACTTGGCTATGATTGCGCCCCGTCAGGGACTTTCGATGCCCATACGACCTCTGTTGTGCGGGCTTTTCAGCGTCACTGGCGGCAGAAGACCGTCGACGGCATTGCCGACGGAGAAACCCGAGCGCGTCTGATTGCACTTTTGAGGGCCATGAACTGATGCACCCCGCACCGATCTTTCGGATGGAGGCGGCAGGGGCGCTTGCCGATCACTTGAGACGGTATCCCTTGGCGACCATCACGGCCGCGCCGGAAGGTTTTTTGCGCGTTGCCCAGGCGCCGGTCTTGCTGCGCGAGTTCGGCGGCGACTTGGTACTGGACTTCCACCTGTCGCGAAACAATGCTCTTGCCGCTCACCTCGTGGCTGGCTTTGAGGCTGTGGCTGTGAGCCTGGGACCAGAGGCCTATATCAGTCCCGACTGGTATGCCTCTGACGATCAAGTGCCGACCTGGAATTACATATCTGTAGAGGCGCAAGGTTTGGTAAGCCCATTGGATGAGGCGGACTTGGTCGCTCTGCTGGATGACTTGTCAGCCCAGGAAGAAGCTAAACTGGCACCAAAGCCAGCCTGGACCCGCGCCAAGATGTCACCAGGCCGGTTCGAGGCTATGACCCGCGCCATTGTCGGTGCCCGGCTGACGGTCAATCGCTTAGACGCGACGTACAAGCTTAGCCAGAATAAGACGCAGGCCGATATCAATGGCGTGATCATCGCCTTGGCTGACCACCCTCTTGGCCTACTCATGCAGGGGGGCCGGTGATCCCACCCTTTGCGCGTCAGACCCTCATGGCGGGGGGCTATAGCCTAACCCCATTGGCAGATGGCGACACATCGGGATTGCTGAGGCTGTTCCGCGATCCGGCCGTGACGGAATTTATGGATATAGCCCCCCTGGAAACCCTTGCCGAAGCCAAGGAGATTGTGGACTGGGCGCAGGAGATGGCGGCTAACAATCGCGGTCTGCGCTGGGCTATTCGGCGGGCGAAGTCTTCCGATTTGATCGGAACCGTCGGCTTTAACACCTTGGAATTTGATCGCGGTCGCCGCGGTGAGATCGCCTATGATTTAGCGCAAGCCTATTGGGGGCAGGGGATTATGAGCGAGATCCTGCCTCACGTGTTGGCGTTTGGCTTTGACAATCTGGGCCTTCATCGTCTCGAGGCCATGGTGACTGTGGGCAATCTTAGGTCCTGCGGCCTACTTGAGCGTCATGGCTTTTCCTTGGAAGGCAAGCTTCGGGACCACGCCTTTTGGAAGGGTCGGTTCTGGGACCAGCTGATCTATGGGCGCTTGGCAGATTGACCCCTGAGCCCATAGCGGCCATTGCTTAGCCGAACCAGACGGCCGGGCGATCGCGGTCCTTTTACGAGGGTCGAGGAAAGTCCGGGCTCCACTTCGATATGGCGGTGGGTAACGCCCACCGGGGGTGACCCTAGGGATAGCGCCACAGAGAGCAAACCGCCTGAACTTCGGTTCAGGTAAGGGTGAAAGGGTGCGGTAAGAGCGCACCGCGGACCCGGCGACGGGGACGGCATGGCAAGCCCCGCCAGGAGCAAGACCGAATAGGGATGTCGCGCCTTCGCAAGACGGCAGGACCATCGAAGGTCCGAGATGTCCGGGTAGGTCGCGAGAACCGTCCAGCAATGGCCGGTCCAGAGGAATGATCGTCGCGTCGACCTTGGTCGGCGGCACAGAACCCGGCTTACAGGCCGTCTGGTTTCCTCATTTTCCACAGACCCTAGACGTCACGGCCATATGCTTAACATGTTCTATGTATGTTCTGTGAATTCCTGACATGTATTAACTATAAGCGGGTCCGGCCCCATTGTTTTTGCGAGAAATCGTAGCCTGGAGTCATTGTGTCCCAATTGATCCCATGTTAACCCAATCACGTCTGATTATGGACCCTGAAGGTCTGAGCAAGGTTCTGTGTTCAAGTCTCTGGGCGTGAATTTCACAGTGGTCCTTAAGGCCACGAATTGGGGCGCGGCGGGATGTTCGTCTCGACGTTTGAAAAGCAACTGGACGCTAAGCGGCGCATCGTCGTGCCTCAGGAGTTCCGTGCCCTGATGTCTGGCCCATTCGACGGGGTCGTCTGCTTTCCGTCTATCGAAGCCGACTGTATTGAAGGGGGCGGTCAGGCCTTGTTCGACCGCTATGTCGGCGTGATCCAGGAATTGGACTTTGGCGACCCCATTCGAAGTGCGCTGGAAACTTCGATCTATGGGGGGCTAGCTCGAATGGCCTTCGATACAGCGGGACGGATTACCCTGCCTGAACATCTCTGCGACCTGTTTGGCCTTGATGACTGGGTGGTTGTGGTGGGATTGGGCGACCGTTTCCAAATCTGGGGTCGAGAAGCCTTCCAGGCTCATCGTTCCGCCCAGCGTGAGTTGGCGCGCGACGGCCTTGCGCAACTGCGCGCCGCCCAGCGCACGGCGCGTCTTGGGGTCGGCTTATGAGTGCGCCGCACGTTCCTGTCCTTCTGGAGCCTGTCCTTTCGGCCCTTGACCTCAAGCCGGGCCAGAAAATTATTGATGGGACGTTTGGCGCCGGCGGCTATAGCCGGGCCTTCCTGGCAGCCGGTGTGGAGGTTATCGCCTTCGACCGAGATCCCTCCGCGCAACGGTTTTCTGAAGGGCTCGGGGATAGATTTCGACTTATCCAGGGTCGTTTTTCGGACATGACGGTGGAATTAGGTGCCGACTCCGTGGATGGCGTGGCCTTAGATCTTGGCGTTTCTTCCATGCAATTGGATGAGGCGGATCGCGGGTTTTCTTTCATGCGGGATGGGCCCCTCGACATGCGAATGGGCGACACGGGACAGACGGCCGCTGACCTCGTGAATACCGCCGAACTGAAGGACCTTGCGCGCATACTCTGGGTGTATGGGGAGGAGCGCCAATCCCGTCGGATCGCCGCTGCTATTGGTCGGCGCCGAGAAGAGGCCCCTTTTACGCGCACCTTGGATTTCGCGGAATTCGTTGAGCGGGTCCTTGGGGGGCGGCGGGGTGCCAAGGTCCATCCAGCGACACGGACTTTCCAGGGTCTGCGGATCGCGGTGAACGAGGAATTGTCCGAACTGGAAGCTGGCTTGCTCGCTGCCGAGGAGGTCCTGAAGGCCGGCGGGCGCTTGGCGGTCGTGACATTCCATTCCCTGGAAGATCGAATAGTGAAAGCGTTTTTCACCGAGCGTTCCGGGCGGACGCCGGGTGGTTCTCGCCACGCGCCCCCGGCCCAGGTCGGCGCGCCGCCAAGCTTTCAGCTGGTGTTCAATGGCGCTCAGGGGCCCAGTGATGCGGAAATGGCCGCTAATCCTCGCTCGCGCTCAGCCAAGCTTCGAGCCGCTATTCGAACGTCAGCTCCGATTTGGAAGGCGGCCACATGATCTTGTTCACCCGTCGCGTTTGGGGGTTTCGGCTCATTGATGTGATTGGCGTTGGCCTGCTCATCGCCTTGATCTTGTCCGTTTACCTCGCAAAGACCTTTGCGGGGCGGGAGCGCGGGGAAATCGCTCGGGTTGAAGCTGAAATCGCCACCGAGCATAATCGCGTCCGACTATTGCAGGCTGAGGTCGCCCACCTGGAGCGTCCAGACCGGATTGAGCATCTTTCAAGCACCTATCTAGGTCTCGGCCCGGTTAAGACGACGCACGAGATTTCCCCTGAAGCTCTATCGTCTGTCCTCTCGGCGAAGCCGACCGCCGTAAAGGAGGGCCGACTGTGAGTTTCACACTGCAAAGTCTGCCAATTCCAAATTGGCGCTGGATTAAGGACCTGGTCTGGCGGATCGAACACGCCTTTGAGCGCGCTAGGGCTGCAGGGCGCGCTGAAAACGATACGCGCCTGCGTATCTTCGTGGTGCTCGCGATATTTTCGATCGCATTTGTCGTGCTCGCGGCCGGCGCGGCCAAGATGGTGATATTTCCTGACGTCAGTCGCATTGAGGCCGTCGGCCGCGAGGGGGGGCTAGATCGCGCCGACCTGGTCGACCGAAACGGTGCGGTATTGGCGCTCGATCTCGAACACTATGGGCTCTACCTGGAACCCCATGATATCTGGGATGTTGGCGAGACACGCCGCGCCCTTTTGGCGGCGCTACCGGATTTGCAGGCAGCCCGTCTCGACCATGCCTTGAATTCCAAACACCGCAGCTTCTTGGTTGGCGGCCTGACGCCAACAGCCAAGGCGCAGATTCACGACCTTGGACTTCCTGGGGTGAGCTTCGAGCCTGAGCAGAAGCGCATCTATCCTCTTGGATCGACGGCGGCCCATGTCATTGGCTTCACCGACACTGGTGGCCTTGGACTGGAGGGCGCTGAAGCTGCGTTCAACGATGAAATTCGCAAGACAGCCGATCCAAGGACACCCTTCGCCCTCTCAGTCGACCTGCGTATTCAGGCGGCACTCGAAGATGAATTGACCAAGGCGGCGCAGGAATTTCACCCCCTGGGCGCAGTTGGTGTCGTCACGAATGTCAAAACAGGCGAGGTCTTGGGAATGGCCAGCTGGCCGTCCTTCGACCCCAATCACCCTGGGCAAGCGACGGATGATCAGAAGCTCAATCGCGCGGCGTCGGCCGTCTACGAAATGGGCTCGACCTTTAAGGCCTTCACTGTAGCCATCGGTCTGGACACGGGGGTCGCAACGCCAGACTCGACCTTTGATGCCCGGGTTCCATTCCACCTAGGCTACCGCACCATCCACGACTATCACGCGGCCAAGAAAATCTTGAGCTTGGTGGAAGTCTTTCAACACTCTTCCAACATCGGAACCGCGCGTCTCGCCGAGCAAATCGGTCCCAAACGCTTGAGCCAATACTTCATTGCCCTTGGACTAACGCGCCCGGCAAAGATCGAGCTAAAAGAGTCGGCTATGCCCCTCATTCCGCACAAGTGGGATGATG
Source organism: uncultured Alphaproteobacteria bacterium (assembly GCA_937920085.1). Classification (GTDB taxonomy): domain Bacteria; phylum Pseudomonadota; class Alphaproteobacteria; order Caulobacterales; family Caulobacteraceae; genus Phenylobacterium. The sequence continues at coordinate 59,747 of CALETE010000031.1, read as the reverse complement.
ATGCAGTGGCTTCGACATCCTTCGGGCATGGAATTGATGTCAGCCCTCTCGCGCTTAGTCGGGCAATGGGCGCTCTCCTGAACGGCGGTACGCTGGTGCCCCTGACGATTCATAAGCTCCCGGCAGACGCAAAAGTCGCTGGTCCGCGCGTGGTGTCTGAAAAAACCTCGCAGCAAATGTTGCAGATTATGAGGGCCAATGTCACCGGCGGGTCGGGTGGTAAGGCCGATGTCCCAGGCCTGTCGGTGGGCGGCAAGACGGGAACAGGAGAAAAATATATCAAGGCTTTGGGGGGATATAGCCAGACCCAACAGGTTTCGTCCTTCGCAGCCGTTTTTCCTACAGACGGTGATGCCAAGACCGATCGCTATTTCGTGCTGATCCTGTTGGATGAACCCCATGGCAATGCTGCGACCGGCGGTTTTTCGACCGGCGGTTGGGTGGCAGCGCCAGCCGCAGGCCGGGTGATTGACCGTATTTCTCCCTTCCTACATGTCCAGAGACAGGCAAACCTCGCAAGCCTTGTGGCTCAGACTAAACCTGCCAACCCAGGTGACGAACGGTGAGTCAGCGTCTTTCAAATCTGCTGCGCCGGGAGCTTGAAAGCGACCCTCTAATCACGGGCGTCACTGCTGATAGTCGGCGTGTGAAGCCAGGTTATCTCTTTGCCGCCTTGCCGGGTGTCTCCGTCGATGGCGCAGCATTCGCAGCTGCAGCTGTGGCGGCTGGGGCGGTCGCCGTGATTGCTCAGAAAGATATCCCCGAACTGGGCGTTCCCGTCCTGGTCCGCTCAGATCCCCGGCGGGCCTACGCTCTGGCAGCGGCTAATTTCTGGGCGCGTCAGCCGCCGAATATCGTCGCCGTCACTGGCACGAACGGCAAGACCTCCGTTGCCGCCTTCTGCCGCCAGATTTTCAACGTCGCTGGGCATCGTGCCGCCAGCATGGGCACCCTGGGCGTCCGAGCCACCGGGCCAGGCGGCTTTGATGAGCAGTTGACACCCCCTGGCCTAACAACGCCCGACGCTGCCGATGTGGCAGAACTTATGGCAAAGCTTGTTGATCTCGACGTCACGCACCTGGCGCTCGAGGCCTCGTCCCACGGTATTGATCAAAGGCGTCTAGATGGCGTCCACATCAAGGCTGCAGGTTTTCTCAATCTGACTCAAGATCATCTTGACTACCACGGTGAGATGGAAACCTACCGCGCTGCGAAGCTGCGTCTATTCGAGGCCTTACTGCCCCGCGGTGCAAAAGCCGTCCTGAATGCAGACTCCGATAGCTTCGGGGCCTTTGCTGCTGCAGCGACCGTGTCGGGTCAGACCTTATTGACGGTCGGCGAGGCCGGCCAATCCCTTCGCTTGGTCGCGCGGGCCATGACCCCTTCGGGTCAGCGGCTGTCCCTGGAGGTAGCAGGCAAGACCTATGACATCGACCTGCCTCTGGCTGGCGGATTTCAGGCCTCTAATGCCCTGGTGGCTGCTGGCCTTTGCCTTGCGGCAGGGGAGGGGGTCGACACGGTTCTCGCGGCCCTCGAGCATCTGGAGGGTGCGCCTGGTCGCCTACAGAAGGTGGGCTCCAAGGCAGGCGGCGGCGAAGCCTATGTTGACTATGCCCATACGCCTGATGGTCTTGAGACGGTTCTCCAGGCGCTCAGACCTCATGCCCAGGGCAAGCTCGTCGTCGTATTTGGCGCAGGTGGTGATCGCGACCGCACCAAACGGCCCCTCATGGGCGCCATTGCGGGGCGTCTGGCTGACGTCGCCATTGTTACGGACGACAATCCCCGCAATGAGGATCCCGCAGCGATCCGCGCAGACATCATGGGCGGAAATTCACGCCTGAAAGACATAGGCGATCGTCGTCATGCCATTAGGGCTGGTGTTGCTGAGCTCGGGCCTGGCGACGTGCTTATCGTGGCCGGTAAGGGGCATGAACAAGGCATGACCATTGCCGGTGTCATTCATCCCTTTGATGACGTTACCGAGACCGCCAAGGCACTGGATGGACAGCCATGACCGAGGCCCTTTGGACCGCGCAAGACATTGCCACGGCGACAGGCGGTCGGTTTGAGTCTGCTTTTTCTGTGCAAGGCGTCTCAATCGACACCCGGACTGTCGAGGTCGGTGACCTTTTTGTCGCCCTGGCCGGTGCCAGAGATGGCCACGACTTTATAGCCCAAGCGCTGGAAAAGGGCGCATCTGGAGCTCTGGCATCTAAGCCAAGCCCCGGACATTCGGTTCAAGTCGCCGACACCTTTGAGGCGCTTGAAGCCCTGGGACTGGCGGCGAGGGTCCGGGCACCTCAGGCGCGGCGCGGCGCAGTAACCGGATCGGTCGGCAAGACCAGCGTCACCCAAGCTATACGCGCTGGCATTGCCTTGGCAGGCCGGTCCCATAGCTCAGTCAAAAGCTATAACAACCACATCGGCGTACCCCTGACCCTGGCGCGCATGCCCCGCGACACAGAGCGGGCGATTTTTGAAATTGGCATGAACCATGCCGATGAAATTACGCCGCTCTCCAAGATGGTGGCTCCACACGCTGCGGCGATCACGACGGTCGGACCGGTTCATGTGGAAAACTTCCCAGACGGGGAGCGGGGTGTAGCTAAGGCTAAGGCTGAGATCTTTCACGGCATGTCACCCGGTGGCATTGCGGTGCTCAACGCCGATAACCCATGGTTTGAGTTCCTAAGTTCGGAAGCTGGCAAGGCTGGGCTTCATGTTCAGGCCTTCGGCACCAGCAGCGACTGCGCCGCCCAGCTCGTTAGCTTCAAACCCGAAGTCGGCTATGCGCAGGTGCGGGCGCGGCTGCACGGCCGGGCTTTGGACTTCCCGATACGTCAGACCGGTTTCCACTGGGGACCAAACAGTATGGCGGTCCTGCTTATGCTTGAAGCCTTGGACGTGTCTCTGGAGCACAGCCTTGAGGCCCTGGCCGCTTTCCAACCCCTGGAGGGGCGGGGCGCTGAGCGGCAAGTCAACCTGGCTGGCGGTCCGTTTACCTTGGTGGATGAGAGCTACAACGCCAATCCGATTTCGATGTCTGCCGCCTTTGCGAGCCTCGGCGCCCGGGCCGCCAGAGGGCGACGTATTGTCGCGCTGACCGACATGCTTGAGCTGGGTCTAGAGGGGCCAAACTATCACGCCGCCCTTGTGGAGCCGCTCTGCGCGGCAGATATCGACCTCGTCTTCTGCGCCGGGCCTCTCATGAAATCCCTTTGGGACGCCCTTCCGTCGACTCGCCGGGGCGGCTACGCCCTCAGTGCGGTCGATCTCGCACCGCAAATCGCACAGGTCGTAGAGCCTGGCGATCTGGTGATGGTGAAGGGGTCCAACGGGTCCAGGGCTGGCGTCGTCGCAACGGCGCTTGGGGCCTTGGACCGTGGACCAGAGGGGAAGCGATAATGCTCTATTGGCTTTACGAGCAGGCGGCGGCCGGTGGGCATATCCCGATCCTGAATTTGATGAAGTACCTGACCTTTCGGACAGGCATGTCGCTGTTTACGGCTCAGCTGGTCGTGGTGGCCATGGGCTCGCGCTTCATCCGCTGGATGCAAGCCAAACAGGGCAAGGGACAGCCGATCCGCAAGGAAGGCATTGAGCGCCATATCCTGGAGAAATCCGGAACCCCGACCATGGGCGGGGTCATGATCCTAGCCGGCCTTCTGGTTAGCACCTTGCTCTGGGCCGATCTCAGCAATGTCTATGTATGGGCGGTTTTGCTCGTCACCGCAGGCTACGGCTTCCTCGGTTTCACGGACGACTATGCCAAGGTGACAAAACAAACCACGGCGGGGGTTTCCAGCCAATTGCGCCTGGTTATGGAGATTGCCATCGCCCTGGCGGCAGTTTTGCTGATCGTGGTGTTTGGGAAGACCCCGCCTGACGCGCCGCAATTGGGCATGTCAGTGGCGTTTCCGATCTTCAAATCAGCCTTGCTAAATCTGGGATGGTTTTATCTGGTATTTGGGGCCTTCGTCATTGTCGGGGGGGCAAACGCTGTCAATTTTACCGACGGTTTGGACGGCTTGGCCACCGTGCCCGTGATGATCGCGGCGGCGGCCTTTGGTTTGATCGCCTATCTGGTGGGGAACTTCGTCTTCGCACGTTATCTGCAGCTTCACTTTGTCCCGGGCGTTGGCGAGGTCGCTGTGTTCTGTGGCGCGATGATCGGCGCAGGCTTGGGCTTTCTCTGGTACAACGCGCCGCCGGCAAAAATCTTTATGGGCGATACGGGCTCCCTCGCCCTAGGGGGGGCCTTGGGCGCCGTCGCCGTTGCCACCAAGCACGAAATTGTTCTGGCGATTATCGGTGGCCTCTTCGTCGCTGAAACCCTCTCGGTGATTATTCAGGTCGCCTATTTCAAGCGCACAGGTAAGCGCATCTTTCTCATGGCGCCGATCCACCACCACTTTGAAAAACTGGGTTGGTCGGAATCTACCGTGGTCATCCGCTTCTGGATTGTCGCTGTTATGCTGGCCATTCTGGGCCTCGCCACCCTTAAGCTGCGATAAGGGAATCGGAACGCGCTCATGATCCCGGTCCGCGGCTTTGAAGGAAAACGCGTTGCCGTGTTCGGTCTGGCGCGAACAGGCCTGACCGCTGCGCATGCCCTTCTGGCGGGCGGGGCAGAGGTCGCCCTTTGGGACGAGCGTCCCTCGGGGCGTGAGGCTGCTCTGGCAGAGGGTTTGCCCCTTGTGGACCTCAGCACCGCTGACTGGTCGCAGTTTGCAGCCCTGATGCTGTCGCCGGGCGTGCCACTGACCCATCCGACGCCGCACTGGACGGTGCAGATGGCACGGGCGGCAGGGGTCGAAGTTCTCGGCGATGTTGAGCTCTTTGCACGTACCGTAAACTCTGCGCCCGAAGGTAAGCGGCCCAAAATCGTCGCCATTACCGGCACCAACGGGAAATCGACCACCACGGCTCTGATCGGCCATATCTGCGCCCAGTCGGGTCGAGACACCCGTATTGGTGGGAATATTGGCTTCGGCGTTTTGGGCCTGCCAGATATGCATGGCGGTGCGGTCTATGTCCTGGAACTGTCCTCCTATCAGCTCGATTTGACCACCAGTCTAAAGCCCGATGTCGCGGTGCTCCTGAATGTCTCGCCTGATCATTTGGAGCGTCATGGCGGCATGGAGGGGTATGTCGCCGCCAAGCGCCGTATCCTGCTCAATCAGGGTAAGGGCGACACGGCGGTCATCGGCGTCGATGATCCCTGGGGCCAGAGAATCTGCACAGAGATTACCGCCGCCAACCGCCGGACCATTGTGCCAATCTCTGCATCCAAGGCCATTGGCCGCGGCGCTTACGCCCTGCAGGGCGTGCTCTATGATGCCACCGGCGAACGCGCCACCGAGGTTGCTGACCTTCTCGAAGCCAGGTCCTTGCCTGGTCGTCACAATTGGCAGAACGCCGCCGCGGCCTTTGCGGCATGCCAGGGTCTTGGAATCCTGACTGAGGAAGTCGCCGCGGGCCTGATGTCCTTCCCGGGGCTTGCCCACCGCATGGAGACTGTGGCGCACATTGGTGACATTCGGTTCGTCAATGACAGTAAGGCGACCAATTCTGACGCGGCGCGTCAGGCGATGGCCAGCTATCCGAAATTCTACTGGATCGCCGGGGGGCAGCCCAAGGCTGGCGGAATAGAGTCCCTGGCTGATTTATTCCCTCGCATTGAGGCGGCCTACCTCATTGGAGAGGCGTCGGGAGCTTTTGCTGAAACCCTTAAAGGGCGGGCTCGAACGGTGGATTGCGGTACCCTCGATAACGCCGTCGCTGCCGCCTATGCGGACGCCCGTGCTGCGGGTGCTCCAGCCGTCGTGCTGTTGTCGCCGGCCTGTGCGTCTTTCGACCAGTTTGCGGATTTTGAAGCCCGAGGCGAGGCCTTCCGTACCGCCGTTCTATCCCTTGGGGATACCACCCAGTCAGCCCCTCATCGTCGGGCCTTCCAATGACAGACAATGCGCTCGACCAAGACACTAAGCCCCTGGGTGATGGGAAAAGCGATACCCGAGCCTTTGCACGAACCGACCGGACGCAATTGGGGGTCTGGTGGTGGACGATGGACCGCTGGCTTTTGGGCGCAGTGGTCTTACTGGTCGTGCTGGGCGTGATGATGTCCTTTGCTTCAAGCCCTGCGGCGGCGGCTCGGATGCACTTGGAAGATCCCTTCCACTTTGCGGTCCGACAGTGTGTCTTCGCCCTCGGTGGATTGCTTATCCTGGTATCGACGACCGTGCTCGATGTGCGAGGTGTGCGCAGGGCTTCTGTCCTGATTTGGCTGTTTGCGATCGGGATTATGGTCGCCTTGCCGTTCATCGGGCACAACGCCAAGGGCGCGACCCGGTGGATCGAGTTCTGGGGTTTCTCCCTTCAGCCTTCTGAATTCATGAAGCCTGCCCTTGTTGTCCTTGTGGCTTGGATGTTTTCTGAAGGTCAGAAGGGCGAAGGTGTGCCGGGCGTGAGCATCGCTTTCTTCCTCTATCTCGTTTCTATCGGCCTGCTGCTGATCCAGCCTGATGTCGGTCAGACAGTCTTGCTGACTGTTGCCTTTGGCATGTCCTTTTGGATGGCTGGCGTCCCCCTCAGTTGGATCATGCTGTTGGCAGGTGTCGCTGCAACGGGATTAGGATCCACCTATTATCTGATGCCCCACGTGGCCAGTCGGGTGGATAAGTTCCTAACCCACGGCGATGCAGACTCTAAACTGGATACTCACCAGGTTGACCGCGCAGCTGAAGCCATTGCCGCCGGAGGGCTGTTTGGACGAGGCCCTGGCGAGGGAGTCATGAAGCGCCACGTCCCTGATCTGCACACCGATTTCATCTATTCGGTCGCTGCCGAGGAGTATGGACTCGTCTTTTCTCTGTTGCTGATTTCACTCTATGCCTTCGTCGTGATCCGGGGTTTGTCAAAGGCGATGAAGCTATCAGACACGTTCCAACAGGTGGCAGCGGCTGGACTCTTCGTTCTGGTGGGCGAGCAGGTCATCATCAATGTGGCGGTGAACCTCAACTTGATACCAACCAAAGGCATGACGCTTCCGCTGATTTCTTACGGCGGGTCCTCAATGCTGGCCATTTGTCTAACTCTAGGGCTTGCCCTTGCACTCACGCGCCGCCGTCCGGGCGTCTATATGCCAGGTTAGGCTACCCAATCGTCTCGCCTTCACTTAAAGGCTGCACATGCGCAAGATCGCCGTCGTCGCCGCCGGAGGCACTGGGGGACATCTCTTCCCTGCTCAGGCTCTGTCAGAAGCCCTGATCGCTCGCGGCTGGCGTATTGTCTTGGCCAGCGATGAGCGTGTCGCCGCCATGTCCGAAAACTTCCCAGCCGAGGAACGTATTGGCCTGTCTGCGCGGACCTTCAAGTCGGGTGATCCTGTCGGCATGGTGCTCGCGGGCCTTGCTATATTCAGAGGCATTCTGCAGGCCCGCGCTGCCTTTGCCAGAATTAATCCCTCAGTTGTGATCGGGTTTGGAGGATATCCTTCAGTTCCGGGTTTGCTGGCTGGTATTTCGCAAAACCGTCCGACTGTCCTGCATGAGCAGAATGCGGTCATGGGCCGGGCCAATCGGCGGCTTGCCGCGCATGTGCGTGCCGTTGCCTGTGCTTTTCCCGTGCTTCAAAAAGCGCCTGCCAAGATTCAGGGCAAGGTCGTGGTCGTCGGAAACCCAGTCCGGCCAGAAATCCAGCAATTGGCCGACATACCCTATCTGCCGCCAGAACCCGATGGCAACTTGCGCCTGTTAATCACCGGGGGCAGCCAGGGGGCACGTTTGTTGTCTGAGCTAATGCCGGCTGCGATCGCCCAATTGCCCGAGGGCCTACGTCATCGTCTAAAGGTCCAGCAACAAACACGGATCGAAAGCATGGATACCGCCCGCCGTATCTATGCCAACGCCAATGTTCAGGCAGAAATTGCACCGTTTTTTCGCGATATGGCTGGCCGTCTCAGTCAGGCGCATCTGGTGGTCGGGCGATCTGGGGCGGGGTCGGTTTGTGAGTTTGCCATAGCCGGCAGACCAGCCATTCTGGTGCCCCTTGCCATAGCCCTGGATGATGATCAGGGCCAAAACGCCAAGGTCATGGCCGATGCGGGCGGAGCCCAGGTGGCGCGGGAGGATCAGCTCTCTGTGGACACCATGGCCAACGCCCTTGCAAAGCTGCTGACCAATCCGGAGAGGTTGGCTCGAATGTCGGCGGGGGCCCGGCGTATTGCCATGCCAGACGCCGCAGAGCGCCTGGCAGACCTCGTGGAGGCCACGGCCGCTCAAGGGCGAATTGCATGAACCGTCACCGCCCCGTGCCCTTTGAACTGGGACCTGTACATTTCGTTGGCATTGGCGGTATCGGCATGAGCGGCATTGCCGAAATCATGCTGCGCATTGGCTATACAATTCAGGGCTCTGACGCCAAGGCCAGTGCCAACACTGAGCGTCTCGAAAAGCTAGGTGCCCGCATATTCATCGGTCAGGACGGTGCCAATATAGAGGGTGCGTCGGCCGTGGTTTATTCCACCGCAATCAAGGGCGATAATCCAGAACTGGCAGCCGCCCGCGCCCGACGTCTGCCACTTGTGCGACGGGCAGAAATGCTTGCCGAACTTATGCGGCTTCAGTTTTCGGTAGCCGTGGGGGGTACCCACGGCAAGACGACAACAACCTCGATGGTTGCAGCCTTGCTGGACGCCGGTGGCCTTGATCCAACAGTCGTCAATGGTGGCATCATCAATGCCTATGGCACCAATGCCAAGGTCGGTGAGGGGGATTGGATCGTTGTTGAAGCCGACGAAAGCGACGGAACCTTTCTGAGGCTTAAATCAACCTGCGCTATCGTTACCAATATCGACCCCGAGCATTTGGACCACTACGGCGACTTTGACGCTGTTCGAAAGGCTTTCCGGGATTTTGTGGAAAACATCCCTTTCTATGGGTTCGCCGCAGTTTGCACAGACCACCCCGAAGTTCAGGCTATGGCCGCCAAGGTCGAGAACCGGCGGCTGGTCCCCTATGGGGTCAATCCTCAGGCCGAGGTTCGCGCCCTGAACATCACTATGGGTCCCGACGGTAGCCGTTTTGACGTGGTGATTGCGCCTTTGGACGGCGAGGTCCTGAACTGGCTTGATCTGCATTTGCCCATGGCTGGACACCACAATGTCATGAATGCCCTGGCGGCAATCGCCGTAGCGCGAGAGCTGGGCGTCAGCGAGTCTGATATCCGCAAGGGCCTAACGGGCTTTGGGGGTGTTCGCCGCCGGTTCACGACGACAGGCGTCGCCAATGGCGTGCGTGTGATTGACGATTATGGTCATCATCCCGTGGAAATCGCTGCCGTCCTGAGAGCCGCTCGCGCGGTCACGACGGGTAGGGTGATCGCGGTGGTTCAACCCCATCGCTATTCCCGCGTGAAGGATTTGTTTTCAGAGTTCTGTGCCTGCTTCAACGACGCAGACACTGTCATCGTCTCCGAGGTTTATACCGCAGGCGAATTACCCCTGCCGGGCGCGAGCCGTGACGATCTGGTGGATGGCTTAAGACGATTTGGCCATCGCCGTGTCCTGGCCTTGAACGGCCCTGCCGACCTGGCGGCTATGGTGTCGGCCGAAGCCAAGCCTGGTGATCTGGTTGTCCTATTGGGCGCGGGCGACATCACCGCGTGGGCCTATGCGCTTCCTGGCCAGTTAGAAGCTCTGATAAAATGACCTGGCAAAACCACCTCCCAACTGTTCGCGGCAAGCTGTTACGCGATGAGCCTTTAGGCCCCTTCACCTGGTTCCGGGTCGGTGGAAACGCAGATGTCCTGTTCTTGCCTGCAGATCCAGACGATCTGTCTGAGTTTCTCAGTCAGCTGCCTTTGGACATCCCGGTTTGCGTGCTGGGCGTCGGCTCGAATGTGATCGTCCGAGACGGCGGGGTCGAAGGCGTCGTGATCCGATTGGCCGGGAAAGCCTTCGCCGAAATTATCGTGGACGAGGATCAGGTCATTGCAGACGCTGGAGCCTTTGATTCCGCCGTTGCAAAGACTGCGGCAAAGGCAGGTCTCGCTGGTTTGGAATTCTACGCGGGTATTCCTGGGACCATTGGCGGGGCCCTGACCATGAATGCGGGCTGCTATGGTCGTGAGACAAAGGATGTCCTTGCCAGCGCTTGGGGTTTTGACCGGGCAGGCGAGGTAGTGGCCTATAGCCTCGAAGACTTTGGCTATACCTATCGGCACAGTGAGGTTCCGGCCGACATCATTTGGATGCAGGCCGTTTTCCATGGGGTCGCCGATGATCCAGCTGCCATCACGGCCCGGATGGAGGAGATCACGGCCCGCCGGGAAGCCAGTCAGCCGATCCGCGAGAAGACCGGTGGATCGACTTTCAAAAACCCTGAAGGGCAGTCTTCATGGAAGCTGGTTGACGCTGCAGGGTGGCGTGGAAAGCCCTTTGGCGGGGCTATGGTCTCTGACCAACATGCCAATTTCATTATCAATACTGGCGACGCAACGGCGTCCGATATCGAAGGCCTAGGCGAGGCCGTGCGGGCCGATGTCCTGGCGAAGACCGGCATACAGTTGGACTGGGAAATCAAGCGTATCGGCCGTGTCTAGGTTGCCAATTGGTCTAGCCTTTTGGGTTCGTGGCGACCCCTCAGGCTGCAGTGACTTGACAGGCGACCTTGCCTAAGCGACGGGCGAGTTATGAAAAAGTTCCTGACTGCGACCTGCGTCTCTGCCCTGTGCCTCGCCAGCGCGGCTGTGGCGGCGGATCTCACCCAAGAAACCCAAGCCTTAAAGGCAAAAGCCCTGGCAGATTCCACGGCCTGGGATGTTCTTGAATCTTTGACCACCGAGGTTGGGCCTCGATCCGTTGGCACCCCAGCCATTGTCCGTGCGAAGGATTGGGGGCTCGCCAAGCTGACCGCTCTGGGCTTTGAAAATGTCCATGCGGAGCCTTTTTTGGCGCAGGCTTGGGTGCGGGGTGCTGAGTCCGCAGAGGTCATTTCACCCTTCCCCCAAAAGCTGGCCATTCTCGGTTTGGGCGGATCTGCACCGACGTCGCCCGGCGGACTGGAAGCTGAGATTGTCCTGTTCAAGTCCCTTCAGGAGCTTCAGGCTCAGCCTCCTGGCGCACTAAAAGGCAAGATCGCGGTGGTCACGCAGGCCATGCGCCGCACCCAGGGTCCAGACGGATATGGGGCAGGGGTGGTTCCGCGGTCTATCGGAGCCGAGGAGGCCGCCAAGCGCGGAGCTGTCGCCTTCCTGGTCCGTTCCATTTCCACCGATGATACGCGGCTGCCGCATACGGGCGCCATGCGCGCGGCCCCGGGCATTCCAGCAGCTGCCCTGTCAGTTCCCGACGCGCAATTACTCGAACATATGGCGGCGAAAGGTCAGCCAGTTCGTCTGCGACTGACCATGACCTCTACGGTGATCCCGCAGGCCCAGTCCTGGAATGTGGTCGGCGAAATCAAGGGTGCTGTGCATCCCGATCAGGTGATCGTCGTGGGCGGCCATCTGGACTCCTGGGATCCTGGGACCGGGGCGATTGACGATGCCTCGGGCATCGCCATCGCCACTGCCGCGGCTCATCTTGCTGGAACGACCGGCGGTCGGCCTGCTCGGACCTTGCGTGTGGTCATGTGGGGCTCGGAAGAACAGGGCGGATCTGGCGGGGCCTATGCCCTGGCACATCGGGATGAAGCCTCAAAAATCATCTTGGCTGGTGAAAGCGATCTGGGCGGCGACGAGATTTGGCGCGCACGCCTGCCAAAGGGGGCGTGGGCGCTTCCAGCCATGCAAGCCTTTGCGACCATCCTGCCTGACCTGCGGGTCGTCCTCTCGAGGGAGCCGGCCTATGAGGGCGGTTCCGACATTGAGGGGCTGAAGGCGGCAGGGGTACCTGTGGTCGACTTTGATCAGGATGCCAGTCGGTATTTCGACCTTCACCATTCTGCCGATGACACCTTGGACAAGGTCGACCCAAAGAAGCTGGCGCAAAATGTCGCGGTTTGGGCGGCATTTCTGCGTGTGACCGCCAATAGCGATGTCGACTTCCGCACATCGACGGTGGCCCCGTGAGTGGCCCGCTCGCTGGCAAGCATGTCGCAGTCCTCTTAGGGGGGCTGTCCTCCGAACGAGAGGTCAGCCTTGTGTCGGGACGGGAGTGTGCTGACGCCCTCGAACGTTTGGGTGCAAGGGTGTCTCGGGTCGATGCTGGGCGAGATCTGGCTCAGGTGCTGACCCGGCTGAAACCAGATGTCTGCTTCAATGCCCTGCATGGGTCATGGGGCGAGGATGGCTGTGTTCAGGGCGTCCTAGAAACGCTGGCCTTGCCCTACACGCATTCTGGAGTTCTGGCCTCGGCCCTGGCTATGGACAAGGCCAAGTCCAAGGCGGTCCTCTCTGCGGCCGGTGTTCCTGTCCCTGGGGGCGGCCTTTACGATCGCATGGCCGTCGCCGCCGATCACGTCATGGCACCGCCCTATGTGGTCAAGCCCAATGCCGAAGGATCTTCTGTCGGCGTATTTATCGTCCATGACGGTGCGAACCGACCGCCCCAGGACCTTGCCTCCCCCAACTGGACCTTTGGGGACCAGGTCATGGTTGAGCCCTTCATCCGGGGATTCGAGCTGGCAGTGGGTGTCATGGACGGCAAGGCGATGACGGTTACCGAAATCAAACCGATTTCGGGATTTTATGACTATGACGCTAAGTATTCTGATGGGGGTTCAATGCACGTTGTGCCCGCTCAAATTCCACCTCAAGCTTTTGAAAAAGCATTATATTTGTCCGAGCAGGCGCACATGGCGCTGGGGTGTTCCGGGGTTAGTCGGTCTGATCTTCGTTATGACGACGTTAACGACATTCTGGTCCTTCTAGAGGTCAACACTCAGCCCGGCATGACGCCGACTTCGCTCGTTCCAGAGCAAGCCGCGTCAAAGGGTGTGAGCTTTGATCAACTGGTGCTTTGGATAACGGAGAATGCATATGCCCGCGGTGATGCGGGGGGGATCGCGCGCTCAGCCGAAACCCCGGGCCAAATCGCCTCCTAGCACCACCAAAGCCCCCGCATCCCGCGGTCGGGCCGATGACGGCTATTCACCTCTAAAACTGCGCGGGGCTCAAGGCGTAGGCCTTTCTGCCCAACATGCCTTGCTTGCCGCCAGTGCGGTCCTGATCTTGGCGCTGGCGGTAACCTTGCTCACCGGCGATCGCGCTCACAAGCTGGGCATGGCCACAAATGCTGCCGTGGGATCGCGCTTCGCCGCTTTGGGGTTCAAGTTGAAGGCGGTGCGTATTCAAGGCGCGTCGAAAATGGCCACTGCTGATATTCTGAAAAGGGCCAATGTCTACAAGGACATGCCTCTATTGAGCATGGATCTTGGTAAGCTTCAGTCAGAGCTTCAGGCCGTCGGTTGGGTGAAGTCGGTGCGTATTATCCGACTCCTGCCAGACACCCTGGTGCTGCAAGTTTCTGAGCGCCCACAGATCGCAATCTGGCAGGACGCAGGCTTTGCGAAGGTTATCGATGACCAAGGCGGGGTCATTCGTGAGGCCGATGCTCGGATGTTCAGCGGACTTCCCCTTGTGGTCGGCGAGGGGGCCAATGATCACGCCGCGCAAATACTCAGTGCGGTCTCCCGGCGTCCTGGATTGATGGCGCGGGTGGAGGCCATGATTCGGGTCGACAATCGCCGCTGGGACTTGAGGCTCAAGGACGGAAGCATCATCCAGTTGCCTGCCACGAATGTCGACGGTGCCCTGATTGCCCTTGAGCAATTGGAAGTAAAATCGCGGATTTTGGAATTGGGTTTCGAACGGGTCGACCTTCGTGATCCTAACATGGTTGCAGTCAGGCCTAGGGCGGCTCCGGCTGCCGGCCATCTTGTTTCGGACGGTGCGTGATGTTGAAGGGGGGCATGGGCTTCGGCGGTCGAAGCGTAACTGGATCAGACTCGCGGGATGGATTGAAGGCTGCATTGGGGCGTCAGCCCGTTGTTGCCGCGGTCGATCTCGGTGCTTCTAAGGTCGCGTGCTTTATCATGAAGCCTGATGGCGTGCGTTCAGGTGATCGCACACTGACGACGGCTGGCGTTGGATATGTCCAGTCACGGGGCATCAAGGGCGGGTCTATCGTCAACCTGGAAGAAGCGTCGGATGCCATAGCCCAGGCTGTTGAGCGGGCAGAGAATGTTGCCGGTGTCCAGGTTCAGGGCGTTACCGTGGCCACGGCAGGTGGTCAGCTGACGAGCCATCGGGTGACTGGACGCGTGTCCCTCGGTGCCCGCCCGATTACCGATGCAGACCTGGTTAGAGCCATCCAATCTGCCCTTGGCCAAATCAAACTTCCCGGGCGCCGGGCTGCACACATCCTTCCCGTCGGCTGGGCGGTAGATGGCCTGCACGGCATTCGCGATCCTCGCGCAATGTTTGGCCGTGCCTTGACGGTTGAACTCCTGGTCGTCTCCGTTGCTGAAGCTGTTTTTCAAACCCTTGGTGCCTGTGTTGAGCGTGCTCACCTGCAATTCGAAGGCGTTGTAGCGGCCCCCTTCGTCTCGGGCCTCGCAGCTCTCGAAGAAGATGAAATGGATCTGGGCGCCGTTTGCATTGATATGGGCGGTGGCTCCACGTCAGCGGCGGTGTTCTCTGGTGGTAGTCTTGTGCATGTTGAAACCCTCGCGGTTGGTGGACAGCATGTGACGGCGGACATTGCCAGGGGGTTGTCGACGTCGATCGCGGGTGCAGAGCGGATCAAGACTCTGCATGGGTCTGCGATTGCCTCGGCCAATGAAGACCGTGAGATGATTGAAGCGCCGCCTCGCGGCGATGACTCCGGGGCAGGTCCCGTCATTGCGCCGCGCTCACTTCTGAAGGGTATTATTGCTCCGCGCGTTGAAGAGACGCTGGAAATCCTGCGGGATCGCTTGAGAGCGTCTGGCGCACCTGTCGAGGCTGGCGCCGGGTTGGTGCTAACTGGCGGGGCTAGTCAACTCTCAGGTATTCGCGAAGTCGCTGTGCGCGTGTTCGACCGTCCTGTGCGTTTAGGTCGCCCACGTCGGGTCCCGCACCTAGCTGATGCGGCCTCTGGACCTGCCTTTTGTGCGGCTGCAGGTGTCTTGCACCGCTCCGCATTTGGCCCTCGGGAAGCTGTTTCGGCTAAGGCCTTGGCATCAGCCAAGCTGCGTCGCGAGCCCCTTGACCCCAGCGCCAATCCGGTTGCCAAGGCTGCGGCCTGGCTCATCGAAAATCTGTAATCTCGCCAGTAGCCTGCCGGTTCGCAGATTATCCCCAGCTGTAGAGGGATTGTCCACAGTCGACCCCGCCAGCAAAAAATGCCGTATCTGAGGGCCGTGCAGCGGTTTGCTACGATTCGTAGGTAAGGCGTCGGCGAATTTCAGGTGAGTCAACAGGTCTATGGCGCTTCTGTTGTCGTAAGAGCGCTATATTTGGCCACAAAAAACATAACTGACGGGTCGACGGAATCCCGACTCGCCTTATGCAGTTAACCTTCAATTAACGATGATGGGCGCTTCCTTAAGTCGTCCGTCGCAGATGCCTAGCGGGCGGGTCGCTGGGGATCTTTGAAAGCAAGACGGAGCACGCGAGAGGTCCTATGGCTATTGCACTTTCTGCACCGCGAGCTACCGAGTTGAAGCCGCGTATTGTTGTGTTCGGCATCGGCGGTGCGGGTGGCAACGCGGTCAATAATATGATCGAAGCCGGGTTGGAGGGCGTCGAATTCGTCGTCGCCAATACCGACGCTCAACAGCTTTCCTTTTCCAAGACAGACCGACGGATCCAGCTCGGGGTACAGGTAACTCAGGGCCTAGGGGCCGGGGCCCATCCAGAAGTTGGCATGAGCGCCGCCGAGGAATCCATCCCCGAGATCGGCGAGCACCTTGATGGTGCCCACATGGTTTTCATTACGGCGGGTATGGGCGGCGGCACCGGGACCGGTGCGGCCCCAATCATCGCCAAGTGCGCCCGTGAGCGCGGGATCCTAACGGTCGGTGTTGTGACCAAGCCCTTCCATTTCGAAGGGCGTCACCGGATGCGTCTGGCTGATGCCGGCATTGCTGAACTGCAGCGCTATGTAGATACCCTGATCGTTATTCCGAACCAGAACCTGTTCCGGGTCGCCAATGAGCGGACGACCTTTGCCGAAGCCTTTGGCATGGCAGACCAGGTCTTGCACTCCGGGGTTCGGTCTATCACCGACCTTATGGTCCTGCCGGGCCTTATCAATCTCGACTTTGCTGACGTCCGGTCCGTCATGACCGAAATGGGCAAGGCCATGATGGGCACTGGCGAGGCTTCCGGTGAAGATCGTGCTCTAATGGCTGCCCAGAACG
The DNA here is from genome assembly GCA_937920085.1 of uncultured Alphaproteobacteria bacterium. Lineage (GTDB taxonomy): Bacteria > Pseudomonadota > Alphaproteobacteria > Caulobacterales > Caulobacteraceae > Phenylobacterium. The sequence goes on along the minus strand of CALETE010000031.1, from coordinate 43,398 downwards.
CCATTCAGAACCCGCTGCTTGATGAAGTCTCTCTCAAGGGTGCCAAGGCGGTCCTGGTCAATGTCACCGGCGGTCTCGATATGACCCTGCTGGAAGTTGATGAAGCGGCCAATGCCATTTCCGAGCAGGTTGATCCTGAGGGTAACATCATCTTCGGTGCGGCCTTTGATCCGACCCTGGAAGGTATGATCCGGGTCTCGGTGGTCGCAACCGGTATGGACGGCGCGTCAATCGCCGCGATTGAACCTAAGATGGAGCGTCGGCCCCTCCAGGCACCGCCCCTCCGCGCTCCCGACGTTACCCCCGCTCAGGCGCAACCGGCCGAACCTGTTCGGTCGATTTATGCGACACCGGCGGCTCAGACAGCCCGTTCTTACGAGCCAGCTGGCTATACGCCACCGCCAGCGCGTTCTTATGAACCGGCTGGTTACACACCGCCGCCAGCCCGTCAGCCTACCCCAGAGTATGTGCGGCCTGCCTCCACCGTCGCGCCGCCTCCGGCACCGATCGTTGAGGCCCAGGCTGATCTTTATTCCCCGCCGGAGCCTGTCGCAGAACCCCGTCCACAGATCACACCGGCACCGCAGACATTTGTTGAGTCCGCCCCAATCGGTCGGATTGTCGACCCGATGGTCGCAGATGAAGACGACGACGCCCCCTTGTTCGGTGAGCCTGTTTTCGAAGATCGCCGCCCACAAAAGGCGGGTGGCTTTCTGAGCCTATTTGGCAGCCGCCCAAGATATGACGCGCCGGCAGTTCCGGCCTCTCGTCCCGCACCGGTCCGTGGGTCAGCGCAACCGGTAGAGGCCCCTGCAACTCAGGCTCAGGTCGAAGGGCAGGAGGACTTAGAAATTCCGTCCTTTCTCCGCCGACTAGCGAATTAAATTTCTTAGAAATTTGACGTTTCCAACGGCTGGGGCTTGCTCCAGCCGTTTTCTATTTCGGTTTCGAATTAAGACTCGAAGGTGCTGATTTCAAACACACTTTCGCCCGCTTTCTCGTCGAAACATTTGGAAACAGGACTTGTCTTGCTGCATTGCGGCGAAGGCCATATTCCGAAAACTGGATGGGTCCGAGAGGCCTCCGTTTGTGAAAGGGCTTCCCCGTGACCCCATCTGCATTCCAGCACACCGTGCAAGGTCCAGCCCGATTTTCCGGCGTGGGCGTTCACACCGGTGCCCAGGCCCGGGTTGTTGTTCGGCCTGCAGCTGCTGACCTTGGCGTGGTGTTTATCCGGACTGATGTGACCGACCGGGACAATCGCATCGCAGTCTCTGCCGACGCGGTTTGCAAGACGCAGCTTGGAACGGTCATCACCAATGATGCAGGTGTGACTGTCTCGACCATTGAGCACCTCATGGCGGCTTTGGTCATGTCTGAAATCGACAATGCAATTGTTGAACTCGACGGCCCGGAAATGCCGATCATGGATGGATCGGCCTTGCCATTTATCCAGGTGCTCGACCAGGTTGGTCGTCGCGCCCAGGATGCCCACCGCCGCTTCATTGAAATTCTGTCTCCCGTTGAGGTGGTCGATGGGGATAAGTCGGCCCGGCTCGAGCCCGCTGATCAATTCGAGGTCGCCTTCGAAATTGCATTTGCGTCCAGCGCCATCGGGCGTCAGCGGGTTGATTTGCCTATGGGCGCGAAGGCCTTCCGCCGGGAGTTGGCCGACTGCCGTACCTTTGGCTTCTTGCACGAGGTTGAGGCCTTGCGTGCCATGGGCTTGGCGCGGGGCGGGTCCATGGAAAACGTTGTGGTCATTGAAGGCGACCGGGTTCTGAACCCGGAGGGCCTGCGCCGCCCGGATGAGTTCGTACGTCACAAGGCTTTAGACGCCATCGGAGATCTTTTCGTGCTCGGCGCGCCGGTTATTGGCCGTTTCGAAGGCATATTGGCGGGGCACGGCATCAATAATGCCTTGGTGCGCGCCCTGGTGGCGGCACCGCACGCCTGGCGCTATCGCACCCTGGTGAAAGAGCTGGCTCAAGCGGGATAGGGCAGGGGGGCAAATTGCCTCTTTGCAGCGGTTGGTCACAACTATCTTTGCGTCGCCGCAATTGTCGTTACCCCTGTCCGGCGGGTAGGGTGCCTTCCGGATATTAATTCGTAAAATCAAATAGATATTAAATGACTGCTCGACATCAGCGGGCGTTGTTTGGCTAGGGCATCTCTTTCCGAGGGCTGCCAATCCAGTTTCCTTGATACTTATTGGGCGAATTCGCGCCATCAGGTTTGCGCTCCACGTCCCCTAGTGTAGAACCAACGCTTCGGCGCGGGGGCGCGCTAAGATGGTCTGAGGTGAAGGTGTCCTTGCTTCGCAATTCCTGGGCTCGGTCTGCGACCGCGGCTATTGTCCTCGCCCTCGCCCTCGCAGGGTGTGCCGGCAAACCGAAAACGTCAAAACTGGTCTACGAAGAGCGTCCCGTGGAGCTTCTCTACGCGACGGGCGCAGACCGTATGGACAAACATCAGTGGACCCAGGCGGTAGACTATTTCGCCGAGGTCGAACGGCAGCACCCCTACTCGGAATGGTCTCGTCGGGCGATTCTGATGACGGCTTTCGCCCACTATCAGGCCGATAACTATCCCGAAGCCATCGGCGACGCCGATCGGTTCATTTCGCTCTATCCCGGCAATCAGGCTGCGGCGTATGCGCATTATCTCAAGTCGATTTGCTACTTCGAAGAAATCGTCGACGTCGGCCGGGATCAGGCCGCCACAGGCCAAGCCCTCGAGTCCTTGCGCGATGTGGTTCAGCGCTATCCCAAATCCGAATATGCCGCTGACGCCCGGTTAAAGATCGACATGGTCAACGACCAGCTGGCCGGCAAGGAAATGACGATTGGTCGCTATTATCTGCGCCACGGCGATACCCTGGCCTCGGTGGGACGTTTCCGAACGGTGATCGACCGCTATCAGACCACGACACACACACCCGAGGCGCTCTATCGTTTGGTTGAGGCTTACCTGACCATGGGCCTGACAGACGAAGCGACCAAGAACGGCGCCGTCTTGGGCTATAACTATCCCGGCGATGCCTGGTACCGGGACGCCTATCGATTGCTGACCGACAAGGGCCTTCGCCCGGCTACGGCCCCCCTGACAGATCGTAAGGGCTTTTTGGGGCATATTCCCTTCGTTAAGGACAAGTCCTTGACCCTGGCCCCAGATGACTCTGCTGAGGCTCCGCCGATGGCCAAGGCCATCAAGGCCGCCAAGCCGAAGCGCCGCTTCCACGTCCCATTCTTCGGTCACTGATCGCGTACCACCCATGCCCTCGGGCGGTTTGGAACTAAAAGTGAATCTGGATAAACGCAGGCTCTTTCAGTGCAGGCGATTCCAGGCGATCTTAACCCCATGCTGATCGGTCTTTGGATCCGAGATGTCGTTCTGATAGAGGCCTTGGACCTGTCCATTGGCCCGGGCCTGACTGCGCTCACCGGCGAGACGGGAGCTGGCAAATCCATCATTCTGGATGCCTTGGGTCTTGCAACGGGCGCGAGAGCAGATGCGGGATTGGTCCGCCATGGCGCAGCGCAGGCCGCAGTATCTGCCGTCTTCGCCCCGGGCCCTGATCACGACGTCTGGCAAATCCTAGAGGACAAGGGGCTCACCTATGCGCGGGATGAAGACCTCGTCCTGCGTCGGACCCTCGCCGCCGATGGTCGAAGCCGTGCCTTCGTCAATGATCAGGCAACCAGTGTCGCTGTGCTCAAGGAGCTTGGCTCCGCCCTCATCGAAGTCCACGGTCAGCATGAGACTGTGGGCCTCCTGGACGCTAAGACCCACAGGCCCCTCCTGGACGCATATGGATCTCTTGGGAGCCTCCTGCGGTCTGTTTCTGAGGCGTGGAGCGCCTGGCGCATATCGCGGGCTAAGGCCGATGACCTCCGCCAAGTTGTCGCGACCGCTGCTGAGGAGGCCGAGGAACTGAGCCTTCGTCTTGCAGAATTGGACCGGCTGGCCCCCCAAGCCGGGGAAGAAACCGAACTGGCCGAAGAGCGTGCCATTCTCGGGGCTTCGGAAAAGGCCATAACCGATATCAATGCCGCCAAGTCCGCCTTTGAAGGCCTCTCCAGTAAGCTTGCAGCAGCGGTCCGCGCCTTGGATCACGCTCGGGCTCGGGCGCTCCAGGCAGGCGCTTCGGAGGATGCGCCCGCTGTCGCGCGGTTGGCTGCAGCCTCAGCAGCGGTAGATCGAGTCTTCGGCGAGGCTCAGGAGGCTGAGGCCGCCATCGACGCAGCTGCAGGTGCCTTTGATTTCCGCCCAGATCGATTGGAAAAGGCTGAGGAGCGGTTGTTCGAGCTGAGGGCTATGGCCCGCAAGCTGCACGTTGCCGTCGAGGACTTGCCCGATCTGAGGGTCAAGTTTTCCCAGCGTTTGCAGGCCATGGAATCCAGCGAGGACGCCCTGAAGGCCGCCGACGCTGAGGTTGCCAAGGCCCGCGCTGACTATCGCGCCCAGGCCGAAAAGCTCCGGGCTGCCCGGCGCTCGGCGGGCGACAAGCTGGCCGTTGCGGTCGAGTCCGAATTGGCACCGCTCAAGCTGGACAAGGCTCGCTTCCGGGTGGCGGTTGAGGCGCTGGATGAGGATCGCGCCGGGCCCACAGGCCTTGACCGGATTGTCTTCGAGATTGCCACAAATCCGGGCGCACCCTTTGGCGATCTCGGTGCCATAGCTTCTGGAGGCGAGCTGGCCCGCTTTGCCCTTGCGCTCAAGGCAGCCTTGGCCGGCCGTGCGGAAGGGGCTCAGCCGCTGATGATCTTTGACGAGGTCGACCAGGGGGTCGGTGGTGCTGTGGCTGACGCTGTGGGACTGCGCCTTCGCCGACTGGCCTCCAATGCCCAGGTGCTTGTGGTCACTCACAGCCCCCAGGTGGCGGCTCGGGGTGACGCCCATTGGCGTATTTCGAAATCCGGCGATGGCGAAAAACTACGAACCGGGGTCGAGACCTTGAACCTGGTGGACCGGGAGGAAGAGATCGCGCGCATGCTGGCCGGTGCGCAGGTCACCGACGCCGCCCGCGCAGCAGCACGGGCGCTGATGCATGCCTGATACGCCTGTTGCAGAACTTACCGAGGCCCAGGCTCTCGAAGAGTTGACGGCCCTGGCCGACCAGTTGACGGCCCACGATATTGCCTATCACCGGGACGACGCACCGCAGATTTCTGATGGTGACTATGACGCCTTAAAGGCACGGAACCTGGCCATCGAGGCACGCTTCCCGCACCTGATCCGTGAAAATTCCCCAAGCCTCCTGGTTGGTGCTGCCCGAGCAGAGCAGTTTTCGCCTGTCGAGCATGGTGCGCCCATGCTGAGCTTGGACAACGCGTTTTCCACGGAAGACGCCCAAGAGTTCGACGCCCGCATCCGGCGGTTCCTGATGCTGGGCGGTGAGGTTGTCGCCTATACCGCAGAGCCTAAGATTGATGGGCTATCCGCCTCAATTCGTTATGAAAAAGGTATCCTGATTCAGGGCGCGACCCGGGGCGATGGCCGGGTGGGCGAAGACGTCACCGAGAATCTGAGGACCATTGCCGACATCCCCAAGCGTCTGTCTGGCACCGGATGGCCAGAGGTCATAGAAATTCGGGGCGAGGTTTATCTGGGCCATGAGGAATTCGCTGCCCTGAACGCAGCGGCGGACGCAGCGGGGCAGAAACTCTATGCCAATCCCCGCAATGCTGCTGCGGGCTCCCTGCGCCAGATCGACTCAAAAATCACCGCCCAGCGGCCCTTACGGTTCTTTGCCTATGCTTGGGGCCTACACACCACACCCTTCGCTGAAACCCAGGCCCAGGCCTTGGACCTGTTGAAGGCCTGGGGTTTCCAGACGACCCCACAGTCGCAGCGGGTTCTAGGGCTGGATGGCCTTCTGCAGGCCTACGCCCAAATGGAAGCGGCAAGGCCCAAGCTGGCCTTCGATATCGATGGCGTCGTCTACAAGGTTGACCGCCTGGATTGGCAACAGAGGCTGGGCTTCGTTACCCGCACACCCCGCTGGGCCATTGCCCGGAAATTCCCCGCTGAGCAGGCGCGGACAAGGCTGGAGGCCATTGATTTCCAGGTGGGGCGTACCGGCGCGATCACCCCTGTTGCGCGGCTGCAGCCCGTCACCGTCGGCGGTGTGGTTGTGGTCAATGCCACCTTGCACAATGGCGATGAGATCGCCCGCAAGGACATCCGTGTCGGTGATACGGTCATCCTTCAGAGGGCAGGGGATGTGATCCCGCAGATTGTCAGTGTGGTGCTCGAGGATCGCGCGCCAGACGCTGAAATTTTTGAATTCCCCACCCACTGTCCTTGCTCCCTGCAGACCCCGCTGGTTCGGGAAACCACGGCGGGTGGGGCAGAGACCGTGGTGCGCCGATGCTCAGGGGAGTTTGCCTGCCCCTTCCAGCGTATCGAGCACCTGCGCCACTTCGTGTCCCGCCGGGCCTATGACATTGAGGGCCTGGGAGAAAAGCAGCTGACCGCCTTTTTTGAGCGCGGCTGGATCCGTGAGCCAGCTGATATCTTCCGGTTGGCCAAGGATGGGGAAAAGCTAGAAGCCCTGAAGGGGACAGATGGCTATGGCGAAACCAGCGTTGCTAACCTTGTTTCGGGCATCGAGGCGCGTCGCACCATTGCTCTAGACCGTTTCATTTTCGGTTTGGGCATAAGGCACATCGGCGAGACGACGGCTGTGGTGATGGCAAGGGGCTATCTTACGGCCGCAGCCTTCTTGGCCGCCATGGATAAGGTCGCCGATCGTGATCCAGAAGCCATGGAAGAGCTCGACAATCTCGATCAGATTGGCGGGGCGGTGATTGAGGCCGCAGTGGCCTATTTCGCCGAAGACCACAATCGCGCGGTGGTTCAGAATCTGGTGGCCGAATTGACCATTCTCGACGCCGAGCCCCCCAAGACTGACACCGCCGTAGCTGGCAAAACCGTGGTCTTTACCGGCGCTCTAGAGCGCATGACCCGTGACGAGGCCAAGGCCCAGGCTGAAGCCATGGGGGCTAAGGTTTCCGGTTCAGTGTCAAAGAAGACGGATCTTGTGGTCGCAGGCCCTGGGGCAGGGTCGAAACTCAAGACGGCGACGGACTTGGGTATCCAGGTCATGACTGAGGATGAGTGGCTGGCTCTGGTGGCGGGTTAGAAAACCTTAGCCGGTCGATTCTCCAGCCAATCGGCGCTATCTTCTCTCGGTGCGCTTCGACGAACGTTTCATTGACGAGATCAAGTCCCGGCTTCGCCCCTCTGATGTGATCGGGCGGACCGTGAAGCTGCAGAAGCGTGGCCGCGAATATGTCGGCCTTTCGCCCTTTACCAAAGAGAAGACCCCGTCCTTCTACGTCAATGACGACAAGGGCCAGTTCTTTGATTTTTCGTCCGGCAAGACCGGCGACCTGATCTCCTTTCTGCAGGAAACTGAGCGGCTATCCTTTGCTGAGGCGGTGGAAAAGCTGGCGGGGGAGGCGGGATTGGCCCTGCCGGCCGTCGATCCCCGGGCTGCCGAACAGGAAAAGGTCAGGCAGGGCCTATCAGAGTGGCTGGAAACCGCCGCCCAATGGTTCTCTGCTGAGCTGACCCGACCGGTTGGCCGGGATGCCCGTGCCTATCTTGAGGGGCGGGGCCTGCCACAAGCAGATTGGGCACGGTTCCGCATTGGCTTTGCGCCCTCGGGGCGGACAGCGCTGAAGGACTACCTAATTGCCAAGGGGGCGCGACCTCATGAGCTGATCGAGGCGGGCCTTCTGGTGGCCCCTGAGGACGGCGGCGCACCCTATGACCGCTTTCGCGACCGGATTATTTTTCCGATCACCGATGCCCGTGGGCGTGTGGTGTCCTTCGGCGGACGGGCTATGGATCCTAAGGCCCGGGCAAAGTATCTGAACGGCCCTGAGACGAGTCTCTTCCACAAGGGCCACATGGTCTATGGCCTGGCGGAGTCCCGGAAAATCATTGCCGCAGCCCCCTCCGACGCCCAGCCGATCCTTGCGGTGGTCGAGGGCTATATGGACGTCATCGCCTGTCAGAGGGCCGGGATTGCCGCCGTGGCCCCCATGGGAACGGCGCTGACCGAAGAGCAGATGGAGGTTCTTTGGCGTCATCACCCTGAGCCCACCCTGTGTTTCGACGGCGACCGGGCGGGGATTGCCGCAGCGTCCAGGGTGATTGACCGGGCCCTGCCCATCCTCAAGGCTGGCAAGAGTTTCCGCTTTGCCCTGGTCAGTGGCGGCAAGGACCCAGATGAGGTGCTGCGCGAGCAGGGGCCTGTGGCCCTTCGAGCCCAGCTGATGGCGACGACACCCTTTGTCGAGGCCCTGTTCCAGCGTGAACACGATCTGGAGCCCCTCGATACCCCCGAGCGTAAGGCCGGTTTCAAGGCCCGCCTGCGTCAGGCCGCTGGCGCCATTGCTGATAAAGACCTGCAGCAGGCCTATCGCGACGACCTCTTGAACCGATACGACGCGGCCTTACCCCGTTCGGCCTCGGCTGGCGGCGGCGTCGGGCGACAGCCCTGGACGCCGAACCCGTCCGGTCGGGGCGGGCGTTTTGCCAAGGGAAAAGAATGGATCGACCCTACGCCAACCGCTCTGGGGCGCTCTGCGGCCCGGCGCCTGGCGCGATCCTTGGACCTTATTCCGGCCGCCATGGCCCACTATGTGATCCTAGATCCCATCGTGCTGGACGCCCATCTCGAGGACGATCTGGCCGCTCAAGGCTTTGGCGAACCCGCCCTGATCGAATTGGCCAAGGAAATCATTCGTCTGCGTCTGCAGTCGGAGCATCTTGACACCGCGACCCTCACACGCCATTTGGCGTCCTGTGGGTTTAGCACCCTTCTGACAGACATCGACCGGGCCGCTGCGACATCGAGCGCGCCCATCCTGAAATCGGATGTCTCCCTCGAAGCCGCTAGATCTCAGTGGTCGCAAGCCTTCGCCCGTCTTTCGAGACTGGCGGCGCTCGACGAGGCTATAGCCGCCGCCAAGGGTCACCTGGGCGATACTGCGGCTATGGAGAACCTCGCGCGCCTGAAGGGTGAGCGCGACGCACTGAAACGCGCGATTAGAGATTGGACAGAGTGACGGCCTCGTCGGGCGCTTGTTTTGCGCCAGACTGGGGCTCTTAACCATTTGCGGCCCGAGCCTTGCATAGGGATCGGATCGAATCCGGAGACGACGATGAGCACGACCACCGCAGAAGCTGAAACACCCGAAACCACGGGGGGCGATGGCCCACTGCTCGACCTGACCGATGCCGGGGTCAAGAAGTTCATTAAGCAGGCCAAGGCCCGCGGCTATGTGACCATGGATGAGCTGAACAAGGTGCTTCCCAGCGAGGAAGTGACCTCTGAGGCTATTGAAGACACCCTGGCCATGCTGTCGGAAATGGGCGTCAACGTTGTTGAGGCCGAAGAGGACGCCGAGGGCGGGGATGTGGCGGTGCGGGAAGAAACCGCAATTGTCGAGACCCCCAAGGAAGCCGCCTACGACCGTACCGATGACCCGGTGCGCATGTATCTACGGGAAATGGGTTCGGTAGAGCTTCTGTCCCGCGAAGGCGAAATCGCCATCGCCAAGCGGATCGAAGCCGGCCGCGACACCATGATCCGGGGTCTGTGTGAAAGCGCCCTGACCTTCGAAGCCATCATGGTGTGGCGTGAAGAACTGGGCACCGGCCGCATCCTGCTGCGGGAGGTTATCGACCTTGAGCAGACCTATGGCGGCATCAATGCCGCTGCCGCCGAACTGGCCCAGGCCGCCGAGAACGAGGCCCGTGAGGCCCGCGAAGCCGATGCCGAAGCCAATCCAGACGTCACCGAAGACGGCGAAGCCATCGCCAAGTCTGAGAGCGACGATGATGATGATTTCGATGACGGCGCCGGCCCGACCATTAGCGCCATGGAAGGCGAACTGCGCGAAGGGGTCATGGCGACCCTCGACGCCATCGCCCTGGAATTCGACGCCTTCCGTGCCCTGCAGGAAAAGCTGGTGGGCAAGCGCCTGAAGGGCGAAGACCTGTCAGACGCCGACCGTAAGGCCTATGAGGTCGCGTCCCTGGCCATTGTTCATCACCTGAAGACCCTGAAGCTGAACAATAACCGGATCGAAGCCCTGGTTGAGCAGCTCTACGCCATCAATAAGCGTTTGATGGGTCTGGAAGGTCGTCTGCTGCGCTTGGCCGATAGCTATGGCATTTCCCGTGGGGAGTTCCTGAAGGCCTATTTCGGATCAGAACTGAACCCCAGCTGGACTGACCAGGTTAAGGCGCTAGGTGTCCGGTGGACTAAGTTCGCCGAAAACGACGCCAGCCAGATCGTCACCATCCGCACTGAAATCGCCTCCCTCGCCACCGAAACTGGCGTGCCAATCGACGACTATCGCCGCATTGTTCACACCGTTCAGAAGGGAGAGCGCGAGGCCCGTCAGGCCAAGAAGGAAATGGTCGAGGCCAATTTGCGCCTCGTGATCTCCATCGCCAAGAAGTACACCAACCGTGGCCTGCAGTTCCTGGACCTTATTCAGGAAGGCAATATCGGCCTGATGAAGGCGGTCGATAAGTTTGAATATCGCCGGGGCTATAAGTTCTCGACCTATGCCACCTGGTGGATTCGTCAGGCGATCACCCGGTCCATCGCCGATCAGGCCCGCACCATCCGTATTCCGGTGCACATGATCGAGACCATCAACAAGATTGTCCGCACTTCGCGCCAAATGCTGCACGAGATCGGCCGCGAGCCGACCCCAGAAGAACTGGCCGAAAAGCTGGCCATGCCCCTGGAAAAGGTCCGCAAGGTCCTGAAGATTGCCAAGGAGCCGATCAGCCTGGAAACCCCGATCGGCGATGAAGAAGACTCCCACCTAGGCGACTTCATCGAGGATAAGAACGCCATCCTGCCGATCGATGCGGCCATCCAGTCCAACCTGCGGGAAACCACCACCCGGGTCCTGGCCAGCCTGACGCCGCGGGAAGAGCGGGTCCTGCGGATGCGTTTCGGCATCGGCATGAACACCGATCACACCCTGGAAGAAGTTGGCCAGCAGTTCAGCGTTACCCGCGAGCGAATCCGCCAGATCGAAGCCAAGGCCCTGCGCAAGCTGAAACACCCCAGCCGCAGCCGCAAGCTGCGCAGCTTCTTGGACAGCTAAAACCTATTGCGCGCGGCCTTACCCGATTGAGACGGGCAGGTTCGAGTTTAAAAAAATCAGGGCGGGTAAGCGGCTTTTGCACCGCCTACCCGCCCTTAAATTACATCCAGCAGATAATTGCCGCTAGGGACCTATCCCTGGGCAGCCGCGATTGCCTGGTCCAGATCGGCCAGAATGTCGTCGATATGCTCAATGCCAATGGACAGGCGGATATAGCCCGGCGAGACACCGGTTGCGGTCTGTTCTTCAGCGCTGAGCTGCGAGTGGGTGGTCGAGGCCGGATGAATCGCCAGACTACGCGCATCCCCGATATTGGCCACGTGGTAGAACATCTTCAGGCCATCAATAAACCGGCGTCCCGCATCAATGCCGCCATCAAGTTCAAAGCCCACCAGCCCGCCATAGCCGCCCTTCATAACCCGATCGGCCCGTGCGCGGGCTTCTCCGGACTGGAGTGAGGGATGGATGACCCGGGCAACCCCTTTTCGACCCTGCAGCCAGCTGGCCACGGCCGACGCATTGGAACAGTGCCGCTCCATGCGCAGGGCAACGGTTTCAATGCCCTGGATCAACTGGAAGGCATTGAACGGCGAAAGGGCCGCACCAAGATCGCGCAGCAAAATGACCCTGGCCCGCAGGATATAGGCGATGGGGCCGAGGGGTTTGACGGCCTGGGTCCAGACGGCACCATGATAGGACGGATCAGGGGTGTTCAGCAGGGGTTGGCGCTCTGGTCGGCTTTCCCAGTCGAATTTGCCGGAATCCACAATCAGGCCCCCGATCGAGGTGCCGTGGCCCCCGAGATACTTTGTGGCGGAATAGACGATGATGGCCGCGCCATGGTCGAAGGGGCGGACCAGCAGGGGGGCTGCCGTATTGTCCATGATCAGGGGGATACCGAATGCCTTGCCAATGGCTGCGACCTCGGCGATCGGGAAGACTTCCAGCTTCGGATTGGGCAGGGTTTCGGCGTAATAGGCGCGGGTCTTGTCATCGGTGGCGCGGCGGAAATTCTCAGGATCGGCCGGGTCGACGAAGCGGACTTCGATGCCCTGATCCTTCAGCGTGTTGGCAAACAGGTTCCAGGTGCCGCCATAAAGAGCGGTGGAGGAAACGATGTTGTCGCCGGCCCGCGCCAGGTTCTGGATGGAATAGGCAGAGGCTGCCTGTCCCGATGCCACGGCCAGGGCCCCAACCCCGCCCTCCAGGGCCGCAACCCGCTTTTCCAGCACATCGGTGGTCGGGTTCATCAGCCGGGTATAGATATTCCCCAGTTCCTGCAGGGCAAACAACGAGGCGGCATGGCCGGTGTCATGGAACTGGTAGGATGTGGTCTGGTGGATCGGCACGGCCACAGACCCCGTCGTGGGGTCGGCGCGCCATCCAGCGTGTAGGGCAATGGTTTCCGGATTCTGGCTGTCTGACATGGCGCGTGTCCTTCCTGATGTCTAATTTGTTAGAGGCGTTAACACCCCAATCTTGGCCAGATGGCAAGGCATGTCCGCAGACAGGGCACCTGAAACGGCTGGTCTCTTGTGGACTCAGCGCGCCTACCGCCATGCGTAGTTAAAGCTCACCGACACCCGTTCGGTCTTGGCGGCATTGGCCACGACCTCGTGGCGCAACCAACTCTCCCAGAGATAGACCGTCCCCGGCGAAGGCTTCAGGTAGACAAAGGTCTTGGCGGTCTCGTCGCAATCGTCCAGGCGGGGCGGGGCGGCCATCATCAGGGGGAGGCGCGGGTCTTCTAGCTTCAGCGCCCCGGCACCGGGCGGGGTCTCCACATAGAGGGTGCCGGAAATCACGCTGTGGGGATGGATGTGGCCAGAGTGGGCGGCACCGGGTTTGAGGATATTGACCCACAGGCTATCCAGCTTCAGCCGCCCGCCGCCTAGGTCCAGCTGCAAGTCCTTGGCAAAGGCGGCCACGTGGCGGTCGAGCTTAGGTTTCAGGGTGGCGAAGACACTGGCCCTCTGAGGCAAGTCATCGAGGGAGGCATAGGAGGTATAGCCACCATAGGCATTGGCCTTGCACCATGCCCGACCGGCCCTGTCCTCCGCCGCCAGCATGGCGCAGGTTTCAGCCAGATCGCCGCGAAAAGCGTCAAATCCCCGATCGGTGGCGAGGGAGGCCTCATAGACCTGGGTAACGAAGAGGGGCCGTGTGACCATGCGAGGGCGCTAATGCTGTCTGGGACTGTTGTCAAAGCTTCGCTTGTTTAGCCTAGACCCGGCCTCTAGCACGTCTTCATCGGTCGCCAGAGGATTCTATAGGTTTCATGTCGCGTTCTGCCCTTGCTGCCCTTTGTCTCCTCGCGCTCTCCATCAGCCCTCTTGCCCAGGCGGCGCCGGTCAAACCCAAATTGATCCTGGCCATCAGCGTCGATCAATTCAGCGGCAATCTTTATGACGATTGGCGCAGCCAATATGTGGCTGGTCTGGGTCGTCTATCGCAGGGCGTGATCTATACCAGCGGCTATCAGACCCATGCGTCCACAGAGACCTGTCCAGGCCACTCGACCCTGTTGACCGGCAAGCATCCCAACAAGACCGGCATTGTCGCCAATGCTTACAAGGATCCGGTGACGGGCAAGCCGGTCTATTGCGTGAACGACCCTTCAGTGGTCCTGGCCCATGATCCCAAGGCCCAGCCCGTCGGTCCAGGGCGTCTTCTGGCCACCACCTTGGGCGACTGGCTTAAGGAGGTCTCGCCGCAGAGTCGCGTCGTTGCCGTCTCGTCCAAGGATCGCGCCGCCATCACCATGGCCGGGCATAAGGCGGATGGAGTGTTCTGGCTGATAGAAGGCAAGGGCTTTTCGACCTTCATGGCTCCAGGCGCAGATGCGACAAAGGCCCTAGCACCCCTGGCAGCATATAATGCGGAACTGACGCCGGTTTGGATCAAGCGTCCGACCTGGACCTATCTGCACGCCGACTGCAAGGCCAAGGCCGCCGACTGGAAAGTAAATGGCCAGAGCTTTGAGTCCCGTTTGCCGCCCACAGGCTGGGGCCAGTCCGATGATCCTGTGGTGATCAAATCTCAGGTTCTGGCTTCACCCATGGCCGACGAAATGACGGGCGAGGCCGCCCGTCGCTTGATCCGCGCTTACAAGCTGGGCAAGGGGCCGGCCCCAGACCTTCTGGCTGTCAGTTTCTCTGCCACTGACTTTGTCGGTCACCGGTATGGAACCCGTGGTCCGGAAATGTGCGAACAGATGCACAGGCTCGATGAGACCATTGGCCGTTTGCTGGCCGATGTGGACAAGCTCAACATTCCCTACATGGTCGTGCTGAGCGCCGACCATGGCGGCTCGGACTTTACCGAACGCCTTCAGACCGAGGGTTATCCCATGGCAAGGCGGGTCTCATCAGCGGCGGTTATGGCGCGGGTGAATGCGGCGCTTATGGCTGAGCTTGGCCTGAAGACGGCACCTCTTGGTGGCTCGTTGGAAGAGTCCGAGGTGATTGGCGTTCCCGATGCTGACAAGGACCGGGTGGCTGACGCGGCTGCGCGCATTCTAGCGGCTCAGCCTGAGGTCGCCGGAGCCTTTACCCAAAAGGACCTCTTGGCGAGCCCCGTGCGCCAGGGCGTTCCGCCAGACGAACTGACCCTGAAGGAGCGGTTTTCGCTGAGCACCTATGCGGGGCGTTCGCCCGATGTGCTGGCGGCCGTCAAGCCGCAGTCGACCCTGTCGCCGGGTATGCCGGGGGTGCTGGTGTCCAGCCATGGCTCGCCTTGGGACTATGATCGCCGGGTGCCCATGCTGTTCTGGTGGCCAGGCGTAAAGCCTGAGGCGCGCTTCCTGCCGGTTGAAACCGTTGATATCGCCCCGACGCTGGCGGCGGCTTGGGGTCTGACGCCACCGGCGGATGTGGACGGTCGGTGCCTGGCTCTGGCGAGCGAGCGGCCCTGCTGAGTCTGAGTTTAGACCAGGATATCGAGCAGGCTCTGTTGCATCTCGTCGGCGGTTTTGATGACGGAAATATTGGCCTTGAACGCCGTGGAGGCCGAGATTTGTTCAACAACCTCTACGGCGAGATCAACATTTGAATTGGGATCCCCAAGCATTGCGGTCCGCTGGGCCGAGGCTTCAAAGCGCTGACTGGCGGCGAAAAGGCCGTATTGGGCTGTGGCAATGGGATTCATGATCGGGTCCTTTGAGCCCAATCTGCCTGGATTTAGGTAAAAGCTTCCCCATCGAACATGATGAATCCGTTCACTTATTTCGACCCTGTTTCATTTTGAGTTTGTGATAGCCTTAGGTCTCTTTCTGACCTCAAGGGGCGTCACATGAAAACGATTGTTCTGACGGTGGCCTTCGCGCTCTCCAGCAGCGCGGCCCTGGCGGCCGACCCGGTGCAAACCAAGACTCAAATCTGCCTGGACGTTTCTGGGGCAACCCTACCCGTGGTCTGCACCGTTCCCAGCAGCCGTCTCGATCGCCGAGAATACTATTGTCAGTGCCCGCAAGGCCTGAGGGTGGACGTCGATATTTGCCCCACGGGGATTAAGGCCCCCATCGAAAACCTCGCCCTCGACCATGCCCGGCGGTTGGCTGCGCGCGATGGCAGCCTTTTGGGCGACCGCATTGGCGATCGCCCAATCTGCATGGACCCTCGAAATCCCTAGATTGAGCCCTTGCCCAGGGCGGCATAGGTCAATTTCTGGAAGATCGGCAGGGCGGCTCGGCCACCCATGCGCTGTCCCGTGGCCAGCTGGCTGGCGGCTTCAGGGCTAAGGTCCATGGAGTTCTGGATCAGATAGATCAGCACCATGTCTTCTTCAGGATCTGCCTGCCACCAGGTTCCAAAAGCACCTGGCCAGCCGAAGGATCCGTTTGAGCCTGCGCCCATCCAGGCCTGCTTTTCAGCGTCGGTGATCACCGAAACCCCAAGTCCAAAACCCTGACCCATCCAGAAGGGAATGCCCATGAAGGGGATTTCCCGCTGTTCTGGCGTCAGACGGTTTGCCACCATCAGGTCAAAGGTCTCAGCCTTGATCAGTCGCACCCCATTCAGGTCGCCCTTGCCCAGCATCATGCGGGCAAAGGCCAGATAGTCGTCGACCGTGGAAATCAGGCCGCCGCCCCCGCCGGTGAAGGATGGACGATGGTCTTCATGGGGGAAGGAGACGTCGACCATAGCGTCGATCTTGGGGTCGATCTTGTAGAGGCTGGCCATCCGGCTGCGCTTTTCTGGCGGGCACCAAAAATCAGTGTCGACCATGCCCAGGGGCCCGAAGATCCGCTCTTGAAGCAGGTCAGCCAGGGGCTTGCCCTCGATGCGGGCGATCATGAAGCCCAGCAGATCGGTGGCGTGGCTGTAGTGGAACCGCTCGCCGGGTGGGTAGAGCAGGGGAAGTTCCGACAGGGCTTTGATCCAAATGTCGGGACCATGGGGATTGATCAGCGGCGACCCCAGGGCCTTTTCATAGGCATGGGCGATAGGGCCAATGGAGGTGAAGCCATAGGCCAGACCCGAGCGGTGGGTCATCAGATCTTCCACTGTAATGTCTCGGGGCGAGTCATACACCTCGTCGACAGCGCCGAGGGCATCCTTCATCACCTTCATATTGGCGAATTCCGGCAGCCACTTGGTGATCGGATCGTCGAGCTTGAGCTTGCCTTCTTCCATCAGCATCAGGGTGGCGATGGATGTGACCGGCTTGGTCATGGAGGCGATGCGGAACATTGTGTCGCGGGTCATTGGGGCCTTGGACGCCACATCGCGATGGCCCAGTAGGTTCAACTGCGCCACTTCGCCCTTGCGCCAGATCATGGTGACAAAGCCCGAAAGATCGCCAGCATCCACCACGCCTTGTAAGGCACCTGGAATGCGATCGAGGACTGCCTTGTCGAAACCTATGCTGCCTTTAGTCCCTTGGTCGCCGTCCATGGCTAACTCCCTCTATCGTTCCGGTCGTGTGCCGGTTCTGAAGTCGCTATTGCGCCGGTTGACGTTGGGCGCGTCAAGGCTTCGATCTCTGCCCAATTGGGTCTAACCTAGACGATACTAGATTTAAGAGGTTCCAATGGTTCGTCGGGCGTTATCGGCCATCCTTTGCATTACGACCCTTGCGGGGTGTGCGCCGGGTTTACCCAAGGGCGTATCTTCAGAAAAATTAGAGGCCGCCTTGGATGACAAGGTGGGTGATCAAAACACCTGCGTCCTGATTGGCGAGGCCGGCAGTGGCAAGGTTGTCTTCCGCTATGGCAGCCATGTGGTGTGCGGCCAAGCGTGGCCCAGCTGTCAGGGCTCTGACTTGACCTCCGCGGAGTCCCTGCTGCCTGCCATTGCGAAATCCCGGTCAGATTCCACCTTGAGCTGCCCAACAGCAACGGGTGGCTCTCGGTCTGTTGGCTGGGCCTCAGGCCCGATCGAGGGACATGCTGACCTGGTCTATGTGGCGGTCATGGAGGGCTCGACGGCGCCTCCTGGCATGATCATCGCCGAGCATACTGCCAGTGCATTGCGGACGGCGGGGTTCTGAGCGCCCCCGCCGCACGCCAGCTTATTTCGTCAGTTCATAGACGGCGGTTGCGTCGACGCGGACGCTAAGCTCCCCAGCTGAAATCGGGCTCGAGACGTCCTTTTCCATCCGCGCCATGGCGTACATCGGGACCGGTTGCGGAGCCTGATAGCCGCCACCTTCACTGAGCGAGACCAGCCGCGCGACCTTGTAGCCCGTGGCGTTGGCATAGAGGTTGGCCTTGGCGAGCAGGGCTTTGGCCGCCTTCTGGCGGGCGGCGTCTTCGGCGGCAGCTGGATCGCTGATGCCAAAACTGATGCCATTGACCTGATTGGCACCAGCCTTAACCGTCGCATCGACCGCCTGGCCCAGCTTCTTCAAATCGCGGACAATGATGGTGACGGAATTGGAGGCTTGGTAGCCTCGCAGCTTGGGGGGCTGATTAGGCTCATAGGTGTACTGGGCGTTCAGACTTAGGTTTGAGGTCTGAATATCCTTCGCGGCGAGACCGGCGGATGTCAGTGCTGTCATCACCTTGGTCATTTGAGCTGCGTTGGCGGTTAAGGCTTCGGCTGCATTTGGCGCTTCTGTGTTTACGCCCAGATTGATGGTCGCCATGTCTGGGGAAATTTTGACCTCTCCTACCGCCGACAAATTCAATGTCGTGGTTCTGAAGAGGGTGTCTCCGACCGATGCCGATTGTGCGAAGGCTGGCTGGGAGGCCAAGCTTGCGGCCAGAAGGGTGCCTGTCAGGGCGGCACATGCAAGAATCTTCATTTCGGGCTCCAAAGCGTAATTGAGGGTCAACAGACATCCTGAACCTGTGGCTTATGGATGGCGAGACGACAGGCTCAACCTTCTCTCTCGCAAATCGAATATGAACCTAGGCTTTAAGCCGCGCGCAGGTCGTGCTAACCGGCGTGTCCCGTGTCGCTGAAACGGGCCTGTAGCTCAATGGTTAGAGCCGACCGCTCATAACGGTCTGGTTGTAGGTTCGAGTCCTACCGGGCCCACCAGCGCGTCTTCCGCCGAAAATCTCGCAGGCTTAATAGGGTGTTTACCAGGATACCGCCTTTTAGCAGCGTCATTATGTCGCGGTAACTGGTTTCCTGATTTACCGGCCGCAACCGGATTGGGAAGCAAATGCAAGGCGAAATCGACGCAGTTGATAGGGACAACCACCGCTTTGACGCCGCGAGGTTCGAGCGCGCGGTCAAGGCTCACGAGAACCTAGTTAATGGTCGCAGCGGTGGAGTCCGGCTGGTTGGCCGCAACATTATCGCCCAAAATTTGCGGTGCGACCGGCGTAATCTGCAGGATTGCGACATTACGGGGTCGGTTCTTGAGGGGACGACCTTTGTCGGCACAAATTTCATGCGGGCAGCTCTCTTCTGCTCGGATTTGACGCGATGTGATTTTCGCGGTGCGCGTATGAACCGCGCGGATCTGCGGGGCAGCACCTTTGTCGGCGCGAAGCTGGAGGGGGCGGTCCTAGATGAAGCCGATATGCGTCCTGCAAGTCTGTGCGCCGCCGATGATATCCTTGGGCTGCGCTGGCGGGCAGGGTCTGGGTTTGGCGGTGCCGGCCCATCCAGCCCCGATAATGTTGAGGCTTTCGCGGTCAATTTCAGCAATTGCTCCATGCGCGGCGTAAGGTTGCGAAACGCAAATCTAAAGAATGCTATTTTCACCAATGCCAATTTGGATGGCGCGGACCTTCGAGGGGCGAGGCTAGAAGGCGCGAGTTTTCGCGGTGCCATCCTGACGAATGTCGAATTGGCTGATCTGCGTCTTCCTGCATCTGTCTTGGCAGAATGCATTTTGGACCCGAGCGCTGAAGCCTTCAGTCGCGCCGACGCCATTCGTCACGACCTGGACATGGCTGAGCAATGGGTCCTGAGCAATGGACAGCGTGGCGTGCCAGCCAAGCTCGACAACTGCGATCTGAGAGTTGTCCCTAAAAGTTTTCAATCTCGACAGCTGATTGGGTTTTCCGCGCGTCACAGTGTGGCGATCGGCATGGATTTCTCCGGATCTAAACTACCCGGCGCAAACTTTGATGGTGCTGATCTGCGTGGCGCAGTTTTCAAGGACACTGACTTGCGCGGGGCTTCGTTTCGCCGCGCCAATCTGATGCACGCCAATTTTCTTGGGGCTGACCTGAACGACTTGCCCCTGCGAGACGGGCGAAATCGCAGTGTTCAATTCGAGGGTGCCAGTTTGGATGGCACAGGCTTGCTTCGCGATCTCGTCTAACAGTTTGAGGTGATGGCAGTTTGCCCTTGCTGGATCTTCAGCTTCCCCAAGGGAATAGATCGCTTAAGGTTGTGTTCACTATGATTATCTAGCTTCGGTCGTGAGGAGGTTCTGACATTGAGCCTGAATCCAATAGAAGATGTCAGCCGCACCTTAGCGGCCCTCGCCGAGCAGGCGGTGACTCGGGTGCACGGTGGCGTGCCTAGTCCTGGCCTTGCCCTTCCGCACGGCGACGCCCAATCCCAAGTGGTTGCTGATCTGCAGGGGCCAAACAAGACCTTGCGCGCCCAGGTTCTGTCTCAGGCGGGGCTGGATGCCGTGGTGCGTCAGGATGGACTTGGCCATTTAATGGCTGAGCTATCTGGTGCCCTGAAGACGGCCAATCTGCCCTCGGCTCTCGCCCGGCAGGTCGATCAAGTCCTAAGTCGACTGTCTCCCTTGGATGCATCTGTCATGGGTGCTGATATCGAAAGCGCCTTGCGCCGATCCGGCTTGTTGCTGGAGGCCAATCTTGCCCAGCATCCAGCGAGTCCGCCCCAGGATCTTAAGTCCGCCCTCTTACTGCTGCAGCAGGCCCTTGCCTTACCCCCAGGTCCGCGCCGGACCACTGGGGCTGTTCGTCCGCCGCCACCTTATTTCGGCGGGCCTGTTGCAGGCCAGTCGGCCTATTCAGAGCCCCCCGGATTTGAACCTGCCGCAGACTCCCATCACCAGAGTCTGGCTGATGCCGTGGACGGGGCCCTGGCCCGGGTGGAACTTGAGCAGATCGCAAGTCTGCCGCAAAGGGAGTCTGATCCCTCTGTTTGGCGATTTGAAGCGCCGGTGGCCACGCCACTAGGAACGAGTATTGCCCAGTTTGAGATTCAAAGGGAGGGTCATGGGCGCACCTCTGGGGTCGCAAGCCCAGCCACCTGGCGGGTACGATTTGGACTTGATATTGCGCCCTTTGGTCCGATTAGCGCCAATCTGAATCTTACGGGGACCCATCTTGGGGTTGCCCTTTGGGTACAAAATCAAGATGCCGCGGCGGCGCTTCGCACCCAGGCCCCGGACTTGGTCCGAGGGTTACTGGATCCTGGTCTCGAGGTCGACGTCGCTGTCTATCATGGAGCTCCAAGTTCTGCCCCGACCTCGGCTGGACGGCTATTGGACACCGCCATATGAGCCAGGTCGACAGCCATCCAAAGCCCGTACTTGCCGTGGCGCTGCACTATGATGCACCCGATGCGCCGAAGGTTGTTGCTGTCGGGCGTGGGCTGATTGGCGAGAGAATTATCGCAACCGCCAAGGCCCATGGGGTTCCCCTGAGCGAAAACGCGCCCTTGGCCGAAGCCCTGTCGACTTTAGAGGTCGATACAGAGATCCCAGAGCAGCTCTATTCAGCTGTCGCTGCAATCCTGGCCTTCCTAATTAAGGCTTCGAAAGTCGCCTAAATCAGGCGCTCGCCAGGGCGCTCTGGAATAGGATGGCACCATCTGTGGACCCAAGTTCCGCTTCGAAGGCGCGGTCAGGGTGCGGCATCAGACCCAGAATATTGCCCTTGCCGTTGATCAGGCCCGCAATATTTGCTGTCGATCCATTGGGGTTGTCGAGATATTTGAAGACCACTTGGCCCTCGCCTTCTAGTCGGGCTAGGGTCTCTGCATCGGCAAAGAAGTTTCCCTCGCCATTGCCAACCGTCATCGTAACTTCCCGCCTGGCACCATAGCCAGCCGTGAAGCGGGTCTGGCCATTTACAACTGCCAGATCGACCGGCTTGCAAACGTATTTCAGGTGCTCATTACGCAGCAAGGCACCTGGGAGGAGCCCTGCCTCACATAGAATCTGGAAGCCGTTGCAGATGCCCACGACCGCCACACCCCGCCCAGCGGCAGCTTTCACCTCAGTCATGACCGGCGATAGAGCCGCCATGGCACCACAACGCAGGTAGTCGCCATAGGAAAACCCACCCGGTAGGACAATGAGGTCCAAGCCTGAGGGGAGGGTGGTCTCCCCATGCCAGACCATATCTACGCTGGCCCCTGTTGATCGTTCAATGGCGACCTTGCAGTCCCGATCGCAGTTGGACCCCGGAAAAACGATGACAGCAGCTTTCATGTGGGTGTCCTAGCCTGCGTCGCCTGGGGTGACGAGGGGGGTGGAAAGCGATTGGCGAAATCAAAGGCGCGTTCTGTAGAGCCGAAGGCGGTCAGCTCTGCAAGACGCGCCTCGCCCTCGACGTCGGTTGGCACATGACCTTCAGGTATCCACCAGAGGACATAGGCCGGCCCTGGGCGTCGATGAAACCAGTCCTCACGATGTCTGACATAGAGCCTATGTTCTGTCCGATAGGCGAAGGCTGCGAGGGCTTCGGCCGATTCCCAGACCGAGAGATTTACAATGTAGAAGGGGTCTTGGTCCGCAGCTGGAGTTGCTGAGTCAAAACCTTCTCCGACCGCGCGCCAGATAAAACCCGGCTGTGCCTCTCCAAGTGCGTTGATCTGATCAAGTGCGTCCCGAAAGGCGATACTTTCGGGGGCGTCGAGGGGGGCCTTTAGGGTCGCGACATTGTACTCTGCCAAGAAGAAGCGTCCCATCGCAAAGGCTCAGCTCACTTCCACCTGATAACTTTCGATCACAGTGTTGGCCAAGAGCTTCTCGCACATCATTCTGACCTCTGCTTCCGCAGCAATGGGGTCGTCTTGGTCGACATCAAATTCGATGGTTCTGCCCACCCGAACACCGACCACCCCAGGCCAGCCTAGGCCATGCAGGGCATTTTCTACTGCCTTGCCAGCGACGTCCAACACACCTGGTTTTAAGAACACATGGACCTTGGCATGCATTAGTGGAGGCCTCCTTGAATCACGGTCGGCATTTCCTTCATGAT
The DNA here is from genome assembly GCA_937920085.1 of uncultured Alphaproteobacteria bacterium. GTDB lineage: Bacteria > Pseudomonadota > Alphaproteobacteria > Caulobacterales > Caulobacteraceae > Phenylobacterium. The sequence continues at coordinate 20,658 of CALETE010000031.1, read as the reverse complement.
TCCGAGCCGCCGCGCGACCTCTGTATAGTTCTCGATGACATCGCCCAAGTCTCTTCTAAAGCGATCCTTGTCCATTTTTTCCAGGCTCTGGGAGTCCCACAGTCGGCAGGTGTCGGGGCTGATTTCGTCGGCCAGGACCACACGGGAAAAATCATTCTCCCAAAGCCGTCCGAATTCGAGCTTGAAATCAATCAGAGTAATGCCGACCGCCCCAAAGGCACCGCTCATGAAGTCGTTTATCCGGAGGGATAGGGCCATCATATCGTCAATCTCTTGGGTGTTAGCCCAGTTGAAGGCGGTGATGTGCTCTTCGGTGACCATAGGGTTCGAAAGCTTTTCGTCCTTCAGGTAGAACTCGATGATTGAGCGCGGCAGGGCCTGCCCTTCTGGCAATCCGAAGCGATTAGACAGGCTACCTGCCGCAGCATTGCGAACCACGACCTGCAGGGGAATAATTTCCAGTTCCCGGATCAACTGCTCGCGTAAGTTAAGGCGCCGGATGAAGTGGTTCTGGATGCCGATCGTGTTCAGCCGCGTCATGAAATATTCGCTGATGCGATTATTGATGACCCCTTTGCCTTCGAGCACAGCCTTTTTTTCGCTGTTGAAGGCGGTGGTGTCGTCCTTGAAATACTGGATCAAGGTGCCGGGCTCGGGACCCTCGAACAGGATCTTGCCCTTGCCTTCGTATATTTTTTTGCGGCGCGTGCTCATGGGCTGCCAGCGTGTATCTGATCCCAGTCCTTGGCGCAAACCACGCGGGGTTGCAGGTCGCTGAGTTTGCTGTTTGCCGCTAAGAACGCAACCATTGCGATACGTTTTTGCTGGGGAGAGCTGGGTTGAGGCCATTGCGGGAGGGGCCACCAGGCGATAGATAGAGGACTGAGACTTCAACGGGGATTTTATGACCAGTTTTGACAATCGCGAGCGCGGGTTTGAGAGCAAGTTCGCCCTGGACCAAGAGCTGGAGTTCAAGGCTGGTGCGCGTCGTAACCGTCTTCTGGGGCAGTGGGCCGCGGGACTAATGGGCCTGGAAGGCGACCACGTGGACGACTACGTAAAGGCCGTTGTTAAGTCAGACTTCGAACTCCCCGGCGACGACGATGTCCTGCGTAAGGTTTTTGAGGACCTCAAAGTGTCTGGGGTGACGATTTCCGAGGGCGAAGTTCGCATGAAAATGGATGAACTCCTGGCACAAGCCCGGGAGCAGGTGAAGAACGCCTAATTCAGCGGCGGTCTTCGCCTAGACCGTCTGCAGGCAAAACAACGAATTATGGGTGCACCCCGAACTTGGGGGCACCCAACGTCTTAGCTCTTTACCTTTGGCTTCGGAGCCGCCGCCGCGGCGTCTGCTGCAGCCTTGGCGGCGGCGGCTTCTGCCTTCGCGGCATCTGCGGCCTCTTCGTCCGAGCGCGCGCCAGCGAGTATGCCTGGAAGGGCGTAATTGCCCTCATGACAGGCGTATTCGTAGATGACCCCCTTCAGGGGTGAAAACTCATATTCGCCACCCCAGGGCTTATCGTAGAGGCTCGGGTCGTCGATGGTGAATTGATAGAGAACACGATCCTTGGCGGTGCGGGTGAAGCGCTCCGTAACGGTCAAATGCTCCCAGGATCCCCGATAGGCCTGCCGCTGAGGGATATTTGTGGTCTCGACCACCAGGGTGTTGCCCTCCCAGTGCCCGATAGAATCGCCCATCCAGGGCCTAACACCATCCGTCCGATGCGTTCCGTTGAGGCGGATAACCCGGATGTCGTGAACCATCTCCACCTGGATAACCACGGCGGTCGGCGTCTGAAGTATTTGGTAGTTGTTGTTGTAGAAGCCGTTGGGGAACATGGGCGGCCCAGCGTTCCGTCCGAAGGATAGGATGCAGCGCTCACCGAGCGACCTATTCTCATAATCGGCTCCAGAGCCACGGGCTCCGCCGCCGCCAAAGAATCCCCGTGGAGCTGGGGGGGCGCCAGCCTTGCGGTTTGGCACCTGACCATTGGGGGTGGTCAGAAACGAGGTGCGTGGCTCCCCATGGACTCGCATGACGTAGTTTCCGGGGTCAAGCCAACCACGGTCATACCCGCCGACCGCACCGCCTGCCGCTGCGAATTCAGGGCGAATCCCAGGGGTGGCATCCCCACCGACCTTTGGCGCGATGTTTGGATCGATCGGCTTGTTGCCATCCTCGACCTCCTTAACGACCGCACCTTCTTGTTTTGCGACTTCTTCCGGCGTGAAGATCGCGCGATCACCAAGGCGCGGATTGCGCGATTCAGGGGTCAGGGTCGCGTTTGACCAATAGCCAGAGATGTCTGGCTGCCCAAAAGCATTTCGAGGCGCACTAAAAGGGGCCGGAGCACTCTTCACAGGCTTGGCAGCCGCAGCGGCAAGCATGGGGGCTGGCGCAGCGCAGACTAAAAGGGCGCAGGTCAAAGCAAGGCGAGCGGCGCGGGTCATTTTCAACTCCCAGAACGACGGTCTTCGCCCTGGGCGTGCCGACTGTATCCAAGGTTAAGGACCAGAAGCGCGCCGGGCAATGGAAAAGTCTTCAAAGCTTGGGTTGCGCCGCATGCCATGGCCCGGCTTTGCCCCTAAACGGCCGATGGCTTCAAAGTGTCGAAGTAGTATTTCCGAAAGGCGAGGGTGGCACGGTCGGTTCCCACGGAATGTTCCTGCTCAATCGGCGGCACTTCGCTGGGATGCGAGCTTTCCACCACGGCGCGGTCTTCGTCTGCAATACGGGCTGTGTTTGCCGCGAAAAGGCCCTTGAACCAGTCGGACTTCAGAAAATCGCGGCTGCCGACGACCATGAGCCGGGTGCGCAGTGAATCCACCGGAATGACGATGGCGTGGATTCGTAAATGCCGGTGGGGAATTGGAATGTGCAGGGCCATGATATTGGGCCTGTGGAACTCAAGCCGCCCACCACCATCCCGGCCGTCCACAAGGCTGCGCGTGAAGCCACCAAACTCTGTCTCATCCCACGTAACGGTCATGGTGGAATCTAGGGTCATATAGCGCCGCGTGAACTTGCCGATCGTCTTGCGATGAACAAATGGAAGGTGCGGACTGTCGAGCATGTTCTCCATGGCCCGCGTCCAGTGGCAGTTCCAGGTGCGCTCAATCAGGGTTCGGGCGAGACTGGGGTCGGTCAGGCCATCTGGGGGATTGGGCGCAGTTGGGGCTTCGAGGCCTGGCGCGGTATAGATCCAGATCAGGTCGCCAATTTCCCGCGTGGGCAAGGGGGTGGCACCTAATGTTGCTCTGCGCGCCTGCGGATTGAACGGGATGTGCTGGTTCACACCCCTGGCGTCGAATTGCCACCCATGGAAGGGGCATTCCAAACAGCCATTGGGCAAAACCTGCCCGAGGGATAGGGCGACCCCACGATGCGGGCAGCGATCCAGGAGCGCCGCAGGCGCCCCTGACATATCACGGAACAGGACAACTTTTTCCCCGGCCAGGGTGAACCCCAAAGGGGCCTTCCTTAGTGACGCGGAGGCGACGAGGGGCGTCCAGACCCTGGCAAACCCCTCGAACAACGTTCTTAAGCCTCGCCGCGGTCAGCGCGCGCCTTGGCCATGGCTTGTGCCAAACCAAAGGAGCCTAAGAGGTAATGGAAGGCGGCCCAGAGATAGAAGCAAAGTGAGACGATAATGCCCGAGCGCGTGGCACCATTCAGGCTGGCCTTGCAGCTTGCGGCCAGATCAGCCGATGCCCCGAGGGGGGCCTTTCCGCCTGGACAGGCCTGAGCAAAGTTTTCGCCTCCCATATTCCCACCACTCAGCATCTTACCGATGGAGTCGATAATTCCATGGGTACCTGGATGGTTGAAATTAAATTGAGCAAAGTGATCAATGACCCAGCCGGTGAAAGGCGGTCCACCACCAAGAGCGACAATGTTCAGGAAGAAGAGCAACAGGGCCGCAGCCGTTGCGCGTCTGCGGGTCTCCACCATGTTCTGCACAACCCCAAAGGTGGGGCCGAGATAGGTATAGTGGAAGATGCCTGGAATAAGCAGGATCATCGCTGCTGTCTGCCAGGAGGGTTGCAGATAGGCCGCGATATAGATTGGCGTCGCAATGGTCAGGCCAATGGCCGGCGTAAGCGAGTACCAACGGGCGCTGCGCTTGGACATGGCGTCGGTGATGAAGCCGCCCAGCAGTGTGCCAATTCCTGACGAAAAGCCACCGACCAGCCCGGTGATCAGACCAACTTCGGCATAGTTCAAGCCGAAGGTCCGGGTGAAGTAGGGCGGCACAAACTGACCGGACCCATAGGAGCCAAAGGAGGCCAGGGTAACGCCCATGATCATATGAAAGACGGGCCACTTGCCGAACAGGGATTTTGCGACAGTGGCGAGTTCGGAAAATTCATTGGCCAGCGAGAAGGGCTTGGCACCTTCCAAAGCCGCAGCGGTTGCCGCAGGGCTGTCCGGCTCCGAGTGACCGCGGGCGGGTTCCTTGACCAAAACCTTGATGGCGATGGCGATCAACACCCCAGGGATGCCCACCAGCATGAAGGCGATACGCCAGGAGAAGTTCTGTGCCAGCCAGCCGCCAATAATGGCCCCCAACATAGTGCCCAACGGGATCCCGAAGGCGTAGACTGCCAGTGCTGATGCCCGCTTCTTAGGCTCGAAATAATCGCTGATCAGCGAGTGTGAGGGCGGGGAGAGACCCGCTTCGCCAAAGCCGACGCCGAAACGGAATGCCGCCAGAGTCGCGAAATTCGAGGCTGTTCCGCAAAGGGCGGTAAAGGCCGACCAAATGACGATGGCCCCAGAGATGATGTTTACCCGCGAAAACCGCTCGGCAAACCGGGCGATCGGAATCCCCAGCAGTGTGTAAAGCAGGGCGAAATACAGTCCGCCCAGGAGGCCAAGCTGGGTATCGGTGATCTTGAGGTCGACTTTTATCGCTTGGCCGATGGTGGCGATAATGGTCCGATCGATGAAATTGAAAGTGTAGGCCGTGACCAAGAGGGCCAAGATCAACGTTTTGTAATTATTGGAGTAAACAGGCTTTTCGCCTGATCCCGCTCCAGTATCGATCGCCGCCATACGGTCCTTGCCCCCCAAGGTAAGATTGGTTCTTAGTTGCGAAGGACTTTAACGGGTCATCTTCGAAGGGGAAGGGGGCATCGACGGAACTTGCAGGCCTTTTTGATCGGGATCGTCTGTCAGGCCGGGATTTCGATATGATCAGGCCCAAGACCCGCTCGACGTCTATCTTCCATGGCCAGATATGCCGCTTCGATGTGTCGGGCAAAAACCTGGGCCTTGAAAAGCGGCGAGGTGGAGCGCGCGATCGCAACCTTCGCCTTAAGGCTCCTCAGGTCATCAGCGTGGGTAGCGAAGTGTAGGGCCTTTGCTTCATAGGCCGCTAAGTCGGTGGTGATGAGTTCAGGCAGATCCATGGCGGTGAGCACGCTCCCCGCCACGCGACTTGCAAGGCCTTGACCAAGGCAGGTTAAGACAGGGAGCCCCGCCCACAGGGCATCACTGGCAGTGGTGTGTGCATTACAGGGCAGGGTGTCTAGAAAGAGGTCGGCATGGACATGCCGCGCGAGGTGGTCTGCCAGGGGGACCCTGCCGGCAAAGACCAGCCTGTCGCCTGCGACGCCCCGGGCTTCCGCCTCTCGTCTCAGGTTTTCGATTGCCACGGGCAACTCAGCCAGAAGCCAAAGTACGCTACCTTCGACTTCTTTCAGCAGGCGCATCCAAATGTCGAAAACGTGGGGAAAAATCTTGTACCCGTTGTTGAAGCAACAAAAGACGAAGCCCTGGTCTGGAAGCCCCAGTTCTGAGCGGGTGAATAGGCGATCTGAAATCACACGCTGGCCGTCATTCACCTGATAGGAATGCGGGAGGTAGACGACTTTCTCGCTGTAGGATTCCTGGCTTTCCGGCGGAATGAGCGTCTTATCGGCGACAATGTAATCGAAGTATGGGGCACCGATCGTACCCGGATATCCAAGATAGTTTACCTGAATGGGAGCGCACCCGTCCGCGAAAATCCCTAGGCGCGCATCCTTGGTATAGCCCTTGAGATCCACGGCAATATCGATCTCCATGGAACGGGCCATGGTCGCAACCTCGAGATCGTTGAGGGATGTGACATCGATAAATTGATCAAAGGCCCTTGAGGTCCGACGACGCATGTCATCGTCTTTGTTTGGCCCCATAGAAAAGGCGATCAGTTCAAACTTTTCGCGGTCGTGAGACTCAAACAGCTCAGCCATAAGATAGGCTGTGGCGTGGTTATGAAAATCTGCTGAGAAATAGCCAATCTTGAGCTTTGGGTGCGGGGGCCAGGATTTGAAATCACCAAGCCGCCCGCGCCTCGGAAACTTGTCATTGGCCCAGGTCTGGGCCGCCGCCTTTTGCACAACTAGCGAGTCCGTCAGGGCCAAGACCGGAAAGGGCGTCGAGACCCGCCGCCCTTTGAGAATGCTGTCCTTCAGGGTCGTAATATCCTCTTGCGTCCCCGGCCAATCGGCCAGTGTCATCCGTGCAAGAATATAGGCACCACTGAGGTATTCGTAGTCAGGGTCGATGGCCAGGGTCGTGGCAAAGGCTTCCATTGCCGCGATGGGCTGCTTCAACTCCTGCAGGGCATTGCCTCGGTTGCAGTGTGCATCGGCATAGTTGGGGCGCAGCGCGATAGCCTTATCGAAACTTTCGACTGCCAGCTCAAAATACTGCAATTCCTGGAGTGCGTTCCCCTTGTTGGAGTAAGCCTCTGCAAAATTGGGGTTGAGGACGATGGCGGTTTCGAAATCGGTCAAGGCATCCGTCGGACGCCGCAGGGCCTTGTAAGCGAGACCTCTGTTTGAATAGACGCCAGGATAATTGGGATCGAGGTCTATCGCGCGATTATAGCTGTCTAGGGCCTCTTCAAAGCGGCCAAGTTCTGCCAAGGCGACGCCACGATTTGAATGGGCATCAGGGTTCTGAGGATTAATGGCCAAGGCCTTGTCAAAGGCCGAAATAGCCTCTTCGAAGCGTCTGAGATTTTGCAGGACATTGCCAAGGTTGGAATAGGCACCGGCATGCTGATCCGACATTTGGATCGCCGATTGGAGCGCCCTTAGCGCCTCTTCTGATTTTCCCAATTGCCGCAAGACAGCACCGCGATTTACCTGAGCCTCCAAGTCGTGGGGGGAGGCTTCGAGGAGAGCGTCATAGTCGGCAAGTGCAGCCTCGAACTGGCCAAGATATTGGGCCGCTAAGCCTCGGTTGTGACGCGCAGCGAGATTTGCAGGATCAATCTCCAAAACGCATGTGAACCCTGCCATGGCCTCATCGAACCGGCCAAGGTCGAGTAGGAGATCTGCCCTTTGAAACTGTCCGTTGGCGTCTGATGGCGATGCAGCGACGGCGGTGTCCAGGCTTTCGAGAGCCAAATCTGCGCGACCCAGGCCGTTCAAAGCTATGCCACGATGGATCAAGACCTCAACCGCCTTGGGCGATCTCAGGAGGGCCTGATCGAAGAAGGCGATGGCCAGGGTCAAGTCGCCCGTCTGTAGATTCAGTATGCCAATGTGATGAAGCGCTTCAATGTCGTCTGGGTGCTTGCTGAGAATGCCGACATAGGCTTCCTGAGCAGCTTTCAGGTCACCCTTCTTATGCAGGGCGAGCGCCTGCTTGAACTTCTCGTTGCGCCGCTGGACGGACAGGCTGACCATGGGTCCTGATATCTGGATTCAAAATGACCGAGTGGATCGAAGTGCGTCAGGGGCCACCGACTCAATCGTCAACTTCCCCTAGATAATGGGATGCCCAAGAAAGCGCACCCCAACAGCTGACGGCCGCCCTTAGTCCAGAAGAAAGGCCGTCTTATCCGATTGTTTCGGCACTTCGGCCAGGGTGGGAGGTGCAGGTTTACGGACAAGGCGGGCAACGCGAGCCAGAAACTGCTTGTTCTCAAAAGGCTTGGCCATGAAGTCGCGAACACCGAGGCTGATACAGGTTTTGATGTCTGCTGGATTGTTCCGGCCGGTAAGTATCATGGTGGGAATACGTTGGATTAACCGGGTTTCCTGCATGCACTTCAGCATTTCAAACCCGTCAAACCGCGGCATGTTGAGATCAAGTATCATGGCCTTAGCGTTTATTTCCGTCAGGCATTGCAGGGCATGAATGCCGTCTGGCGAGGTCGATGTCTGATAGCCGGCGAGCTCGAGACGCGTGACGATCAATTCGCGGATCATCGCATCATCTTCGACAATGAGAACGTGTGGTCGAGGTCGATTCATCAGTTGCACGCAGGGTCTCCCAGACGTGCATTACGCTGAGGCATGGACACCAATAAATGGTTAAGTCAGTCGGTAACCCTAAGACGGGGTAAATACGAAAGCGCCCATTTGGGATGATCAGTTCTTGGTCGTCCCCAACGCCTTCATCAGCCGATAAGAAAACTCCACACCCTCATAGAAGCGATCTTCGCGGATGCGCTCATCGCGGCCGTGCGCCCGGTTGTCTTCGGCGTCGGTCCAAGTGGTGGAAAGGCCATAACTGGGTATGCCGGCCGCTCGAGTATAGATGGAGTCCGATGCACCAAGGTCCATATGAGGCATGATCTCAACCCCCGGCCAGGACTCCGCAACCACCTTGCCAAACAGCTTGAACAGAGCAGGATCGGGCGCTGAATCTGGCGCAGGTGCTGAGGGCGACAGTACGGTCAGCTTGATCGCGGGGTCGGCCAGAACCTCTTCCAACCTGGCCTTGACCTGAGCTTCTGTGTCCAAGGGGATCATTCGGCATTGAATGGACGCCCGCGCCCTTTGTGGCAGGGCGTTCTCTGCGTGGCCGCCAGATATCTGCGTGGCGACGCAGGTCGTGCGCAGACGCGAAGCAAGTCTAGGTGTCTGCGACAAACGCTCGGCAGCGGCGAGGTCCGTCGGCAGTTTGGCGACAGCCAGCATATCGACGGCAACTTGGCCGGTTTCCTGTTTCGCGTTTACTGCGAACATGCCCCGGGTGGTCGGCGTGGTCTCAACGGGAAAATGGTACTTGGCAACCCGCCCTAGGCCCTCGGCAAGGCGATAAATGGCGTTGTCAGGTTCCGGAATCGAAGAGTGACCGCCCCGATTTGTGACCTCTGCCTGGAAGGTCACATAGACCTTCTCGCTGGTCTGTATGCCATAGGCCTGACGCACGCCCTGCTTGAAGGCACCGCCACCCGCGTCGGGATTGATCACCAGGGCGGCGTCAATCACCTCGCGCTTGGTTTTGACCAGCCACTCAACACCGCTGCCATCACCGGCTTCTTCGTCGGAGGTGAAGGCGGCGATCAGGTCTCGATTTGGTTTGAAGCCCTCACGCTTTAAGCGAATGAGGGCGGACGCCACAGCGACATCGTCGCCCTTCATGTCCTGCGTCCCACGGCCATACCACCACCCATCGCGTTCGGTGAGCTTAAAGGGGGGTACGGTCCAGTCCTCTGGCTTGGCCTCCACCACGTCCAGATGCCCAAGCCAGAGGATAGGCTTTGCTTTCGGGGCCTTGGCGCGCAGCCGCACCACAAGTTGCCCCTGGTTTGGATGCTCAGGAATCGCCAACAGGGTTAGGTCTGACTCAGCAAAACCGGCCGCTAAGAACCGCAGCTTAAGGGCCTCCGCCGCTTTAAGCGTACCCTGCTGGTGCACGGTGTTGATGCTAATCAATTCGGCCAACATGTCATGCGCCAGGGCTTGATCGGCCAAAGGCGGCACAGGCACTGACGCGGCTGACGCAAAGCTTGCAGCAGGGCAGGCCAGGAGGGTGAGGATTGCCCCGAAAATACGCTTCTTCATTCAAGCCTGCCTTGTTGAGACTAATCTCATAGTGGCGGCTTTTTGCGTGGTCTCAAAGCCCGGATTAATCGCCTGATTATTTGGGTCCCGCCGGGACCCTCAGCCCAGGACCACCCACCGCCACGCCCCCCTTCAGGACCATGGTAACGTGATTGATCGCGGCGATATCCTGTGTGGGGTTGCCCTGAACCGCGACAAGATCTGCGAGCAAACCAGGGCGAATACGTCCCACCTTGTCGTCCATCCTTAGAATTTTTGCGTCCACAGATGTGGCGGCTAAAAGCGCGTCCACAGGCGACATCCCGTCCTTGACCATCCACACCAGCTCGCGGCCGTTTTCGCCATGACGAAAAACGCCAACATCTGAGCCGCTGCCAATGATCACCCCGGCCTTGAGTGCCAGTCGAAAGGCCATGTCGGCAGCCACCATCTGAGCCGTCGGTGCCGAGCGTTCGGGGACAAAGCCCTGAAAATAGATCGAGGTTGCTTCGGTCGCGGTCAGGGTTGGGATGTAGGCGACCCCATGTTCGGCCATGAGTTTGAAGGTCGACTCCGACCCGCCATATCCGTGTTCGATGGTGTCGACCCCGGCCAGAATAGCCCTGCGCATGCCTTCGTCTGAGGCGGCATGGGCAGACACTGGCCGGCCCAAACCATGGGCCATAGCAACAAGGGCGTTCAGTTCCTCTTGGGTGAATGTGGCCGCCGTGGTTCCGCCGGCGCCGACGCGATAATCTGCATAGACCTTGATCCAGTCTGCACCCGCCGCAGCTTGCTCGCGTACCGCCTTTGTCACCTCAGCGACGCCCGAGGCCTCTTGTGCACCCTGGGGGATATCCCAATCATTGTTGTAATTTCGTCGCGCCGGGCCATAGCCACCGGTGGCGACAATCGCTCTGGTGGCTGTCAGCAAGCGGGGCCCCTCGATCACACCGTCGTCTATGGCGTGCTTTAAGGCGACGTCCGCAGAGCCGACTCCTTCGGTGCCCAGTTCCCGCAGGGTTGTAAAACCAGCGCGCAGGGTATCGATGGCGTGGCGGCTCGCCCCCAGGGTCCGACTTGCAGCGGACTCTTTGAGGACCTGATCATCCCAAGAGGTCTCATTATAGGGATGCAAAAACAGGTGGGAGTGCGCCTCAATCAGTCCTGGGATCAGGGTGGTCCCAGGCAGGGTCACGATCTGTGTTCCCGGCGGGGCCTTTAGATTTGCACCGACGGCGGTAATGCGATCGCCCGAAACCAGGACAGACCATCCCTCGTGCGCCAGGCGATCTTCTCCGGTGAAGACCCTATCGGGCTTCAGAAGCAGGGCCTGGGCATGAGCCAGGGTCGAAAGGGCAAGAAGACCTGCGCCCACCAATATGGCGGCGGAATAGCGGCTTGCGGTCATCCTTCAAACCCGCCAGCCAGATAAGCCTCGGCATACGCACAATGCATGGCCACACCGCGCGCCATCACGGCTTCATCCAGCACCATGCGATTGGAATGCAGGGCGCAGCAATTGCGCCAATCTCCACCCTCTGGTGTCGCGCCTAGAAATGCCATGGCGCCTGGAACCTTCTGCAGGACATAGGCGAAATCCTCTGCCCCCATGGCAGGGGTCGGCATGGTCCGCCAGGCCTGTGGCCCAAACAGGGATTGCGCTACCCGCTCTGCCAGGCGCACGGCGGGTTCCTGACAGACCGTCACCGGGAACCCAGGCTCGATATCGATAATCGCAGTGGCACCATGGGCCAGTGCAATCGCGGGAACCAAACGCTCCAAATTGGCATGGACCGTTTTGCGGGTGCGTTCGGAAAAGCTGCGGATCGTACCTTCTAAAATCGCCCGCTCAGGAATGACATTATTGGTGGTCCCTGCCTCAATCCGACCGACTGTCACGACGGCCGGGTCAAAGGCGTTGATGGTCCGGGTAATCATGGCCTGGATCGCCATCACGATTTCACAAGCAATCGGCACGGGGTCTAAGCTGGCGTGAGGGGCTGAGGCATGCCCGCCCTGTCCGGTGACCACCACTTCGAACCGATCCGCGGCGGCCAACAGCGCGCCAGCGCGCCCTGAAAAAATGCCGGTTGGGACGTTTGGCGTAATGTGCAGAGCAAAAGCGGCGTCGGGCAGTGGGTCTAAAAGACCATCTTCGATCATATAACGGGCGCCGTGATGGCCTTCTTCGCCCGGCTGGAACATGAAGATCACGGTTCCTGCCAGCTGATCCCGGCGTGCGCAGAGGGCGCGGGCGGCACCGGCCAGCATGGCCACATGGGTATCGTGACCGCAGGCGTGCATGGCCCCGGGGGTTTGTGACGAAAATTCAAGGCCGGTCTCTTCGCTCATAGGCAGGGCGTCCATGTCCCCCCGCAGCAGAACGGTCCTGCCATTGGCCGGGCCGTGCAATATCGCCATGAAACCGGTGGTCGAGGTGCTGTCGACAATTTCTAAGGGCAGGCCTGCCAAGGCTGCCTTGGCTTTGGCTGTGGTCAAGGGCAGGTGAAGACCTAATTCCGGCTCTTCATGGATGGCCCGACGTAGGGCGATCATCTCAGGCAGAAGCGCCTCGCCGAGGGCGATCCAGGATTCGGGTTCTGTAACTAGGTCCACGGCAGCCTCCGCTATAATGCGTCAGCATGGCTTTACGCCGCTTCATCGGCAAGGGACCTGAAGCTCAGGACTCGAAATAGGGCTCCACAGGCCCCTGAAGCTTCACGGTCATCTGCTTGCCATGGCGATCCAGGGTCTTTCCGACCGCCAGCCGCACCCAGCCTTCGCTGACGCAGTACTCTTCCACATTGGTTTTTTCGACGCCCTTGAACCGGATGCCAATCCCACGCTGGAGCAGGTCAGCATTGTGATAGGGGCTCGACGGATCCACGCTAAGACGGTCCGGAGGGGTTTCGGTTTGGGCGGGGGATGTGTCGTCAGTCATGACGGGGTCATAGCCGCCAAAGCGCGAAGATGCAAAAATGCTTTCCTAACCCAAGGGAGACTGTTTCAAACTAGGGTCAACACATCATGCTGCGAGGGCAGCCAAAGGGAGTAAGGCAATGGGTGAAGCTTGGATTATCGACGTCGCTCGCACGCCGCGCGGCGTCGGCAAGGTGGATAGGGGCGGTTTGGCCAATGTCCATCCGCAGAGAATCCTGTCCACGGTCCTCAAGGCCCTGGCGGAACGAAACGGCCTCAACACCGCTGAAATCGACGACGTCATCGCTGGCTGCGGTACGCAAAGCGGCAAGCAGGGCTCCTGCATCGCCCGCATGGCGGCTTTGGACGCAGGATTTGATGTGCGCGCACCGGGCATGAGCCTGGACCGTTTCTGCGGCTCGGGTCTGACAGCGGTTAATCTTGCGGCCATGGGCGTCATGTCCGGTGCCCAGGACCTCGTCATCGCCGGTGGTGTCGAGAGCATGTCCCACGGCTCGACCCTCAAGCGGCAGTCAGGTCCAACGCTCGATTCGCTCAACACACATCTGCGGGAAATCCATCCCCAGCCCCACCAGGGTGTTTGCGGCGATGTGGTCGCCACCCTTGAAGGCTTCACCCGGGATGACGTGGACAAGCTGGCCCTCGAAAGTCAGCGCCGGGCGGCGCACGCCCTGGCCAACGGCTATTTTTCTAAGAGCCTGATCTCAGTCTATCACGACGACGGATCCCTGGCCCTGGCGACCGAAGAATATCCGCGTCCACAAACCACGCTGGAAGGTCTTGGTCAGTTAAAGGCTGCCTTCGCTGCTCTCTATGACATGCCCCTGGATGAAGAGGGTCTGTCCTTCCGTCGGCTGGTGGAGGCCACTTATCCGGACCTCAAGATCAACCATGTTCACCATGCCGGTAACTCGTCTGGTGTTGTCGACGGCGCTGGCGCTGTGGTGATCGCATCTCCGGAATACGCCATGGCCAATGGTCTGAAACCTCGTGCACGGATCCGGTCGATCGCCACCATGGGTGACTCCCCTGAGTTGATGCTCAATGCCCCAGGCCCCGCAGCCCGCAAGGCGCTCAAGAAGGCAGGCATGACCATGAAGGACATCGACCTCGTTGAAATCAATGAAGCCTTCGCTGTGGTCCCGCTGAAATTCATGCGTGACCTGGAGGTTGATCCTGCAATCGTCAACGTCAATGGTGGTGCCATCGCCCTCGGCCACCCCATTGGGGCAACCGGCGCAATGATCCTCGGTACCCTGCTTGATGAGATGGAGCGCCGCGATCTGAACACCGGTCTCGCCACCCTCTGCGCAGCCGGTGGCATGGCACCTGCCGCCATCATCGAGCGGATGTAGGCCGACCATGGACCTCGCTTGGAGTGATGCTGACCGCGCCTTCCAGGACGAGGTCCAGGCGTTCTTGAACGCAGAGCTGACGCCAGACCTGCGCCGCCGGGGCAAGGGCATGACCAGCGTTTATGCTGATTATGACACCACCCTGGCTTGGCAAGCTAAGCTATATGCCAAGGGCTGGGTGGCACCCGCCTGGCCGGTTCGCTTTGGCGGGCCGGGTTGGAGCGTCGTTCAGCGCTATATCTGGGCCCGAGAGACGGCGCGGGTCGGGGCACCGCCTATGTCGCCCATGGGGGTTGGCATGTGTGGCCCTGTCCTGATCGGACACGGCACTCCCGAGCAACAGAACTATTTCCTGCCGCGGATGCTGAACGGAGAGCATTGGTGGTGTCAGGGGTATTCTGAGCCAGGCTCTGGGTCTGATCTTGCGTCTTTGCAGATGAGCGCGGTCGAGGATGGAGATGACTTCGTCTGCAACGGCCACAAGCTGTGGACGACCCATGCGAACGTGGCCAATTGGATTTTCTGCCTGGTCCGCACCAGTCGCGAGTCCATTCCACAGCAGGGCATTACATTCCTGCTGATCGATATGGCGACCCCAGGTGTCGAGGTGAAGCCGATCATCATGCTCAGCGGTGAGCACATCCAGAACGATGTCTTCTTCACTGATGTCCGGGTTCCTAAGGCCAATGTGGTCGGCAAGGTCGGCGAAGGCTGGACCGTGGCCAAGTACCTTATGCAGTTCGAGCGGGGTGGGGGCGTCAGTTCGCCGGGTCTGTTTACGCGTCTTGAAAAGATCCGAGCCATGGCTTTGGCCGAAAACCTGACCGTGGATCGCAGCTTTATGAGTAGGCTGGCTCAAGCTCAGATCGAGATCGAAGCCCTTGAGGCCATTGAACTGCGCACCATGTCAAAACTCAGCCAGGGGGAAGCTCCCGGTGCAGAAAGCTCGCTTCTCAAGACTGTCGGAACCGAGCTCTCTCAAAAGCTTACGGAATTGGCCTTGGAAGCCGGAGGTTTATACGCCGCGCCTTTCCAGCCTCACTTGACTTATGCGGGTGGGCCAACCCCAGGATTTAAGCCGCCAACCGATGGTTTCGGGGCGGGCCCAGACCATGCTTGGACTGTGACCGCGAAATACCTCAATGACCGGGCCGGCTCGATCTACGCGGGAACCAACGAAATTCAGCGGAATATCATGGCCAAGGCGGTCCTCGGTATCTGAGTGGCAAGGCCCGACTTAAACGGACCTTAAGTCTCGCAAGTCTAGCTCTTGGGTATGAACGTCGTCCTCGATCGCCGTGACGGCCTTGTCGCCGGGTTTGCCCTGGCGGCCCTAGCTCTTGGCCTGTTCGCCCCAGTGACCCTTAACGACGGCGATACCTGGTGGCATGTCAAGGTCGGGGAATGGATCCTCGCCCACGGGCAGGCACCGCATATCGATCTATGGTCTGCAGGTCGGGCTGGGCAGGCTTGGACAGCTCATGAATGGCTATCTGAGGCCATCATGGCCTTGGCCTTTCGGGCTGCGGGGTGGTCGGGAGTTGTCGCCATCTGCGCCCTTGGCTTCGGCTCGGCTATCTGGATTCTGGGTCAGACCGTGGCGCGTCGTCTTGAAGGTATGACCTTGGGGATCGTGCTCCTGCTGAGCATGAGTTTGATGACGCCTAGCCTGCTGGCGCGGCCGCATATGCTGGCCCTTCCCCTCGTCGCCCTTTGGTCTGCGGAACTGGTAAGGGCCCGAGACCAGGGCCGCACGCCCTCCCTCTGGCTGGCACCCCTTATGGCGCTTTGGGCCAATCTCCACGGCGGGTGGGCCTTTGGACTGGCGCTGGCAGGGCCCTTTGGTCTTGAGGCGCTCTTCATTGCCCAGCGGGGCAAGCGGGGGGCAGTCTTCCTTCAATGGGCCCTATTTGGCCTTGCCTGTTTGGCCGCTGCGATGGTGACGCCCTATGGGGTCGAGGGGTTATTGCTGCCGGTCAGATTGCTAGGGCTCAAGAATTTGGGAGGCATTGGCGAATGGCGTCCAGCAGACTTCAGCCATATTGAGCCGCTGGAGGTGGTCCTACTGACCCTGTTAGGGTTTGCCCTGACCCGGCCGATGAAACTTGCACCGGCCATGACCGCCTTACTGGCGATCCTTATACACCTGTCGCTCAGCCAAGGGCGTCATCAAATGCTGCTGGGCATGGTGGCTCCCATGATCCTCTGTGGCCCAATTGCAATCGCTCTGGCCAGGGCGGGCGAGCGGCCGGAACGTCATCGTATGGTCGCTGCTCTGTCCTTCTTCGCGGCTCTGGTCTTGCTAGGCCTGCGTCTCGCCGTGCCTCTGCCTCGGGTGGACACTCAGGTTTCGCCAATTTCAGCCCTTGCCGCGACGCCAGCCGAAATTCGCGCTGAGCCGGTCCTAAACCAGTATGGTTTTGGCGGTTATCTGATCTGGTCCGATCTCAAGCCCTACATCGATAGCCGGGCCGAACTCTTCAAAGACGAGGGCCTGGCGCAATATGGCAAGTTGGTCGACGGCGACGAGCCGACATTGGATGCTGTCCTGAGCGCAAGGAAAATCGGTTGGGCGATCTTTGCGCCGCAGGCGAAGATCAACGCCGTCTTTGACCACAGGCTAGGTTGGAGGCGCCTTTACGCCGACAAGTTTGCCATTGTTTATGTCCGCCAGAAGTAAAATTTGATCGCCGCCTTGCCGAGGGGCGGGACGTACCTCAAGGTGTCACAAAACCCTCTTATGGGTTGCGAACGCCGAGTAAGAGGAAACTGACATGGCTTGGAAGTATTGGTCGTCCCTGGCCTTGGCACTGACGTCTGCGGCTTCCGTAGCTATGGCCCAAACCGCTCCCCGGGAGATCGGTCCCGCAACCCAGGTCCTGCCGCATGCGGTGACCGGTGGGTTTGAACTCCCCAATGGCTGGCGCATCACCCCAGCTGGCCAGTCGGTCGGAACAACGGGGGATATGGTCCTCAAAATCTTGCCTGCCCCAGATGGTAAGGCGCTGATCGCGGATCATGCCGGCTATCTTCCCCATGGCCTGACGGTCATTGATCCCGTGACCCGCAAGGTGGTTCAGGAAATCAAGTTGCGCTCGTCCTGGCTGGGTCTGACATGGTCGCCCAATGGCCAGATTCTCTATGTTTCAGGCGGTAATGCGGCTGGCGGCATTGCTGCTAAGGCCCCTATCTACGCCTTCGCCTACGCCAATGGCCGATTGAGCCCTGAACCCGTCGCCCAGTTTGATGAAACCAAGCCTTTGGACCAGATTTGGTGGTCTGGCGTTGCACACCACCCCAGGGAACCAATCCTCTACGCAGCCAATCGCGGCGTCGACGGAAACCCGACCTATGTTGCGGTTTTTGACGTAAAAACCCATGCCCTTCTGACCCGTATTCCGGTCGAAATCAGTCCCTATGAGCTGGTTTTCTCCAAGGATGCCTCGAAGCTGTTTGTCTCTAATTGGTCCAGCGGCTCTGTCAGTGTGATCGATACCGCCTCAAACAAGGTTGTGGCGACCATCCGCGTTGGGGCTAACCCCAACGATATGACTCTCAGCCCTGATGGTCGGCTCTTCGTCGCATGCTCTGCGGACAATACCGTTCATGTCATCGATACAAAGACCTTGCAGGTGGTCGAGCGGCTGTCCACGACGTTGACGCCCTTGGCACCCGAAGGTGCTACACCCGACGCCCTTCGCATCGATCCGAAGCGTAAAATTCTCTATGTTGCCAATGCCGACAACAATAGCGTTGCGGTCATCGACATCAAGAATCCGGCCCACAGTGAGGTTATGGGCTTCATCCCGACGGGCTGGTATCCTTCGGCCCTTGCCTTAGCCGATGACGGCACTTCGCTCTATGTGGGCGCAGGCAAGGGTGAGGCGGCCTATCCTGATCTAAAAGGCCCGCACAGTCCCTTGCCGGGCGGCAGCACTGAGTCTGTAAAGTCCTTGCAGGTCGCGGCGATTGAGCGGATCGACCTGTCTGACCTCGCCAAGCAACTGCCAGCCTGGACGAAGGCGACCCTCAGCAATTCTCCCTATAATGACAGCCTGCTTGCCCAGGCCCGTGCCTCCAAATCCCCCAGCGTCATCCCGCGTGATGTCGGTGCAGGGTCTCCGATCGAACATGTCATCTACATCATCCGGGAAAACCGGACCTATGATCAGGTTCTGGGTGATCTGCCCAAGGGAAATGGCGATCCGCGCCTAGCGATTTTCGGGGCTCAAGTGACGCCCAATGCCCATGCCTTGGCGACACAGTTTGCCACCTTTGACAACTTTTATGCCGACGGCGAGGTCAGTGTTGACGGGCACTCCTGGTCGAACTCTGCCTATGCGACGGACTTCAATGAAAAGTGGTGGCCCGCGACCTATGGCGGTCATTCAAAGTCCAACCCTGCGCCGGCTTATGTTCCCGCCGCTGGACATATCTGGGATCTGGCGCGCCGGAAGGGCCTGACCTATCGCAGCTATGGCGAATACGCCGCGCGGGTCAGCGAGGGCGGGACGATGGACGCAGCTGAGGGCGTCGATGGTCTGATCGGCCATGTGGCCAAGGACTATATGGGCTTCGAAGCGCGAGATCGGGACAATCTGACGGTTTTCCTGAAGGAATTCGATAAGTTCGAGGCCAATTTTGATAGCTCCGACCCTGCGTCCAAGCTGCCCAACTTTGTGGTCATGTCCATGGGTGAAGACCATACCCGTGGAACCAAGGCCGGTGCCTTCACGCCGGTGGCCATGGTTGCTGATAATGACTGGGCCCTGGGGCAGTTGATCGATCGGGTCAGCCACTCCAAATACTGGGCGACCACCGCGATCTTCGTGGTGGAGGACGATGCGCAGGACGGCGCAGACCATGTGGACGCTCGGCGTACTGTGGCCCTGGCGGTCAGCCCCTATATCCGCCGTGGCACCCTGGACTCGACCCTCTATTCCACGAGCTCAATGGTTCGGAGCATCGAGCTCCTGCTCGGGCTTCCGCCCATGAGCCAGTACGACGCGGCAGCGACCCCGCTCTATGCCGCGTTCTCTGACAAGCCGGACCTGACACCGTTTACGGCTCTTCCGGCTCAGGTGGACCTCTTCGCAAAGAACCTTTCCACCGCCTGGGGTGCTGCGGCCAGCGCCAAAATGGATTTCGACGATGAGGATAAGGCCCCCGTGGGGCAGTTGAACGAGGTCATCTGGCGCAGTGTGAAGGGCGCGGGCTCTAAGATGCCTGCGCCCGTTCACCGGTTCCGCGCCCTGGTCGATGTGGGGGTGACGGCTTCCCAGCCTTGAGGCAATATATCTCCCAATCGCAGAAAAATGCGAGTTTGGGAGACGATCATGCCTTATGCGCCGAGCCACCGGGCCTTTTATGATGCCGACAGCCACATCATGGAGCTTCCGGATTTTCTGAAGCGTTATGCCGATCCAGGCCTGCGCGATGAGATTCCTGAGGTCAGTTATTCGGCGTCCATCGTCACTGACGAGGAAGTTGCCGTGATCATGGATCAGGGCGGCCATCATAGCCCTGAGCATGTCGCTGCCCAGATCGCTCTCGGCGATGCCTTGATTGAAAAATCAAAGGAAATCCAGGCGCTAGGTGCCTTTGAATCCTCCGATCGCACCAAGGCCATGGACCTACTGGGCTTTAAGAAGCAGCTAGTTTTCGCGACCCATAGTCTTCGTATGCCCTTTTCGCCGAGCACCAAGCTGGAGTCCCGCCTGCGCTACGGCGCGACCCGCGCCCACAATCGTCACATGGCGGAGTTCTGCGCCGCCGATGACCGACTGATGGGGGTGGGCGTCGCCCCCCTCGATGATCCGGAATTGGCCGTGGCTGAGCTCGACTTCATCCTGGCCAAGGGGCTCGAGGCCGTCTGGATCCCCCACCGTCCCTGCGGCGATCGCTCGCCTGGGCATGTGGACCTCGATCCCTTCTGGGCAAAGCTGGCCGAGAGCGGCCTGCCGTTTGTTCTGCATGTGGGCGGCGCGCCCCTGCAGCTGGCCAAGGCCTGGATGAACAATGGCCGCCCGCCCACCAAGGACTGGCTCGGCGGCGGTGAAAATCTCCGCACCAAGGACGTGGCCTTGCTGCATGAAGGGCCTGAGCAGTTCCTGACCATGATGGTGCTGGACGGCGTCTTCCATCGCAATCCAGGCCTGCGCGGCGCGGCCGTCGAGCTGGGCGCCGGCTGGGTTCCGGAAATGCTTCGCCGCCTGGATTGGGTGGTCAAGCACTGGAGCCGCAATGACGCCAACCTCCAGGGCCTGTCGCGCATCCCGTCTGAGCAGCTCACCCAGCAGATGGCCTTCACCCCCTTCGTCTTCGAAGAGGTGGGCAGCTTCATCGATCAGTCCAACCCCGACCTCTATCTCTTCTCCAGCGACTATCCGCACATCGAAGGCGGCCGGAACCCCATCGGACGTTTCGAGGCGGCCCTAGAAGGCCGCAGCGAAGAGGTGAAGGAGAAGTTCTACGCTGAGAACTTCCTGCGGATCTTCCCTAAGGCCCGGGTGCATGGCCGGGTTGAGGCCGTCGCCTAGGCGTTCCGCGCCATGAGGCCGCCGTCCACAGGGATGACGGCCCCCGTGAT
>CALETE010000030.1 GCA_937920085.1 uncultured Alphaproteobacteria bacterium | reverse complement strand
CACTGAAGGGGTTGGCACAATTTCTGCGTCAACCCGTGAAATCATGCTTAAAGTTTAGAGATATCCCGCCTGTTGCCGTCCTGATCCCATACACGCAAAGGTTCAGGCAAGCCTGCTTCATACTCCGCAGTCAGTAAGCCATCCTCATCCTGATCCCCCATGAAAGCGACGCGGATGTAATTTGCACGATTCACATGAGTGCCAGACTTAACAAGAAACTGGACAACGGAATCATCGCTTTCAAGAGCCCAAGCAGGCTGCTCAATTGGATTCTTAGCAGCATCATGAATCAGTCGATTAATGGCATCCACGACCTGTCCAGGCGACATGGCAGCATTGTCCGCATCGAACTGCGATTGCTCGTCTTGAAGGTTATCGTCAGCGTGAAATACAGACCTTTTCTCCTTATTGCTCGCATCACTGCCTTCTTTTTCAGGTATGCTTTTCATGCCTAATTGAAGTTATCTGTGGCGAATATTGATATCATAGGCCGGATCCTTGGTAGAGTCAAAATCACCCATTCGACCATAAGACTCCACGCGACCATTCACGAGCCTGACGTAGAACTCCGACTTCCAATCACCGGGTTTACGCTGCCAAAAATCCTTCCAAAAATCATACCTCATAACTTCAATACCGTTCTGCGCGGCGACAGACTCCGGCTCGCCGATCTCATCGATAACCTGGGCTTTGGTCATCCCGACAGAAATCCTGTTAAGTGAAGTCCCATGAGCGCATCCAGTGAGAATAATGCTTACCAAGCAAAGGACGACGATTTGAAATTTTTTCATACTATATTTTCTAGTAACCTATTAGTGAAAATGTCAATCCGGGGACCACTCCTATAACCATTTCAAATGGCTGCAAGCATGCGCTGGCTCTGGGCTTCAAGGTTGGTCATCATGCCCAGCTGCTTCTTCCAACGGTAGAAGATCGGGGCGGTGATGTTGAGCTGCCGGCAGACCCAGTCCTGGCTCTGGCAGGCCTCGTGCTAACGGATAGCCCTACAAAGGAATCTTCAACGTATTGACTGGGGAACACCCATAGATGTAATTAATTCAATGCGCTCGTTCCACGATCTTTTAGCGTCCGCAAGAGACGGAGACACGGTAAGCCAATGCGATTTAGCGATTATGTATTACGAAGGAAAGCATGTCGGTAAAAACAACCAAGAGGCAGCTTTCTGGTGGATGCAGGCGGCCAAACAAGGGCATGTCGCCTCTCAGTATAATCTAGCAAATATTTATTATCGTGGAGAGGGCGTAAAAGAAGACTTCTCTCAGGCCGTCATATGGTACCGAAAGGCCGTAGAACATGCCCATGACGGAATACTAATCGAAATTAGCGATGACCACGCCCTTAGCGAATTACGAAGAGGCATCATGATATCAATTCAAGCGGCATTTATTAATCTGGGAAGATGCTACGGAAGCGGCCACGGCGTAGCGAAGGATGACGTAGAGGCTTATGCGTTCTACAACCTTGGATGTAGCATGGGCGGCGACTTCAGCGAAGTTGCGCGAAAAAACATCGCAATCCTTGAACGGAAAATGACGCGCGAGGAGGTAGCAGAAGCACAAAGACGTACCAGGGAATTAAAGTCATACTACAGCAAGGTAGGCTTTTAAGCTTAGGGCCGTCCGCATATTGTGCCTAAGTGTTACTACGCTGGAGACGCCCAGAGACTTCATCCACAAGATGAAGAAACAAGGGCCGTAGCCCATTCGATTGAGCTCAGAGAGGACATGGATGAAGACCAGCGCTAGGAGGACGATGGCGATGACGACGACGATGACGACGAAGCCGAAGGCAACGATCAACCGTCTCCACTCCCTGATCTTAGCCGGGCTAAAGGCGCGGAGGCTGGCAGCCAAGGAGTCCAACACCTTGAGAAAGATCAGGCCCATATAACTATTGTTGGGCGGGTAAGGTTTAGGACCTTACACAAGGTGGGGGTGGTAGATAGATGTCTCATCCTATCCTTGCGCCGAGCGTCAACCCACGCACCCGCAGACCCCGACAGACGGTCCCGAGGGAGCCGAAATTCGAATCCGTCCGGGGGTCGTTTTTAGGGTAAAAATCACCCCTCAGACGGCTACAGATTCGGACAGCG